>NZ_JBHVVE010000009.1:0-40138 GCF_042883725.1 Kitasatospora sp. NPDC058184
GTCTTCGCGGTGGGGAACTCCGCGAAGACCACCGCCCCGCGCGTTCGCGCCCGTACGGCCGCGGTCGGTGGCTACCGGCGGGCGAGGGTCGCCGTGACCGCGTCGCGGGCGGCGTCGCGGGCGTCGGCCTCGGTGGAGAGCCAGGCGAGGTGGCCGTCGGGGCGGACGAGGGCGGCGGTGACGCCGGACCAGGCCGGGCGGTGGCCCGCTGGGCGGTCGTCGGCCGGCGGGGCGGTGCGGACGTCGAGGCCGGGCGTCACGTCGTGGGCCAGCGGCGCGAGCGGTGACGGGGCGTCGGGGGCGGTGGCGAGGTCGAGCAGGACGTAGCGGCCGCGGCGCAGCAGGGGCAGCAGCGTGCCGCCGCCGTGGACGGCGAGGTCGGGGGCGCGGGTGCCGGTGAGCGGGTGGGCGCCGGACGGGTCGGCGGGCGGGTAGGTGACGGCGAGCCCGGCGGAGCGCAGGGCCAGGGTGTCGGAGAACTCCGGGACGCCGGCGATGAGTTCGCCCAGCAGGTCGCGCATGGCGAGGTTCTCCGGGGTGTAGGTGGTCATCAGGCCGGTCTGCGCGCGGGTGCTGCGCAGCAGGTCGGCGCCGACCGGGTGGCGTTCGGCGTGGTAGCTGTCGAGCAGGCCGTCGGGGGCGGTGCCGGCGAGGGTCTGGGCGAGCTTCCAGCCGAGGTTGCCGGCGTCCTGGAGGCCGACGTTGAGGCCGGGGCCGCCGGCGGGGAAGTGGGTGTGGGCGGCGTCGCCGGCGAGCAGGACCCGGCCGTGCCGGTACCGCTCGGCCTGGCGGGTGGCGTTGCCGAAGGTCGAGATCCAGCGCGGGTCGCGCATGCCGTAGTCGGTGCCGGTGATCCGGCGCACCCGGGTGCGGAGCTCCTCGACGGTGGGGGTATCGGGCCGTTCCCGGACGCTCCGCGCGTCGTTGCCGACCACCCGGTGGAGGCCGTCGGGCAGCGGGAAGACCATGACGGTGCCGTGCTCGTTGGAGACGGAGTGCGCGACCGGCGGCGCGTCGAGGACGACGTCGGCCATCCAGGCCCACCGGGTGGCGGCGGTGCCGGGAAAGCCGATTCCGGCGGCGGTGCGCACGGTGCTGCGGCTGCCGTCGCAGCCGACCAGGTAGGCCGCGCGCAGCCGCCGGGGCCCGGCCGGGGTGTCGACGTCGACGGTCACCGCGTCCTCGTGCCGGGTCAGCCCGGTCACCCGGTGCTCGCGCAGCAGGCGGACGCCGACGGCCTCGGCGTGGGCGGCGATGAGTTCCTCGGTGCGCGCCTGCGGCAGGGCGAGGGTGAACGGGTAGGGCGTGTCCAGCCGGGAGAAGTCCATCCGGCTGGTGAGCGAGGCGAAGTGTCCGCTGGGCACCCGCAGGCCTTCGGCGAGGAACGGCGCCACCAGCCCCCGGGCGGCGAACAGTTCGAGGCTGCGCGGGTGGACGGTGAGGGCGCGGGAGTGCGGGTCGGGCTCGGCCCGGGTCTCCAGCACGGTCACGTCGACGCCGTGGAGCCGCAGCTCGCAGGCGAGCCAGAGACCGACCGGTCCGCCGCCGGCGATGACGACCTGGTGCGTGGCGTCCGGTGCGGGGGCGTGCGTGCTGGTGTGCGTGGCTTCGGACATGGCGAAGCCCCCTTTCTTGGTCAATGACCAACGATGGCTCCTCCAGTACACTTGGTCGGTGACCAAGAATCAACCCCGGGCCACCGCGCGGCCCCGGCTCGACCCGACCGCCGTGGTGAACGCCGCGCTCGAACTGCTCGACGAGAAGGGCGCCGAGGCCGTGTCCCTGCGCGGCACGGCCGAACGCCTCGGCGTACGGATGAACACCGTGCTCTGGCACGCCAAGACCAAGGCCCGGCTGCTGGAGCTGATGGCCGAGGCGATCGTCGCCGAGGTCCGGTTCTCCGACCTGCCCGAGGCCCCGGCCGAGCGCGTGCGCGAACTGGCCCGCCGCTACCGCCGCAGCCTGCTCGCCCACCGCGACGGCGCGGCCGTCGTCGCGGGCACCTACGCCGCCGAGCCCGCGACCCTCGGCTTCGCCGACCACGTCGTGGCGGCCCTGCTCAGCACCGGACTCGACGAACGCCGGGCCGCCTGGACGTTCTGGAGCATCCAGTACCTGACGCTCGGCCTGACCCAGGAGGAACAGGCACTCCGCGCCTCCGACGAGGAGCACAGCCTCGGCCCCGCACTCGCCGACGGAGGCTACCCCGCGCTCGACCGGGTGTCCCGGCACATGGAGGACACCGCGTTCGACGAGCGCTTCGAGTTCGGCCTCGACCAGCTGCTGCGCCCCCTCGGGGAGGCCGAGGAGGGGTGACCCGAGTGGCGAAGGGACCGGGCCGGAGGCACGCCGGCCCCTCCGGTCAGCGGTGCAGGCGGATGCTGGTCGGGACGATCTGGCCGCCGTTGGCGGTGGCGAAGGTGGTGCGGTACCCGTAGAGGGTGCTCGAGCCGTCCGCGATCGGCAGGACGTCCGCCGCGTGGAACAGCGCCGCCGCGGCCCGGTTCCAGGTGTCGCAGCCCGCGGTGTCGGGCTCCCGGAGGGCCCGGGCGACCAGTGCCTCGTACTCGGGGTTGGCGACGCCGGAGAAGTTCAGGCCCTGGGCGGGGGGCGGGCCGGAGAAGAACGGGGCGAACTGGGCCGGCAGGGGGAACCCCGGTGTGCTGCCCATGGAGACGTCGAAGTCGCCGGTCTGGTACATGGCGCTGACGAGCGCGGGCAGGTTCTCGGTGACGAGCCGGACGTCCGCGCCCAGCGCCGTCCACTGCCGGGCCATCAGCTCGGCGGCGGAGGAGAGGGCGGGCCCGAGCTCCGCGCCGGCGAGCACCCGCAGCCGCAGCCGCCGGCCGTCCTTGACCAGCCGTCCGTCGCCGTCGCGGGTCCATCCGGCGGCGCCCAGGGCTCTGACGGCGTCCGGCCCGGGCAGGTCGGCCGTGGCGTGCTCCGCGTGGCAGACACCGCCCGCGGGCCTGAGGTCGGAGGCCGGGCGGCCGGTGCCGCCGACCGCGACATTGGCGAGCCCCTGGCGGTCCAGCGCGCCCACCAGCGCCCGGCGCAGGGCGGGATCGCCGAGCGGGCGGCCCGGCCGGTGGTTGAAGAAGGTCAGCCCGACCACCATGGGGACGTCGACGGTGGCCAGGCCCCGGCCGGAGAGCCGGGCGCGGTCCGGCCCGCCGACCATCGCGATGTGCACGCCGCCGGTGAGCAGCAGGTTCGCGGCCGTGGAGGCCTGGGGCACCACCGGGATGACGATCCGTGCGGGCTGGCCCGGAGCGGCGGTCGTCGCCCCGGCGGGCCCCCAGGTGTAGCCCTCGCGGACGGTGAACTCGTACGGGCCGCCGGGGGTGTAGCGGGTGAGCACGTAGGGGCCGGTGCCCTCGGTCGCCCGGTCGAGCTTCTCGGGGTGGTCGAGGCCGGCGGGGCAGACGACGGGCAGCAGGCCGAGGGTGCGGGTGAGGAAGGGGTAGGGGGTGGTGGTCGTCGCGGACACCGTGCCGGTCGCGTCGTCGGCGGTGGCGGTGAACGGGACGTTCGGCAGGACGGTCTGGGCGCCGGCGAGCTGGTTGGCCGGGTCGCCCGCGTAGGTGAGCGCCCGGGCCACGGCGGAGGCGGTGAGGGGCGTGCCGTCGGAGCAGGTGATGCCCGGGCGGAGCGTGAACTCGGCCGTGGTGGTGGTCGCCCGCCAGGACGCGGCCAGACCGGAGACCACCGCGCCGTCGGGGTCGACGTTCACCAGCGAGTCGTAGGCGTAGCGGGCGGGCCCGGCGCCGAAGGCCGAGTACGGGTCGAAGCTCGGGGTCTCGGCGGCCGCCGCGATCCGGAGCGTCCCGTGCTCCACCAACGGGGTGCCGGTGTCGGAGCGTGCCGTGGTGCCGCAGCCGGTCAGCGCGAGGGCCGCGGCCGTGACGGCGGCCAGGGGGACCGGAAGGACACGACGGAGCATGGCGGCCATGGTGTCAGCGGCGCCGGCTGGCGCGCCGTCAATTTTCCGACCGCATTCATCCTTCCGAGTGCGGCTGGCCGAATCGTTTCTCTGGGTGAAACAAGAATGGAACACGCGGAGCTCCGGTGGAGATCGAAAAACACTCACACGAGTGAACCAGTCGGGAAAGTTTGGTCTCGACCTATGCGGCTCGACTAGCGTTTCCCGGGAATTCCGGTGACCGCACGGCCGTCGTGCGTCCGCACAGCTCGGGATTCTGCACAGCTCAGGATGGAGAACCATGCTGCCGCCCGTAGTGCCGCCCTTCGTAGCCGGCCTCGTCGTCGCGCCACTGGCCAAGCGTCTCCTCAAGCCGGTGGTGCGGGGTGTCGTCCGGACATCCGTCGGTCTGGTCCTGGAAGTGAGGAAGGCGGCCCACGAGGCCGGGGAGAACCTCCACGACCTGGCCGCGGAGGTGGCCGCCGAGATCGGGTCCGACCAGTCCGCGGCGGCCGGCGGCCACGGCTCCGCGGACTCGGGGGCGTCGAACGGTGGAAAGTCCGAGCCGACCTCCGAGCGGATCGAGGTCGAGGACGAGTCCGGTGACGCGAAGGCCGTCAAGCCCCGCGCGGCCGCCGGTCACGACAAGTCGCGCTGACGGTCCGGCTGCTGCTGTAGGGGCAGCCGGGCCCGGCCGGAGGCCGTCGGGCGGGAGGAATCCCGCTCGACGGCCTTTCCATTGCGAGCGCTTCGCCGACGAAATGGAAAGTTACTGCCGGGGGCTCGAATAGCACTCGCAAGAGTGAACAAGAACAGGCCACTTGGCTGTAATGGTCCATGGTCGACTACCGTGTCGAAAGGCGCGGGAAGGGGTGTCCGGAAAAGGTATCGGCACCGGACGCGGCCCTTCGCCCCATGGGTCCGAAGGCGGTTCCCGGGGATCGGCGGTGTTGTTCCGGTGCGGGAATTCCCGCGGAGATCCTCCGGTGCCCGCACGGCCCGCCGGTGCCGGTCATCCGTATGTATGAAGAGGTTGGAGCATCATGCCCCCCGTAGTGCCGCCCTTCCTGATCGGCCTCCTGGTCGCACCGCTGGCCAAGCGCCTGCTCAAGCCGCTGCTGCGGGGCGTCGTCAAGACGTCCGTCGGGGTGGTGCTGGAAGTACGGAAGGCCGCCCAGGAGGCCGGGGAGAACGTCCACGACCTCGCGGCGGAGGTGGCCGCCGAAACGGTGGCGGAGGGCGGTTCGGCCCACGAGCAGGAGGAGCGCAGCGCCGTCGGCGCCGGTGCCCCGCCGGGGGAGGAGAGCGAGGCCGGAGCGGACCGGGCCGAGGGCGAGGCCAGGACCCCCAGGATCCGTACGACCGGCGGTTTCGCCAGGTCGCGCTGACGGCCGGGGAGCCCGTGCGGCCGCGTCCTGGCCCGGCAGCCGTGCCGTTCCCCTTCTCAGAACTTCCGATCCGTCGCAGCCCGTCCGGTTCCTGACGGTCTCTGCGACCTCCGCAAACAGGTGATCGTACAGATGTCATCTCTGGTGGGTGCCGCTGCCGGGCACGCTCCCTCGGCCCCGGACGTCCGTCCGCGCTCGGTCATCCCGGGCCGACAGCGCTGGGACGTCACGCTGGTGCTCGGCCGGCCGAGAGCCGCGGAGACCCTCGCCGCGGCCCTCCGGAGGATCCCGGGGATCACCCAGGCACAGGCCAGTCCGATCACCGGCGGGGTCCTGGTGCGCCACGACCCCGGCCTCACGGCCGCCGACGTCGGCCGCGCCGTCTGGCAGGCCGTCGCCCAGGTCGCGGACAGCGCCGCCCGGCCCGGGCCGGTACCCGCGCGGTCCGCCCCGGCACCCGGGCCGACGGTGCCGACCGGGGGCCGCAAGCACCTCGGGCCCGCCGTGGCGGTCGCGGGCGGCGTGGCGGCAGCCGTCGCGCTCGTCCGCCGCTCGGTGGGGGTCAAGCACCTGGTCGCGCTCGGCGCGGTGACGGCGGCGACCACCCACGTGGTCCGGAAGGCGTGGCGAACGGCCGCCGCCGAGGCCCCGGCCCACGACGCGCCGGAGGGGAAGCGGCACCCTCTGCTGGAGATCGTCGGCCCGCACCGGCGGCGGCTCTACCGGGCCTCCGCGCTCTCGGTCGCCTGCCAGACGGCGGAGTTGACGCTCGGGGTCTTCCTCGGCTGGACCGCGCTGATCCTCATCAAGGGCGAGGCCGCGCCGCTCGTACGGCTCGGCGTGACCACGGCCTCCGCCCAACTCTGGACCCTGGCCGGGGCGGTGGCCGTGACCTGCACCGCCGTGGCCGGCCTCGCCTACGCCTCGGGCGTCCAATGGCGCAAGCTCGGCCAGGACATCCAGCACACCTGGCGCAACGAGACGTACGCCCACGTGCAGCACCTGGAGCTGGGGCAGCTGGAGGGGCAGCGGACCACCAGGGTCGCCGGCGTCCTGACCGACGACGTCGGCCAGTTGGGCAGCTTCTTCGCCACCTCGGCCAACGACGTCCTCCAGCTGGCGACGAGCCTGGCCGTCCTGGTGCCGCTCTTCCTGCTGCTGGCGCCGGAGATCGCCTGGATCGCGTTCCTGCCGATCCCGATCGTCGCCTGGCTGTCCTTCCACTACCACGACAAGGTCGCCGCCGACTACGCCGTGTCCAGCGAGAACCGGGCCAGGCTCGCCAGCCGGCTGGCCAACAACCTGGAGGCGAGCGCCACGGTCAAGAGCTTCTGCACCGAGGACTACGAGGCACGGCGGATCGACCACCTCGGCGAGACCGCCCGGGAGAGCAGCGAGCAGACCGACCGCAGCACCATCCGGCACTCGGAGGTCGTCCGGGTCACCACCACCACCTCGATGGCGGGCACCCTGCTGCTCGGCGGGCGCTCCGTCCTCGACGGGACGCTGCCGTTCGAGGTGTTCAGCCCGCTGATCGGCCTGCCGCAGATGGTGCTGCTGCGGATGAACCGGCTCGGCGGCATCGTCGACCAGTACCAGCGGACGCTGGCGGCCTACGACCGGGTGGAGCGGCTGCGGGCGCTGCCGGTCGAGACCGAGGGCACGGGCGGCCCGCTCGGCCCGGAGCCGGTCCGGGGCGAACTGGTCCTCGACCAGGTGACGTTCGCCTACCCCGGTCGGCCGCCGGTCCTGGAGAAGCTCTCGCTGACCATCGAGGCCGGCCGCACCACCGGGATCGTCGGAGCGACCGGCTCGGGCAAGACCACCGTCGCGAAGCTGCTGATGCGCTTCCAGGACGCCGGCTCCGGAAGCGTCCGGCTCGACGGACGGGACCTGCGCGACCTGCCCCGGCGGGACCTCCGGCAGGCGGTCGGCTTCGTCTCCCAGGAGCCGTTCCTCTTCGACGGCACCATCGCCGAGAACATCCGGTACGGCACCTTCGAGGCCTCCGACGAGGCGGTGGTCGGCGCGGCCAGGACGGCCGAGGCGCACGCCTTCGTCACCGGGCTGCCGGACGGCTACGACACGGTGATCGGCGAGCGCGGCTCCGCGCTGTCCGGCGGCCAGCGGCAGCGGATCGCCCTGGCCCGGGCGATCCTCAAGGACGCGCCGGTCGTCATCCTGGACGAGGCCACCTCGGCCGTCGACAACGAGACCGAGGCCGCCATCCAGCGCGCGCTCCGCGGCTTCGCGGCCGACCGGACGATGGTCGTCATCGCCCACCGGCTCTCCACCATCCGCCACGCGGACCGGATCTACGTCATGGACAAGGGCGGCATCGTGGCCGAACAGGGCACCCACGAAGAACTGCTCGCCCAGCGCGGGCTCTACGCCTCCCTCTGGCACCTGCAAGCCGGCGAACTCGCCGCCTGACCGCGGCAGCCGACAGCCGTCCGCCGACCGTGTGACACCGCTGCGGTCGGCACGCCCCGGCGAGCCCTCACGCCTGCCCACCTTCCTGGAGGTACCTCCCATGTCCCGTCGCGACGGCGACTCCCTTCCGCTGACCGCGGCCCAGCGCGAGATCTGGCTCGCCGAGCAACGGGCTCGCACCGCGATCCCGGCCTACCGGATCGGCGAGTACCTGGAGGTCCACGGGCCGGTCGACCCGGACCTGGTGGAGACCGCGCTGCGCCGGGTGGTCGACGAGGTCGACGCCCTGCACGTGGGCTTCGTCGAGGACGGGGACGGCCCGCGGCAGGTCGTCCGGGAGCACACGCGGTGGAAGCCCGCGCGGGTCGACCTCAGCGCGGAGGCCTCGCCGCTGACGGCGGCGCGGGAGTGGATGGACCGGGACCGGCTCCGGCCGCTGGACCTCGCCCGTGACCCGCTTTTCAGCTTCGCGCTGATCACGCTGGCGCCGGACCGATTCGCCTTCTACCAGAGCTACCACCACCTGGTGATGGACGGGTTCGGGTACGCCCTCGTCGGACGCCGGGTGGCGCAGGTGTACACGGCGTTGGTCGAGGGGAAGCAGGTGCCGCCGTCCCCGTTCGGCTCGCTGGAGGAGCTGGTCGCCAGCGACGGGGCGTACCGCGAATCGGAGCAGTACACCGCCGACCGTGCCTACTGGACCGGGCGGTTCGCCGACCGGCCTGCGCCGACCCGGCTGTCGGACCGCCTGCCGGGCGGCCCGTCCGCCCGGTTCCGGCGCACGCCGCCGACCGGACCGCTGCGGCCCGAGGCGCTTCGCGCCGCGGTCGAGCGGACGGGTGCCCGTTGGTCCCGCGTCGTGATCGCGGCGACCGCACTGTACGCGCACCGGCTGACCGGGGCCCGGGACCTCGTGCTCGGCCTGCCGGTCACCGGCCGGGCGGGCGACACGGCGCTGGCGGCGACGCCCGGTGCGGTGTCGAACCTGGTGCCGCTGCGACTGTCGGTGCGACCCGACCTCCCGTGGTTGGAGCTGGTCGAGCAGGTGGACCGGGAGGTCGCCGCCGCGCTGGCGCACCAGCGGTACCGCAGCGAGGACCTGCTCCGGGAACTCGGGCAGCCCGGCACCATCGAGACGGCGTTCCCGCTGATCGTCAACATCATGTCCTTCGGCTCCGAGCCGAGCTTCGCCGGGCGTCCCGCCACGGTGTACGCCCCCCTGGGCACCTCCGCCAACGACCTGGCGATCTGGGCCGTGGGCGGGCGCGACGAGTCCGGTCCGCGCATCGAGCTCGGGGCCTACGCGGAGGTGTACCCGGCGGACGAACTGCTCGCCCACCAGCAGCGGCTGCTCGCCCTGCTGGACACCCTCGCGGACTGCGACCCGCAGGAGCCGGTCGGCCGGATCGACCTGCTCGCGGCCGGGGAGCGCGAGGAACTGGCGGCCCTCGGCACCGGACCGGCGGCGGACGCCCCGGCCACCGCCCTGCCCGAGCTGTTCCGGGCCCAGGTGCGCGCGACCCCGGACGCGGTCGCGGTGGTGTGCGGCGCCGAATCGCTGACCTACGCCGAACTCGACGCCCGGGCCGACCGGTTGGCGCACGCCCTGATCGCCCGGGGAGCCGGGCCCGAGCGGCTGGTGGCGCTGGCGCTGCCGCGCTCGGCGGAGCTGGTGGTCGCGGTCCTGGCCGTCCTGAAGACCGGGGCCGCCCACCTCCCGGTCGACCCGGACCACCCGGCCGCCCGGATCGCGTACGTGCTCGACGACGCCCGGCCGGTGCTGCTGGTCACCGATGCCCGTACCCGGGACCGGCTGGGCCCGGACCTCCCGGTCCGGCCGCTGCTGCTGGACGAGCTCGGGCCGGCCGACGGACAGACGAGCGACGGACCGACGGCCGACCCGGCCGCACCTGTCGACCCGCGCCACCCCGTGCACGTCGTCCACACCTCCGGCTCCACCGGCCGCCCCAAGGGCGTGGTGGCGACGTACGGAGGCCTGGCGGACCTCTTCGCCGGCCAGTGGCGGACGCTCTTCGCACCGCTGCTCGGGGAGCGGGCGAGGGTCGCGCTGACCACCTCGGTCTCCTTCGACGCCGCCTGGGACCAGCTGTTCTGCCTCTTCGCCGGACACGAGCTGCACGTCCTCGACCGGGAGACCTGGACCGACCCGGACGCCTTCGTCGAGTACGCCGTGCGGCACCGCGTCGACCTCGTCAACGCCACCCCGTCCTACCTGCAAGTCCTCCTCGACCACGGCCTGTTGAGCGACCAGCGGCACCGCCCGGCGGTGGTCGTGGCGGGCGGCGAGGCCGTCCCGGCGCCGCTGTGGCGGGAGCTGCGCGACACCGACGGGGTGACCTGCGTCAACTACTACGGGCCCACCGAGTGCACCGTCGACTCGGCCTTCGCGCCGCTGGCGTCGAGCCCGCGCCCGGTGATCGGCCGGCCGGTCGCCGGAGCCCGGCTGCACGTCCTGGACGCCGCGCTGCGGCCGGTGCCGCCCGGCACGACCGGTGAGCTGTACGTCGCCGGTACCGGCGTCGCCCGCGGCTACCTGGGCCGACCGGCCCTGACCGCCGGGCGGTTCGTCGCCGATCCGTACGGGCCCGCCGGAACGCGCATGTACCGCACCGGCGACCTGGTGCGGTGGGACGCCGCCGGGCAGCTGGAGTTCCTCGGCCGGGCCGACGACCAGGTCAAGATCCGGGGCTTCCGGGTCGAGCCCGGCGAGATCGAGGCCGCGCTCACCGCCCACCCCGGGATCGAGCGGGCGGCCGTCGTGCCGCACACCGACGGGGACGCCCGGTTGGTCGCCTACCTGGTACCGGCCGCCGGGGCGTCGGTCGGGCCGGAGGAACTCCGCGCCCACCTGCGCGAACGGCTGCCCGAGCACCTGGTGCCGGCCGCCTTCGTATGCCTGGACGCCCTGCCGCTGACCCCCACCGGCAAGCTCGACCGCCAGGCGCTCCCGGCCCCCGACCGGAACCCGGCCGGCCCCGGCCGGGCCCCGCGCACCGCGGCCGAGCAGGTGCTCGCCGGCCTCTTCGCCGCCGTCCTCGGCGTGCCCGGGGTCGGCGCGGACGACAGCTTCTTCGACCTCGGCGGGCACTCGCTGCTGGCCACCCGGCTGATCGCCAGGGCCCGCTCGGTGCTCGGGGTCGAGCTGGTCCTGGCCGACCTGTTCGACACGCCGACCGTCGCGGGCCTGGCCGCCGCCGTGGAACGGGCCGGCCGGGCCCGGCCCGCACTGGCGCGGCGCGAGCGGCCCGACACGGTGCCGCTCTCCTTCGCGCAGCGCCGACTCTGGTTCCTGCACGGCATGGAGGGCCCCGGCGCCACCTACAACGTGCCGCTCGCGCTGCGGCTGTCGGGCGGCCTGGACCGGCGGGCCCTGGAAGCCGCCCTCGCCGACCTGGTCGAGCGGCACGAGAGCCTGCGGACCGTCTTCCCCGTCGTCGACGGCGAGCCCTGCCAGCGGGTGCTGGACGCCGACGCGGCCCGGCCCCGGCTGCGCGTCACCGCGGTCGGCCCGGACGGACTGCCGGAGCGGCTGGCCGAGGCGGCCCGGCACGGCTTCGACCTGGCGGCCGAACCCCCGCTGCGGGCCGAGCTGTTCGAGCAGGGCGCGGACGAGCACGCCCTCCTGCTGGTGGTGCACCACATCGCCGGGGACGGCTGGTCGATGGGCCCGCTGGCCCGGGACCTGACCACCGCGTACGCGGCCCGGTCGGCGGGCCGGGAGCCGGACTGGGCGCGGCTGCCCGTCCAGTACGCCGACTACACCCTCTGGCAGCGGGAGCTGCTCGGCGAGGAGAGCGATCCGGACAGCCTCCAGCACCGGCAGCTCGCCTACTGGTCGGACCGGCTCGCGGGACTCCCCGAGCAGATCGAGCTGCCCTTCGACCGGCCCAGGCCGGCCGCGATGTCCTTCCGGGGAGCGCACCTGCCGCTCCGGATCGACGCCGAACTGCACCAGGGCCTGCGCGCGCTCGCCCGGGACGGCGGCGCCAGCCTGTTCATGGTGCTCCAGGCCGGGCTGGCCGCCCTGCTCGGCAAGCTCGGCGCCGGCACCGACCTGCCGATCGGCACCCCGATCGCCGGCCGCACCGACGAGGCCGTGGACGACCTGGTCGGCTTCTTCGTCAACACCCTGGTGCTGCGCACCGACCTCTCCGGCGACCCGTCCTTCACCGAGCTGCTGGGCCGGGTCCGGGCCGGCGCGCTCGCCGCGTACGCCCACCAGGACCTGCCGTTCGAGCACCTGGTGGAGGCGGTCAACCCGACCCGGTCGCTGGCCCACCACCCGCTGTTCCAGACCATGCTCGCGCTGCAGAACGCGCCCACCGGCGCCTTCGAGCTGCCCGAACTGCGCGTGACCACCGACCTGGTCGGCACCGGCACGGCCAAGTGCGACCTGACCTTCATCCTGACCGAACGGCCCGGCGAGGACGGCCTGTCGGGCGTGCTGGAGTACAGCACCGACCTGTTCGACGAGGCCACCGCGGCGGACCTGGTCCGGCGCTGGCTGCGACTGCTCCGGGCGGTGACCGCCGACCCGGGGCGCCGGATCGGCCGGATCGACGTGCTGTCGGAGCAGGAGCTTCGCGAGCTGCTGCCGGCCGGTGAACCCGAGCGCGCCCCGGAGCGCACCGTCACCGCGCTCGTCGAGGAGCGGGTGCGGGCGAACCCGGACGCGGTCGCCGTGGTGTGCGGTGAGGCCGCGCTGACGTACGGCGAGCTCAACGCCCGGGCCAACCGGCTCGCCCACGCGCTGATCGACCGGGGCGTGGGCCCGGAGCAGCTCGTCGCGCTGGCCCTGCCGCGCTCGGCCGAGCTGGTGGTCGCCGTCCTCGCCGTCCTCAAGTCCGGCGCCGCGTACCTGCCGGTGGACCCGGAGTACCCGGCGGCCCGGATCTCTTACCTGCTCCAGGACGCCGCCCCGGCCGTGCTGGTGACGACCGGCGGGATCGGCGAGCTGCCCGGCGCGGAGTCCGTGGACCGGTTCCTGCTGGACACCGCGGACCTCGACGGGCTGCCGGACACGGACCCCGCCGTCGCCGTCGACCCCGGCCACCCGGCGTACGTCATCTACACCTCCGGCTCCACCGGCAACCCCAAGGGCGTCGTGGTGCCGCACGCCAACGTGGTCCGGCTGTTCGGCACCACCCGCGAGCTGTTCGGCTTCTCCGCCGAGGACGTCTGGACGCTCTTCCACTCCTACGCCTTCGACTTCTCCGTCTGGGAGCTGTGGGGCCCGCTGCTGCACGGCGGCCGCCTGGTGGTCGTGGACTACGCGACCAGCCGCTCGCCCGGCCGCTTCCTGGAGCTCCTCGCCCGCGAGCGGGTGACGGTGCTCAACCAGACGCCGTCCGCCTTCTACCAGCTGATGCAGGCGGACGCCGAGCAGCCGCGTGAACTCGCCCTGCGGACCGTGGTGTTCGGCGGCGAGGCGCTGGAGCCCGCCCGGCTGGCGGCCTGGTACGAACGGCACCAGGACGACGCGCCGCGGCTGGTCAACATGTACGGCATCACCGAGACCACCGTGCACGTCACCCACGCCGCGCTCGACCGGTCGCTCGCGACCGCGGGAGCGGCCAGCGTGGTCGGCACGGCCATCCCGGACCTGCGCGCGTACGTCCTGGACGCCCACCTGCGCCCGGTGCCCCCGGGCGTGGCCGGCGAGCTGTACGTGGCGGGAGCCGGGCTGGCCCGCGGCTACCTGAACCGGCCGGGGCTGACCGCCGGGCGGTTCGTCGCCGACCCGTACGGGCCGTCGGGCAGCCGGATGTACCGCAGCGGCGACGTGGTGCGCCGGGCCGCCGACGGCAGCCTGAGCTTCGTCGGCCGGGCGGACGACCAGGTCAAGGTCCGGGGCTTCCGGATCGAACTCGGCGAGATCGAGGCGGCGCTGGCCGCGCACCCCGGCGTCGGCCAGGTCGCCGTCCTCGCCCGGCAGGACCGCGCCGACGACACCCGGCTGGTCGCCTACCTGGTGCCGGCCGCCGAGACGGCCCCGCGCTCGGCCGAGCTGCGCGCGTACCTGGGCGAGCGGCTGCCGGAGCACATGGTGCCCTCGGCCTTCGTCGTCCTGGACGCGCTGCCGCTGACCACCAACGGCAAGCTGGACCGCCGGGCGCTGCCCGCGCCGGAGTTCGCCACGGCGGGCGCCGGCCGCGCCCCGCGCACCCCGCAGGAGCAGATCCTCTGCGAACTGTTCGCCGAGGTCCTCGGGGTGGCCGAGGCCGGTGTGGAGGACGGCTTCTTCGACCTCGGCGGGCACTCGCTGCTGGCCACCCGGCTGGCCGCCCGGGTCCGTGCGACCCTCGGGGTCGAACTGGAGCTGCGCACCCTGTTCGAGGCCCCGACCCCGGCCACGCTGGCCGCCGCCCTCGCGGGCGCCCGCCGGGCCCAGCTGGCCCTGGCGCCGTACCAGCGGCCGGCACGGACCCCGCTCTCCTTCGCCCAGCGCCGGCTCTGGTTCCTGCACCAGCTGGAGGGCGCCAGCGCCAACTACAACATCCCGCTGGCCTGGCGGCTGTCCGGACCGCTCGACCGCGAGGCGCTGGCGGCGGCGCTGGCGGACGTGGTGGCCCGGCACGAGGGCCTGCGCACGCTCTTCCCGGCAGTGGACGGCGTGCCGCACCAGCGGGTGCTGGACGCGGTGGCGGCCCGCCCCCGGCTGCACCTGAGCCGGACCACCGAGGCGGAGCTGGACGGCGTCCTGGCCGCGGCGCTGGCCTGCCGGTTCGACCTGGAGACGGACCTGCCGCTGCACACCGAGCTGTTCGAACTGGCGCCGGACGAGCACGTCCTGCTGCTGGTGGTGCACCACATCGCGGGCGACGGCTGGTCGCTCGGCCCGCTCGCGCGGAACCTGACCGCCGCCTACGCGGCCCGCCGCCGAGGCGAGGAGCCCGCCTGGGAGCCACTGGCCGTCCAGTACGCGGACTACACGCTCTGGCAGCACGAGCTGCTCGGCGACGCCGCCGACCGGGACAGCCTGTTCGCCCGGCAGGCGGACTACTGGACCCGGCAGCTGGCCGGCCTGCCGGAGCAGATCCAGCTGCCCACCGACCGGCCCCGACCGGCCGTCGCCTCGCACCGGGGCGCCTTCGTCCGCACCGGGCTGGACGCCGAGCTGCACCGCGGCCTGCGCGAACTCGCCCGCACCCACGGCACCAGCCTGTTCATGGTGCTCCAGGCCGGCCTCTCCGCGCTGCTCACCAAGCTGGGCGCGGGCGAGGACGTCCCCGTCGGCAGCCTGATCGCCGGCCGCACCGACCAGGCGCTGGACGACCTGGTCGGGTTCTTCGTCAACACCCTGGTGCTGCGCACCGACACCGGCGGCGACCCGACCTTCACCGAGCTGCTCGGCCGGGTCCGGGACACCGCGCTGGCCGGCTACGCCCACCAGGAACTGCCCTTCGAGTACCTGGTCGAGGCCCTCAACCCGGCCCGCTCGCTCTCCCACCACCCGCTGTTCCAGGTCATGCTGGTGCTCCAGAACGCCCCGCGGGCCGACTTCACCCCGCCCGGGCTGGAGACCGGCGAGGTCAAACTGACCACCACCACCTCCAAGCTCGACCTGATCCTCTCGATGTCCGAGCGGCACTCCGAGGACGGCGCCCCGGAGGGGATCGACGGGTTCGTCGAGTACGCCTGCGACCTGTACGACCGGGCCACCGTCGAGACGATGATCGAGCGGTGGGTGCGGCTGCTCACCGCCGCCGTCGCCGACCCCGGACGACGGCTCAGCCGGATCGACCTGCGCTCCGCCGAGGAGCGCCGGGCGGCCCTGCCGCCCGTCGATGCCACTTGCGCCCCGACCGGCACGCTCCCGGAACTCTTCCGGGCCCGGGCGGCGGCACAGCCCGACGCGGTCGCCGTCGTCGACGGCCCGACCACGCTCACCTACGGCGAACTCGACGCCCGCGCCAACCGGCTGGCCCACGCACTGATCGCCCGGGGCATCGGGCCGGAGGACCTGGTCGCCCTGGCGCTACCGCGCTCCGCCGAGCTGGTGGTCGCCGTCCTGGCCGTCCTCAAGTCCGGCGCCGCCTACCTGCCGATCGACCCGGACTACCCCGCCGCCCGGATCGCGTACCTGCTCACCGACGCCCGGCCCGCGCTGCTGCTCACCACCGGCGAGGTCGACCTGCCCGACACCGACGGCCCCGACCGGCTGCTGCTCGACGCCGGGGAACCGGCCGGGCTGCCGGAGCACGACCCGGGCGTGGCCGTCGACCCCCGGAACGCGGCGTACGTCATCTACACCTCCGGCTCCACCGGCAGGCCCAAGGGCGTGGTGGTGCCGCACGCCAACGTGGTGCGGCTGTTCGTCGCCACCCGGCACTGGTTCGGCTTCTCCGCCGAGGACGTCTGGACGCTCTTCCACTCCTACGCCTTCGACTTCTCCGTCTGGGAGCTGTGGGGCCCGCTGCTGCACGGCGGCCGGCTGGTGGTGGTGCGGTTCGAGGACAGCCGCTCGCCCGAGCGCTTCCTGCGGCTGCTGGCCGACGAGCGGGTGACGGTGCTCAACCAGACGCCCTCCGCCTTCTACCAGCTGATGCGGGCCGACCGCGACGAGCCGGAGACCGGACGGCGGCTCGCGCTGCGCACCGTGGTCTTCGGCGGCGAGGCCCTGGAGCACGCCCGGCTGGCGAGCTGGTACGAGCGGCACCCGGAGGACGCGCCGCGCCTGGTCAACATGTACGGCATCACCGAGACCACGGTGCACGTCACCTACGCGGCACTGGACGCGGAACGCGCCGCCGACACCGCCGGCGTCATCGGCACCGAGCTCCCGGACCTGCGCGGCCACGTGCTGGACCGCTACCTGCAACCGGTGCCGCCCGGCGTGGTGGGCGAGCTGTACGTCGCGGGCGCCGGCCCGGCCCGCGGCTACCTGAACCGGCCCGGCCTGACCGCCGGGCGGTTCGTCGCCGACCCGTACGGGCCCGCCGGTACGCGCATGTACCGCACCGGCGACCTGGTGCGGCGGCGGACGGACGGATCGCTGGAGTACGCGGGCCGGGCCGACGACCAGGTGAAGGTGCGCGGCTTCCGGATCGAACTCGGCGAGATCGAGGCGGCCTTGGCGGAGCACCCGCAGGTCCGCGAGGTCGCCGTGCTCGCCCGGCGGGACCGGGCCGACGACACCCGGCTGGTCGCCTACCTGGTGCCGGAGGCCGGCGCCGCGGCCGAGCCGGAGGAACTCCGCGCCCGGCTGCGGGAGCGGCTGCCGGACTACATGGTGCCGGCCGCCTTCGTCGCCCTGGAGACGCTGCCGCTGACCGTCAACGGCAAGCTCGACCGACGCGCCCTCCCCGAGCCGGAGTTCGCCGGGGCCCGGGCCGGCCGGGAGGCGCGGACCCCGCAGGAACAGGTCCTCGCCGGGCTGTTCGGCGAGGTGCTGGGCGTGACCGGGGTCGGGGCCGGCGACGACTTCTTCGAGCTCGGCGGACACTCCCTGCTCGCCACCCGGCTGGTCGCCCGCGTGCGCGCGACCCTCGGCGTGGAACTGGAGCTGCGCAGCCTGTTCGAGACCCCGACGGTGGCCGGGCTGGCCGCCGGCCTGGGCGGCGCCGACCGGGCACGGCTCGCGCTGGGCCGCTCGGAGCGACCCGGGCGCATCCCGTTGTCGTACGCCCAGCGGCGGCTGTGGTTCGTCGACCAGCTGGAGGGGGCCGGCGCGATGTACCACATCCCGCTGGCCTGGCGCCTGACCGGCGACCTGGACCCGGACGCGCTGCGGACGGCGCTCGGCGACGTCGTCGCCCGCCACGAGAGCCTGCGGACGGCCTTCCCCCAGGTCGACGGGGTGCCGTACCAGCTGGTCCTGGACGCCGGGGCGGCCCGGCCGCTCCTGCCCGTCACACCCGTCGACGAGCCGGGCCTGGCCGCGGCGCTGACCGAGGCCGTGGGGCGCGGGTTCGACCTGGCCGCCGAAGCACCCGTGCGCGCCGAGCTGTTCCAGCTCGCGCCGGACGAGCACGTCCTGCTGGTGGTGATCCACCACATCGCGGGCGACGCCTGGTCACTGGGCCTGGTGTCCGCCGACCTGTCCACCGCGTACGCGGCGCGGCTGCGCGGCGAGGAACCGCGCTGGACGGACCTGCCGGTGCAGTACGCCGACTACACCCTGTGGCACGACCGGCTGCTCGGGGACCGGAGCGACCCCGGGAGCCTGTTCGCCCGTCAGGCGGACTACTGGACCGGGCAGCTGGCCGGCCTGCCGGAGCAGATCAGGCTGCCCGCCGACCGCCCTCGCCCCACGGCGCTCTCCAGCCGGGGCGGACACCTCGCCGTCGAACTGGACGCCGACCTGCACGACGCGCTCCTCCGGCTCGGCCGGGAGCGCGGGGCCAGCCTGTTCATGGTGCTCCAGGCCGGCCTCTCCGCGCTGCTCACCAAGCTGGGCGCGGGCGAGGACATCCCGATCGGCAGCCTGATCGCGGGCCGGACCGACGAGGCGCTGGACGAGCTGGTCGGCTTCTTCGTCAACACGCTGGTGCTGCGCACCGACACCTCGGGCGACCCGAGCTTCGCCGAACTGCTCGGCCGGGTCCGGGACACCGCGCTGGCCGGCTACGCCCACCAGGAACTGCCCTTCGAGTACCTGGTCGAGGCCCTCAACCCGGCCCGGTCGCTCGCCCGCCAGCCGCTGTTCCAGACCCTGCTCGCGCTGCAGAACGCCCCGCGGTCCGCCTTCGACCTGCCCGGCCTCAGCTCCGAGATCCTGCTGGTGCAGTCCCCGACCGCGATGTTCGACCTCTCGTTCCACCTGGTGGAGCGCGGCGGCACCGGCGGGGCGTCCGCGGGGATCACCGGCCACGTCGAGTACGCCACCGACCTGTTCGACCGGGCCACGGTGGAGGCGCTGGTCGCCCGCTGGCTGCGGCTGCTCACCGCGGCGGCGGCCGAGCCGGACCGGCCGCTGAGCCGGATCGACGTCCTCACCGCCGAGGAACGGCACGAACTGCTGGTCGCGTGCAACGACACCGCCCGCCCGGCGCCCGTCGAGAGCCTGCCCGCGCTGTTCGAGTCCTGGGCCCGGGCCACCCCGGAGGCCGAGGCGGTGGTGTTCGAGGAGACCGTGCTCACGTACGGCGAGCTGAACGCCCGGGCCAACCGGCTGGCGCACGCGCTGATCGCGAGGGGAGTGGGGCCGGAGCGGACCGTCGCCCTGCGGCTGCCGCGCTCGGCGGAGCTGGTGGTCGCCGTCCTCGCGGTCCTCAAGACGGGCGCGGCGTACCTGCCGGTCGACCCGGACTACCCGGCCGCCCGCATCGCGTACATGCTGGAGGACGCCCGGCCGGCCGTCGTGCTCGACGACCCCGCGGCCGTCGACGCGCCCGCGACGTTCCCGGACACCGACCCGTCGGTGCCGGCGGACCCCGGGCACCCGGCGTACGTCATCTACACGTCCGGCTCGACCGGGCGGCCCAAGGGCGTGGTGATGCCGTCCGGCGCCCTGGCGAACCTGCTGCACTGGCACCACGGGGCCGTTGGCGGCGAACCGGGCACCCGCACCGCCCAGTTCACCGCGCTGAGCTTCGACGTCTCGGTGCAGGAGATGCTCTCCGCGCTGCTGTACGGCAAGACCCTGGTGGTGCCGACGGAGGAGCAGCGCCGCAGCGCCGAACTCCTGGCCGGCTGGCTGGAACGGCACCGGGTGGCGGAGCTCTTCGCCCCCAACCTGGTGGTCGAGGCCCTCGCGGAGGCGGCCGAGGAACACGGGCGGGACCTGCCGGACCTGTGGCTGATCGCGCAGGCGGGCGAGGCGATGCGGCTCGGCGGCGGACTGCGGCGCCTCCAGACCCGCGGGCCCGGCCGGGTGCTGCACAACCACTACGGCCCCGCCGAGACCCATGTGATCACCGCCTTCGCGCTGCCGGCCGACCCCGCCGACTGCCCGCTGCCGGTGCCGATCGGCCGTCCGATCGCCAACTGCCGTGTCTACGTGCTGGATTCGGCCCTACGGCCGGTCGCTCCCGGCGTCACAGGAGAGCTGTACCTGGCCGGGGCCGGGCTGGCCCGGGGCTACCTGAACCGGCCGGGGCTGACGGCGGGCCGGTTCGTGGCCTGCCCGTTCGGCCCCTCCGGGAGCCGGATGTACCGCACCGGAGACCTGGTCCGCCGGCGCGCCGACGGCGAGCTGGAGTTCGCCGGCCGCGCGGACCACCAGGTGAAGGTGCGCGGCTTCCGGGTCGAACCCGGCGAGATCGAGGCCGAGCTGGCCGCGCACCCGGGCGTCGCCCAGGTCGCGGTGCTCGCCCGGGAGGACCGGCCGGGTGACACCAGGATCGTCGCGTACGTGGTGCCCCCGGCCGGGGCCGGGACCACGGCACCGGCGCTGGCGGCGTACCTGCGCGAGCGGGTGCCCGACCACCTGGTGCCGTCGGCCTTCGTCCTGCTGGAGGCGTTGCCGCTGACGCCGAATGGGAAGCTGGACCGGGCCGCGCTGCCGGCACCGGAGGTGGAGCCGACCGGGGGCGGCCGGGCGCCGCGCACGCCGCAGGAGCAGATCCTGTGCGAGCTGTTCGCCGAGGTGCTGGGCCTGGCCCGGGTCGGGGTCGACGAGGACTTCTTCGACCTCGGCGGGCACTCCCTGCTGGCCACCCGCCTCGTCTCCCGGGTCCGGGCGACGCTCGGCGTCGAACTGGAGCTGCGGCGCCTGTTCCGGACCCCGACACCCGCCGGGCTCGCGGCCGGGCTGCACGACGCCGCCGGCGCACGGCAGGCGCTGGTGCCCAGGCCGCGCCGGGAGGAACCGCTGCCGCTCTCCTTCGCCCAGCGCCGGCTCTGGTTCCTGCACCAGTTCGGGGCACCCAGCGCGACGTACCAAATGCCGCTGGCGCTGCGGCTCTCCGGCCGCCTCGACCGGGAGGCGCTGGGGGCGGCGCTGACGGACGTGGTGGCCCGGCACGAGAGCCTGCGCACGGTGTTCCCGCACACCGCCGGAATCCCGCACCAGCGGGTGCTGAGCGCCGCCGAGGCCGTGATCCGGATTCCGGAGTGCCGGGCGGGCGAGGCGGACCTGCCGGAGCTGCTGCGCGAGGCGGCGGTCCGCGGCTTCGACCTGACGGCGGACCTGCCCGTCCGGGCAGAGCTGTTCACGCTCGCCCCGGACGACCACGTCCTGCTGGTCGTCCTGCACCACATCGCCGGTGACGGCTGGTCCATGAGCCCGCTCTCGCGCGACCTCGCGACCGCGTACGCCGCGCGTCGGCGGGGCGGAGCGCCGGGCTGGGCACCGCTGCCGGTGAGCTACGCGGACTACACCGCCTGGCAGCACGAGATCCTCGGCGACGAGTCCGACGCGGACAGCGTGTTCGCCCGCCAGGTCGGGTACTGGGCCGAGGCCCTCGCCGGGCTGCCCGAGCAGCTCCCACTGCCCGCCGACCGGCCCCGGCCGGCGGCCATGACCTACGGCGGCGGGCTGCTGGACGTCCGGCTGGACGCCGAACTGCACACCGCCCTGGCAGCATTGGCGCGGCGCTCCGGGACCAGCCTGTTCATGGTGCTGCAGGCCGGTCTGGCGGCGCTGTACACGCGGCTGGGTGCGGGCACGGACATCCCGATCGGCTCGCCGGTCGCGGGGCGGACCGACGAGGCGCTGGACGAGCTGGTCGGGTTCTTCGTCAACGCGCTGGTGCTGCGGACGGACACGAGCGGCGACCCGAGCTTCCTCGAACTGCTCGGCCGGGTAAGGGAGACGGCGCTCGCCGCCTACGCGCACCAGGACGTGCCGTTCGAGCACCTGGTGGAGGTGCTGAACCCGGCGCGGTCGATGTCGCTCCACCCGCTGTTCCAGACCGTACTGGCCCTGCAGAACGCGCCGGGCGGCGACTTCGAACTGCCCGGGCTGACGGTCACCGGGGTGCCGGTGCCGACCGGGACCTCGCGGGTCGACCTGACCTTCGGCCTCGCGGAGAACCGCGGGTCCGACGGCGCGCCGGCCGGGCTGACCGGTGCGGTGGAGTACAGCACCGACCTGTTCGATCGGCGGACGGTCGAGGACCTGGTCGCCCGCTGGACCAGGCTGCTGGCCTCGGTGGCCGCCGCGCCCGAGCGGCCGATCGGCGCGGTCGACCTGCTGTCGGCCGAGGAGCGGCGCGAGCTGCTGCCCGCCGTCAAGGGCGGGGCGGCCGGAGTGAGCCTGCCCTCGCTGTTCGCGGCGCGGGTGGCGGCGATGCCGGAGGCGGTCGCGCTGGTGTTTGGTGGTGTGGAGCTGACGTATCGTCAATTGAACTCCCGGGCCAACCGCTTCGCGCACGCGCTGGTCGCCCGGGGGGTGGGCCCTGAGCAGCTGGTGGCAATGGCGTTGCCGCGCTCGGTGGAGTCGGTGGTGGCCGTCCTGGGTGTGCTGAAGGCGGGGGCGGCGTATCTGCCGGTGGATCCGGCGTATCCGGCGGAGCGGATCGCGTTCATGCTGAAGGACGCCCGTCCCGTGCTGGTGGTGGACGATCCGGCGCTGGTGGCCGAGGGGGAGCAGCCGGACACGGATCCCGACCTCGTGCCCGACGTCCGGAATCCGGCGTACGTGATCTACACCTCGGGTTCGACCGGCCGCCCCAAGGGTGTTGTGGTGAGCCACGCCGGGGTGGCGGGCCTGGCGGCGGCGCAGGTCGAGCGGCTCGGCCTGGAGCCGGGCAGCCGGGTGCTGCAGTTCGCCTCGCCCAGCTTCGACGCCTCGTTCTGGGACCTGTGCGGCGCCCTGCTGACCGGCGCCACCCTCGTGCTCGCTCCGTCCGAGGCTCCACTGGAGGCCCTGACGGACCGCCGGCTTGACGTCACCCATGTGACCCTGCCGCCTTCAGCCCTGGCGGCCGTGGACGGTGCCGAGGTCACGGTCGGCACCCTGGTGGTGGCGGGGGAGGCGTGCCCGCCGGAGCTGGTGGCGCGCTGGGCGTCGGGGCGGCGGATGATCAACGCGTACGGCCCGACGGAGACGACGGTCTGCGCGACGATGAGCGACCCGCTGGCGCCGGGAGCGGGTGCGCCGCCGATCGGCCGTGCGGTTGCGGGCTTCCGGGTGTACGTGCTGGACGACCGGCTGCGCCTGGTGCCGCCGGGTGTGCAGGGGGAGTTGTACGTCGCCGGCCTGGGTCTGGCCCGGGGTTACCTGGACCGGCCGGGGCTGACGGCCGGGCGGTTCGTGGCCTGCCCGTTCGAGCCGGGCGCCCGGATGTACCGCACCGGAGACCTGGTGCGCCGGCGTGCCGATGGCGAGTTGGAGTACGTCGGCCGCGCGGACGACCAGGTGAAGGTGCGCGGCTTCCGGGTGGAGCCCGGCGAGGTCGAGGCGGCGTTGGCCGGGCACCCCGCCGTCGCCCGGGCCGCCGTCCTCGCCCAGGACGACCGGCTCGTCGGCTACGTCGTCCCGCGGCCCGGAGCTTCCGCCCGCCCGGCGGCGTTGGCGTCGTACCTGCGCGAGCGGTTGCCGGACTACCTGGTGCCGTCGGCGTTCGTGCCGCTGGAGGCGTTGCCGTTGACGCCGAACGGGAAGCTGGACCGGGCCGCGCTGCCCGTTCCGGAAGCGGAGGCGGAGACGGCTGGGGGCGGCCGGGCGCCGCGCACCCCGCAGGAGCAGATCCTGTGCGAGCTGTTCGCCGAGGTGCTGGGCCGCTCGCGGGTCGGTGTGGACGAGGACTTCTTCGCCCTGGGCGGGCACTCGCTGCTGGCCACGCGCCTCGTCTCCCGGGTGCGTTCGGCCCTGGGAGCCGAAGTGGGACTGCGCGCGCTCTTCGAGGCGCCGACGGTGGCCGGGCTCGCGGCCCGGCTCACCGAGGCCGACCGGGCCCGGCCGACGCTGACCGCACGGGAGCGACCGGAGGCGGTGCCGCTGTCCTTCGCCCAGCGCCGACTGTGGTTTCTGCACCGGATGGACGGGGCCGCCGCGGCGTACCACATCCCGTTGGCGCTCCGGCTGAGCGGAGCGCTGGACGTCACGGCGCTGGACGAGGCGCTGGCCGAGGTGGTGGCCCGGCACGAGAGTCTGCGGACGGTGTTCCCGGAGCTCGACGGAGTCCCGTGCCAGCGGATCCTCGGCCCCGACGAGGCCCGGCCCCGGGTGCGGGTCACCGAGGCCGAGGAGGACGGGCTGCCGGAGCGGCTCGCCCGGGCGGCCCGGCTCCCGTTCGACCTGGCGGCGCAACCGCCGCTGCGCGCCGAGCTGTTCGGCCTCGCACCGGACGAGCACGTGCTGCTGCTGGTCGTGCACCACATCGCCGGGGACGGCTGGTCCACCGGCCCGCTGGCCCGCGACCTCGCCGAGGCCTACGCCGCCAGGTGTGGCGGCCGGGCCTCTGACAGGGGCGCCCTGCCGGTGCAGTACGCCGACTACACCCTCTGGCAGCGTGAGCTGCTCGGCGACCCGGCGCACCCGGGCAGCCGCTTCGCCGAACAACTCCGCTACTGGATGGAGCAGTTGGACGGCCTCCCGGAACAGGTGCCGCTGCCCGTGGACCGGCCGCGGCCGGCCGTCGCCGACTACCGGGGCGACACCCTCGGCCTCGACCTGACCGCCGAACTGCACGCCGGTCTGGCCGCGTTGGCGCGGCGTTCCGGGACCAGTCTGTTCATGGTGCTGCAGGCGGCGCTGGCGGCGCTGTACACGCGGCTGGGCGCGGGCACGGACATCCCGATCGGCTCGCCGATCGCGGGCCGGACGGACGAGGCACTGGACGACCTGGTGGGGTTCTTCGTCAACACCCTGGTGCTGCGGACGGACACGAGCGGCGACCCGAGCTTCCTCGAACTGCTGGAGCGGGTGCGGGAGACGGCGCTCGCCGCCTACGCCCACCAGGACGTGCCGTTCGAGCACCTGGTCGAGGTGCTGAACCCGTCCCGCTCGCTCTCCCACCACCCGCTGTTCCAGACGATCCTCGCCGTACAGAACGCTCCGATGGGGGAGTTCACGCTGCCCGGCCTCCAGGTGTCCGCCCGCGCCGTGCCGACCGGGACCGCCAAGTTCGACCTCGGCTTCAACCTGAGCGAGCGCTTCGGCCCCGACGGCGGCCCGGCCGGGATCACCGGCGTGGTCGAGTACGCCACGGAGCTGTTCGACCGGGGCACGGTCGCCGCCCTCGCCCGGCGCTGGACGCTCCTGCTGGAGGCGGCCGTCGCCGATCCGGACCGGCCGATCGGCGCGATCGACCTCCTGGAGACGGCGGAGCGGCGCAAGCTGCTGGAGCGCGGCAACGCGACCGCCCGTGAGGTGGCCGCTGTTCCGGTGCCGCAGGCGTTTGCGGCGCAGGTGGCCGTGACGCCGGATGCGCTCGCCCTGGTGGGCGATGGTGTTGAACTGACGTACCGTCAACTGAATGCCCGGGCCAATCGTTTCGCGCATGCGCTGGTTGCCCGTGGGGTGGGGCCGGAGCGGTTGGTGGCGGTGGCGCTGCCGCGCTCGGTGGAAGCGGTGGTGGCCGTCCTGGGTGTGCTGAAGGCGGGGGCGGCCTATCTGCCGGTGGATCCGGCGTATCCGGCGGAGCGGATCGACTTCATGCTGGCGGACGCCAAGCCGGTGCTGGTGGTCGACGACCCCGCCGTGGTGGCCGGGGGCGACTGGCCGGACACCGATCCGGAGGTCGTCCTGGATGTCCGGAATCCGGCGTACGTGATCTACACCTCGGGTTCGACCGGCCGTCCCAAGGGTGTCGTGGTGAGCCACGCCGGTGTGGCGAGCCTGGTCGCGGCACAGATCGAGCGGTTCGCGATCGAACCCGGGAGCAGGGTGCTGCAGTTCGCCTCGCCGAGCTTCGACGCCTCGGTGTCGGAGATCTACACCGCCCTGCTGCGTGGTGCGGCCCTGGTGCTGCCTCCGGCGGGGGACCCGGTCGCCGCGCTGGCCGACCCGGGCCTGGCGGTCACCCATGTGACCGTGCCGCCGTCCGTCCTGGCGGCCGTGCCGGAGGGTTCGGTGGCGGTGTCGACGCTGGTGGTGGCGGGTGAGGCGTGCCCGCCGGAGCTGGTGGCGCGCTGGGCGCCGGGCCGGCGGATGATCAACGCGTACGGTCCGACGGAGACGACGGTGTGCGCGACCATGAGCGACCCGCTGACGGCGGGAGCGGGCGTGCCGCCGATCGGTCGGCCGATCGCCAACGCGCGGGTGTACGTGCTGGACGACCGGCTGCGGCCGGTGCCGCCCGGCGTGCCCGGCGAGCTGTACGTCGCGGGTGCGGGCCTGGCGCGAGGGTACCTGGACCGCCCGGGGCTGACGGCGGGCCGGTTCGTGGCCTGCCCGTTCGAGCCGGGGGAGCGGATGTACCGCACCGGCGACGTGGTGCGCCGGCGTGCCAACGGCGAGTTGGAGTTCGTCGGTCGGGCCGACGAGCAGGTGAAGGTGCGCGGCTTCCGGGTCGAGCCCGGCGAGGTCGAGGCGGCCCTGGCCGCACACCCCGCCGTCGCGCAGTCGGCGGTCCTGGCCCGGGACGACCGGCTCATCGGCTACGTCGTCCCGCGCCAGGACGCCGGCCGCGACAGCGGCGTCGAGGCGGACCACGTGGGTGAGTGGCGCGACATCTACGACGCCCTGCCCATCTCAACCGCAGAGGCGGCCTTCGGGCAGAACTTCGTCGGCTGGAACAGCAGTTACGACGCCAGCCCGATCCCGGTCGAGCAGATGCGGGAGTGGCGGGACGCCACGGTGGCCCGCATCCTGGCCCTGCGCCCCCGCCGGGTGCTGGAGGTCGGCGTCGGGACCGGTCTGCTGCTCTCGCAGGTCGCACCGCACTGCGAGACGTACTTCGCGACCGACTTCTCCGCCACCGCGATCGACGCGCTGGCCGCCCAGGTCGCCCGGCAGGAGGAGCTGGCCGACCGGGTCGTCCTGCAGACCCGCCCGGCGCACGACACCGACGGGCTCCCGGCCGGGGAGTTCGACACCATCGTGATCAACTCGGTGGTGCAGTACTTCCCGTCCGCCGAGTACCTCGCCGACGTGATCGGGAAGCTGATGGGGTTGCTGGCCCCCGGCGGCGCGCTCTTCGTCGGCGACGTCCGCAATCTGCGGCTGTTGCGCCCCCTGGCCACCGCCGTCCAGCTCCACCGGGCCGCCGACGGTGCCGACCTGCCCGCCGTGCGACGTGCGGTGGAGCAGGCCCTGCTGGTGGAGAAGGAGCTTCTGGTCGACCCGGACTTCTTCACCGCCCTGCGGGAGCACGGCACCGACATCGGCACGGTGGCCGTGGAGGTCAAGCGCGGCCGCCACCACAACGAGCTGACCCGCTACCGCTACGACGTCACCCTGCGCACCCGACCCGCCGCACCGGCGGCGGACGACGCAGCGGACGACGCGGCCGTCGAGCTGCGATGGGGCCGGGACCTGGCCGGCCTGCCGGAGCTGCGTGACCTCATCGGACGGCACGACGGCCGCGCGGTCCGGATCACCGGGGCGCCCAACCGCCGGGTGGCGCACGAGGCGGCCCTGGCGCGGGCCGTGCAGGGCGAGGACCTCCCGCTCGGACGGCTCCTGGACCGGCTGCACGCCCCGCAGGAGGACACGGCACCCGATCCCGAGGACTTCCACGCCCTCGGCGACGAGCTCGGCCGCCCGACGGCCGTCACCTGGTCCGCCGCCGGCCCGGACGCCCTGGACGTGCTCTTCGGCGGCGTCCCCGGTGACGCCCCGGCCGAGGCGTACCGTCCCGTCCGGGGCGCCGGCACGGCGCTGTCCTCGCTCACCAACCGCCCAGCCGGGCGACGCGGTTCCTCAGCCCTGGTCGCCGGACTCCGCGACTGGCTGGGCGCCCGGCTGCCCGACTACCTGGTGCCGTCGGCGTTCGTGGTGCTGGACGCGCTGCCGCTGACCGCCAACGGCAAGCTCGACCGCCGTGCCCTGCCCGCCCCCGACTCGGGGACGGCCGCCGGCGGCCGGGCACCGCGCACGCCGCAGGAGCAGCTGCTCGCCGGACTCTTCGCCGAGGTGCTCGGCCTGCCCGCGGTCGGCGTCGAGGACAGCTTCTTCGACCTCGGCGGGCACTCGCTGCTGGCGACCCGGCTGGCCTCCCGGGTCCGGGCCGTCCTCGGCGCCGAACTGGAGGTCAGGACCCTGTTCGAGCACCCGACCGTGGCCGCGCTGGCGGGCCGCCTCGACGGCTGCGGCACCGAGCGGCCCGCGCTGACCGTCCGCCCGCGCTCCGGCCGGCTCCCGCTGTCCTTCGCCCAGCGCCGTCTCTGGTTCCTGCACCGGATGGACGGGCCGAGCGCCACCTACAACATGCCGCTCGCCCTGCGGCTCTCCGGCCGTCTCGACCGGCAGGCGCTGGCGGCGGCACTGGCGGACGTGGTCGCCCGGCACGAGAGCCTTCGGACCGTGCTGCGGGAGGCGGACGGGGTGCCCCACCAGCAGGTGCTGGGCATGGACGCGGCGCAGCCGCCGCTGCCGGTGGTCGAGCTCGAGGACGGCCGGCTGGCCGAACGGCTCGCGGAGGCGGCCCGGCGCGGCTTCGACCTGGCCGCCGAGCCGCCGATCCGGGCGGAGCTCTACGCGCTCGCGCCGGAGCGGCACGTCCTGCTGGTCGTGGTGCACCACATCGCCGCCGACGGCTGGTCGATGGGCCCGCTCTCCCGGGACCTGGCCACGGCCTACGCGGCCCGCTGCCGGGACGAGGCGCCGCCGTGGTCCCCGCTGCCGGTCCAGTACGCCGACTACACCCTCTGGCAGCGCGACCTGCTCGGCGAGGCGGCCGACCACGGCAGTCTGTTCGCCCGGCAACTCGACTACTGGAAGGAGGAGTTGGCCGGGCTCCCGGACCAGGTCCGACTGCCCGCGGACCGGCCCCGCCCGGCCGGGGCCTCCCAGCACGGCGACCGGGTCGAGGTGCGGCTCGACGCCGACCTGCACCGGGACCTGCGGGACCTGGCGGGTGCGCACGGTGCCAGCCTGTTCATGGTGCTCCAGGCCGGCCTCGCCGCCCTGCTCACCCGGCTCGGCGCCGGCACCGACATCCCGATCGGCAGCCCCATCGCCGGGCGCACCGACCAGGCGCTGGACGACCTCGTCGGGTTCTTCGTCAACACCCTGGTGCTGCGCACCGACACCGGCGGCGACCCCGGCTTCGCCGAACTGCTCGGCCGGGTGCGGCGGAAGGCGCTGGCGGCCTACGCCCACCAGGACGTGCCGTTCGAGTACCTGGTCGAGGCCGTCAACCCCACCCGGTCGCTCTCCCACCACCCGCTGTTCCAGGTCATGCTGGGCCTGCAGAACGCCCCGGCCGGGGAGTTCACCCTGCCGGGCCTGGAGACCGCCCACCTGGAGGCCCCGACCGGCACCGCCCGCGTCGACCTGACCGTCAGCCTGGCCGAGCAGTGCGGCCCGGACGGCAGTCCGGCCGGTGTGCTCGGCGCGGTCGAGTACGCGACCGACCTGTTCGACGCGCCCACCGTGGAGCTGCTGTTCGCCCGCTGGGTGCGGTTGCTGCGGGGCGCCGCCGCCGAGCCGGACACGCCGATCGGCCGGCTCGACCTGCTGTCCGGCGAGGAACGCCGCGACCTGCTGGTCGAGTTCAACCGGACCGACGCCGAGCTGCCCGCGGCCGGCCTGCCGGAGCTGTTCGCCCGCCGGGTGCGGGCCACGCCGGACGCGGTGGCGGTCGTCGCGGGCGGCGCCGAACTGACCTACCGGGAGCTCGACGGGCGAGCCAACCGGCTGGCCCGGGCGCTGATCGCCCAGGGCGTGCGGCCGGAGACCCCGGTCGCGGTGCTGCTGGAGCGCTCGGCGGAGCTCGTCGTCGCGATCCTGGCGGTCGTCAAGGCCGGCGGCACGTACGTCCCGCTCGACCCGCGCTTCCCGTCCTCCCGGATCGACCTGATCGTCCGGGAGACCGGGGCGGCGCTGGTGCTCACCGAGGACGTGCTGACCGCGCTGAGCCGGGCCGGAGCCGACGGTTCCGATCCGGAAGTCGGCTGCGATCCGCGGCAGTTGGCGTACGTGATGTACACCTCCGGCTCCACCGGCCGACCGAAGGGGGTCGGTGTCACCCACCGCGACGTGGCGGCGCTCGCGCTCGCGCCGTGCTGGCGGGAGGGCGGCCACGACCGGGTCCTGCTGCACTCGCCGACCGCCTTCGACGCCTCGACCTACGAGTTCTGGGCGCCCCTGCTCGGCGGCGGCACGGTCGTCGTCGCCCCGCCCGGCCGGCTCGACCTCGACCTGCTCGCAGGAGCGGTCGCCGAGCACGGGGTGACCGGACTCTGGCTGACGGCAGGCCTGTTCCGGCTGGTGGCCGAGGAGCGGCCGCAGCTGCTCGCCGGGGTCCGCGAGGTGTGGACCGGCGGCGACGTGGTGCCGCCGCCGGCCGTCGCCCGGGTGCTGGCGGCCTGCCCGGACACCGTCGTGGTCAACGGCTACGGCCCGACCGAGAGCACCACCTTCGCCGCCCACCACCCGGTCCGCGCGCTTCCGGCGGACGCCGTGAGCGTGCCGATCGGCCGGCCGATGGCGAACATGCGCGCCTACGTGCTGGACGCCGGGCTGCGCCCGGTGCCGGCGGGCGTGGCGGGCGAGCTGTACCTCGCCGGGGTGGGCGTGGCCCGGGGCTACCTAGGCCACGCGGGCCTGACCGCCGAGCGCTTCGTCGCCTGCCCGTTCGAACCGGGCGAGCGCATGTACCGCACGGGAGACCTCGTCCGGTGGCTGCCCGGCGGGGTCCTGGACTTCGCCGGCCGAGCCGACGAGCAGGTCAAGCTGCGCGGCTTCCGGATCGAGCCCGGCGAGGTCGAGGCCGCGCTCGCCGCCTGCCCGGGCGTCGCCCAGGCGGCCGTCGTCGCCCGCGAGGACCGGCCCGGCGACAAGCGCCTGGTCGCCTACCTGGTGTCGGCCGCCGAGGGCGCGCCCGCGCCGGAGGAGCTCGCCCGCCGGCTCGGCCGCGACCTGCCCGAGTACATGGTGCCCTCGGCGTTCGTGCTGCTGGATGCGCTGCCGCTGACCGCCAACGGCAAGCTGGACCGGGCCGCCCTGCCCGCGCCCGAGCTCGGGGCGACGGATGCCGGCCGCAGCCCGCGCACCCCGCAGGAGCAGCTGCTGTGCGGGCTGTTCGCCGAGGTCCTCGGCCGGGAGCGGGTCCACCTCGACGACAGCTTCTTCGACCTGGGCGGGCACTCCCTGCTGGCCGCCCGGCTGGTCTCGCGGGTCCGCGAGACGCTGGGCGTCCCGGTGGGCCTGCGCACCCTGTTCGAGGCGCCGACCGTGGCCGGTCTGACCGGCCGACTGGCCATGGACGACGCCGAGGACGCCTTCGACGTGGTCCTGCCGCTGCGGTCGACGGGCACCCTCCCACCGCTGTTCTGCATCCACCCCGGCGGCGGCATCAGCTGGTCGTACTCCGGGCTGCTGAACCACCTCGGCCCGGAGTACCCGGTGTACGCGATCCAGGCCCGCAGCCTCGCGCACGCCGAGACCCTGCCGGCCTCGTACGAGGAGATGGCGGCCGACTACGCCGACCAGATCCGCAAGGTCCAGCCCGACGGGCCCTACCGGCTGCTCGGCTGGTCCGCCGGCGGGCTGATCGCCCACGCGGTCGCCTGCGAGTTCCAGGCCCGCGGCGAACGCACCGAACTGCTGGCGGCCCTGGACGCCTACCCGGTCAAGGACGTGGTGCTCGACGAGTCCGCGGTGCCCAGCGAGCGGGACGTGCTCGTCGGCATCCTCGACTGCGACCCCGCGGAACTGGGCGAGGGGCCGCTGTCCTACGCCGAGGTCGCCGAGATCCTCCGCCATCGGGGCAGCGCCCTGGCGCACCTGGACGAGCGGCGCATCGAGGCCGTCGTCCGGATCATGATCAACAACGCCGAGCTGGCGGTCACCCACGCCCCCGGCCGCTTCGACGGGGACCTGCTGCTCTTCAACTCCACGATCGACCGCACCGAGGACTCGGCCGGCGCCGGTACCTGGCGGCCGTACGTCACCGGCCGGATCGACTCGCACGACATCACCGCCCGCCACGACCGGATGACCCAGCCGGGCTCACTCGCCCAGATCGGACCGATCGTGGCCGCCCGCCTCGCCGAGCTCGGCGGCGCCACCACCCTTTCCCACCAGGAGGACTGACCCGTGACCAACCCCTTCGACGACCAGGACGGCACCTTCCTCGTGCTCGTCAACGACGAGGACCAGCACTCGCTTTGGCCGCAGTTCGCCGACGTCCCCGACGGCTGGACCGTCGTCCACGGCCCGGACGGCCACGCCGCCTGCCTGGAGTACGTCGAGAACTCCTGGACGGACATGCGGCCCAGGAGCCTCGCCGAGGCCATGGACGCGCGGCGGTAGCGCGGCCGACATGACCTCCACCGACACCCTCGGCCCGGACACCGCCAGCACCGGTGCCCCGGCCGGGCCCGGCGACCTCGCCGCGGCGCTGTACACGCCCGCGGCCCGCCGGGACCCGTACCCGTTCTACGCCCGCATGCGGCGCGAGAGCCCCGTCCACCGCAGCGACCAGGGCATCTGGTACCTCACCCGGTACGCCGACATCGACGCCGCCCTGGGCGACCTGCGGCTGTCCAACGACCGCGACCGGATGACCCGGGCCCTCGGCGGCCTGGGCGGCGACCTGAAGGCCCTGAGCCGGCTCACCGACCGGCTCGGCCGGGTGATGACCAACACCGACCCGCCGGACCACGCCCGGCTGCGCAAGCTGGTGAACCGGGCCTTCACCGCCCGCCGGATCGAGGCCCTGCGCGGCGGCATCCAGGCCGTCGTCGACGACCTGGTCGACCGGGCCGTGGCCCGGGGGCCGGCCATGGACCTCATCGAGGCGGTCGCCTCACCGCTGCCCCTGGCCGTCGCCTGCGAGCTGTTCGGCATCCCGCCCGAGGACCGTCCCCGGGTCAAGGCCTGGTTCCGCCGGCTCGGCAACCTGACCGCCGACATCGAGCAGGCCGAGGCCGCCGTCGACCAGTACGAGGAGTACCTGTCCCGGCTCATCCGACAGCGCCGCGACGAACCGGGCGATGACCTGATCAGCGCCCTGGTCACCGCCCAGGCCGCGGACGACCGGCTCACCGACTCCGAACTGCTCTCCACCTGCTTCGTCCTCATCACCGCCGGCGACGAGACCACCGCCAACCTGATCGGCAACAGCGTCCTCGCCCTGCTGCGCCACCCCGACCAACTCGCCCGCCTGCGCGAGGACCCGGCGCTGATCCGCACCGCCGTCGAGGAGCTCGCCCGCTACGACACCCCGACCCAGGCGATCATCCGGGTCGTCGCCGAGGACGTGGAGATCGGCGGGCGGACACTGCGCGAGGGCGAGCTGGTGTACCCCTTCCTCGCCGCGGCCAACCGCGACCCGGACCGCTTCGAGGACCCCGACCGGCTCGACCTCACCCGTCCCCGCAACCGGCACCTGAGCTTCGGCACCGGCCCGCACTTCTGCCTCGGCGGACCGCTCGCCAGGCTCCAGACCGAACTGGCCGTCGGCACCCTGGTCCGCCGGCTCCCCGGCCTCGCCCTCGCGGATGAGCCGGCCCTCGACTGGCGGCCCAACCCGCTGCAACGGCGGCTGTGCGCGCTGCCGCTCACCTACTGACCCGCGAACGACGACGAAGGAGAACCGACCATGGCCCGAGAGTTCCAGGTGCGCCGGGAGCAGGACCTGCCCGTCGCGCCCGAGGAGGTCTGGCACGCCGTCGCCACCGGCGCCGGCAACCTCGGCTGGCTGTACCCCATGGAGGTCGAGCCGCACGTCGGCGGGACGGTCTCCCGGGGCGGCGGCACCGTCGTGGCCTGGGAGCCGCCGCACCACTTCGCCGTCCGGGCGACCAGGGACGGCGGGTTCTCGAACACGCTCACCTACCGCATCGAGCCGGCCGACGGTGGGACGAGCCACCTGCGGATGGGGATCCACTGGGTGCACGAGGGCGTCGTCGAGGAGGACTGGGACAGCAAGGCGGACGCGGCCGAGCGGCACGTCGACTTCTACCAGCACAGCCTCGCCCAGTACCTGACGCACTTCGCCGACCGCACCGCCGTCTACGTCAAGGCCTCCCGGCCCGGACCGACCGCGGACCCGGCCGACTTCGCCGCGCTGCGCCGCCGCCTCGGCCTCACCGACGACACGGCCGCGGGGGACCGGCTGGCACTCGACCTCCCCGGCACGGACGGTGAGGCGGAGAAGGTGGTCGTGGACTACCTGACCCCCGACCTGATCGGCCTGCGCGGGCCGGACACGCTCTACCGCTTCTACAACGGCAGCCCCTGGAACTGGCCGATCTGGCTGGGCCACCACCTGTTCGCCGAGGGAGCGGACGAGCAGCGGACCACCGAAGCCTGGGACACCTGGCTCAACGGCTCCTGACCCGACGCACGACGGACAGGACGTCGTGCGGGACACCATCCAGGTCACGCGGGATGACACCCGTCGGGCAGGTGGCGGTCCCGCCGTCGGGGGTCGCGGTCCGCTCCAACTTCTCCTTGACCAAGAGGAGTTGGACGGCTACTTTGGGTAATGGCGAAGGGGGTGGCGACCTCAGGATTTCGCGGCCCCTGGGTACCGCGTCCCCCCATCGGGCCCTCCACCTCCTCGGCCGCACGCCCTGCTACCACTGCACGACCCTCCTCGCCGAGCCGTCCGGAGCGGCGCACCGGCACCAGGTCCTGGACACCACGGACGCGCACAGGATCCCGCGCCGGCGCGATGTGCGGGTCGGGTTCCGCTCTACGGTCGACCGGCCCACCGCGGCGTTCCGGCGGGAACTCGCCGACGTCCAGCCCGCGGCCAGGGGATCCTGGCGGTCCGCGACCCCGCCGCCTGCCACGACGGCCTCGCCCGGACCATCTCCGTACGGCCGAAGGCCGCATCCCCGCTCCCTCCGACCAGGGCGGCCGTCGCCGCCTGCCGGCGCCATGTCGACGACCGGGGCCGCAGGCCCCGGCGGGACCGGACGCGAGATCGGAGCGCCGGCCGATTCCGGCCGCTCCGAATGATCAGGAAAGGCGTGTGCACCGTGTACGAGAAAGAACACCGGCCCGTGCCGGCGGCCGGTACGGAATCACCCCGCCGGTCCGGGAAGCGGCTGATCGGTGCCGCGAGCGTGCTGGCCCTGGGCTGGAGCACGCTCTGCGGCCCCACGCCGGCATCGGCCCTACCGGCGGCTGCCGTCGGGCCCGAGCCCGCGGTCAAGGCGGCGAGCGGCTTCCAGCTCTTCACCACGCCGGGGCCGGCGTCCTTCACCGTCCCGGCGGGGGTGACACTTCTGACGATCTCGGCATGGGGAGCGGGCGGGCCCGGTGGGGGCGGCGGAGGTGGCGGTGGTGGGGGCGGCGGGGGCGGAGGGGAGAGCGCCAGCGGTGACACGGGCGGTGGCGGAGGCGGGGGTGGTGGCGGCGGTGGGAGCGGTGGCGGCGGCCAGGGCGGCCAGGCCGGCACGTTCGTCACCTGCACGTCGAGGTTCCTGACCGAGCCCGGCGAACCGGCGCCCGTCCTGCAGATCAACATCAGCGGGCCTGCGGGAGCGCCTGACGGCGGCTCGGGTGGCACGGGCGGTACGGGCGGCCCCGGGGACAACAAGGACGGTACGGGCGGAGGCAACGGCGGCAACGGTCAGGAGTACCTCAACGCCGACTCCATGACCTCCACCTCCATCACGGAGAACGTGAACCTCGGTGGCTCCCCGTACTCGTTCCGGTTCGTGAACGCGCCCGTGGGCGGCGGTGGACACGCGGGCGGGGCCGCCGGCAAGGGTGGTGACGGAGGGTACGGCGGTACGGGCGGCTCCGGGGGAAGGGGTGGTTCGCCCGGAGTCAACGGCGGCAACCCGCAGGGCGGCAGCCCGGGCCAGAACGGCGCCGGCGGAATGAGCGGAGCCGTGGGCGGAGCCGGGGCCGTGCTCATCCAGTGGTGACCGCACCGCCCGCCTGAGGCCCTCCGCACCCGCCACACCCGGCTGTTGTGCACGGCCGCCGCCGACCGGTCGACCGCCTCCGACCAGCTCAGGGTGGGCTTGCCCGTTCCCTTCTTCCACATGCCCACCCGGCATTCGGAGGCAGTCGCATGGTGCTCCTCCAGCCAGTCCCGGAACTCCTCAGGACTTGAGAAGAAGGTTGGTTCCATGCGCGGTGCTCCCGTCGGTCGTCTCGTCGGTTCCATTGAACCCGTCGGGTGCGACAATCCGAGGCCTGGGCGAAGCTGCTGGAACACGTCCAGGTCGACGATGCGGTGGGCCGGGTGGAGTGGACGGTTGCCGTGGACTCCACGGTGCAGGGGTGCGGCCCGCGTGTTCAGGCCATTCCCGGGTGCGGGCGCCCGAACCCGTCGCCCCGGCGGGCAGGATGGCCGGCAGCCCGCGCCCCGCCCGGCCGGGCCTCGACGACCGATCGGAAGGCAGGAACCAGCGATGCCGAAGAGCCCACGGCGATTCACGGCGGCGGCCACCGTCTGCGCCGCACTCATCAGTGCGGTGGGCCTCCTCGCACCGACCGCGCAGGCGCAGGTGCGGACAGGGGCACCGGCGTCGGTGCTCGCCGCACCGGACGCGGAGACGGGCCTGCCGAGGGACACCGGAACTCCCCCGGGCACCGAGGGCCAGTCCACCACGGTCACCCGTCCCGACGGCACCCAGGCGCGGTTCGCGGTCTTCTCGACCGACTACGCCACCGGCCAGACCATCTGGTACCGGACGCAGTCCGCCCCCGGCGGCCCGTTCGGCGCCTGGAGCCAGGTCAACGGCATGAGCCTCAACTTCCAGAACCTGGTGCTCACCGCCGCCGCGGACGCCGACGGCGCCCTGGAGGTGTTCACCATCGGATACCAGTCGTCGGTCCTGGTACGGATCCACCAGGCCGGCCCGGACGGTCCGTGGTCGGCGCCCGAGCCCTTCGGCCCCGCCGGGGCGGGCGTGCCGAGGTTCTTCGGGCCACCGGTGGCCTTCCAGCGGGCGGACGGCACGCTGGCCTTCTTCGAGGTCTACCAGGGCTCGGGCAGCCCGCGGTTGTACGTCAACGAGCAGAGCGCCCCCGGGGTCTGGGGCTCCTGGAACGATCTGGGATCCGGCCCGCTCCCGGCGGGGGTGGCCACTCCCTCCTCCGTCACGCAGTCGGCGGACGGGCGGCTGACGGTGCTCGCGCACATGTGGAACGCCACGTCGTGGACGGCCCGGATCTCCGAGCAGGCTCCGGGCGGCCCCTGGGACCCCTGGCAGGACTGCCGGAACGGCGGCTGCGCCGCGGGCTGACCCCGGCACCCGCCACCCGTATCCGAGCGGCGCCCCGCACGTGAACCCCTCCTGGCCTCCCGGGCGTTGCGTGCGGGGCCCGCCGCGTCCCCGCTCCGAGGCCGGTCCCGAAACCGGTCGACCGGCGGACTGATACGACGTCATGGAGCTCCCGTAGTACGGTCGAGGACACAGACGTCGACACGAGGGGGCTCGGATGCTGTCCGAAGCGTTGACCGCACTGGCCGCGGCAGGGGGAACGGCGGTGATGACCGCCGCCGGTACGGAGGCCTGGGAGGGCTTCCGGCGCAAGGTGGCGGACTGGTTCGGCCGCGGTGACGGTGGGCGCGAGACCGTCGAACTGGAGCGGCTCGACCGCACCGCTGCCGAGCTCGCCGGCGCCGAGGCCGGGCAGCTGGAGCGGCTCCGGATCCGTCAGGAGGCCTCCTGGCAGGCCAGGTTCGAGGCCTTCCTGGAGGCTCTGCCGGAGGAGGAGCGGGAGCGGGCCGGCGAGGCGCTGCGGGCTCTGCTGGAGGAGGCCGCGGCCCGGGGTTCCCAGGTCTCGGCCGGGGCCGGCGGGCTGGCCGTCGGCGGGAACGTGCAGGTCAGTGCCAATCGCGGCTCGGTCGCCGCCGGGGTGATCCACGGGGGTGTGTCCCTCGGCCGCCCTTCGGTGCCGGATCCGACCGAGGGCTGAACGGACCGGCGGAGCAGAGCCCAGCAGCGCCGTCCGGCGCCGAGGTGCGGGCGGAGAACCACAGCGTCGCGGTCGGCCACGCGGACCAGGTGTCGTACTTCACCGGTCGTCGGGCGCCCGCGGGTTACCCGCTCCAGGTCGGCGTCGTGCCGAACGCCGCGCACCGCTTCCAGCACCGGCCCCTGCCCGACGCACCGGCGGGATACCGGGTCCTGCTCGGGACCGCCGGGGTCGGCAAGACCCAGCTGGCCGCGTACGAAGCCCGCACCGCCTGGCAGCAGGGGCGGCTCGACCTGCTGGTCTGGGCCGCCGCCGGTAGCCGGGCGGCGATCCTGGCCGCCTACGCCCGGACCATGGCCGAGCTGAACGGCACCGAACCGGGCGACGCCGAGCTTGGTGCGCGGGAGTTCCTCGCCTGGTTGCGGCCGGGCGGAGCCGGGCAGACGGTGCGCTGGATGATCGTGCTGGACGGCCTGGCCGACCCCGAAGACCTGCGCGGGCTCTGGCCACCGGACGACCCGCACGGGCGGACCGTGATCACCAGCTGGCGCCGGGACGTGGCGCGCGAGGGGTCGGACCGGCACGTGGTCACCGTGCCCGTGTTCAGCCCCGCCGAGGCCCACGACTACCTCACGGCGGTGCTGAACACCGCAGACCGGGCCGAGTCGCCCGGGCAACTCTCGGTGCTGGCCGAGGAGTTGGGTCGCCTTCCGCTCGCCCTCGCGCAGGCCGCCCGGTACCTGACCGGCACCGGGCTGAGCTGCGCGGAGTACCTGGACCGGCTGCGGGACGGGGAACACCGGCTGGCCGACCTGGTGCCGGCCCCGGGCAGGCTGCCGGACGGACAGGGCGAACCACTCCCGCACATCTGGGACCAGGCCCTGCGACAGGTTGATCCGGCTGCCCGGCGGCTGCTGGAACTGCTCGCTCCGCTGGACCCGGCGGGAGTACCCCGGCCCGTGGTGGACAGGCTCACCGGGCAGGCCCTGCGACAGCCCGGGGAAGAGGCCAAGGAGACCGGAAGCGACCGGCTGCTCGACCTGTTGCACCGGTGCTGCCTGGTCGAGCACGACCCTTCGAACGAGCAGCGGAGGGTCCGCGTCCACCCCCTGGTGCAGCGGGCAGCCCACGAGAGCGTGCCGGCGCACCGGTCGGATGAGTCGATCGACCTCGCCGTCGAGGCACTCCTGGCCGGGACGGTGGTGAACCCCGAGCGCGGTTGGGAGCCCAGGTACGACGCGTTCTACGGACAGGCGCTCAGAGCGGAGGAGGTCGAGTCCTTGCTCTCCGGGGTGAGGAGGGCGAACCCGCCGAGTCCGCCCGAGGTCTCGGCAGCGACACTGCACGGGAACCTCGGGGCACTGCTGCGCGGGCCGTACCGGCGCAGACTGGGCTACCGGGAGAACAAGCTGGCCGTCCGGATGGGCGAGACCCTCGTGGCGGAGGGCAGGCCTGAGCAGGCGGTGGCCTACCTCCGATCGTTCCTGGCCGGGGTCGCCGAGGAGGCGGGCGCGGATCATCCTGGGACGGGGGAGGTCAGGGCCGCCCTCGCCGAGGCCTGCGCGGCAGCCGGCGACCTCGCCGGCGCCATCGCGGAATACCGTGGCGTGATCGACGTCCAGGTGCGCGAGTCGGCCGCCGTGCCGCCCGGGTTGTACGGCATCCTGTGGCCCGCGAGCGCCGAACGTGTCACCAAGCTGCGTCGGCGTCTGGCCCATTGGCTGGCGCAGAACGGCGACCTGGTCGAAGTCGCCGCTGTCTTCCGGGACTTGGTCGACGACGAACAACACGGCCAGGACCACAGGCAGGTCGACGTGTTCGACGAATACGCCTTGCGGGCCGAGGCCGCCGACTGGCTGGGTCGAAGCGGCGATCCCGCGGGGGCCGCACTCGCCTACCGGCAGATCGTCGAGGCATCGTCAGGCAGGTTCGGGCGGCGGTTCGCGGCGTTCTTCGACCTGCGCTACGGATACGGACACTGGCTGGGGGAGTCGGGCGACCCGCGCAAGGCCGTCAAGGTGCTGGCCGGCCTGCTGAGGGACCAGCTCCACGTACTGCACGGCAGACCGGAGGAAGACCCGTACGGGCGGTACCTCCGGACTCCCGATCACCGTCCGGTCACCTTCAAGAGCCGGGCGGCGTTGGCCTTCTGGCTCGGTCGTTCCGGCGATGTGCGCGCGGCGGTGGCAGCCCTGGAAGAGCTTCTGGACGAGCAACTGCGCCACCTCGGCCCGGACCATCCGGACATCGCCGCCACTCGGCAGAACCTCACCCACTGGCGGCAGCAGCAGAAGAAGAGGAGGTGGCGACGTTACTGAGGTTCTCAGGGCGGAGTCGGTGGGGCGAATGACAGACCGGTACCGGTCAGGCCTCCCTCGACGAGGGTCGGCTGGAGCCGGATGTGTCGCAGGCCTCGGCGGAGGGACACGTGGGGCCGCCGACCCGGGGGGGGGGGCCCCCCGGCCGGGGGCGGGGGGGGGGGCCAGACCGGGGGGCCCGGGGGGGGGGGGCCTGGGGGGGGGGGGGAGGGGGGCCGCGCGGGGC
>NZ_JBHVVE010000009.1:40148-363029 GCF_042883725.1 Kitasatospora sp. NPDC058184
GGTGTGGGGGGGGCTAAGCCCCGCCCGGCCCCGGCCCGGCCCCCCCCGCGGGGGGTGGGGGGGCGCGGTTTGTGCCGCCGGCCGCGGGGGCGGCACCGGGGGGGCCGCCGCCCGGGGGCGGCGGCCCCACGTCCGTCGTCAGGCGGTGGCGCCCTGACGGCGGGCCAGGGCGTCGGAGGCCTTGGCGGTGGCGTAGAGGGAGACGCCGAGGGCCAGCACGAGGGCGGCGCCGGCCGCGAAGACGGTGCCGGAGGAGACGGCCTTGGCGTCCGCGGCCTCGGCGCGCGCCGATCCGGTGATGAACGGGACGACCGCCAGGACGGCGACGCCGAGGGCGACCTCTCCCCACACGACCTTCGGGAAGTGCCGCAGCGTGAGGTGGAGCAGGGAGGAGGTGTCGTCGGTGCGCCGGGCGTGGGCGATGCGGGGCATCAGCCAGAACTGGTTGAAGGCGCCGGCGGTGACGAGGCCGAGGACGAGGAGGACCTTGACGAGCAGGGCGAGGCCGTAGCCGGTGGTCCACAGCTGGGAGACCGCGCCGACGTGCTTCCAGCTGAGCCAGAGGCCGGAGACGGTGACGGCGGCGACGCAGACCATGGCGACCAGGCTGAAGCGGCGCCACAGGTCCGCCCACACCAGGCCGGCGCCCGTGCCGAGCCGGCCGCGGGTGCCGGCGAGGGCGACGAGCAGGGCGAGGCCGCCGAGCCAGACGGTGCCCGAGACGATGTGCGCCTGGTCGAGGAGGAGGTCGAGCCAGCGGTCGAGTCCGGCGGGGGTGCTGGTCGGGACGGCGGCGATCAGGGTGACGGCGAGGGCGGCCGGCAGCGCGGTGAGCGCTATCGCGTCGACGTGGCGGCGTACGGCCGGGACGAACAGGGCGGCCAGCAGGACGGCCGTCGCGGCCAGGACGGCGTTCTGGACGAGGTAGACGGTGCCCTGGGCGATCCAGGCGCCCTTGGCGGCCGGCGCCTGGAGGTAGTCCCAGAGCCTGCCGGGGGCGAGGGCGTCACCGAAGGGCATGCCCTTGCCGGCGCGGGCGAGGCGGGCGGCGAGCTGGAAGTAGCCGGCGACCAGGAGGACCACGCCGGACACGGCCAGGTAGGTCGCGGCCCTGGCGCGCAGGACCCTGGAGTCGTCGGGGTCCGCGCCGCGCAGGGCGGGGCGGACGGTGGTGGCGTAGGTGACGGTGGTGCCGATGGCCGCGCTGAGGCCGAGGAAGTAGCCGGCCTTGGTCAGGACGCGCCACAGCGGGGGCAGGACGTACGGGGTGGCGGTGGCGGCGAGCGAGGCAGCGTGCATGGGGGAGTCTCACGTGGTGGTGGGTGGATGCGGAGCAGGGTGGTGCGCCGGAGGGCGGGCGGGGTGGCGCCCGCCCTCCGGCACCGCCGACGGGCTGTCAGGCACCGGCGGCGACGGCGTCGGGTGCTGCGGCGGCCCTGGCGGTGAGGGCGCGGCCGTAGCGGCGGAGGAGGAGGACCGCGGTGGTGGCGAGGCCGATCAGCAGGCCGAACCAGAGGCCGCGGGTCTCGCCGCCGAGGGGGTAGGCGAGGAGCCAGGAGGCGGGCAGGCCGACGGCCCAGTAGCCGACGAGGGTGATGCGGAAGCCGCTCCTGGTGTCGTCGAGGCCGCGCAGCAGGCCGACGCCGATGTTCTGGGCGCAGTCGAAGAACTGCAGGACGGCGACGACGACGAGCAGGCCGGTGGCGATCTCCAGGCCCTGCTGGTCGGTGGGCGCGTTCGGGTCGAAGTAGGGGCGCAGGACGAGGTCCGGGAGCGCGAGGTAGAGGGTGCCGACGACCGTCATCACCACGGCGCCGCAGGCGAGCGCGGTGTTCTTGATGCGGCGGGCGGCGGCGTACTCGCCGAGGGCGAGTTCGCGGCTGACGTTGATGGACGCGGCGTGCGAGAGGCCGACGGCGACCTGGAAGACGATGTAGATCAGCTGGTTGACGGCGGTGTGGGCGGCGAGCGCGGCGGGGCCGAAGCTGCCGGCGAGCAGCGCGGTGACGGAGAAGAACCCGGCCTCGGAGCCGTAGGTGGCGGCGATCGGCGTGCCGAGGCCGAGCAGGCGGCGGACGGTCGCGGCGTCGGCGCGCCAGAAGTCCAGGCTCAGCAGCGGCGCCAGCCGGTCGTCGCGGCGGGCGGAGGCGTAGAGGGCGAGGAAGGACAGCAGGTAGACGCTGCTGGTGGCGACGCCGATGCCGGTGAGGCCGAGCCGGGGCAGGCCCCAGGTGCCATGGATGAAGGCCCAGTTGAGGGCGGCGTTGACGGCGACGGAGGCGAGGGTGATCCGCAGCAGGGCCTGGGGGCGGCGCATGCCGACGGTGAACTGGCGGATCGCCTGGAACCAGAGGCAGGGCACGAGGCCGGGGGCGAGGGCGGCGAGCATGCCCTGGGCGCGGTGGGCGACCTCCGCGTCCTGGCCGAGCCAGGTGGCGGCCTGGCCGATGAGGACCATCAGGACGGCGCCGGCCAGTCCGGCGAGGGTGGCGACGGCCATCGCGGCCCGCACCAGGCCCCGGACTTCCTGGTCGGCGGTGTCGGTGTCGGCGTCGGTTCCAGTGGGCTCGGCGGTTCCGGCGCGTTCGGCCCGGGCCGCCGCGGCCGCCACCTGGTTGCCGACGGAGGTGACCAGCCCGACGCCCATGGTGCGGAGCTGGTTGAAGATCACCAGGGCGAGGCCGCCGGCCGCGAGGGCCTCGGTGCCCAGGACGCCCATCATGATCGTGTCGGTGGTGGTGAGGGCGACCTGGGCGAGCTGGGTGAGGGCGAGCGGTACGGCGAGGGCGGCGAGCGCGCGGCTGTCGCGCGCCAGGGTGGTCAGCTGCTGCATGGTGGGTGTCACGTCTCTGGGTGTCACGTCTCTGGAGGTGTCAGGGCCTGCGGAGTTTGGCGAGGGATTCGTCGATGTTGGTCTCGACGGCCTCGTCGAGGAGGTCGCGGGCCGTCATCCAGTCGTCGTTGAAGACGGTGTCCAGGTACTTCTCCCCGCCGTCGTTGATGAACGCGACCATAACGGCGTCCGGCGGCAGGGTCGTCAGGCGGGCCAGGGCGTCGTGGACGACGCCGCCGGCGGAGCCGCCGATGAGCAGCCCGGTGCGGCGGGCGACGACGCGGGCGGTGGCGAAGGCCTCGATGTCGCCGACCTTGACGCCCTCGTCGATGAGGTCGTAGTCGACGAGCAGGCCGATGGTGGCGCCCTCGGGGGTGCCGGTGCCGGACTGGTAGTAGTCGTGGGCGGGCGGGCCGAAGGCGATGGAGCCCTTCGGCTCGACGCCGACGACCGTCACGTCCGGCACGTACGCCTTGAGCTCGCGGGCGGTGCCGCACAGCCCGCCGCCGGTGCCGACGGCGCCGACCAGCACGTCGACCCGGTTGTCCAGGGCCTGGGCGATCTCCCGGCCGACCGCGTGGTAACCGACCGCGTTGCTGGGGTTGTTGTGCTGCTCGGTGAAGAAGGTGTTGTCCTTGCCGCGGGCCATCTCCTCGGCGAGCTCCTCGCGGGCGGCGGTGTGCAGCTCCTCGCCGTCGGTGTCCGCGTCGACGTACACCAGCTCGGTGCCCATGGCCTTCATGCCGCGCAGCTTGTCGGCGGCGGCGTGGTTGTCGACGACGGCGGTGAAGCGGTAGCCGCGTTCGGCGGCGACCACGGCCAGCCCGAGGCCGGTGTTGCCGGAGGTGGACTCGATGATGTGGCCGCCCTCGCGCAGCTGTCCGCGCTCCTCGGCGTCGAGGACCATCTGCCGGGCCATGCGGATCTTGGCGCTGCCGGTGGGGTTGAACATCTCCAGTTTGAGGAACAGGCGGGCGCCGTTGTCGGCGCGGGCGAGTTCGAACAGCGGGGTGTAGCCGATGAGGTCGGAGATCCGGGTGACCACCGGGGGGCGGTGCAGGGCGTCGGTCATGGCGGGGGGCTTCCTGGTGAGCGCGGTGGGCGGCGTCGGATCAGTGGGATCAGAGGGCGGGGCGGCGGTCGAGGCGCCAGCGCGGTCGGCCGTCCTCGTGCTGGACGACGACCTTGGCCGGCAGGGGGAGGTCGTGGAAGGGGGACTCGTTGGAGTCCATCTGGTAGCCGGCGGTGTTGGGGTAGACGAGGAGGTCGCCGACCCGGGGCCGGGCGGGGAAGGGGATCTTGCGCCAGGTCAGGAGGTCGGAGTCGAGGCAGCTGGCGCCGCCGACGCACGCCCGGTACTCCTCGGCCGGCTGGCCGGGAGAGCGGGGAAGGAGTACGGGCTCGGGCAGGTACTCGCTGTTGAACCACTGCTCGGACAGGCTCAGGCTGGTGCCGTCGACGGTGACGATGCCGTATCCGGCCCGGTCCTTGACGCCCTGGACGACGAAGACGGAGGAGCCGGCCCGGTCGAGCAGCGCGCGTCCGGGTTCCAGCAGCAGCGTCACGCCGGCCTCCCGCAGCCGCTCGGCCAGGTCTGGCCCCTGGCCGCCCGGGCGGCCGGTGAGGATCGAGCGCAGCGCGTCGGCCCCGGCGACGGGGGAGTGGTAGGGGTAGAAGTCGCCCGTGGTGAACGTCCGGCCGCCGTGGTAGTGCCCGGGCTCCTGCTCGGCGAGGAACAGCTCCCAGGCGTCGGCGGGCACGTAGTCGACGGCGAAGCCGCCGCCGATGCTGATCCGGTCCGCCGGCAGGCCCATCGTCCGGGCCTTGAGGCACAGGTCGACGAGTTCGCCCGCGAGGTCGGTGCGCGGCCGCACCTCGTAGCCGGACAGGTGGAAGCTGAAGCCCTCCATCCGGACCCGCCCACCGGCCGCGGCGCAGCGCGACAGCGCGGCGTCCAGCTGGTCGTCGTCGAGGCCGAAGCGGCTGCGGGGCTGGGCGGGCGGGTGACGGCGCAGCAGGAGGCGGACGGGCCGGGGGACGTCCAGGTGCAGGACGCGCTCCAGTTCGTCGAGGGCGTCGACGGCGATCAGCGCGCCCTGGAGGGCCGCGATGCGCAGCAGGGCCTCGGACTTGGCGGGGCCGGTGACGACGAGGTCCTCGCCGCGCACGCCGTGGCCGAGCGCCTCGCGCAGTTCGCCGAGCGAGGCGACGTCGACCCCGGCCCCGGTGGCGGCGCAGCGTTCGACGAACGCGGCGGCCTTGTTGGCCTTCTTGGCGTAGTAGACCCGCCCGTCCACGCCGGTGTCGGCGAGGACGGCGCGGAACGCGGCGAGGTTGGCGTCGAAGCGCTCGGGCAGCAGGTAGTGGAACCCTCCGCCGAGGCCGTGGGCGAGTTCGTGGAGCAGGCCGCTCGCGTGGAGGCGCTCGGCGAGTGGGTCGGGGTGGGCGGGCAGGGTCAGCGCCACAGGTCCACCTCGGTGCCCAGGCCCTGGTCGGCGGCGAGTTGGGCGAAGCGGTGGCCGAGCGCGATGTCGGTGACGACCAGGCCGCTGTTGTAGGCGAAGATCCGCTGGTCGGGTGCGGTACGGGCGTTGGAGGCGCCGGAGACGGCGGCGGGCAGTTCCAGGTCGACGGCGGGCAGGGTGCCGTCGGCGTCGGCCATGTCGGTGCCGGTGACGCGCATCTGGGCCTCGCTGGTGGCGATCACCCGGTCCGCGCGGTGCAGCGTGGACGGGGCGAGGCCGTGGCCGACGAGGATCGCGGTCGCGCCGGGCTTCAGCCAGTCGGCCTCGACGGCGGCGGGGGTGTGGCCGCCGGCGGTGGCGACGATGACGTCCGCGTCCCGGGCGGCCGCTTCGAGGTCGGTGACCAACTCCAGCTCGCGGCTGGGGAAGTGGCGCTCCAGCTCCTGGCGGACGGCGGCGATGCCGTCGGGGTGGGTGCCGGAGAGCAGCAGGCGCTTCAGCCCGGGCAGCGTGGTGAGCAGGAACGGCAGCGCGAGGCGGCCCTGGGTGCCGGTGCCGATCACCAGCGCGGTGGCGGCGTCGGGGGAGGCGCACTCGCGGGCCAGCAGGGCGGAGACGGCCGGGGTGCGCAGCGAGCCGATGCGGGAGCAGTCCATCATGGCGACCGGCAGGCCGGTGACGTCGTCGTAGACGGTCAGCGTCGTGTAGTAGTGCTGCTCGTCGCGGCCCTTGTCCAGGCCGTGCTTGTACGAGGTCTTGAACGCGACGACGTTGCGCACCCCGTCGCGGCCGAGCATGGCGTAGGAGACGGAGTGGCCGTCGGCGGGCTGGACGGTGAGCTTGCGGGGGTTGTCGGACCGGCCGGCGGCCAGGGTGCGGTAGGCCTGTTCGACGGTGTCGACGACGTCGGCCAGGGTGATGTCCAGGCCGGCGAGGTCGCTGGTGGAGAGTACGCGCAGGGTGGTGTCGTCCCGGTCCACGCGGGTGCCCTTTCGGTTCGGTGAGGCGGCGTCTGGAAAGCAGGGGGGAGAGCGGGCGGTCAGGAGGCCCAGGCGGTGAGGGCGGCCTGGCCGTAGCCGTGCTCGTCGTGCTCGGCGAGCGGGCGGGTGGGGCGGTCCTGGACCCGGACGGAGGCGCGCTTGAGCCAGCGGTCGGTGCCGTCGTAGCGGGCCCGGAAGGGGACGCGGCCGTGGACGACGAGGTCGTTGTCGACGACCAGGACGTCGCCCGGCTCCAGGCTCACCGCGACGGACACCCGGGCCAGCTCTTCGCCCAGGCGCTCGTAGGCGCCGCGCCAGGCCTCGTCCGTCCCCTCCAGCGGGGTGTAGGCGGGGTCGTAGCGCATGGTCAGGCCGTCGGGGGAGTCGAAGAGGGTGGGCACCGGGGCGGGCCGTCCGGGGAACTGCTGGGCCTGCTCGTAGGCGTCGTCGGGCAGGATCGGCGCGACGGGCCGCTTCAGCTGGTCCAGGTCGGCCTGGGCGAGCGCGGTCAGCCGTACGCCGGCCGCGGTGGTGGCGATCCGGTCGTGGTTGCGCATGCAGCAGAGCAGCAGCAGGTGGGCGCGGCCGGGGTGGAAGGCGTCCTCGGTGTGCGGGGTGAGCAGGACGGAGCTGGAGGCGCCGGTCTGCTCGCTCTCGCGGCCGGGCGAGGGCACGATGTTGTGCACGAACCGGCCGTCCTGCTGGCCGTCCCAGGCGATCGGGGTGCCCATCAGGGCGGAGACCAGCAGCAGCGTCACGTCCCACAGCGCGCCGGCGTCGCCGACGGTCGACCAGTGGCCGGGGGTGGGGCCGAGTTCGGTGTCGTCGGGGCGCAGGCCGCGCAGCACGAACAGGCCGTCGGCGGTGTCCACCGGGCGCAGCGCGTGCCGGAGTTCCGCGCTGAGCCGGGTGCGGGTCGCGGGCAGGTCGGCCAGCAGGTCGGGGCTGGTGGCGGAGCCGTGGCGGGCCAGCAACTCGGCGGCGGTGTCGGTCAGTTCCGTGGCGGTGGCGGTGTCGAGGCGGCGTACCGGGGCAGGGCAGGTGGGCACGGCGGGACCTTCCGGGGGCGGGACGGGAGAGGTGTGCGAGCACGCGGCATCACCGCACCGGTGTGGGACGGGCGGGAGCAGCGCGTGGGGCGTGGGTCCGGGGCGGCTCGAACGGCCGGACGACATGAACGTAACAACGACTTCGAAGTAAGGCAAGCCTTACCCAAATCGGATGTCTACATTTACGTAGTCTCGGCTTCCGGCGGCGGCGCACAGGCCGCTCAGGGTCAATTCTGCTGCTCACGCGGCGTTTTGGGAGCGAGGGGCGCACGGCCGGAACGAGGGTGCGCTCCGCCGGGCGGCTTGCGGGCGGCCTCGAACTTAGGGTAGGTAAGCCTAAGCAAATCGAGCGCAATCCGAATCGAGGAACGAACGTGCGCGTCACCCGACGACAGTTGCTGTGGGCCGGTGCCGGTATCGGGGCGGCCGGTGCGCTGGCAGCCTGCGGCAGCGGCACGGGCGGATCCAAGGACGCCGCACCGGCCGGTACGGCGTCCGCGCAGCCCCGCGCCGGGGGAACGCTGAAGGTCGGCGCCCTCGGCAAGGCCTCGGCGATCACCCGTGACCCGCACGGCACCCAGGCCAACGAGAGCGACTACCTGATCATCAGCCTGCTCTACGACACCCTCGCGATACCCGGGGACACCGCCAACACCGTCCCGCGCCTGGCCGCCTCCTGGAAGCCGTCGGAGGACCTGACGACCTGGCGCTTCACGATCGCCGACGGCGCCGTCTTCCACGACGGCACCCCCGTCACCGCCGACGACGTCATCTGGTCGTTGCGGCGCCTGCGCGACACCCCGGCCGGAAAGAGCCGCCTGCCCGGCATCCAGCCCGAGGGCATCAGGGCCGAGGACCCGAAGACCGTCGTCCTGGTCTCCGACTACCCCAACGCGGACCTGCCGCTGCAGACCCGCCTCACCACCTTCGTCCTCAAGAAGGACACCAAGGACGACGCGATCGCCGGAGCCCCCGGCACCGGCCCGTTCAAGCTCGACTGGTACCGCGACGGCAACGCCCGCCTGGTGCGCAACGACCACTGGTACGGCGGCAAGGTCCTCCTCGACGCCGTCGAGGTCCGCCTCTTCGAGAGCCCCCAGGCCATGGCGAACGCCCTGCTCGCCGGGCAGATCGACGTCGCCTCCAACGTCGGCGCCGTCGCCGCCCGCACCGCCGAGGCCCGCAAGGACGTTCAGATCCTGCGCCGCCCCAACGACATGGCGATGCCGATCGTCATGCGCACCGCCGACGGCCCCTTCGCCGACCCCCGGGTGCGCGAGGCGCTGAAGCTGGCGGTCGACCGCGACGCGATGGTCAAGCAGGTCCTCTCCGGCTACGGCAGCGTCGCCAACGACATCCTCGGCACCGGCGACCCCGCCCTCGCCAAGGACATCCCCCAGCGCACCCGCGACCTCGCCAAGGCCAAGCAGCTCCTCGCGGACGCCGGATTCGACACCTCCCGGACCTACGACCTCATCACCACCGAGGACATCTCCGGCCTGGCCGAGTCCGCGACCCTGTTCGCCACCCAGGTCCGCGAGGCCGGCGTGAAGATCAACGTCGTCAAGCAGGACTCCAAGGTGTTCTGGGACGCCACCTGGCTCAAGGGCACGCTCTACACGACGTACTGGGGCACCAACGACTCGGTCGTCTTCTTCGCCGCCAAGACGATGCTCTCCGACGCCGGCCAGAACGAGTCCGGCTTCAAGGACCCCGCCTTCGACGAGGCCTACCGCACCGCCATGGGCACCGCCGACGCCGCCGCGCGCGGCACGCTGCTGCACCAGCTCCAGGAGATCGAGTTCGCCAGGTCCGGCTACCTGCTGTGGGGCATGGCCGACGGCATCGACCTCGCCGGTGCCGCCGTGCGCGACCTGCCCAAGCTCCCCGGCTACGGCCGCGTCCAGCTCGAGAAGACCTGGCTGTCCCGTTGACCACCCTTCAGCCGCACAGCGTCCCGGCCCGCATCCTCCCCGGTGCGGGCCGGGTCGCCCGGCAGGCCGCCCGGCGCCTGGCCATGCTCGTCGTCCTGCTCGCCGGCGTCTTCGCCGCCGTCGAGCTCCTCCCCGGCGACGCCGCCGGCGCGACCTCCGACCGCGGCGTCACCGCCGCCGACCTCGCCGCCCGCCGCACCGCCCTCGGACTCGACCGCCCGGTCGCGGAACGCTTCTGGGACTGGATGACCGGCCTGCCCACCGGCGACCTCGGCACCACCGCGCGCGGCCAGCACGTCACCGACGTCCTCGCCGGCCCCTTCCCCAACACCCTGCTGCTCGGCACCCTGGCCCTCGCCCTGAGCACCATCGGCGCCCTCGCCCTGGGGAGTTGGGCCGCGCTGCGCCCCGGCGGGCGCACCGACCGCGCCGTCGACGCGCTCTCCACCGCCGCCTTCGCCCTGCCGGAGTTCGTCGTCTCCGTCGCCCTGCTGCTCCTGCTCTCCCAGTGGACCGGCTGGCTGCCCGCCGTCACCCTCACCGGCCCCGACGGCGCCCCCGAATCCTGGACCATGCTCGTCCTGCCACTGCTCTCCCTGGCCGTCCCCCAGATCGGCTGGAACACCCGCATCGTGCGCGGCGCCCTCGCCGACCAGGCCGCGCTGCCGCACGTCCAGGCCGCCGTCCTCGACGGCCTGCCGCGCCGGCGCGTCCTCGGCCACCACATACTCCCCGGCGCGCTGCCCGCCATCGCCGTCGGTATCGCCACCTCCGCCGGCATGCTGCTGGGCGGCACCGTCGTCGTCGAGACCCTCTTCAACTACCCCGGCATCGGCGCCGTCCTGGCCGGAGCCATCACCGACCGCGACACCCCGCTCATCGCCGGCGTCGTGGCCGCGGCCGGCGCCGCCATCAGCCTGCTCCTGCTGCTGGCCGACCTCGTCCGCACCACCGCCCTCGGAGAGGAGCGCCGATGACCGCCGACGCCCCGACAGCAGCGGCCCCCGCGCCCGCCACCCGGCGCACGGCGCGCGCCCTCGTCCGCGCCGTCCCCGCGCTGCTCCTCGTCCTCCTCGCCCTCGTGGGGCCGCTCCTGGCGCCCCACCCGATCGACACCCCGGTCACCTTCCCGTACGCCGGGGCCGGCGCCGACGCGCCGCTCGGCGGCGACCAGCTCGGCCGCGACGTCCTCAGCCGCCTGCTGACCGGCGGCGCGCCCCTGATCGCCACCGCCCTGGCCATCGCCCTCGTCGTCACCGCCGCCGCCACCGCCCTCGGCATCCTCGCCGCCCTGCGGCCCCGGCTGGGCCGGTGGATCGAACGCCTCGCCGACCTGACGATCCTCCTGCCCTCCGTCCTCGCCATCATGCTCATCGCCCTGGCCTGGCCCGCCGGGGGACGCCTGGCCGTCGCGGCCGCCGCCGTCCTCCTGGGCATCCCGTACGCGGTGCGCATCGTCGCCGCCGCGGCCGCCCCCATCGCCGCCACCGGCTACATCGAGGCGGCGGCCGCGGGCGGCGAACGGCTGGGGCACCTGATGCTCCGCGAGGTCCTGCCCAACCTGCGCTCCACCCTGCTGGCGCTGTTCGGCCTGCGCTTCGTCGAAGGCGTCTACATCGTCTCCGTCGCCGCGTTCCTCCAGCTCGGCCCCCAACCACCCGAGGCCGACTGGGCGCTGATGATCCGCGAGAACGCGGCGGGCATCACCCTCAACCCCTGGGCCGTCGGCGCGCCCTGCCTGGCCATCGGCCTGCTCGCCATCAGCGTCAACCTCGCCGCCGAAGCCCTCGCCCCCGCCCGGCCCACCCCGGAGACCCCGCTGTGAGCACCCCCGCTGTGAGCAACCCCGTTGTGAGCGCCCCCGACCCCGCCGCCCGCGCCACCGGCCTGACCGTCATGCTCGGGGACACGCCCCTGCTCACCGACGCCGACCTCGCCCTCGTCCCGGGCCGGGTCCACGCCATCACCGGCCCCTCCGGCGCCGGCAAGACCACCCTGCTGCGCGCCCTCGTCGGCGCCCTCCCGCCCGGCGCCCGCGTCAGCGCCGGCGGCGTCGACGTCCTCGGCCAGGACATCCTCGCCCTGCCGCCCGAGGAACTGCGCCGCCTCCGCCGCCACCGGCTCGCCTTCGTCGGCCAGGACCCGGGCTCCGGCCTCAACCCGCGGATGCGCGTCGAGCGCCTCGTCACCGAGACCGCCGCCGACCGCCGCCGCACCTCCGTACCCGAACTGCTGCGCACCGTCCGGCTGCCCGCCGACGAGCGCCTCGAACACCGCCGCACCGCGGGGCTGTCCGGCGGCCAGCAGCGCCGGGTCGCCCTCGCCCGGGCCCTCGCCCGGCGGCCGGAGATCCTCCTGCTCGACGAACCCACCGCGGGCCTCGACGCCGCCCTGCGCGACGACATCGCCGAGCTGCTGCGCTCCATCGCCGAGCGCGACGGCATCGCCATCGCCTTCACCAGCCACGACCCCGACTTCGTCGCCCGCTGCGCCGACGACGCCCTCGCCCTGTGGCCCGCGCAGGCCCCGCCGTCCGCGCCGTCCGCGCTGGCCGCGCCGGCCCGCCCGGCGACGGTGGTGGCCGAGAGCGGGCCCCGGCCTGCCGAGGGCGGCGGCCCCGTGCTGAGCGTGCGGGCACTCGGCGCCCACACGGGCAGCGGCCGCACCCGGCGCACCGTCCTCGCGGACGTCGACCTCGACCTGACCCCGGGCACCCTCACCGGAATTGTCGGCCCGTCAGGCTGCGGCAAGACCACCCTGGTCCGCACCCTCGCCGGACTCCACACGCCCGACACCGGCACCCTCACGCTCCACGACCAGCCGCTGGCCGCCTCCTACCGGCGCCGCACTCGCGACCAGCGCCGCCGCATCCAGCTCGTCCCGCAGAACCCCCTCGGCGCCCTCAACCCCGCCCGCACCGTCGGCGCCACCCTCACCCGGCCGCTGAAGCTGCACTTCGCCCTGCCCGCCGCCCGGTGCGAGGAGCGCGTCGCCGAACTGCTCGACGCCGTCGGGTTGCCCGCGCACTACGCGGCCCGCCACCCCCACGAGCTCTCCGGCGGGCAGCGCCAGCGGGTCTCGCTGGCCCGCGCCCTGGCCGCCGAACCCGACGTGCTGCTCTGCGACGAGGTCACCTCCGCCCTCGACACCGACACCGCCGCCGCGCTCATGGACCTCCTCGACGGCCTGCGCACCGGCCGGGGCCTGGCGGTCGTCCTGGTCAGCCACGACCGTCCCCTGGTCACCGGCCGCGCCGACCACGTCCTGCCGCTCGGGGGGCCGTTGTCCGCACCGTCCGTGACCAAACAGCCCGCGGGCAGCGTGCGCTGACCCGGCGCCGCACCGGCTACGGGAGCCCCGCCGGTCGCGGCGCCGTGCTCACCGGCCGGGCGCGGCCCTGTCCGGGCGCGCGGCCGCACCGGCGGCGGCGTCCTGCTCGACGACCCACCTCCGGCGCTGTCCGCCGGTCAGCACCCAGCGGGGGCCCGGCCGCGCGGGCGTACGGCGTCCCGCGCCGCGGCCGGCCGCCGCGCACACCCGCCGCAGCAGGGAGTTGAGCTCGGCGCGCTGGCCCTTCGTCAACGGGGCGAGCAGGTCCTCCTGGACGGCGGAGGCGTCCTCGTGCAGCACGTCCAGCGCCGCCTGTCCGGCCGGGGTGATCGTCAGCACTTCCTGCCGTCCGCCGATGTGGACGACCATGGAGTGCACCAGGCCCGCCGACAGCAGGTCGTCCAGCGCCTGGTCGGCGTCGGTCCCGGTCACGGCGGCGCGCTCGACGAGGTCGTGGCGCCCGTGCGGCCCCAGCTGGGCGAGCGCGGACAGCAGCGTCTGGTGGGCGCGGCCCATCCCGCGCGAGTCGAGGCGGTCGGCCAGCAGGCGGTCGGCCGCCCGGCCGGCCGTCGACAGGAGGTAGACGGTCTGTTCGAAGGGGCTCGTCGACCCCGTCCTCCCGTCGTACACAGCAGGTCCAATCGTCCGGGAAGGCCGCCGTGTTCTCGGGCCGGGGGCCACAGGGGTGGCATCCGCACGGGAGCGCCGGGCCCCGGGACCGGGTGGACACGGTCCCCGACGGACGGCTGACCGTCGACGGACGACGGCGGCACGGCCCGCGCGCGCAAGCCGAGGCTCACCATACCCGGGCCCGAACAGTTGGTCTACATCGATGTCGTCAAACGGCGCCGTGCGCCAGCAGGGCCCGGGCCGCGTACTCGACGTACTCGTGCAGCCCGTAGGCCAGGCCCACGCCGAGCAGGGCCGCGACCGCGACGGCCGCGAGCAGGGCGACGGCGGCCCGCGCCCGCTGCCCGGTCGGCCGGGCGGGCGCGGGGCCCAGGAGCGCCTGGACGCGCTGGGGCACCGGACCGGAGCTCACCGACAGCAGCGGGCCCGTGGCGTGGCGGACGGACGGCGACCCGGCCAGGGCCGCCCGGGCGATGGCCGTCGCGGCGGTACGCCGGTCGGCGACCGCGCGGGCGGCCTGCTCGTCGGCCCACCGCTCCAGGTGGAAGTCGAGGTCGGCCCGCAGCCGGCCCAGCGCCGGGTGGACGGCGGCGGCGAGGTCCGCCGCGGCCGAGAGCAGGTGGTGGCGCCCGCGCAGGTGGGCGCGCTCGTGGGCGAGCAGCACCGCCCGCTCCGTCGGCCCCAGCGCGCGGAGCATGCCGGCCGAGACGACGACCCGGCCGGGACGCCCCCGGTGGGCGGGCAGGGCGAAGGCCTCCGCCTCCTCGCCCGCCACCACGAGCAGGTCGCCGTCGCTGGTCGCGCCGCCGGTCAGCTCCCAGGCGCGGGCCAGCAGCGCGCGCTGCCTCCGCCACCGCCGCCCCAGCCGTACGGCCTGGACGGCAAGCAGCGCCCCGGCGGCGCCGGACACCGGCACCACGGCGGGCCACCGGGCGAGGACGCGCGACAGCGGCAGGTGCTCCAGGCCCGCCAGGAACGGGACGTGGAACAGGCCGACGAGGGCCGCGGCGGTGCCGCCCGCCAGCAGGACGGCCGCGCCGGCGAGGGTGAACGAGGCCTCGCGCGGCGGCAGCAGGACGGCCAGGCGGCGGGCCGCCGGCACCGCGGCCCAGGGGACCAGCAGCGCCAGGGCGACGAGCACCAGGACCAGGCTCATGCGCGGTCCTCGGGTTCGGCGGCGGCTCCAGCAGTGGCCTCGGCCTCGGGGCGGGTGTCGAGGAGCAGGCGGCGCAGGACGTCCTCGTCGTCCTCGGACAGCGAGGAGACGAACCGCTTCAGCACCAGGTCGCGCTGGGGCTCCTTCTCCAGCTCCCGGCGCATCCGCCCGGCGGCCAGTCCGGCGGCGTCCTCCACCGGGGCGTAGGCGAAGGACCGCCCGGGGCGGGAGCGGACCAGGGTGCCCTTCTCGTGCAGGCGGGTGAGGATCGTCGCCACGGTGGTGCGGGCCAGCCCCTGGTTCAGGGTCTCCTTGACCTGCTGGGCGGTCAGCGGCTCCCCGGCCGCCCAGAGCACCGCCAGCACGTCCGCGACCAGCTCCCCGTGCGGACGTCTGGCGTCCCGACCGCCACCCAGCATCTCCACTCCCGTTCTCGCAGCTCTCCGGCAGGCGCACCGGAGCGGGCCGCGCGCGTCGGGATGTGAGGTCCGTACCGCCGCTGTCCGCGCCGAGGGCGAAGCGCCCTCGATATTAGGTGTGCCTAAGCTAACTTTACGGGCCGCTGACACCGCGCTGCCCGGGGGACCGTCGAACGTGGTCCCCCGGGCAGCGCGGTGTCCACGGAGTGCCGTCAGGCCGAGCCGTTCGGGCTTACCCAGTTGTACTGGCGCTGGTCCTCGGATGTCTTCTCCCCCTGTGGTCGCAGCCCGTCGGCGAGGATGATCTCGGGGGTCCGGATGGACCCCCGCCAGAGGACGTCCTGGTCCGAACACCAGGTCAGTTTCGGTCGTGTCTCTTTCACCGGCGCGTCGGGATCGGCCGTGGTGTCCTTCCACTGGGTGTACCAGTCGTCGGCGAGCGGGGCGGACCGAATGGTGTGAAGACGCCGGGCGCGCCGATCCCGGCCGCCCGGCGCACCCTCCTTTCCGGGCACCCCGTACGGGCCACCCGGCGCACCGGGAGCCGGTCCCGACGGCGCGGCGGTATCCGTCGCCGGATGCGCGACCCGGTTCGGGGCTCTTCCGGAGCGTGGTGCGAGCGGGGGCCGGGTACTACGGTCTCACCGGGTTGTCGCTGTGATGGAGGGCATCGCACATGCGCCTGCTGTTTTGGTCAACGGCCTCGGCCTGTACGGGTGTTGCGGTCGCGCTCGCGCTGTGGGCGGTGCTCGGGGACGCCGCCGGGGCCGAGCGGGCCAGCGCCGTCGTCGGGGCGGTCGTCGGACTCGCCGGGCTCGTCGCCTCGGTGTACGCGCTGCGTCGCGGCGGGCAGGACGACGGCGGCGCCGTCCGGGCCGGCGGACGCGGTGCCGTCGCCGCCGGGGGGAGCGTGACGGGCAACGCGATCGGCGCCGACAGCAGGGTCACGGGGGCGCTGCCGACCCCGCGCGGGGTGTCCGGGCCGGGGCGGGCCGTGTCGGCCGAGGGCGAGGGAGCGGTGGCCGCGGGGGGCGATGTCGCCGGGAACGCGCTGGGCGAGGGCGGCGAGGTGGCCGGCTGATGCCGGGGTCGCGCTTCCGGCGGCGCAGGCCGCAGGACCCGGGAGAGCCCGAGCGGCCGGCCGAGCACGTGGAGGTGCGGGGCGGCGGGGTCGGTGCCGGGGCCGACGTCGCCGGCAACGCCATCGGCCCGCGCAGCTCGGTGACGAACAACTTCAACTACTACGGGCCGGCGGAGTCCGACGCCCACCCCGGCGCCCCGGCGTCGTCGGGCACCGCGCCGCCGGCCGGCACCGCCCCTGACGAGCGCCGCTACCAGGTGTTCGTGAGCTCGACCAGCCTGGACCTGAAGCAGCACCGCGAGGCCGTCATCGACGAGCTGGTCAAGGAGGGGTACATCCCCTCCGGCATGGAACTGTTCGACGCGCGGGCGGAGGGCGCCTGGGAGGTCGTCGAGCGGGTGATCAACGACTGCGACTACCTCGTCCTCATCCTCGGAGCGCGGTACGGGGACGTCGGCGCGGGGACCGTCAGCTTCACGGAACGGGAGTACGACCACGCCCGCTCGCTGGACAAGCCCATCCTGGTGTTCGTCCACGCCGACCCCGTCGAACTGCACACCGACAGCTGGCAGCCGACGCCGGAGGACGCGCAGCGGCTGGCCGTCTTCCGCGAGAAGGTGCGGCGCGAGCGGCTCTGGAGGTCCTGGCGCACCGTCGCCGACCTGCGCAACGACGTCACCAGGGCGCTGCGGCTGGCGGTCCGGCACACTCCCCAGCCCGGCTGGGTCAAGGGCAATTCGATCGCGCACACCTTCTCCGCCGAATGGCAGAACCTGGTGGCCCCGGGGACGCAGATCGGTGTGGCCCGGATCAGCGTGGACGGGCAGGCCGGCAACGCCCTGAGCGAGAACCTCGGGAAGGCCTCGTCGATCGGGATCATGTCCACCAGCGGAAAGCGGCTGATCGAGATCCAGACGCCCTACCTGACGAAGGCGCTCGCGGCCGGCTCCCGGATCCGCGTCCTGGTGCCGACGCCCGACGGGCAGTTCCTCGCCGACGTCGACGAGTCCGAGTCGCTGTGGGACCAGCGCTCGCCGATCGCGGCCGAGGTGCGCGAGGTGGAGGCCCGGCTGCGGTCGATCGTGCGCGAGGCCGGGGCGCGCAGCACGGCCGCCGGATCGATCGAGATCGGGTTCTTCACCACGCACCTGCGGTCCACGATGATTCTCTGCGACCGGACCTGGGGATGGGTCACGCTGACCCTGCCGCCGGCGCGGGCCCCGGAGACCCCGTCCCTGGAACTGCGCGGGACCCGGGACTTCGGTCTGATCGACGCCTGCTGGAAGCACTTCGACCGGACCTGGGCCATCGTCGAGGAGCGCGGCGAAGTGAGGACGATATCGTGAGGCGGTCTGCGATGGACTTACGTGACACGGCGGCCCTGTCCCCTGCTACAGCGGGGCGGTGGCGCGAGCGGCTCTCCACGGCCCAGGCCTTCATGCGGGCACGGCGCCACCTGCCGGGCGTGCTGATCGAGGTGGCGGCCCAGCACCCGCTGGCCGACCGGGCCGTGCCGGGCGAGGAGTTCGAGGCCCGGCTGCGGCGCGGCCACGAGCTCTACCGGGGCTACCTGGAGGCCGGGCGGCCGGTGGAGGTCTACGTGCCGGGCAGTCGCCACCGGCACCTCGGGGTGGAGGACGAGAACAGCCTCAGCCGGGCCGGCGGGGAGTTCCTGGAGAAGCTCGGCGTGCCGGCCCCGGCCGTGCGCGGCGACGACCTCAACGAGCGGTACAAGGGCGAGGCCGGCGTCTACGGCTCCGCCGACGAGTGCTTCGTCGCCGCCTCGTACTTCAGGGACGGCGGGTTCGGCACGCTCGTCTCGGTCTGCTCGCCGGCCCAGATGATGCGCAAGACCCTGCACTACCTGCAGTTCGGGGTCTACCCGCTGACCCACACGGCGCCGACGCCGGAGGGCTTCCACGACTTCCTCTACGAGCTCCTGGTCGCCGTGCCCGAGGTCATGGGCACCGACGACACGCTCCAGGACCCCGGCTCGGACGGCGCCGAGCGCCTGCGCTCCGACCGCCGCCCCTCGACGGGCTGACGTCCGTCGGAGGCGGAACGGCGGAGCGGGCGGCTGGAGCTGCGGGCTCCGGCCGCCTGTCCGGTGGTGGGGTCAGTCGGGGCCGGTGGTGAGGAGGAGGTCGCTGACGCGGTCGGGGCCGGAGGTGACGGTGACCCGGTAGAGGCCCGGGCGGGGGAGGGTGACGGCGGCGACCAGGGTCACGTCGCTGAGGAGCAGCCGGGGTGTGGCGACGGTCGCCCCGGTGGCCTCGTCGGTGATGCGGCAGGCGGCGTCGTCCGGTGACGCGCCGTGCACCATGAGCGGCCAGGGCTGGCCCGGGACGGTCGTCTCGGGAAGGGACAGGCCGAGGCCCGGGCGCTGGAGGGCGTGGCTGACCGGGCGGGGCCGCACGGCGGCCGGCCGCCGGTCGGTCAGGACGGACCGGACGAGTTCCAGGACGTGCGGATCGGAGCAGAGGGTGCCGTGCCGGCCGGACACGAACAGCACGGCGTTCGAGACGGAGGGCGCGGCGGCGTCGCGCGGGACGAGGCCGTCCCCGCCGCGGTCCCAGCGGACGGCCTCACCGGACTCGCTCCGGTACGGGCGGCCGTCGTCGTGGGCGCGCGGTGCCGTCAGCACCGGTTCGAGGCCTTCCCCGGCCAACCGCAGGCCCTGCACGGTCGGTTGGCCGATGCCGACCACGGCGCGGGTGCGGGGGAGGAAGGCCGCGCGGGACTCCGCCGCCCGCGCCGCCATGGCGGCGGCGGCGAGCTCCGGATCGCCGCCGAGGCGGCGGACGTCGTCGAGGTCCAGCCGGCGCAGCGCGTCGTCGGTCTCGACGCAGCGGAAGGTCGGCAGCAGGTCGTACACCCCCGGCAGGGAGGCGGCCAGCCCGGACAGCGGGCGCGGGAGAAACCGGCGGCGGCCGCCCAGCATCTCGGCGACCGCGGGGGTGCCGTGGAAGGGCGTGGCGATGGTGACCAGGTCGCGGGTGAGCGCCGCCAGCCGGGAATCGGCCGCCAGCGCCGCCCGGGCGACGAGTCCGCCGGTGGAGTGGGCGACGAAGACCAGCCGGGGTTCCTCGTCGGGCACCCCCGCCCGACGGCGGTGCGGGCTCGCGCGCCAGGCCGCCAGGTGGCGGTGGGCGGCCTCGGCCAGCAGACGCGCGTTCACCTCGGCGGAGAGCCGCCAGTCGTAGGGGAACGGCAGGACGGCGTCCTCGTGGAGGACGGTGGCGTGCAGGGCGTCCAGCAGGGGCTGGTAGGTCTCCAGGCCGCCGAGCGCCGAGAGCCAGGCCGGGGCGCGCAGCAGGCCGTCGGGGCGCAGGCGGCCGGTCCGGCCCGCCCGCTCGTCGGGGGTGACGCGCAGCGAGGAGTCGTCGGTGAGGCTCAGCCGGAGGAGGGTGGTGGGTCTGAGGTCGCCCCAGACGTGGCGGCCGGTCTCGGTGTCGAGGAGCGAACTGCCCATGTGGCCGGGGAGGAGGACGACGGCGTCGTGGGTGGTGTCGCGGGCGGGGGCGGAGGGGGCGGCGAAGTCCACCTCGTGCCGGAGGTTCTCCACCACGGCGTTGTTCAGGGCCTCGGCGTGCTTGCCTCCTGCGCCGAGGTAGGTGTTGACGGCGTCGCCGAAGTCCACGCTGGTGGGGGCGGGGCCTGAGGGGTCGGTGTCGGTCGCGGGCAGTGGAACGCTGACGCCGGTGGCCCTGGTGAAGTCGCGCAGCTCCTCCGGGGTGAGGGAATCGAGCAGGGCGGCATCACCTCCGTCGGAGAGGTCGAGGCCGGAATGCTGGGTGGTATAGGAGACCAACTCGGGCGCACCGTCGCCGAGTTCGGCGGCGATGAGTCGGATGATCTCGGGGTTCTGGGTGACATCGCGCTGGTCCAGATCACTGACGAGCGCGAGTGTACGGGCGCGGAGCTTTCGGGCGTCGGGTGAGTCGAGCGACCCGCTGTCCCGGTGCAGGCGCAGGAGTGCCGACATGATTCCGAGAGTGATCACCCTGTCCTCGATGGCCTCGGCCGCGAGGAGGGCCCGGTTGAGCAGCTCGTGGGCCGAGGCGAAGTCTCCTTGACTCCTGGCGCTTTGGGCGCGGGCCATGAACATGCCCGTCGCGGTGGTCGGGTCGGGCTCGGTGGTGAGAACGTCGTCGGCCAGGGCATCCACCTCGTCCCAACGCTGCAGGGTGGCGAGGGCCGAGATGCGCAGACCGACGATCCGGATGTGAGGGCGCTCTCCGAGGAGTGTCAGCACGTCCTCCGGGCGGTCGTCCAGGAGGAACTGGTCTCCGGCGCGCCTTGCCTGCCGGGCCCACGTCTCGTCGTCGGCCTGCGCCCGGAGCTCCGCGGAGACGATGTTCCCCATCCGCTCGGCGAGGTACACCTGCGAACAGGGCGGCAGCTCGTCGTTGGCCGGCTCCAGGAGCCGGCCCGCCTCCTCCTCCCACCGGGCGTCCAGGGTGGCGGTCGGCTCGCCCAGGGCGAGCCGGTGGTACAGCTCCTCGACCCGGTCGCCGGCGTCCTCGTAGTGGGCGGCCGCCCGGCGGTGGATCAGCTCCACGACCTCGGCGTGGTCGCGGCGGAGCAGTGGCAGCATGACGGCGCGCACGTCGGCCCGGTGGAGGACCGCGTCCTGCCCCGGCACCTCCTCGACGAGGGAGACCTCGTCCCGGAAGCGGTGGAACAGGCCCCACGCGCGATCCTCGTCCACGGCGCCGAGCCCGCACGGTTCGGCCAGGACGTGGCGGATGACCTCCGGTGTGACCTTCCGGACGATCAGGCCGGGGCTGGCGATGCGGCGCAGGTCCGGGTCCTCCAGGTGGTCGAGGATGCGCCGGTACAGCACGCCCTGGACGGTCTCGGCCTCCAGTTTCCGCCGGAGCTGGTCGTGCAGCGCCGGGTCCCGCAGGGCGTCGGCCTCGCGGCGGAGCAGGGCGGCGGCCAGCTTGAGGTTGAGCGGGCTCCGGCCGACGGTGTCGGTGACCAAGTCGAGTTCCTCGTCGGTGCGCCCGGCGAGTTCGGCGACCTGGCGGCGCAGGTAGCGGCGGGCCGTCGGCGGGTCGAAGCCTTCCAGCGGGAGGGAGCGGAAGCGGGGGTCGTCGACGGGTGCGCGGCCGGCGGCGATGACGCGCAGGTTCGGGCAGCTCCACCGCAGGTCGTCCAGGGCCTGTAGCAGGCGGCGCTGGGCGTACTGGCCGCGCCGCTGCACCCGCTCGAAGGTGTCGAGGACGAGCAGCGGCGCCCGGCCGCCGTGGTCGGTCCCGAAGGCCGCCAGGAAGGTGCCGACCCGGTGGAGCAGTACGTCGGTGTCGTGGCGGCGTGAGGTCCGGCGCCCGGAGGAGGAGCTGCGGTCCCGCTCCGACCGGAGGTCGGCGGCGACGGTGCGGCGGAGGGAGTGCTCCAGGGCGTCGGCCGGCTCGCGCATGGCCGGTGCCAGCAGGGCGACCTGGCGGACGGCTTCGGCCAGGACGGTGAGCGGGCGTTCCGGCGCCAGCTCGGGTCGCTCGAAGGTCAGGTAGACATGGGCGACCGACTCCGCTCCGGCGCGGTCCAGGAGGAAGCGCGACAGCAGGGTGGACTTGCCGACGCCGCCCGGCCCGTGCACCAGGAGCCAGGGGGAGTAGCCGTTCCTGGCGTCGACGTAGTCGGTCAGCGTGCCGAGTTCGTCCTCCCGTCCGGTGAAGCTCTCGTCGGCGAGGGCCTGGAGCGGTTGCAGCAGCCGGGCCCGCTTGAGGTGGTGCTGCACCTCGTCGGCGGACGGCAGGTCGAGTCCGTGGTCGGCGAGGGCGGCCCGGGCGCGGGGGGCGTCGCGGAACCAGCCGACCACGGTGAGGGCCGCGTACAGCTCGTCGAAGTCCTGTGCCTCCAGCGGCGGGTTCCGCGCGGCGAGGAACCGTTCGGCCCAGTCGCGTGCGGCGTCGCCCTCCGTACGCGGGGCGGCGGTGAGGGTGGCCAGCAGGCGTTCCGGACGGCCCAGGGTCTCGATGGTGTGGCTGCGGACCTCGGGGGCGAGCCGCCAGCGGCGGCCGTCCCGGGTGGTGACCCGTTCGCAGTCCTGGGTGAGGAAGTCCCGCAGGAGCGCGCCGGGTTCGGCCGCGTCCGCGCCCGGGGTGGTGGCCGCCAGGCTCTCGGCGGTGAACGCGCCCAGCAGGACGGTCCGTTCACGGTAGACGGCGTCGGGCATCGGGGCGAGGGTCTCGGTCACCGTCGTCAACATCCCTGGTAGAGGCTTCGGCCGAGGCCGGCGGCCGTGTGCTGGATCGCGGTGGTCAGGGGGAGCGGGCCGTCGGGGAGGCAGCCGTCGTGGCCGGTCTCGCTCAGCACCTTGGCGGCGAGGCCGCGGGCGGTGTCGGCGTCGATCGGGCGGCCGGCTTCCGCCGCGACCGTCCGGAAGAAGTCGTGGAGGTCCTCGATGCCGATCGGGTCCAGCTGCTCCCGGGCGGTGTACCCCTCGACGTCCGGCGGCAGCCAGCCGTCGTAGGCGAGCAGCACGATCCGCAGCCGGTCCGCCATCTCCTCCTCGACCACCGCCTGCACCAGCCGGACGACGGCGCGCAGGGCGGGTTCGGTGAAGCGGACGGACTCCGAGTCGTCGAAGACGAGCCAGTGCCGGGGCTGCGCCGGGACGGACCGCCGCTCCTCCCGCATCCGGCCCCTGAGCTGGCTGACCAGCCGGTCGGCCTGCTGGTCCTCGGAGGAGTGGTGGTCGATCTGCACGCTCCACTCCCGGAACTCGTCGTTGAGGAATCCGGTGAGTTCGGCCACCCGGACCGGCTCGGTGTACTCGCTCATCCGGATCCGGCACGGGTGGATCCCCTGGCTCGCGAGCACGTGGTGGATGAGGAACCAGGTGAAGGTCCGGCCGGTCCGCGGACCGCCTTCGACGGTGAGCACGCGGTGGCCGCGGTCGAGGACCATCTCCCGCAGCCGGGAGCGGAGGGATGTCCGGTCGAAGAAGGCGCGCTGCCGGTCGTTGATCAGCCCGTGGCCGAACGGGTCGGTGGTCTGTTCGGCGGGTTGCGAGGTGCGCTGCTCGGCGAGCAGGTACGCGAACACCGGTGAGGCGGCCCGGGAGTTCGGGTCCTCGGCGACGACCTCGACGAGCCTGCGCAGCCGTCCGGTCGCCGCGGCCTTCTCGACGATGTCCGGCCAGACGTCGAGCATCGCCCCCTGCCAGGCGATCTCGGCCTCGGCGATGCCGGCGCGGGCGACGACCTGCCGGGCCGGCTGCGGGAGGCCGTACGTGTACATGAGGGCCCTGAGCAGTTCCCCGGCTCTGGGGTCCTCGTTCGGGAACGCGCGCAGGTCCAGCAGTGCCACCGGCTCACCTCACCCCGGCGGCGGCCAGGCCCTCGGCCACCCGCTCGATCCGGAGGCCCTCGTTGCGGAACTCCGAGGCACTGAGCCGCTGCCCGATGCGGACGTGGCCCCGGTGCAGGGCGACCAGCCGCCAGCGCTCGTCGAAGACGGGGGCGCCGGAGGAGCCGTACTCGGTGTCCGTCCAGTACTGCACGACCTGCTCGTCCACGTGCCGGACGACGTTGTGCCGGGCGGCGAGCTTCTTCACCAGGCCGTGCGGGTGCTGGATGATGCAGACCCGGTCGCCCTCGGCGACGGTGGCCCGGTCGGGGATCGGCACCACCAGGGCGTCCTCGGGCAGGGGCTCGGCGGCGCGGACCACGGCCCAGTCGCCCTCGGGCCGGCCGACGGCGGTGGCGGGGTCGCAGCGGACGGTGCGGTACCTGAGCTCCCGCCCGTCGAGGTCCTGCTCGTAGCCGAACCAGGCCTCGACCGCCTCGGCGGGCCGGTCGTCGGAGTACAGGACGTGGTGGTTGGTCAGCAGGAGGTCGGGCCCGATCCGGAAGGCGGTGCCGTAGCAGGCCTGGCCGTCGGCGTGGGTGACCAGCAGGCGGCAGACGGCGGTGGCGAGTTCGGCGCCGCGGCGCAGGAACGCGACGTCCTGGAACCCGGAGGCGCGGAAGATCTGGCGTTCCTGCTCGTCCGGGTCCCGGAAGGCGGCCCAGGTGCTCGCCGGGAGCTCCGGTTCGGGGGCGGGGAGCACCGGCCGGGCGGCGAGCAGTTCGCGGACGCGGGCGGCGAGCGCCTGGTCGGGGCCCGCGGCGATCCGGTCGAGCAGCGGTCGGAGCTTCTCCTGTTTCCGGGCGACGGTGATGAGGTCGAACCAGACGAGGGACATCGGCTGGTCCCAGTTGACCTCGGCCGGGGCGATGCCCGCCTGCTGGGCCAGCTCCAGCACCGGGTTGACCCGGAAGTGGACGGAGGCGAGCAGGTCGCGGAGTTCGACGGCACCGGGGTCGGTCCACCGGAAGGGGTAGCTGTCCAGGAAGTGGGTCGTTCGCGGTGCGGGGTTCGTCGTCGCCATGCCCTGTGTGCTCGCTCGTCGGAGAGGGGGAAGTCGTGCTGCGAGGATCGTTACGGCTGGAAGGCCCAGTACGCGCCGTCCGGGTGCGGGACCCGGGCCAGCCCGTAGCGCTGGGACGGCCGGTGGCCGTGGCGCAGCAGCCCGTACAGGTCGGAGAGGACGGACCGGTGGTCGCCCGGGTAGGAGTGGCCCGTCAGGCCGGTGTCGAGCTCGGAGACGTCGACGGTGTCCAGGCCGGGCGCGACCACCACGCCCGGGCCGGCCTGGCCCGCCCGGGGGTGTTCGGCGAGGAGGCGGGAGGCGGCGAGCGCGCGGTCGTTGGCGGAGACGTAGAGGGTGCAGCCGCGCGCCTGGTTGACGATCCGGGGCACGAGCTGGCGGAACACCTCGGCGTCGACGTCGGGCGCGGTGAAGACGACCTGCCCGAGCCGGCCCGCGCCCTCGGGGAGCGCGGTGGTGTCCAGGTCGGCCAGCGCGTCGACGACCACCCGGTTGCCCATGCTGTGGGCGACGACGTGCAGTTCGTCGACGCCGGTGTCCGTCAGCACGTGCCGCAGGAACTCCTGGAAGTACGGGACGGCCCGGCGGGCGGCGTTGCCGTCGGCCGCGTAGTCGGTGACGGAGGCCTTGGACGGCCAGCTGTACAGCATGGGGAGGCCGGTGAAGTTCAGGTCGTAGGCGATCTGGGCGGTGCGGACGGCGGCGTCCGCGAAGGAGACGTTGTAGCCGTGGACGAACACCAGTGCCGATCGGGGGGTTTCGCCGTCCCCGGGGAGGTGGTGGCCATGGGCGCGCTCGGCGAACCCGGCGGCGCTGAGCGGGCTGACGTCGCCGAGCTGGGTGTCCCGGGCCGGGTTGGTGCGGAACCGCAGCCGCCACCAGCGGGGCTTCTCGACGGCGCCGATGCGGTGGTCGTCGGGGACGTTCACCACGGCTTCCCCGTACGACAGTTGGCCGCGGTCGCCGCCGTAGGCCGCGCTGGTGCCGCTCCCGCCGGCCGGTGCGCGGTCGGTGGCGTAGAGGACGGGGACGAGCAGCGAGCGCAGCGCCGTGCCCCAGGAGGGCGGGGGCGCGTCCGGGCCGAAACGCTCCTGGCCTTCGACGAGCGCGTCGAACGCGGCGACGAGGAGGTCGCCCAGCGGCGGGTAGGCCTCGAAGGCGGCGGCCACCGCCTGGGCGGCCTCCTCGACGGGATCGGCCCCGTCGGCCCCTTCGGTCCCGGCTGACGGCGCACCGCCGCGCGCGCTCTCCAGGGCGCGCAGCGCCACCAGGACCTCCGCCTCCAGACGCTCGCGCTCGGCCTCGGACAGGCTGTCGGGCACCTTCGGCCAGACCCGGGCGACGGCCGGCTCCAGCACCTCCCACATGTCCACCATCGTCCCCCACCTGGCTTGTTCACGACGTACCCGACGGCGTGACAACGCGACAACACGTGTCGAACCGGATCGCTCGCATCATAGGTCGTGGAGGGCCGCGCGCGGGCGGTTCGCCCAGGTCCGGTGCCGGATCGGGCCACTGTCACGAATACGTACCGGGGAGGATCTGAGGATGTATCAGAAATCGGAGCACGCCTGACGGTTGACAGGGCCGCGTGTTAGCTTCCGATCGTGTCCCCATCAACTCCGCTCCCGCTCCCGCTGGCCTTCGACACCGCCGGCCTCGAACCGTTCGACGAGGGCCGGTGGTTCGTCCCGGACACCTGGAACGACGTGGTGGTGCTGAGCGTGCGCGAGGCGCTGCCGCCCGCCCCCGTCTGGCTGGACGGGATCGAGGCGCTGCGGGTGACCCTGGCGCGCGGCCACGCCGCGGCCGGCGGCTCGCTGCTGGAGGCGGCGGCGGTGTCGCTGGGCGGTGTTCCGGCGCTCTACACCCTGGTGTCCGAACGGCTGCCCGGCTCCCGCACCGGCTTCCGGTTCCGGGGCTCGTTCCTGATCGCCAGGTCGACCGTCACCGCCGTCCTGACCGGCCAGTTCCAGGAGTCGGGCGTCACCGGCGTCCGCGAGTCGATGGTGCGCCTCAGGCTCGACCCGGCGGGGACGGACAGCGGCGGCCACCCGTACGACCCGGAGCTGCCGTACGAGCGCAGCCACGCCGCCGACTGGGACCCGATGTTCCCGAGGCACGCCCTCTCGCTGGCCCGGGCCTGGGCCCGGACGGTGTGCCGGACGGCCGTGGTGGCACCGGCGTTCGCCGCGCTGCCGCCGTACCGGGCCGCCTGAGGTGTCCGGACCGGCCGTCGGGGTTCCGGCGCCCTGGTCGGTCGGCGAGGTGGTCGCCGACCAGTACCGGGTGCTGCGGGTGCACACCGAGGGCGGCATGGGCGTGGTCTACCGGGTGCGGCACCTGGAGTGGGGCGTCGACCTGGCGGTGAAGTGCCCGCGCCCCGAGCTGTTCGGCACGCCGGAGCAGCAGGAGCGGTTCGTCCGCGAGGCCGAGACCTGGGTGTCGCTCGGCCTGCACCCGCACGTCTGCGGCTGCCACTACGTCCGCGTCCTGGACGGGCTGCCACGGGTCTTCGCCGAGTACCTGCCGGGCGGCAGCCTGCGGGAGTGGATCGACGACCGGCGGCTCTACGCGGGCGGCCCCGCCGAGTCCACGGCCCGCATCCTGCGCCTGGCGGTGGAGACCGCCTGGGGGCTGCGGCACGCGCACGGACGCGGCCTGGTGCACCAGGACGTCAAGCCCGCCAACGTCCTGCTGGACCTGGACGGCACCGCCAAGGTCACCGACTTCGGGCTGGCCCAGGCGCGGGCCACGGGCGGTGAACGGGTGTCCGGCGGCGGGATGACCATGGCGTACGCCTCGCCGGAGCAGGCCAGGCGCGAACCGCTGGACCACCGCACCGACCTGTACAGCTTCGCGGTCTCGGTGGTGGAGATGTTCACCGGCGAGGTGACCTGGCTGATGGGCCCGGTGGTCGGCGAGGCGCTGGCCTCCTACCGGTCGGGTGGCGGTCGCGGGTTCACGCCCGGCTCGACCTGGCGTCCGGAAGGGGACGGCCCGCCGCCGCTGCCGGAGCCGGTCGCCGAGCTGCTGGCCCGCTGCCTGCGCGAGCGGCCGGCCGACCGGCCCGCCTCGATGGCCGAGGTGGCCGACGAACTCGCCGACATCCACCACCGGTTGACGGGCCGGGCGATCGACCGCGGAGAGCCGCGCGAGGCCGAGCTGCGCGCCGACGAGCTCAACAACCGGGCCGTCTCGATGCTGGACCTGGGCCGCGTGCCGGAGGCCGAAGCCGCCTTCGGCGCGGCCCTCGCGGCCGACCCGCGCCACCCGGAGGCCACCTACAACTCCGGGCTGATGCACTGGCGGCAGGGCGGACTCACCGACGAGGACCTGCTCGCCGCCCTGGACGCGGCCAGGGCGGACGGCGGCGCCGCGCGGCTGGGGCCGCTGATCGACGCGGTGCAGCGCGAGCGCGGCGCCGTCGGCCCCGCCGCCGAGCCGACCACCTGGACCGTGCCCTGGTACGAGTACGAGCGCTGGACGGATTCGCCCTGGGACGGTGGCCGGACCCGGCGGGCGGCACCCGACATCGAGATCCGGCCCACCCCCGACGGCCGGCTCGCGCTCACGGCCTGCGACGGCGCCGTGAAGCTCTGGGAGGTGGCCACCGGCCGGTGCCTGCGGGAGCTGGACGAGCTGCGGCACACGGTGGACCTCGACGCCGAGGCACGGCGGGCCGTGGGCGTCGGCTCCGACGGCCTGGTCCGGCTGTTCGACCTCGGCGACGGCCGCTGCCTGCGGGTCTTCACCCCGTACTACCGGTCCGGCAGCACCACCGTCCGCTCGCTGCGGCTGCTCGCCGAGGCGGGCCTGGTGGTCGGCGGCACCAGCGACGGAACGGTCCTGGGCTGGGAGCTGACGACCGGCCGGGCCCGCTTCATCCTGGACGGCTTCTCGGGCGGCACCGTAGAGGCGACCGCGGACGGCCGGCTGCTGGTCTTCGACGGCCCCGAGGGAGTGGTCGCGGTGCGCGATCCAGCTGGCGCCGGTGAACAGACCCCGCTGCTGGAACGCCGCTACGCGCACGAACCGTGCTGTCTCAGCCGGGACGGCCGCACCGTGGCCGCCGCCGTCGGCGACGGGCTCCGGGTGCACGGCCCGGGCCCCGACGCGGAGATCGCCGCCGGCCACGGAGCCGGGCACCGCCTCGCCCTGAGCCCCGACGGGCGGCTGCTGGCCGGCGGGGGCCTGGACGGCGCGGTCCGCCTCTGGGAGCCGGACACCGGCCGGTGCCTGCGCACCTTCCGCGGGCACCGGGGCCACGTCGACGCCGTGGTGTTCCTGGCCGACGGCAGGCACCTGCTCTCCGCCGGGCGGGACGGCACCGCCCGACGCTGGCCGCTGCCCGAGCCCCACCCGGCCGCGGCCCGGCTCAGCCGCCCCCGTCGGCACGCCGAACTGGACGACCTGAGCAGCCGGCTGGCCGCGCTGGTCGAGCGGGCCGGGCGGGAGCACGCGGCCGGCCGCTGCGCCGCCGCCCTCGACCTGCTCATCCGCGCCCGGGCCCTGCCCGGCCACGAGCGCGATCCCCGGGTGCTGACCGCCTGGCAGGAGCTGGCCCGCGACCGGCGGGTGACCCGCACCGGACTGCGGGCGGCCTGGCCCGCCCGGGTGCTGTACGACGGCGCCTGGGGCGCGCCGGCCCTGGCACCGGACGGCCGGACGGTGGCCGTCCGGGTGTCCGGGGGCATCCAGCTGCTCGCTGCGGAGACCGGTGAGCGCGGGCCGCTGATCGAGGGCCTGTCGCGGGTGCACGGCAGGCTCCGCTTCACCGGTGACGGCCGGACGGTGCTGTTCGCGGGCGGCGACGGGACCCTGGGCTCCTGGTCCGCGGCGACCGGTGCCCGCCTCAGCTCGGCCCGGCTCGCCCTGGGCGCGGGGACGGCCTCGTTCACCGCGGACGGGCGGTTCGTCCTGGCCCGTGGCGCCGACGACGGGATCCGGCTGTTCGAGACGGCCACCGGCGCCCGCCGCCGGACCCTGGAGGGCGACCACGGCCGGGGGCCCAACCTCTGGGGGCCCGCGCTCTGGCTCTCCCCCCACGGGCGCACCGCCGTCACCGCGGGCCCGAAGCACTCCATCGGGCTCTGGGACGTCCCCACCGGCCGCCGCCTGCGGGAGTTCCACGGCCACACGGCCACCGTGACCGAGCTGCTGGTCGACGCCGACCGCGGACTGCTGCTCTCCGGCTGCGGCCAGGACCGCGCGATCCGGGTCTGGGACCTGCGCACCGGGGCCTGTCTGCGGGTCCTCGACGACCAGCCGGGCGGCACCGGGGCGCTCCGACTGAGCCCGGACGGGCGGTTCGTGCTGTCGCTCGGCGAGGACGACGGCGCGCTGCGGGTGTGGGAGCTCGGCACCGGCCGCTGCCTGCGGGTGCTGGCCGGCCGTCCGGCCGGCTTCTCCGGGGTCGAACCGGGCCCGGACGGCGGCTCGGCGGTGTGCGTCCGCGGTGACGGTTCCGTTCAACTCTGGTGCCTGGACTGGGAGCTGGCGGTCCGTCGGCAATCATGACGGGAGCGTCGAGGAGAGAGGGGAGGCCGTCGTGTGGTTCGGCCGTAAGCGCAACAAGAAGGCGTCCGAGAAGGCGTCCGCGAAGGCGTCCGGGAAGGCCGGGAGCGACCTGGCGCCGCTGACCCGGGCGATCATGGAGCTGAGCGGCGACCCGGGGCTGGACAGCCGGGTCGCCCGGCAGGAACGGCAGGCGCGGTCCGGCGATGCCGAGGCCCTGATCCGTCTGGGGGCCCGGCTGCTCGACGAGGGCCGTGACGCCGAGGCCGAACAGCAGTTCCGCCGCGCCGCCGAGCTCGGCGAACCGCTGGCCATGCACAACCTGTCCGTGGTGCTGGGGAAGGCCGGCCGGGCCGCCGAGGCCGCGTCCTGGCAGCAGCGCGCCGCCGAACTCGACTGCGCTCCCGCCATGGTCGGCGCCGGCTTCCGCGCCGTCGACGAGAACCGCCTGGCCGACGCCGAGCGGTGGTTCCGCGGAGCGGCGGACCAGGGCGAGGACCAGGCCGCGTACATCCTGGGCGTGCTGCTGTCCGAGGCGGGCCGCACCGCCGAGGCCGAGCGGTGGCTGCGGGCCGCCGCCGACAAGAGGAACGCGGAGGCGATGTACTCGCTGGCGTACCTGGTGCAGGAGGCCGGACGCGAGCCCGAGGCCGAGCTCTGGTACCGGCGGGCCGCCGACGAGGGGCACCCGCAGGCGATGAACAACCTGGGCACCGTCCTGCGCTACAGCGACCGGGTGGCCGAGGCCCAGGAGTGGTTCCGTCGCTCGGCCGAGGCGGGCGAGCCGATGGGCATGCTCAACCTCGGCGAACTGCTGGAGGCCGGCTCGCCCGAGCGGGCCGCCGAGTGGTACCGGCAGGCCGCCCGACGGGGATCGGCGAAGGCGCAGCGGCACCTGACGCGCATGGCGGAGCAGGGCCCGGGGCGGCCCGCATGAGCGAGGCCACGGTCGTCCTCCACCAGGTGGGCGGCCCTGGGACCGGCGACGAGCACGTCTTCACCGAGCGCACCACCTGCCTGCTCGGCCGGGCCGCCGAGTGCATGCCGCGGCTGCCGGACGACGAGCGCCACCGCACCGTCTCCCGGCACCACTGCCTGCTCGACATCAACCCGCCCGACATCCGGATCCGCGACTTCGGCAGCCTCAACGGGACGTACGTCAACGGGAGGAAGATCGGCCAGCGCGCCCGGAACCAGAGCCCGGAGGAGGGCGCGGCACTCGACCTCCCCGAGCACGACCTGGCCGACGGCGACGAGATCCGGATCGGCGACACCGTCTTCCGGGTCGGCCGGTCCGCCCCCACCCTGCGCCTGCGACCGGCCCGCTGCGCCGCCTGCGGCCGGGACACGGCGGACGAGACCGACGGCCGGGACGGCAGCTACGTCTGCGCGACCTGCCGCGCCGAGCCCGGCATGGTGCTGCGGCAACTGCTCGCGCTGGCCCGCCAGGGCGGCGGGGCCGTCGCCTCGCTCGCCGACTACGAACTGTCGGCCCAGCTCGGCCGCGGCGGGATGGGCACCGTCCACCTGGCCCGCCACCGGGGGACCGGCCGGGAGGTGGCACTGAAACTGATGCTGCCCAAGGTGGCGGCGAGCACCCGGGCGCGGGCCCTGTTCCTGCGCGAGGTCGCCGTCACCCGGACCCTGCACCACCCGAACATCGTCACCCTGCACGAGGTCGGGTTCGCCGGCGGCACCTTCTTCTTCACCCTCGAGTACTGCCGCGGCGGCAGCGTGGAGGACCTGCTGGGCCGACGCGGCGGGCGACTGCCGGCGGACGAGGCAGTACCGCTCGCCCTCCAGGCGCTGGCCGGACTGGCCCACGCCCACGCGGCCGGCGTGGTCCACCGCGACCTCAGCCCGGGCAACCTGCTGCTCGACCACGGGCCGGACGGCCGACCGGTGACGAAGGTGGCGGACTTCGGCCTGGCCAAGGCCTTCGACCAGGCGGGCCTCAGCGGCCTGACCCGCACCGGCACCACGGCCGGCAAGCCCTCCTGCATGCCCCGCCAACAGATCGTCAACTTCCGCTACGCCACCCCGGAGGTCGACGTCTGGGGGCTGGCCGCCTGCCTCTACAGGATGCTGACCGGCCGCTACCCCCGCCCGTTCCCGCCCGGCACCGACCCGTGGCAGGTCGTCCTGCAGACCCCGGCCACCCCGCTGCGGGAGGTGGCGCCGCACCTCCCGCGCCGCCTCGCCGAGGTGGTCGACCAGGCCCTGCGGGAGCAGCCGGCGATCGGCTTCCCGGACGCCGCCGCCTTCGCGGCCGCGCTCCGGGAGGCGCTCTGACCGGCCCGCCCCCGACACCCGGGGCGGCCGCTACCGCTCGTAGACCATCTCGGGGAAGCGCGGCGACGGGCCGTCCAGGAGGTGGTCGTCGTGGCCGCGCAGCCAGCGGTCGAAGAACGACGCGACGTACGCGCGGGTGGCCAGCACCGCGCGGTCCGGGGGAACGTCGCCGACGGCGCCGGTCAGGTCCGTCCCGCTGATCGCGCCCTGGCGGGCGAGCTGGGGCAGCAGGGACTGCGCGTCGGTGTAGGAGCCGTGGCGGGAGCCGGTGAGGGTCACGTCGGCGTGCCAGCCGGTGCTGTGCCGCCACAGGGCGTCCCAGCCGGGCTGCCGGTGGTAGCTGCCGGATTCGGGGTCCTGGGTGCCCATGAGCAGGAAGGGCCGGGTGAGGCCGTCCTCGGCGGCGGTGGGCAGGGGCAGTTGGACCCCGGAGCCGTCCGGGTTGGAGAAGTGCAGCTGGCCGTCGAGGTTGACGCCGGCCTTGAGGCGCGGATCGTCGTGCATGGTCTGGAGGGCCGCGGAGCCGCCACCGGAGTGGCCGACCATGCCGATCCGGTCGAGGTCGAGGGAGGCGGCGAGGCCGGCCGGCAGCCGCTCGTCGTGGCGCAGCCCGGCGAGCCGGTCCAGGACGGAGCGGGTGTCGTCGACCCGGCTCTGCAGCATCCTGCGCAGGAGGGCGCTCATGTCGAGGCCGGGCTGGGCCAGCAGCGCGGGGAAGACGGAGGTGGCGAGGTCCCCGTCGGGGAAGGCGACCTCGGAGGCCTCGTAGGTGTGGTCGACGGTGACGACGACGTAGCCGCGCGAGGCGAGGTCCTCCACCAGGCCGGTGCCCCAGGTGCGCGGGTCGCCGAAGCCCGCCGAGTACAGCACGACGGGCCGCTTGCCACCGGGGAGTGCGGGCGCGTCGGCGCGGGCGTGGGTGCGGATGCCCGCCCAGTCGGTGCGGCCGGGCTCGAAGCGGTAGTCGCTCTGGCCGACGCTCCCGTCGCTGCCGAAGTGCTCGGCGGCGGCGGGGACCATGTACGGCGCGCGGTCGTCGCCGGTGGCGGCCCGGGTGGCCGGGTACCAGAGGCTGATCATCAGCTTGCGGTGCTGCCCGGGCTTCCAGGGGTCGTCCCGGCGGTCGTCCGTGAGCTGCAGGGACGTCGTGCCGACCGGGTACGGCCCGGTGGGCTGCGGCAGCCAGGCCCTGGCCTGCTGCCCGGTGCCCGGCCCCGGCGCCGCCACCGCGCCCGGCGCGCCGACCACGCCCAACGTCACCGTCGCCGCCAGCAGCACCGCCGCCACGGCCCGTCCTCGCCCGCTCATCGTGGTTTCCCCCTCGTTCGGTTTCCGTCGTCGCTTTCGACACGGGCGACGGTACGGGCGAGGCGGGGCGGACGCCGTCATACAGGGGTGCCAAGTCCGCTGTGCTACCCCGGTATGACGGTTCCCGGCGCCACCGGTGCGTCCAGGCCCTCGGGTCGAGTGCCCCTTACCGGCTGAGGATCGCCTTGACCTTGTCGGCGACCTGCGTCGCCTGGATGTCGCGGCCCTTCTCATTGGGGTGCAGGTACCACGGGAGCGTCGTGTCGCCGAGCTTGACCAGGGAGGGCTCCAGCAGGCCGCCGATGCCCCGGTCGGCGCCGTCGCACGCCGTGTTGCCGCCGGTGTGGGCGTAGAGGTCCACGAAGTCGGCGCCGCCCTCAGCATCGGCGACGGCCTTCTTCATGACGTCGTCCAGCCGCTTCTGGATCTGGTCCAGGACCGGCAGGGCGTCCTGCGGGATGTCGGCGAACGGCAGCTCCGTCTGACCGGGTGCCGCGGTCCGGCACTTGGCGGTGTCCGCGGGCACGAGCCTCGGGTAGCCGACCAGGACGCGCTTCGCGTCGGGGGAGAAGTAGCCGATGCGGTCGAGCAGTTCCTCCAGCTCCCACCCGACTTCCTCGAACTGCCGGTCCAGCCACTGCTTTCCGTCCCCGGACGTGAAGAACTCGCCGCACGTCGCGGCCGGCACGTCCTCGTCCACCGGTGTTCCCGGCAGCAGGACCCCCTCATCGCCGCGGAGCTTGGCGGAACACTGCTTCAGGATGCGGTTGAAGCCCACCGTGTTGCCGCCCAGGCTGCCCACGACCAACTGGGTGTCGGGTTTGAGCGCGTCCTGCTGCGGCGGGACCTCGCCGAGGTTGAAGGGCAGCTCCTGCTTCTCCCAGAAGTGACGGACGAGGGCCCCTCCGCAGGAGACGTCCGACTGGACGTCGAGCGTGACGCCCTTGTCCGCGAGGCGCCTGGTGGCGACGGCGGGGTAGTTCTCCTTCGCCTGGAAGCAGAAGACCTGTGGGCTGTCCTCGTGGTTCAGGGGGGCGATGCCGTAGTTGGCGGTGTAGGAGTCGCCGAAGAAGACGGTCGGTACGGGGACGGCGGACGCCGCGCCGGCGCTGCCCGCCGGACCGGCGAGCGCCAGGCAGCTGCCCAGCGCGGCCGCGGCGGCGACCAGCCGCCGTACCACTGGAGTTCCCGTCGTCTTGCGCGTGGCCGAAGGCATGGCTGTGCCCTTTCATCGGAGCCGAGGTGAAGGAAGCGGAACGATCCGTATTCATTCACACGCGGAGCGCGATGGTCCGGTGGACGCCGGCCGCAACCGGGTGTGTTCCCGCGTCACCCCCTGGCGTGCGTCCGTCGAGCCTGGTCAACCAGGGGAGGCGCGGTCGACGGGTCCGAAGGCGATCGTCACCCGGACAGCGGAACCCGCCGGCCGCCACCCGGGCGGGGCGTCAGGCGGGGCGGCCGGTGACCTCGGAGACCGTGCCGTTGCCCGTCCCTGACGCCGTGAGGGGGAGGCGTACGGTGAACACCGAGCCGGTGCCGGGGGTGCTGGCCGCGTGGACGTCGCCGCCGTGGAGTTCGGCGAGTTTGCGGACGATGGCGAGGCCGAGGCCGCTGCCGCCGCTCTGGCGGTTGCGGGACTTCTCGGCCCGCCAGAACCGTTCGAAGACCAGCGGCAGGTCCGCCGGGGCGATGCCGTTGCCGGTGTCGGCGACCTCGATGAGCAGGGCGTCGGCCTCCGGCCGGGTCCGCAGGGTGACGGTGCCGCCCGCCGGGGTGTGGCGGACGGCGTTGGCCACCAGGTTGCCGACCATCTGGCGCAGGCGCACCGGGTCGGCGGACAGCTCGTACCCGGCCGTGGCGGTGTCCGTGTCGACGAGCAGGGTCACACCCGACGCCTGCGCCAGGGCGCCGTGCGCGGTGGCGGTCTGGGTGAGCAGGTCCTCGGCGTCCACGGGCTCGCGGTGCAGGGCGAGTTCGCCGGCGTCGGCGGCGGCGAGGTCCCGCAGGTCGTCGATCAGGTGCTGGAGCAGCAGGGCCTCCTCCAGCAGCGAACTCGTCAGGGCGCCGTCGGCGGTGACGACGCCGTCCTCGACGGCCTCCAGCCAGCCGCGGATGTTGCTCAGCGGGGTCCGCAGCTCGTGCGCGATGTCGCCCACCATCGCCCGGCGCAGCTCCTCCAGCTGTTCGCGGCGCTCCGCCATGGCGTTGAAGGCGGCGGCGAGTCCGGCGATCTCGTCCCGGCCGGTCGCGGTCACCCGGGCGGAGAGGTCCCCGTCGGCCATCCGCCGGGCGGCCCGGGTGAGGGCGTTCAGCGGCCGGGAGAGCCGCAGGCCGACCGCGGTGGTGATCGCCACGGTGACGGCCAGCACCAGCGCGGCGACCTCCACGACCCGGCCGCGGTGGGGCGCGGACAGGACGGGGGCCGGCTCCGCCGTGCCGGAGGGCGCGCCGACGAACAGCAGCACGGGCGGAGCCACGTACCGGACGAGCTGCTGGCGACGGGAGTTGGCGAGGCAGGCGGAGACCACCTGCTCCTGCTCCCGGTCGAGGGACGGGGTCCACCGCAGGGACAGGGACAGCTGGACGGGCCGGATCCGCTGGCGCTCCAGGCAGGCGTTGACCAGCCCGGTGAGGTCGGCGAGAGCGGCGCTCTCGGTTCCGGTCGGGGCGTCCAGCACCTGCGGCGACGCACAGCGCACACCGGAGGCCGCCCGGCCGCCGGGGACGTTCACCACGGGGTGTCCGGCGGCGTCGTCGGTGACGGTCGCCTCGACGCCCAGGGCCGACCGCAGGCAGTCGGCGCGGTCCCGGGCGGCCTCCTCCATGGCGGCGCGCTCGGCGGCCGTCATCCGGAACGGGCCCACGGCGCGGGCGTCGATCCGGTCGGCGGGGGCGTCGGGCAGCATCGCGAGGTCGACCGAGAGCGGGTCGACGGTGGTGGTGGGCGTACGGGGCAGGTTCGTTCGGCCGGTGGCGGTGTCCGGGGCGGCGGTGTCCGGGGCGGCGGTGGCCGAGGGGGCAGCGGCGGGTGTGGCCGCCGCCGAGTCGACGACCGGCTCGAAGCGCGGCGTGGCCAGCAGGATGCGCTGCCCGGTGTCGGCCGCGAGCCTCCGGACGGTCGGCTCCGCGCCCGTCCAGTCGGGGTGGGTCGCGGCGTAGCCGAGCAGTTCGTGGTAGATCCGGACCTGGTCCGTGAGGACCTGGTGCTGCTCCTGCCGGATCGCGCCCGTCGTGGTGCGGGCCGTCAGCCAGGCCGTCGCGGCGATGGAACAGAGGGAGACCAGGGCGGAGAGGGCGAGCAGCCGGAGCAGCAGGGTGCGGCGGGGAGGGGCGTCACGACGCACCGTGCGGCTCCTCGGCGAGCTTGTAGCCGATGCCGTAGACCGTCAGGAGCCGGGTGGGGCGGCGTGGTTGGGGCTCGATCTTGCGGCGCAGGTTCATCACGTGGGTGTCGACGGTGCGGGTGGTGATGTACCGGTCGATGCCGTGCAGGTGCTCCAGCAGCTGGGCGCGGGTGAAGACCCGGCCGGGCTGGGCGGCCAGCACCTCCAGCAGCCGGAACTCGCCGGGGGTGCAGCTGACGGGCCGTCCGTCGGCGGTGATCTCGTGGCGCAGCGGGTCGACGGTGAGGGCCCCGGCGGTCAGCACGCCCGGCGGCGGCGCGGTCGGCGTGGCCGGGGGCGTGGCGGAGTCCGGGGGCAGGGACTGGGGCAGTGGCCGGGAGCCGCGGCGCAGCAGGGCGCGGACCCGGGCGACGAGTTCCCGGGGGCTGTACGGCTTGGTGAGGTAGTCGTCGGCGCCGAGGTCGAGGCCGAGCAGCAGGTCCTCCTCGGTGGTGCGGGCGGTCAGCATCAGCACCGGGACGGCGGATTCGACGCGCAGGGCGCGGCAGACGTCGAGCCCGTCCATGACGGGCATCATCACATCGAGGACCAGGAGCTGGGTCGGGCCTCGGCGGGCCTCCTCCAGCGCGGAGCGGCCGTCGTGGACGACGACGACGTGATGACCCTCCCGCTCCAGGTACAGCCGGACCAGGTCCGCCTGCTTGGGATCGTCCTCGGCAACCACGACGTGTGCGCACATGACCATGATCGTAAAGCGCCGTCGGAGGGCACCCCCACCGGTTCGGGACGGCCTCCCGACAAGTTCCTGACATCTCCGGACCAGGGTAGGGGAATCCGCCGGGGCACGTGCCCCGGACCCTGCTGCGAAAGGCGCCCGCCTGATGCCCTCCTCCCGTCCGGTGTCCCTCACCGCCCGCGCCCTCGGGGCGGCCCTGCTGCTCTCCACCGTCCCCGCCGTCGCGGCGACGGCCGCCACCCAGGGGCCTTCCCCCGTCGCCGCCACGGCCGTTCCCGCCGCCGCGCCGACCGTCACGGCGGCGGAGGTGATGCCGCACCTCCAGGCCCTGCAACGGATCGCGGACCACAACGGCGGCAACCGCGCGCACGGCACCCGGGGGTACGCGGAGTCGGTGGCGTACGTGAAGCGGGCGCTGGACCGGGCCGGCTTCCAGACGCAGCTGCGCCGCTTCTCCCACGACGGCAAGGACGGCTACAACCTGATCGCCGACTGGCCGGGCGGCGACCCGGACCACGTGCTGCTCTCCGGCGCCCACCTGGACAGCGTCCCGATGGGCCCGGGGATCAACGACAACGGCTCCGGCTCGGCGGCCGTCCTGACCACCGCCCTCCAGGTCGCCAAGGCCGGGCTGAAGCCCGAACGGCACCTGCGCTTCGCCTGGTGGGGAGCGGAGGAGGCGGGGCTGGTCGGCTCGGCGGACTACGTCAAGAACCTGTCCGCCGACGACCGCAAGGCCATCGACCTGTACCTCAACCTCGACCAGGCGGGCAGCAAGAACCTCCAGCAGTACCTCGTGGTGAAGGACGAGAAGAACGGCGGGGCCGCGGCCTTCAAGGCCTTCGAGAACTGGTTCGGCAGCCGGGGCTTCGCCACCTTCGACATCCCGCTGGACAGCTCCGACACCGAGTCGTTCGGGAAGGCCGGCATCCCGACGTCCGGCTTCAGCAGCGGCGTCTCGGACTGCCTCCACAGCGCGTGCGACGACCTCGCCAACGTCGACCCCGCGACGCAGGCGACCAGCACCAACGCGCTGATCGGCGTGGTGTGGCAGTACGCCGCCTCCGCTGCCACGGCCCGACCCTGATTCCCCGTCGTCTCCAGGAGCCACAGATGCGCGCACCACTGAGCCACCACCGCCGCAAGGCCGCCACCCTGGTCGCGGCTGCCGCCGCCCTCGGCGTCGCCCTGACCGCCGCCCCCGCGGGAGCGGCCGGCATCGGGGACCCGTACTTCCCCGAGGACGGCAACACCGGCTACGACGTGGCGAACTACGACGTCCGGATCGCCTACGACCCGGCGCACCCCGACCGGTTGGACGGCGACACCACCGTCACCGCCCGGGCCCTGCGCCCCCTCGACCGCCTCTCCCTGGACCTGAAGGGCTTCCAGGTCGCCTCGGTCACCGTGAACGGCGCCCCGGCCAGGTCGTTCTCCCGCTCCGGCGAGCACAAGCTGGACATCGAGCCCGCCCGCCGGGTGGCCGGCGGTGCCACCTTCGCCGTACGGGTCGTGTACGCGGGCAAGCCCGACCCCGAGGGCTGGCACCAGCTGGTGTCCGGCGGCGTCAACGCGATGGGCGAGCCGCACGGCGCGACCTCCTGGTTCCCGTCCAACGACCACCCGTCCGACAAGGCCACCTTCTCGCTCACCGCGACCGTCCCCGACGGCTGGACGGCCATCGGCAACGGCCGGCCCGGCCCGACCACCGGCAAGGACGGCTCGACGACCTTCCGCTGGCGCGAGGACAAGCCGATGGCGACGTACCTCAGCACCGTCGCCATCGACAAGTTCACCGTCCACCGCTCGGAACTGGCCGACGGGACACCGGTCATCACCGCCTACGGCCCGGACGTGCCGATCGACGACGTGGCCAAGGCGACCGAGGCCCAGCAGCCGGAGATCATCGCCTTCCTGGCCTCCAGGTTCGGCCCGTACCCGTTCTCCTCCGCGGGCGCCATCGTCCGCAGCTGGACCAAGGAGTCGGGTACCGGCGCGCCGGACCTGGAGACCCAGAGCCGGCCCACCTACACCAACTACTTCTGGGACGCCGCGGCGGTCCACGAGATCTCCCACCAGTGGTTCGGCGACAGCGTCTCGTTCACCGACTGGCGCGACGGCTGCATCGCCGAATGCGTCGCCCAGTACGCCAACCAGCTGTGGGACGAACACCAGGGCAGCGACCTCGACACCGGCTTCTACGCCCCCACCGTCCAGGAGAACCGGAACAAGCCGGAGTTCTGGTCCACCAAGCTGTACGACCCGGGCCAGGGCAAGGAACTCGCCCCGGCCCTCTACTTCAAGGGCTCGCTGATGATGCACGCCCTGCGGCGCACCGTCGGGGACGACGCGTTCTTCGGCACCCTCAAGCGCTGGACCGCCGACCACGCCTACGGCAACGCCTCCTTCCCCCAGTTCGAGGCCCTCGCCGCGAAGGTCTCCGGCAAGGACCTCAAGGGCTTCTTCGACGCCTGGGCCCACGGCACGACGATCCCCCCGCAGCAGTACCTCTACCCCGGCTCTCTGGCCCCGCTGGCCGGCCGGTAGCAGCCCGCTGACGACCGTGCCCGCGGAGGGGGCTGTCCCGCTCGGGGACAGCCCCTCCGTCGTGGTGCGGCAGCGGCGACGGTGCAGGCCGTGCCGGTGGGCTGTTTTCTGCCAAATTGGTCTCTACCATTGCCCCGAATCCGGGATTCCGGAAGGCTCGCCGCCGAGCGCCGGGAAGCGGACTCCGGCGTTCTCGCCCGAGGGAGGATCCACCGAGATGGCATTGCGCACAGCGGTTTCCACCATGGCCCTGGCCGGACTGCTGACGGTTGCGGGTGGCCTGGCGGCCGCTCCCGCCGCCCAGGCGTCCACGACGAGGACGACCGGATACACCTACATCGGCATGTACCCGAGCGGCGCCGCGTGCGACGCCGCCGGCCGGGCCTACGTGGCCCGCGGGGAGGCGGTCAGCTACTTCTGCGACGTGGCCCCGACCACGGCCCGGCTCTCGGTCTGGTTCTACTGAGACCGCCTGCCGGGTGCCGTACGGGGTCCGGGCTGACGTCCGCCGCGGCGGGTGTCCGGCGGTGTGACTCCGGCTGAACCGGCAGGTCCGGGTGAGGAGTCGGGGGCGTTCGCGGCGGAGTTCTTCGCTCCGCCGCGGCGCTCGACCTCCGGCGGTGGGCCCGCCGCCGGAGCGGCAGCCGTACCCCCTGGCCGTTTGCCTGTCCGGGTGGCCTTTTACCATCGTGTCGGATTCTCCGACGGACGGTGCCGCCCGCTCGGCCGCTGTGGCCGGGGGGCTCGCCGTCCGACACCCACACGGCACCACGACTCCACCGCAGACGCTGGAGTCGTGCATCTAGGAGGAACGTTCATGCAAGCCCGGAAGATCGGCGCGGTCGCCGCGACAGCGGTGGCAGTCCTGGCGGCCCGCGACCTCGTCCAGAAGAGGCACGCGCTCCTCCGGAACTTCCCGGTCGTCGGCCACGCCCGCTACCTCCTGGAGACGATCGGGCCGGAGCTGCGGCAGTACATCGTGACCTCCAACGAGGAGGAGCGCCCGTTCAGCCGTGACCAGCGCACCTGGATCTACGCGTCGGCGAAGGAGGAGAACAACTACTTCGGCTTCGGCACCGAGGTCGACGTCGAGCACGTCCAGGGGCACGCCTACCTGAAGCAGCGCACCTTCGCCGGTGCCCTCCCCGACGCCCACGACCCGCAGGCCCCGCTGCCCTCGGCCAAGGTGCTGGGCGGGCCGCGCGGGCGCGCCAAGGCCTTCCGGCCGGCCAGCGTGGTGAACATCTCGGCGATGAGCTTCGGATCGCTCTCCGGCGCGGCCGTCACGGCGCTCAACAAGGGGGCGGCGCTGGCGGGCACGATGCACAACACCGGCGAGGGCGGCCTCTCGCCGTACCACCGCAACGGCGGTGACCTCGTCCTCCAGCTCGGGACGGCGTACTTCGGCTGCCGCGACGAGAACGGCGCCTTCAACCTCGACAAGCTCAAGGAGGTGGTCGCCGGCGCCCCCGTCAAGGCGATAGAGATCAAGCTCTCCCAGGGCGCCAAGCCGGGGCTGGGCGGCATGCTGCCGGGCGCGAAGGTGACCCCGGAGATCGCCGGGATCCGCGGCATCCCGGTCGGCCAGGACTGCGCCTCCCCGTCGCGGCACACCGCGTTCGGCGACGTCGACTCGATGCTGGACTTCGTCGAGCTGATCGCCACCGAGACCGGCCTGCCGGTCGGGGTCAAGAGCGCGGTGGGGGAGCTGGGCTTCTGGCAGGAGCTCGCCACGCTGATGGCCCGCGGCGACCGCGGGGTCGACTTCGTGACGGTCGACGGCGGCGAGGGCGGCACCGGCGCGGCGCCGCGGATGTTCGCCGACTCGGTGTCGCTGCCGTTCCGGATGGGCTTCTCCCGGGTCTACGGCACCTTCGCCGAGCTGGGGCTGACCGACGACCTGACCTTCATCGGCTCCGGCAAGCTCGGCCTGCCCGAGAACGCCGCGGTCGCCTTCGCCCTGGGCGCCGACATGATCAACGTGGCCCGGGAGGCGATGCTGTCGATCGGCTGCATCCAGGCGCAGAAGTGCCACACCGACAAGTGCCCCACCGGCATCGCGACCCAGAACGCGTGGCTCGCCCGCGGCCTGGACCCGACGTCGAAGGCCGACCGGGCCGCCGCCTACCTGCGCACCCTGCGCAAGGAGCTGATGAAGGTCTCGTCGGCCGTCGGCGTCGCCCACCCGGCGCTCATCACCGCCGACGACATCGAGATCCTGAACGGCGACTACGAGGCCCGCACCCTGGCCGGCGTGTACGGCTACAAGGAAGGCTGGGGCGAGCTCGGCCCGGAGCTGGCCGAGGAGATCACGGCGCTGATGACGGCCGGGCCGGCCGTCTGACCGACCCCCGCACAGCTGAGCAGTGACGCCCCGGAGCGTCGTCGCCCCTGGAGCCGCTCGGGCCGCTTCGGGTGCCGGCAACCAGCCCGCACTCGGGGCGTCCCGAGGCAGCCGAGAAACCGAGCCACGAAACCAGGTCGATGCTCCTTTGGGCTGTCAAGCAGCGGTGAGCCAGGCGCGGTAGGCATTGGCGAAGTCGTCGTCTCGGCGGACGTCGCGTTCGAGGGCCGGGAGGGCGGCGGGCCGGACGCCGAAGCCGTTGGCGACGGCGGTGAGTGTGATGATCTCGGCCTGGCGTGTCGGTCTCAGGGCGTCGATTTCGGGGGCCATGACGGTCGTGGCCAGGCAAATGAGGAACTCGTGGGCGATGGCTCGCTTGAGGAGGCGGATATCTCCCTTCTTCGTGCGGTCGGCCCCGGTCTGGCGGGTGATGTGGTCACGGTGCCAGGGGTGCTCAGGAACGCGGTCGCGGTGTTGTGGCCGGGGTGGTGGTGCGGAATCCGGCGCCGACGAGGTGGTCGCCGCGGTCGGTGACCACCGCGAGGTGGAAGGTGTCACTGTGTCCACGCCGCAGTACACGGTCGGGCCCGCAACGCCCTGGCCACCCGGTCCTGTCATGCCGGTACCGCCTTGCTGGCCGGACGGGGCGGTGGGCCGCGGCTCCCGGCTTTCCTGGTACTCGCCCGAGGAGGCTGGACAGGGGCCAAGTCGGCAGTGTTCGGCCCGGGTCGGAGAGGCTGCACCACGACAGTCGATGCCACGCTCGTCTGTTGCCTGGCCCGAACCCGGCCACTGGATCACCTGCTTCAGCGGGCGGAGAACGCACGCGTCCGGTAGGCAGGTGAGCTGTGCGCAGGTGTCGATCTCGATCCGTCGATCCTGCAGCGGTTCCTGGAAACACCAGGGCGCTCGGCAAGGTCTGTGTCCGGCCTGTAGGTGGACCGACGGGAGTATCAGGGGTGGTCGGCTCAACTCCCCACATCGCTTCACCCGATACTGGTCCTACGTTTCTACTTCAGAGCCACGCCGACGTTGGCGGGCCACCGTCGCGAGCTGGAGGAACCGCAGCGACGTACGGTCATCGACCGTCACCTGCCAGCCGGTTGGCAGGCGGCTGGCGTGGCTTCCGGGTCCGGAGTCGTACGAGGCCTTCGACGACGAGAGTCGTTGGCGCTATGCAGAGCTGATCGTCCACGGCCTGAACAGTTCGGACAGGGACGGGCTAGGGGCCCGCTTCAATCGTGGGACCGACCGGGCCGGCAGCATGTGGCCGACTCCGTGCGCCGAGTTCCTCTGCCGCACGCCGTGGACCGCGCGGACTGCTGACGAGCACGATCGGAGCAGGTTCTGCTCGGTCGCGGATACCTGGTGGTGGGTGGAGGAGGAACAGTTCAAAAGGGGTACTCGGGTCGCCGAGGAGTAGCGGGCCGGGCGCAGCCGTTGGAGTCCAATGGCGAGCTGCTGCTCATCGGTGGGGACGATCTGCGGGATCCGGCCGGTCGGATGACAGTTGATCGGGTTGGCGAGCCGCCTTCGGACGAACAGTGACGCCGCGGTGTGTGTGGCTCTGGTGGTCGGTGATGTGGGGTCCGACGTTCTGTCATCGGCAGGGAGTGACGGTGTGACAGCAACTGGTCATCTGCCAAGGAAGGGTTTGCCGACCAGCGGTGACGACTCCTGAGTGAAGGCTCGGAGCCGAGGCGCGGTTCGGTGAAGGTGTGACTGTGAACTGAGTCGATGTTTGGCATGCCCCGGGTCACGAAGTGTCTGCAGGACGTAATACTGTGACGCGATGACCCGGTCGTGCCGGGCGAATCGCACATTCGGGAAGGAAGAATGACAGAGCGCGACGATCCGGTGACAATCACCCTTGCCGGGATCGCACGGCTCGCTGGTGTGGGCCGGGCTGCGGTCAGCAACTGGCGTCGCCGCAATGCGGACTTCCCCGTGCCCGTCGGAGGGACAGACGCGAGCCCCCAGTTCTCGTTGGACGACATCGAGAGCTGGTTGCGCCTGCACGGAAAGGTCGATGAATCCACCGGCGGCTGGGAGCGGTTGTGGCCCAGGATCGAGGACTTGGGCGACCGCGAACGCATGGGCTTCGTCGTGGCGGAGAGTGGTCTCCGGCTGGCGGGGACGCCGCGAGGAGACGGGCGCGTCGACGTCGAGCTGACGGACACCGAGCAGGGCCTGGTGGCGGAGGTGCTGCGACTGGCGCAACCGGACAGTGGCCGGGCGGGGTTTCGGATCCTGCTCGAACGCTGGCTGTCTACCCACGTGCGTCAGGTGACCACGACGCCGCGCCCCCTCGCCGACACGATGGTCGAGATCGCTGCCGAACTGCGTGACGGAGCGGAAATCCGGCATGTGGTGGACCCGGCTTGTGGCGTCGGCAATCTCCTCGAGTCGGCCGCACGACGCTGGGAAGAAAGGGGAGACCTGCGGTTGACCGCAGTCGACTCGGACCCGGTTTCGGCCCGGTTGACCCTGGCAAGGCTCACGTTGGAGCACCCTGCCGCCCGCATCGCCGTCCGTACGGCCGACACCCTGCGGGAAGACCCGGTGCTGGACAGGCCCGCCGACGTGGTCCTGTGCAACCCGCCCTCCAATGAGCGGGACTGGGGGCACGCGGAACTCGCCACCGACCGCCGCTGGCAGCACGGGCAGCCGCCGCGAACCGAGTCCGAGTTGGCGTGGGTGCAGCACATCCTGTCCGTGCTGGGGGAGGGCGGAGTGGCAGTCGTATTGTTGCCGCCGGCGGTGGCCTCCCGAAGGGCTGGCCGCAGGATCAGGGCCGCGCTGCTGAGGTCGGGACTGGTCCGAGGAGTCGTCGCACTGCCCACTGGCGCCGCTCCGCCCTACGGGGTGGGCCTGCACCTCTGGATGCTGAGTACTCCGGGACGGCCTTCTTCGGAGTCCTCGGTGCTGTTCGTGGACGCGGCAGACTGTCGCACCACGTCCTCGGGTACGCGAGGCACGGTCATTGACTGGGACTCCGTGCGTGACCGTACGGTGTCCGCGCTGCGTGGGGCTACGGTGAGGCGCACGGCTGTGGTACCGGTGGTCGATCTTATCGGTGACGAGACGGATCTGACGCCGGCCCGTCAGGTTCCGGCAGAGGCCGCCGCGACCGCGGTCGATCTCGGCCGGGGCTGGGCCGGCCTCGACTCGGCCCTGCTGGCGCTGCGGGACAGCGGTGCCGTGCTTCGCCCGTTGGGCGTGGCCAACGGGCCGACGGAGCCCCTCGACGTGAGCATCGCCGAGCTCGAACAGAGCGCTGCGGTTGCTCTGGCGGCCGGGGTGGCAGCCCCGGCCGAGGAGGTCCGCCGTGGAACGAGGCCCGACGGTGCCGTCGAGGTGGTGGTGGCCGTCCCGTCGGCCGAACCGTCGGGGGAGGTGCAGTGGGTGGACTTCGACGCCGCCCAACTGCTCGAGAGGGCAGGCGAGGCCGTCCTGACCGCGTTCGGCGATGTCGTGGTCGTCGGAACGGCCTTCGGCTTCGATGCCTGGGTGGAGACCGACGCGCCGCGACTCCTCGGACAGCACCTGTACCGCGTGCGGGTCGACGGCAACCTGCTCGACCCGTTCTTCCTCGCTGCGTGCCTGAGGGTGCGTGCGAACGCCCGCCGGGCCGGAACCCATGCGTCGACCGCGTCACGCATCGACGTTCGGCGGTTGCGCGTGCTTCGCCTTCCCGTGGAGGAGCAGCGTCAATTGGGTGAACTGCACCGGCAGCTGGTGAAGTTCGAGCAGGCTGTGGAGGACGTGGGCTCGGTGGGGCGGCAGCTGGGCGGTACTCTGGCCGCCCTTCTGGCTGACGGAAGACTGCGACGCCCCTGATCCGGGACGCCGTCCTCGGCTCAGTGCTCAGGTAGCCGGACGAGCAGGTCCTTCACCGCATCGACGTGCCCCAGCTCCGCGAGGTAGTCGCCGACCTCGCGGCACATCTCGACAAGCCTGGTCGGTGCGGTGGCGCGTTTATGGAGGACTACCTCGGCCGCCCAGGCCCAGAGGTTCAGGGCCGCGTCGTCCTGCCGCTCCTCGAGCAGGCATTCGGCGGCTCCGAGGCGCGCCTCGACGAGGAGGTCGTACAGGGGGGTGTGCGGTGGCTCGGCCTCCAGCAGTCGCGCGACCCGCCGGTAGTGGGTGCCCGCGGTGATCCAGTCGCCGGAGATCCGGGCCGCGTTGGCACACATGATCCGGCCGGCCAGGACGTCGCGGTCGGTTTCCGTCCACTTCCGCTCGGCGTCGGGAAGCAGCAGGGCGAGGCGCCTGACCTGGGTGCCTGGGGTGCCCTGTGCCACCTCCTCGGCCGCCTGGGCGTGGAGCTCGCGCAGCTCCGAGCGGCTCGGGCCGCTCGGCGCTGCGCGCCGCACTCGTGGCCTGCCAACGCGTCGGGTTGGTTCCGAGAGTCCCGGGCCGGGGGCTCCGTTGTCGCGGAACGGAAGAGTGGGATCGGGGCGGCAGGACGGACTGGGCGCGGGATCGCCGGGGCGCGGGGTCAGGGGGGCGAAGACGGCCTCGGCCTCCTCGGGGGAAGGCCGCAGCGCCGGGTCCTTCTCGAGCATCCGGGCGATGATCCTGACCACCTCGTCGGGAAGTCCGTCGACGAACTTGGAAACGAGCGGGGCGGGTGTCTCGCAGTGGTGGCGCTCGATGATGTAGTCGACCTGGCTGCCGACGAAGACCAGGTGTCCGGTGATGAGCTGGAAGAGGGTGCAGCCCACGCCGTACACGTCGGAGGCCGGCCCTGGATTGCGTTCCCCCAGGATGATCTCCGGTGCCTGGTAGTGGGTGCTCCCCGGGGTCCGTCCTTCGGTGTGGCGAGTCGCCAGCGGGTCGACGGGCAGGGCGATGCCGAAGTCGACGAGGTAGACCTTGCCGTCGTGGCCGATCAGGATGTTGTGTGGCTTGACGTCGCGGTGCACCACGTCGCAGGAGTGCACACGTGCCAGCACTCGCAGCAGCTGCACGGCGATGGCGGCCGTCGCGGCCAGGGGCGGGCGGTTGGTCTGGAGGAACTGGTTCAGATCGGCGCCCTCGATGAACTCGGTCGCCAGGTAGGACCGATGGCTAGTCAGCTGTTGGGTGATCAGGGCGGGAACACCCTGACCGCCCAACAGCTCGTACATCGTGCACTCCCGCTGGAAGCGCTTCCGCTCGCTGATGGTGGGCCTGCGACGGGTCAACCCGGCGTCGCCCTCGTCGACCGGTGCGAGGAACTTGACCGCGACGACCTTGCCGGTGTCGCGGTCGATCGCGCGGTAGACCGCGCCCATCCCGCCGCGGCGGGAGGAGCCGCTGATCTCGAACCTGTCGTCCAACACCCACGCTGTCCCCTCGGGTGTCCCGTCCCTCGGCTCCACGCCGAACCCTCCATTTTGTCCGCCGTCGCGTCCTCGACGCGGTCTCGCGTCCGCATCCGATCACAGGCTACTGGAAGGCGCGGCACTTCCATCACGTGCCTTGACTCCGTTTACAACTTCCCCCAGTCTTGTGATGTCAGATAACTGGTCGTCACGAGAGGTGCGGTCGTGTCGTCTTGGGAGAATCCCCCCGGGGTCGCCGGGGACCCTGGTCTTGTCCGTCTCGGGTTGCCTCTGCTGCGGGATGAAGCCGAGGCCTGCCCGACCCAACGGGCCCTGCAGGCGCGTGTGTTGCTGACGGAATCCCCGAAGCCGCCGCGTTCGCACAGCCCGCTGCCGGACTTCCCGTTCCTGCCGTGGGAGATCCTGGTGGACGCTGCTGAGTTCCATGGGGGCGTCGAGCCGGGTGCGAGCACATACGCGGGAAGGCAACTGGCGTCCTGTCTGCCGGCACACCGGGCGTGGGCAGTGGAGGCCGCCGCCGGCTACCTGGTCGCCCATGGGACCGAGCAACGCCGGCGCGATCCAGCGGCCTGTCCGCAGACGGTCCCGGTCATGTCGCGTTGGATCGCGTTCAACGGTGGTGACCGTCCTGACGGCCGAGGTGTGGATCAGTACGAGCTCTCGGCATGGGGCAGGCAGTACGCGTCCGTCGACGGTGCCGTTCGCGAGCTGTGGATCCCGTCCCTCGGCACGGCCCGGCCCATCCGCCCGTTGTCCGAACTCGTGGCCGCGGCATCGGTCCTGGCTCTGGGCGACCCGACGGACGCCGACTACTACTACGAGAGGTGGAGGCCTCGCCGGCCGATTCCCCGGCGGCCTGGCCGGGTGCGGGTGCTCGGCGTGGGGTTGGCGGACGGAAGCGTGCGCCTCCTTCGCGACGGGGACACCGGCGTCGTTGCCGACTGGAGCGTCGACGAGGTCCGTGGGCTGTTCGAGCGGCATGTCGGTCCGCGCATCTCCGAGGTGTTGGACGGTCGGGGGCGCCGTCCGAACCAGGACTGCGTGAAGTGCAAGCTGCTGCACTCCTGCCCGAGCGTGCGGCGAGCTCCCGGTCTGCTGGGTGTGAGCAGGCCCGCCCAGCCCCGTAAACGGCGAACGGTCTCGGTCTCCGACCTCCGGACCCACCGCGACTGTCCGGCCCGCTACTACCTCACCCGGGTGCTCAAGCTCCGTCCCGGAGGCCGTGAGAGCCTGGCGATCCGGCGCGGCCGGGCGGTGGACGCCTGGTTGAACGAGCGGCATGCCGACCCGGCCAGGGTGCCCTGCCGCCGTGTCCCTCTGCCGACCGCGCTGCCGGGGCTCGACGAGCACGAGCTGGACGGTGCCCGCGAGATGATCCGCCAGCACCGGCGGCACTGCCCGTTCGACCGGATCGACCAGGGCGAGCGGTGCGTGCCGCAGAAGCGTTTGACGGTGTACGACCCGAAGGCCGATGTCGTCGTGGTCGCGGATTGCGACCTCCTCCACACCGAACGGGGCGGTGTGGTGCTGCGTGAGACCAAGACCTCGGCACGGCCCCCTAGAGGCCGCCCGACGCTCTTGGAACGCTACCCCCAGCTCGCCCTCGGAGTCCTGCTGATGGAGTCGGGAGCTCTCGGCGGCGACCTGCGGCGCTCGCGCGTGGAATTGGAGGTCCTCCGGACCGACGGCGCCTCCGAGGAGGAGCTGAGCCCGGCCGATCCTGGACACGTCTCGGCGGCGCGTGCGGTGCTGGAGTCCTACACGGCTGCTTGGGCGGCGGACACCGCCTACGCGGCGGCACCGCGTGCGGGCTTCGACTGTGGGGAGTGCGAGGCGCTGCGCTGGTGCGCCACGGGCCGCGCTCGCACCGAGGGGGCCGAGAATGAGTGACCGTGCCGGTGCAGCGTTGCCGGAATCCCTCCTGTCGTGGACCGCGTACGACGGTGTGCCGTTGCTGAGGACACTGGCCCGTGCCATGTGCGAGCTGGAGCGTCAGGGGGATCTCGACCGCTTCAAGCTGCCCTATCCGGCGGTTGCTCAGCACGCCCTGGACCGCACGGCCGTCGTCTGCCTGTTGCACGGCGAGGTCCCGCCCGCCTCCCTCACGGAACTGGTGGAGCGCTGCCGTGAAACCCCGCTGGAGGACTGGCCGTTGCGGTTGCCACCGGACGTGGTGGGTCCGGGGGACCGCCTGCTGGACGAGCAGTCGGGGCGGCCCAGCGAGCTCTGTCACGAGTGGGTCGACCGGGCGCCGGATCCGGCGTTGCGGCATCGGGATCGCCAGGTGATCGGCGCCGCGTTGGGCCTCTGCCGGCAGTACGGCGAGGAGCAGGCCTACACCGCCTTCCGAAGCCTGCTGGTGCGGCAGCCGGTCCTGACCGCTGCCGGGATGTTCGAGGTACTCGGGAACATGGTTCTGGAGCCGGTCCACGAGCTCGTCCGGCTCATCTACCGACCTGCTCCGGAGGCGTACCAGCGGGACGGTTCCTACCGGGCCTGCGGGCGCTGTCTGACGTTGTTGGTGCCGCTGGGAGCGGATGAGTGGTGGTGCGAACGGGACCGGTGCCGGGGGCTGGGCACGCCACCGTCTGGGCAGGTGCTCGAGGCCGCGGACGTGGGTGTCGTGCTGCAGTTGGAGCGGTCGCTGCGCCAGTTCGTGACCGGGCCGGGCAGGGCCGAGGTAGAGCTGGAGCGGGACCTGCGCGCGCTGGGGCTCGATGTCGAGATGTGGCCCGGGTGCGACGCCTACGATCTCTTGATCACCTTCCCGGACGGGCATCGGTGGGCGGTGGGTGTGAAGGACCGGGCCAATCCGTTCTTCCTTGGCAGGGAAGCCCGAGCGGTTCCTCAGGAACCGTCCTACGACAAGGCGTTCTGGGTGGTCCCCCGACACCGAGTCGACAGGCGTCCCGATTATCTCGCGGCATTCGAGCGGGGGCGCGCGGAGAGCACCGCCGAACTGGTGCTACTGACCGACACCGAGCTGGTCGCGCGTGCCGCGCGGCGCCTCGGAGGAGTGAAAGGAACACGTGGTGCGTGACCGGAACAGCTGGCACCGGCCGGTGAGCCGGGAGTTGGCGCGGGTCTGGGGCGGTCTGCCGGGCGTCCCGGAAGGGGTGACCCCGGCCCATGTGTGCCAGGTCGAGCTCGGCCTCAGGGTGCTGGAGCGCGTCGCGCCGGGGGAGCGAGCCGAGGGGGCCTACACGCTCTTCGGGGGCTACCCGTTCGCGCGCGCCGCCGGATTCGCGACGGCAAAGGACGAGGCCCTGTTGGCCACGACCCGCCATCTGCTGTGGACGTACCGGCGCGGTCACGCCTGGCGGCAGGCGCTGGAAACGTACCGGCAGGTGCCGGAGCACGTTCGCGCCTACCGGCTGCCGGAACCGTCCGAAGCCGGGGCACCACAGTCGTTGTTGTCCGTTGTGGCCCCTGACAGGATCTCCTGCTACGACGATGCCCTGGCACGGCTGCCCGACTTCGTCCGGCGTCCGCTGTCGCTGGCACCGGCCGGCCGCAGCACGTTCCGTGAGCAGCGACGGGCGTCCTCCGTGGAGATCCCTGAAGACCTGGTGTTCGAACGGCCCGTCGGTCATGACCTGGACGCCCTCCGTGCAGGCAGGTCGGAGCCCAGAACCGTGAGCAAGGCGGAACTGCTCCAGATCGCCCGGTGGATGGACGAGGCCGAGCGGGACAGCGGGGCGGCTCGACCGGGGAACTGGGAACGCAGGATGGCCGAACTGACGATTGCCCTGCGAGACACGGACGGATCCGCCTTCGAGGACCGCGACGAGCTTCCCCTGGACGGGCTGCTCCACATGGTCGGAATGGTGGGTGCTGGGAAGAGCACCCTGATGACGGTCACGGCGGTCTGGGGGGCGCTGCGGCCCACTCCGTTGCGGACGACCATCGTGGTCGGCGACGCGGCCGAACAGCTCCGATTGTGCGAGGTCTTCGCCGGCCTCGGGGTGTCGGTGGTGCCGCTCCTGGGCACCAGCACCCGGGAAACACACGTGCAGCGGTTGCACCGGCGCCTCGCGTCGCGTGGCCTGGACAACCTGCTGGACCATGACGACCGGGCCTTCGACGAGCTGAGCACCGTGTGCGTGGTGAGCGGCCTGCGGGGGGTCGAGAGCGCGGAACCCCTTCGCTTCGCGGACGCGCCGTGCACCACGCTCTTCCCTGAACGCGTCGTCCCCGAGACGGAGCAGGACCCGATCGACCTCCTGGAGGTGCTGCGGGAGCCGCTGCCAGTGGCCCCCGCTCCGTCGAGGGCCGAGGAGGAGCCGCACGGCACCCCCAACGGTTGTCCGGTGTGGGCACGTTGTCCCCGCCACAACGCGGCACGGGCACAGGTCGACGCGCTGGTCTGGGTGGCGAACCCGGCGAGCCTGGTGCAGAGTCCCGTAGCTGCCCACCTGAATGACGAGCGCCTGCGGCAGCTGGAACTGGCGTGTCTGCGGAGCGACATCATCTTCGTCGACGAGGCCGACAACGTGCAGATGCGACTCGACCAGATCTTCGCCCCGTCGGCTACCCTGGTACAGCCCGACCTGGAGTCCTGGCTCGATCGGCTGCACACCCACAAGATCGAGGAGTTGTGCCGGAAGGCTCGGCTGCCGTTGACCGACCGCCAGGTCCAGCAGTGGAACACGGCCCTCGGTGGGGTCACCATGGCCGTGGATCCGCTCTGCCGCCAGCTGATCACCGAGACCGACATCCGGGATTGGGCCGACATCGACTACTTCAGTCCGTGGACGCTTCAGCAGAAGCTGCTGGACGAGTGGTTCGGCGTCGGGACGGCCGACGCCGAGGACGATGAGACGGAGTTGTACGCGGGGTACGACGACGTCGAGGGCGAGGCCGGCGGTGTGGGCGATGCACCCGAGTCCGTCACGGACCCGCGTCGCACCGAACTGACCGCGCTCCTCGACGCCTTCCGTGACGACCCGTTCGGTGACCGAGGGCCGTACGGCACGCTCACCGACTCCCTGATCGACACCGCCCGGGACCTCCTTCACAGCCTGTTGCCCACGCACACCCGGGACCGGCTTCGCGTGACCGTGAGTCGACTTCTCGCCTACACACCCGAACCCTCCTCACCGGGTGACCGCGACGAGGAGTGGTGGGACACCACCTGCCGCCGGGTCGGCTTCATGTTGCTGCTCAGCGCCCTGCACCAACGCCTGGACCGCCTCACCATCCTGTGGCCGCAGGTGGAGGCGGCTCTTCGGCTCGATGCCCAGGGCAAGGAACTCGCCCGCCGTGCTCCGTTGGACTACGCGCCAGTGGTGCCCGAGGCCCCGATGGGCAACGTCCTGGGGTTTCAGTACCTCCCCGATGAGCAGGAGCAGGACCTCGACGGACGGTCGGGTGGGACACTGCGGTTCTTCCGGTGCGCCGGAGTCGGCCGTGAGCTGCTCCTGCGGCTCCAGGACTTCGGTGCGAACCCCGCCGTCGGCCGCGGCGGACCCCACGTGATCCTGATGTCGGGCACCAGTTGGGCCGGTGAGTCGACGCGCGCCCACGTTCTCGCGCCGGTGGGTGCCGTCCTCAAACCGTCCCCGAAGTCGTTGGCAGCCGTGGCTGAGAGCCGCTTCAGCACGCACTTCCTGTACGACGATGGCAAACCCATGAGCCTCTCCGGCACCCGGCCCAAGGACCGCCTGGCGCAGGCACGGGCCATGGCGGCGAAGCTCGCCGGGCATGTCCCCGGCCTGGGCAGTCCGTTGGACCAGGAGCTGGCTCGCGTACCCGACAACCTCCGCAAGAGGGCGCTGCTCCTGGTCGGCAGTTACCGGGAGGCGTACGCGGTCGCGGACACGCTGGAGTCCGAGGAGCGGTGGCGTGGCCGAGTTCGGGTGTTGGTGCCGGACGACGCCGACCTTGCCCTCTCCCTGTACGGAACCGGCCTGGCCACGGAAGGCGAGGAGTCGGCCGTGTTGCGTCGGGGGGACTTGTCGCTGTTCGCCGACGACACAGAGGCGGAGGTCCTGGTGGCACCGCTACTGGCAGTGGAACGCGGTCACAATATCCTCAACTCGCAGGGCAAGGCCGCGTTCGGAACTACGTTGTTCCTCGTCCGCCCGCACCCGCGCCCCGATGACCTGGCCCTGTCGATCTTCGCGATCAACGACTGGATCACCCGCTTCGTCCGGGACCTGCCGAGGTCGGACAACCGTCGCGGGCCCGCCACCTTCTCGAAGCTGGTCGCAGAGGCGGCCTCGTTGGCCGAAGCCGGGCAGTTGTTGCGGCACGAAGGCCGTGAGGAGTGGCGGCGGTTGCTCTCCCGCCGGTACGTGTACTCCTTCCTGCCCGCCTGGGAGAAGCGGGCCTTCGCCTGGGACCAGCTTGTCACCATGTGGCAGGTCATCGGCCGCCTGGTGCGAGGCGGAGTGCCGGCCCGGGTGGTCTTCGTGGACGCGGCCTTCGCACCGAGGCTGGCACGTGCGCTGTCGCCGGGAGACCAGGCGATCACCATGCCCGAGGTGGACGGCCTGCTGAAGGCACTGGGTGCCGTCCTCGCCCCGTACTTCGCCGGTTCTCCCACCGCCGATCCGGCCGACGCCGAACTGGCGCGGCTGTTGTACGAGCCGTTCTACAAAGCCTTGTGCGGCCTCTCCCACCACTGAACCACCGAGCCTCCGAGAGGAACCACACCATGCCGGTCAACTACCGCGCGGTGCACACCACTGCCTGGGCGCCCCGCGACACCGAGGTCTCCCACATCGCCCGCTACCGGGCGTTGCCCTTCCCCGAGGAGTGGCGCGACGCGATCCTCGACCTGTGCAACGCGGGCCGCGGCGTCGATGCCGAGCCGTGGCGCACGGTACCGACCCGTCGACTCGAGCAGGTGCTGCAGGCGTACGCGCCGGACGTGCTGGCGATGCCGAGGCCCTTCCACGACCGGGCCGAGGGCACTCCCGCCCGCTGGTTGTACGCGGTGGAGGACAGCCCCGACCCCCTGCCCGCTCCCGTCCTGACCACCTTGCTCGACCGATGGCTGGGCGAGTTGCGACCGGAGCCGGAACACCGGGCGCTACTGCGTGACGTCCGGGCCGAACTGCGTGCCCATCCGCCGACCTGGGAGCCGGTGACCCGCGAGCTGTTGTCGACCGGGGCCACGTCTGGTGGCACGGCGGCGCCCGACTTCCATCAGTTCACCCTCACCACCGACTGGCTGGCCCGGCGGGTCCTGGCCCTCGAACCGTACTCCTTCGAGGGCGGACACTTGCGGTTCCGGGCCATGCCCCGTGGCCCGCGTGACAAGGGTGCCGAACTGGTCTCCCAGCCTCTCCCGTTCGAGCCCGAGCCCGGCAAGGGCACCTGGTGGTTCTCGGTGGTCCTGAACATCACCCTGCAGACGATTCCGTTCGAGCCGCTGCCGAGGTTCCACCTGCACTGGTCGATCCGCCGCTGGGCGACCCGGACCACGCAGACGACCGGCCGACTGTGGATCCCGTCCGGATCGAACACCACCGTCCTGTTGCGGCCGACGGTCCCGGTGCTGCCGGGAGTGCCGTTGAGCGAACGCTTCGCGGTCGCGCAGCTCGCGCGCGGATACGATCGCGAGCGGGAGGAGTACGTCGACGGCTGGGCGAACGGTGGGCCGGCACGTCTGCTGGAGGGCCTCGCGGTGGGCGAGCCCTTCCCCGGCCCCGAGCAGCTGCTGACCGACCCGGAGGGCTGGCTCACCCGCGACGCCCGTGCGGCCGTCGTCTACCGCAACGGAATGGGGCGGCACGAGGTCAAGGCGGGGCTCATGCCTCACCAGTGTTCCCAGCTCACCGAGTGGGCGGTGGCGGCGCTACCCGAGGAGTTGAGGGTCGCCCATCAGCTGGTGCCCACGTCGCTGGCCGGGCCGAAGCCGACGAACGCCCCGCCCGCCGCTGTGCGGAAGACGGCCAAGGAGGAGGAAGAGGCCCGCCGCTGCACGGAGCGGAGGACGGCGGTCGCGTACGCCGTTGCCGGTCTCGGCGGGGCGGGAGCGGACGACCGGCCGGTACTGGAGGCCCGGTTGCTGTGGCAGTCGGCGGACCTTCGGGAAGCGGCGTTGAAGGCGCTGTGCCTACGGCTCGGCCTGAAGGGTGACGGGGGCTCGTTCAGCGAGACCTCGTACGAGGCGGCAGGTCCGGGAAGTCCCGTGGTCCACGAGTGGCAGGCCCCGGAGCTGGTCGTTCGGGTCCGTTGCCTTCGCCCGGTGATCCGGACCGACGAGCGGAACGGCATCTCGCTCACCGCAGGTCTGGATCTTCCGGAGGGGCGCCGGCACACCCGCGAAGCGGTGGACGCGGCGATCCGGGCGCGTCGTCGGCAGACCGGCGAATGGTTGTCGGCGGATCGAACGGGGAAGGAGGCCGGGCTCACGCTGGTCGAGATTGCGCGACCCGAGGACTTCGCCCGCGACCGCGACCCCAAGTTCGCACTGCGCCTCGGGTGCGCGGACGCGGGCTACGTCACCCAGTTCATCGCCTCGCCGCTGAAGGTCAAGGGCTACAACTCGGTAACCAACCTGCCGCACCGAGCCCTGATGGCCTGGGATGACGGACTGCGACAGCTGGGTGCCCGCGTGCATCCCGAGCACGGCCTGGCCGAAGGGGTACCAGCCGGGATGCGGTGGGCGGCGGTCTGGATGGTGCGCAAGAACCGCTCGTCGAGGACGAAGTGGCCGGCGCACGTACCGGTCGCGGTGTTGGTCACGCCGGAGCGCCCCGGCAGTGGGCTCGCCAGGGTTCAGGGATGGGACCCGGAGGCCGATGGCGGTGTCGGGGACTGGGTCCCGTATCCGACGATGCTGATCCGACTGACCCGGCAGGCGGAGATCACCCCGATCGTGCCCGAGCCGCGGGAAGAGGGCGACGCGGCCCGACGGCCGAGTTGGCGGGTGAACCGGGACGAGCAGCGGCGGAAGGCGGAGGAGTGGCTGCAGCAGGTCCGAGCATCCCTACGACGGGAGCCGACGGTGCTGCTGGTCGATGCGGTCAACGCCCGATCGCACTGGACCTGGTGGCAGGACGGACGGACGGAACCGGATCGGATCCGCGACGGCCATGCTCCAGCCCGTCCTCTCCACCCCGACCTGCGGCTGGTGCGCGTGCGGACCGGCAGGGGACGAGAGACCCCGCAATGGTGGGGGGTCAACCCGGGCGACGGTCCCAACGGTATCGCCGCGCACCTGTGGATCCCGGAGGGTTCAGCATCCGGCCGGGTCTTCTACAGCACGACGCCGAAGCCGGTTCAGTTCCAGAGCTCCGCAGTCCAGGCCGACAAGCTGGCGACCCGGCCGCTGACTCAGGGGAAGCGAAAGGGCGAGGCCACGATCGACACCGGCATCCCCGGCTGGATGCCGGCGTTGGTGGAGCTCGCCGTGCTCGGCTGCCACCGGGAGGACGGGGACGACCCGCAGGCGTTGGCCCTCGCGGCCCATCTGCTGCGTCAACCGCCGGACTATCCGCAGGCGCTCGCCCATCCGTTGCCGCTGCACTTGGCGGGGCTCGGGCAGGAGTATGTACTGCCGACCAGGGCAGCGGCGGAGTCGCTACTGGAGGAGGCGGAGACCGCGCCTGACCCGTTGGACGATGGGCGGGACGGGGCCGTGGATCCGGACCCGGACCGGCAGGAGGCGGTCAGTCTGGAGGATGATCCGGAGGAGGAGGAACCGGAGCAGCTGCTGTTGTTCGACTGCTGACGACCTGCCGGGCGCCGCCCCCGGGCGCGGCGTCCGGCGGCGAGCGAGCCGGGGTTTGTCGCCAAATGCACCGGACCGCCGCCTCGGTGGTCCGTACGATCCTGCGGCCTCGGCAGTGGTGCCGGGCGTGTCAGCGGCGAACGATATCCTTCGCATGTGGAAGATCTGATAACTAAACCTTGTGATGAGCTGATGGCCCTCGGGGGGTGCGGCGTCCACGACCGCTACCTCAAGGAGACCGTGTCCTTCAGTGATTACGGCGAACTTTTTCCGCTGGTGATCGCATTTCTTCGGCGCATCGGCAAGGGGGTTGGCTGGACGCGCTCGACGGGGGAGTATCGGGCGAGGCTCATCGACACTGCAGCCCTGACCGACACCCTCCTGAACATAGCTGCGGACGTCCAGCATCACCTGAGTCTCGTGGCCAAGGACGCCACGCCCGTCATGGCCGCCTGCGAGAGCTACCTGCGAGTCCAGCGGACCGAGGTTCGCTACTGGTTGAGCCGGGAGGAGCAGGAGCTTCTGGCGATGCGTCCTCCGTTGGTCGAACTCGAGCGTGTGTACTGGGACTCGTGCTTCGAGTGGCGTCGGGCGACCGATCGACCAACGGAACCCGTCGGACGGAGGGTCTCTCCGGTCGAGCACTCGGACGTGCTGGCGAAAATGGACTCGGTGATCACCGGGGTGGCACTGCGGATGATCACACTGCTTGAGAAGCAGCCTGCCACCCTGTTCGAGCCGGGGGGAAGGATTCCGGCCGTGGCTGTCGACTACCTTTCTTCGGACGCTTTCGAGCGCTTGGTGTCCGCCTTGCTGGAGCGGGACGGATTCGCCGTGCATCAGGCCACGGGTCGCTCCGGTGACAATGCCGCGGACGGCATTGCGACCGGTCCGATGAAGCAGAAGTTCGTGGTCCAGGCGAAGCACACCAAGGTCGGGCGGAACGTCGGTCCCGAGATCGTGCGCGAGGTGGCAGGTGCGGCGTTCAGAATTCACCGTGCTGACGTCGCTGTGGTCGTTACCAACGGGGGCTTCACCCGAGCGGCGCAGGACAACGCGGAGCGGTCGCGGGTACACCTGGTCGACCGCTATCGACTTATCCGTTGGGCCGAGCACGGAGACCCACTGGTTGACGTCCTGAGTGGGTGACTCCCGAGGCGATCGGCGTCAGTCTAGGGGCCGGCGATCTTCCGGGTGGCGGGCCTGTTCTGGGATTGGTCCAGACCTTAAATGGTCCAGACCTATTGACGGGCCCTGCCGCCCCTCCTACGATCCGGACCGGCACAGCCCCACATGTCCCCCCACCTCACCCAAGCCGGGCGTCGCGCCCCCACGCGTCGGTCATGTCCATGGCGCTCGGCGGGAAGGGAGCACCACATGTTCCGTCGAAGGCCGAGTCGTCCACGCCCGCAGCAGGCGCCCGTGGAACGCGCGTCGCAGGCCCCCCGCACCGGCCGCGCCCGGCACGGGTCGAGCGTCCTGACGCGCTCCCTCGCCGGGGTGAGCGCCGCCGCCGTGATCGGCGCCGGCATCGCCGTGGCGGGCACCGTCACGGCCGGCGCCGCCACCCCCAACCTGGTGGCCAACCCCGGGTTCGAGGACGGGCTCTCCGGCTGGACCTGTTCCGGCGGCTCCGGCGCGGCCGTCGGCAGCCCGGTCCACTCCGGCGCCTCCGCGCTCCAGGCCACGCCGACCGGCCAGGACACCGCCCAGTGCACCCAGACCATCAGCGTGCAGCCCAACTCCCAGTACACGCTGAGCGCCTACGTCCAGGGCAGCTACGTCTACCTGGGCGCCACCGGCACCGGCGTCACCAACGCCTCCACCTGGACGGCGAGCAGCCCCTCGTACAGCCAGCTCAGCGTCGGCTTCACCACCGGGGCGAACACCACCTCGGTGACCGTCTTCCTGCACGGCTGGTACGGGCAGCCCGCGTTCTACGCGGACGACGTGGTGCTCACCGGCCCCGGCGGCAGCAGCCCCAGCCCCACCCCGACCACCGCGCCGCCGACCAGCACGCCGCCGACGACGGCGCCGCCGACCAGCACCCCGCCCACCAGCACGCCTCCGACGACGACGCCGCCCACCACGACGCCGCCGAGCGACACCTGCCCCACGAAGCCCAAGCCGTCGGGCAAGGTCCTCCAGGGGTACTGGGAGAACTGGGACGGCGCCCTGAACGGCGTCCACCCCGGCATGGGCTGGGTCCCCATCACGGACAGCCGGATGGCCGCGCACGGCTACAACGTCATCAACGCCGCCTTCCCGGTGATCCTCTCGGACGGCACCGTGCTGTGGCAGGACGGCATGGACAGCAACGTCAAGGTCTCGACCCCCGCCGAGATGTGCCAGGCCAAGGCGGCCGGGGCGACGATCCTGATGTCGATCGGCGGCGCCGCCGCGGGCATCGACCTGAGCTCCAGCACGGTGGCCGACAAGTTCGTGGCGACCGTCGTCCCGATCCTCAAGAAGTACAACTTCGACGGGATCGACATCGACATCGAGACCGGCCTGTCCGGCAGCGGCAACATCAACACGCTGTCCGCCTCCCAGGCCAACCTGATCCGCATCATCGACGGCGTGCTGGCCCAGATGCCCGCGGGCTTCGGCCTGACGATGGCCCCCGAGACCGCGTACGTCACCGGCGGCAGCGTCAACTACGGGTCGATCTGGGGCGCCTACCTGCCGATCGTCAAGAAGTACGCCGACAACGGGCAGCTGTGGTGGCTGAACATGCAGTACTACAACGGCAGCATGTACGGCTGCTCCGGCGACTCCTACCAGGCCGGCACCGTGCAGGGCTTCACCGCGCAGACCACCTGCCTGAACAACGGCCTGACCATCCAGGGCACCACCATCAGGGTGCCGTACGACAAGCAGGTGCCCGGCCTGCCGGCCCAGCCCGGTGCGGGCGGCGGCTACATGGACCCGGGGTCGGTCGGCCAGTCCTGGAACGCCTTCAGCGGGGCGCTGAAGGGGCTGATGACCTGGTCGATCAACTGGGACGGCTCGAAGGGCTGGAGCTTCGGCGACAACGTCAAGCGCCTCCAGGGGCGTTGATCCCCGGCTGAGCTGACGACGGCCTCCCGCGGTCCGGGCCGCGGGAGGCCGTCGTCAGCCGGTGAAGCGGTCGGCGTGCCGCCGGACGACGCGGCCGGCGGCCGCGGTGGCCAGGATCGGTCGCACGGCCCCTCCGAAGGGGTCCGGACCGGCCCGGCCGGTCGTCAGATGGTGGCGGTGTCGATGACGAAGCGGTAGCGGACGTCGCTGGAGAGGACCCGCTCGTACGCCTCGTTGATCCTCTCGGCGCCGATCAGCTCGATCTCGGCCGCCACGCCGTGCTCGGCGCAGAAGTCCAGCATCTCCTGGGTCTCGGCGATGCCGCCGATGCCCGAGGAGCTCATGCTGCGGCGCCGGCCGCCCAGCGCCCGGATGTCGACCTCCAGCGGCTCCTCCGGGAGGCCGACGTTGACCATCGCCCCGTCGGTGCGCAGCAGGGAGAAGTAGGCGGCGAAGTCGATCGGCGCGGAGACGGTGTTGAGGATGAGGTCGAAGGTGCCCGCGAGGCTCTGGAAGGTCGCCGGGTCGCTGGTGGCGAAGTAGTGGTCGGCGCCCAGCCGCAGGCCGTCGTCCTTCTTGCGCAGCGACTGGGACAGCACGGTGACCTCGGCGCCGAGCGCGTGGGCTATCTGCACGCCCATGTGGCCGAGCCCGCCGAGGCCCACCACGGCGACCCGCTTCCCGGGGCCCGCGTTCCAGTGCCGCAGCGGGGAGTAGGTGGTGATGCCCGCGCACAGCAGCGGCGCGGCCTTGTCCAGCGGCAGCGCCTCGGGGACGCGGACCACGTAGTTCTCGTCGACGACCACGGTCTTGGCGTAGCCGCCGTACGTGGGCCGGCCGTCCTTGCCGACGGCGTTGTACGTCCACACCGGGCCCTCGTCGCAGTACTGCTCCAGGCCGGCCCGGCAGTTGTCGCAGGTGCGGCAGGAGTCGACCATGCAGCCGACGCCGACCCGGTCGCCGACCGCGAAGCCGGTGACGCCGGGGCCGACCTCGGCGACGACGCCCGCGATCTCGTGCCCGGGCACCATGGGGAAGACCGCCCGGCCCCAGCCCTCGTGGGCCTGGTGGATGTCGGAGTGGCAGATGCCGGCGAAGGCGATGTCGATCAGCACGTCGTGCTCGCCGACCGCGCGGCGCTCGATGGTCGTACGTTCCAGCGGGGCCTTGGGGGCCGGTACGGCGTAGGCGGCGACGGTGGTGGTCATGGGAGTTCGTACCCTCTCTGCGGATGGAGCCGGGCCGGTCGGGTCGGACGGACCGGGACGGTCGAACAGCACACCCACGGTACTCCTGGGGCCGGTGCGCCCTGCTGGGGCGGTGCCCGCTCCGGGGGCGACCGGCGCGGGCCGGAGGGCCGCCGGTTGTTCGGCCTTTTGTTCAATGACCGAGCGCCGAACCAGAACAACCCCGGTGCGCTACACCGGTAGCGCACGCCACACCCGTGCCGCACGTGGGACCAGGGCCGCAACAGCGCCGAACGCCGGAAGGGTTCAACCAGATGACGACGCTCCGCATCGCGAACAACCGCACCGAGGAGATGGTCGGCGACCTCGCCGGGACACCCCCGGCGGAGCTGCTGTTCGCCGGGTGCGGGGCGCAGCGGATGCTCTGGTGGGCCGAGGACGGGGACGTCCTGGTGCTGCCCTGGGGCCCCGACCCGGAGTACCTGGGGTACGTCACCGGGCTGACCGGCGTACGGGCCGACAGCCTGGCCTTCGTGGTGCCGCCGCCCGGCGCCCACGGCGACCAGGTGCTCACCGCCGACCGGCTGGCCGACCCGGGCTTCCGCGCCGAGCTGCGCCGCGCGCTGGACGGGCGCGCCGTCGACGAGGTGCTGGCCGTCTCGCCGAACGGCGCGGTGGCCGAGCTGGCGGAAGCGCTCGGGATCGGGCACGCCATGCCCGGCCGGCCCTTCGCCGCGCAGGGCGGCAACGCCCTGGTCAACAGCAAGGCGGGGTTCCGGGCGCTGGCCGCCGGCGCCGGGGTGCCGATCCCGCCCGGGCGGGTGGCCGGCTCGCCCGCGGAGGTCGAGGCCGCGATCGAGGACCTGCTGGCGCGGGGGCACAGCGTGATGGTGAAGGTCGAGTACCAGGCGGGCGGCCTCGGCAACGAGATCCTCGCCCGGGACGAGAAGGTGGAGCCGGTCGGCGCCGAGCGGGTGGTGCCGCTGCCGGACCGGGCGGCGGTGGCCGCGTACGTGGCCGAGCGGTGGACCTGGCTGACCGGCGGACGCGGCCAGCGGGTCGTGGTGGAGCGGTACTTCGCCGACTCGGCGCCGCTGTACGCCGAGTTCGTCATCGGGGACACGGGCGCCGTGCTCTCCGGCTGCGGCGAGATGGTCATGCGGCCGGTGGTGGTCGGGGAGATCACCCCGCCGGTCACCCCGGACGCCGGCACCCGGGACGGACTCGTCCGCGAGGCCGCCCGGCTGTGCGAGGCGCTGCGGGTGATCGGCTACCGGGGCACGGTCAGCGCGGACGCCGTGCTGACCCCCGAGGGCGAGATCTACTTCCACGAGACCAACGCCCGGCTCACCGGCTCCAGCCACCTGCACCACGCCTACGCCGGCCGCCTGCTGCGCCCCGAGCACCGCGGCTCGCGCCACCTCCTGGAGCTGGCCGGCCTCAAGGTGCCGTCCTTCGCCGAGGCCGTGGCGGCGATCGGCGCGGCCGGGCTGGCCTTCGACCGGGAGAGCGGCACCGGCGTGCTGTTCAGCTCCGACTTCGGGCCCGCCGACGGCTCGGTGATGTACTGCGCGGTCGCCGAGGGCCCGGAGGCCGCCCGCGCCCTGGAGGGCGCCCTGCTCGCGCTGTTCGCCGGATGAGTCCCGACCTGGAGGAGAACGGAATGATGCGCGCCGCGCTGATCCACCGCTACGGCGGCCCGGAGGAGCTGAGCGTCGAGACGGTGCCGGAACCGGAGGCCGGCCCGGGCCGGGTGCTGGTCGACGTCACCCTGGCCGGGCTCAACTACGCCGACCTGGAGTGCCGCACCGGCGAGTACCTCAGGTTCCCGCTGCCGGCGGTGCTCGGCGTCGACGTGGTCGGGCGGCGCCGGGAGGACGGCCGGAGGGTCGTCGCGCTGCTGCGCACCGGCGGCGGGTACGCCCACGTGGCCGCGCCCGAGGCGGCGCACACGGTGGAGGTGCCGGACGGCGTGGACGACGAGCAGGCGCTGGGGCTGCTGGAGCAGGGGGCGACGGCCTACGGCGCGCTGACCCTGGCCGGGCGGCTGCGGCCGGGCGACGCCGTCGGGGTGAGCGCGGCCGCCGGCGGGGTCGGGCACCTGGCGGTGCAGCTGGCCAGGGAGCTGGGCGCGAGCCGGGTGGTCGCCCTGTCCTCCACCCCGGAGAAGCGGGAGTACCTGCTCTCGCTGGGCGCCGACACCGTGCTCGACCCGGCCGACCCCGACCTGGCCGGGCGGCTCGCGGAGTCGGGCGGGCTGGACCTGTTCCTCGACTCGGTCGGCGGCCCGGTGCTGCGCGCCGGGCTGGCCGGACTGGCGCCCTTCGGGCGGCTGGTGTCGGTCGGGGCGCGCGGCGGGGTGGAGGACGCCTTCACGATGGGCGAGCTGACCGAGCGCTCGGCGGGCGCCCAGGGCTTCTGGCTCAAGCACGTGCTGACGGACCGGGCGCTGTTCGAGGGCGTCGCCGACCACCTGTTCCGGCTCGCCGCCGAGAAGCGGGTGGTGGCGCGGATCGACCGGACCGTCCCGCTGTCCGGGGTGGCCGGGGCGCACCGGGCGATGGCCGCGCGGGAGACCATCGGCAAGGTGCTGGTGGACGTCCACCGCGAGGAGTGAGGGCCGGGATCAGCGGAGCGCCTCCTCCGCCTCGCCCGGGGCCAGCGGCAGGCTGGCGGCCACCCGGTAGCCGCCGGTGGCGAGCCCGCCGGTCTCCAGCGTGCCGCCGTGCAGGGTGACGCGTTCGCGCATGCCGATCAGGCCGTGCCCGGTCCGGGCCGCCGCCCCGGCGGTGGCTCCGCCCGCGGCCCCGGCCGGGCCCGTCCCGGTGCCCGCGCCGTCGTCGCGCACCTCGACGGTGACCCGGTCCGGACGGTACGTCAGCCGGACGTGGGCACTGGCCGGGCCGGCGTGCTTGCGGGTGTTGGTGAGGGACTCCTGGACGATCCGGAAGACGGTCAGGCCCACCGTCGGGGGCAGCGGTCGCGGGCGGCCGCTGACCTCGAACTCGGTCGGCAGGCCGGCCAGCCGGGACTCGTCGACGATGCGGTCGAGGTCGTCGGCGCCGGGCTGGGGCGGGCTCGGCACGGCCTCGGGCTCCTCGTCGGCCCGCAGGACGTCGAGGAGTTGGCGCATCTCGCGCAGGGCCATCCGCCCGGAGGACTCGAGGGTCACCAGGGCGTCGCGGACCACCTCGGTGTCGCCCCCGAGGTTGGCCCGGGCGCCGCCGGCCATCAGCTGCATGGTGGTGATGTGGTGGGCCACGATGTCGTGCAACTCCCGTGCGATGCGGCGTCGTTCCTCGGCCACCGCACGGTCGGCGAGCAGCCTGCGGTGGGCCGCCACCTGCTGCTGCCAGCGGTTGACCACGACGGCCGTGCCGACCACGACCGCGACCGCGAGGACGGCGGAGAGGACGTTCGCCCCCGTGGGGAGCCGCCCGTGGCTCTGGTTCAGCAGCGTCACCACCGCCGTCGCGCCGGACATCAGCGCCGTCACCGGGGCGGTGCGGACCCTGGCCACCGAGTACAGGGCCACCGAGAGGGCGAAGCCGAAGTGGGTCGACGGCGGTGCGGAGAGGTTCTCCGCCGCGCCCAGGGCCAGTACGGCCGCGAGCGCCGACACCGGGTGGCTGCGCCGGAAGAGCAGCGGCAGGGCCGGCAGCACGATGAGGACGACGCCGAGCGCCGTGGCACCGCCGCCTCCGGGCCCACCGTCGCCACTCACGCTGCCGAGCGAGTAGCCGACCAGGTCCAGGGCGGCCGCGGCGACGGCGACCAGCGCGTCGTCACGCGTCCACGGCACCGCGTCGCCGCCCTTCGGCCTGTCGGCGCCCGGCAGCCTGTCGGAGGCCGGCGGCCCGCCGGAGATCGGCTGCTCGGGGTGTCGGCGCCGGCGCATCTGTGCGTCTCCCTGCTCGTGGCCCGCCGGACCGGTGCGGCGCGGCCGGGCTGTGGTGATCGACCCATTCTGGCACCGACCGACCGGCCGCGACGGGGCCCCTGAGGCGGGTCCGGGACCGGGACCACGGTCCTGGTCCCGGACGGCTGCCGGACCCTGGGGCCCCGCTTCCGTTCATCCTGTGCCCGGACGAATCCGGGGGGTGCCGCGTGATCGTCTGGAGACCGGCCGGGAACCCGGTGCCGAGTCCACCCGCAAGTCGACACGCAGGAGAACACTTTGATCCGCGCCCTGACCGGATTCTCGACGAGAAACCCATGGAAGGTCATCGCCCTCTGGACGGTGCTGGGTGTCGCGCTGACCGCCCTGAGCGGGGCGCTGATCTTCCGCGTCACGCAGACCCGGGTCGGCGACTTCCTGCCCGCGAGCTACGACTCGGCCGCCGCGCTGAAGATCGCCGAGGACAGGTTCGGGGTGAAGCCCGACGCCGACACGGTGACCGTGCTGGTCGCCCGCTCGGACGGCGGCCCGCTCAGCGCCGCGGACCACCAGCGGATCGGCACCCTGGCCGAGAAGCTGGGCCGGCAGCGGGTCACCATGCCGAAGCCCAAGGAGGAGGACGGGCCGTCCTTCCTGGCGCGGGACCACTCGCAGACCCCCGCGGTCTCCCCGGCGATGGTGGCACCGGACAAGAGCTTCGAGCTGCTCTCCGTCGGGCTGGTCGGCAACCCCGAGGAGCCGGGGATGCAGGACCTCTTCCGGGCCTTCCGGGACTCGGCGCGGGCCCAGTTCGACGACGCGGGGCTGCGCACCGGTTTCACCGGCGGCCTGGCCGGCACGGTGGACACCAAGGACGACGGGAAGACCATGGCGAAGGTCATGGGAGCCCTCACCATGGGGCTGATCGTGCTGCTCAACGTGCTGGTGTTCCGCAGCGTGCTGGCGGCCCTGCTGCCGCTGCTCGCGGTCGCCCTGATCGGTGGCGTGGCACTGGGCGCGGTGGTCGGCGCCGCGATGCTCACCGGGATCAGGATCGACCCGAGCACCCCGTCGCTGATCCAGGTGGTCCTGATCGGCATCGGGATCGACTACCTGCTGTTCCTGCTGTTCCGCTTCCGTGAGCAGCTGCGGGCGCGACCCGAAACGCCCGTCCGGGTCGTGGCCGCGGAGGTCTCGGGGCGGGTGGGCACGGCGATCACCTCGGCGGCGCTGACCATCGTGGCGGCCTTCGCCACGCTCGGGGTGGCGAGCTTCGGGCAGTTCCGGGTGCTCGGCCCGGCCATCGCCGTCTCGGTCCTGGTCATGCTGCTGGGCAGCCTGACGCTGATGCCCGCCCTGCTGGCGGCCTGCGGACGCGGGATGTTCTGGCCCTCCCGTGCGCTCCAGAGCCGGCCGCGCGAGGGCGTGTCGGCCCGGCTTGGCGGCCTGGTGGCGCGCCGGCCGCTGGCCCTGGCGGTGGCCTCCGTCGCCGCACTGGGCGCGCTGGCCCTCGGGACGGTCGGGATCAGGATGGACTACGGCCAGGGTGCCGAAGGCCCGCGCACCGCCGCCGCCGCCACCGCGGCCGAGATCTCCCGCGCGCTGCCGGCCGGTGTGTCGGACCCGACCACCGTCTACCTCACCGCCAAGGACGGCGGCACGCTCGGCGCGGACCGGTTCGACGGCCTGTCCCGCGCGCTCGGACAGGTCGCGGGCGTGGGGCAGGTGGCGGGGACCGTCCTCGCCGACGACCGGCGGGCCGCCCGGATCGACCTCTACCTGACCGCGGACCCGCAGTCCCAGCAGGCCCGTGACGTGGTCTCGGGGCCGCTGCGGGCCGCCGTCGCCGCGCACACGCCCGCCGGGACGACGGCCCACGTCGGAGGCACCCCGGCGGTCTTCGCCGACATCTCGAAGGCCGTCGACCACGACCTGCGGCTCGTCTTCCCGGTCGCGGCCGCGCTGATCGCGCTGATCCTGCTGATGCTGCTGCGCAGCCTGCTGGCGCCGGTGGTCCTGATGGTCTCCGTCGGCCTCTGCTTCGCGGCCACGCTCGGCGCCTCGGCGCTGCTCTTCCAGCACGGCCTGGACAAGCCGGGCGTCAACTTCACGCTCCCGCTGGTGCTCTTCCTGTTCGTCGTCGCGCTCGGCACCGACTACAACATCCTGATCAGCGACCGGATCCGGGAGGAGATGGAGCAGCCGGGGCCGGCCCGCGCGGCCGTGGCCCGGGCGGTGCGGCACACCGCCCCGGCCATCGCGACGGCGGGCCTGGTGCTGGCGGGCTCCTTCGCCACCCTCGCCGCCACCCCGGCGAGCCGTCAGGTCGGCTTCGCGCTGGCGCTCGGCATCCTGCTCTCCGCCTTCCTGCTGTCGGTGGTGCTGGTGCCCGCGCTGGCCGCGCTGTTCGGCCGCGGCATCTGGTGGCCGGTCCGCCCGGGGCGCGCGGCGGCCCGCCGCCACCCGCAGGAGCAGGCGTACGAGCCGGAGCCGGACATGGGCTCCGCCCCGGACCCCTACCGGCTGACGCCGGGCCGCTGAGGGCGCCCGCCGGTAGCTCCGCACCCGATCCGGACCGGGCGTCCGGGGACACCGGGCCCGACGGCTTCAGCCGCCGGGCCTGGTGCCGCGCCACGACGGGGCACGGCGTCAGTACCCGGCGACCTCGTCCAGGCCGTGGCCGCGCAGCGGGACGAGGAAGCTGCGGTCGAACACCACCACGGGCTCGCCGGTGGACTTCGTCCCGGTGGTGCGGCAGCTCACGATGCCCTGCCCGTCGCGGCTCTTGGAGAGCCGCTTGGCGAGGGTCTCGGTCTCCGCGTAGAGGGTGTCGCCGGTGAACACCGGGTGGGTCATCCGGATGTTCTCCCAGCCCAGGTTGGCTATGGTGCGCCCGCTCGTCGAGCGGGCGGTCATCCCGCCGACGATGCTGAGCGTCACCAGGCTGGAGACGATCGGCTTCCCCCAGGGGGTGTGGGCGCTGTAGGCGGCGTCGATGTGCAGCGGGGCGTCGTTCATGCTCAGCATGCTCATCAGTACGTTGTCGAGCTCGGTGACGGTCCGTCCGGGGCGGTGCTCGACCACCTCGCCGACCTCGAACTCCTCGTAGTAGCGCCCGACCACCTCGCGGTAGCGGCGCTCGCCGATCCGCCGGTAGCCGGCGGGTTCGGTTCCTTCCATGGCGGTCGCTCCCGGGTCCTAGAGGTCGGCGGTGAGTTCCTTGACGTGGCCGGCGAACTCGCGGATCAGCCGCTCGTCCATGTCGGCGCGCAGCATCAGCCGCAGTCCGGCCTCGCCCTTGGGCACGATCGGGAAGAACACCGCGGAGCTGTAGAAGCCGCGCTCGAAGAGCTGGGCGGACAGTTTGACCGCCCGCTCGGCCTCCCCGACGTCGACCCGGCGCACCGGCAGGCCGTTGCCCGCGAAGGTGGTCGGCAGCAGCTCGTCGAAGAGCTCGATGTTGCGGGCCAGCGCGCCCTGGAGCTCGGCCAGTTCGGGGGAGCGGTGGATGGCGGCGCTGGCCAGCGAGGCGCCGACCATCGGCAGCGGGATGTTCTGCGACCAGCCGATCGGGCCGGCGTGCCGGTGCAGGAACTCGAACTGCTCCCGGTTGCCGAGCATCGCGACGCCGCCGCTGGTGCCGAAGGCCTTGCCGAGGCTGGCGGTGATCACCGTCAGCGGGTTCATCTCCAGCCGGGAGCGGACGTAGCCCTCGCCGCGCTCGCCCGCGATGGACAGCGAGTGGGAGTCGTCGATGTAGAGGAACAGCCCGTAGCGGTCCTGGAGTTCGAGCAGCCCGTCGAGGGCCGCGGTGCCGCCCATCGAGTAGGCGCCGTCGGCGACGTAGGCGACCCGCGGGTACTTGCGGCAGATGTCCTCCAGGTAGTTCAGGTCGTTGTGCGGGCAGGTCAGCACCAGCGACTCGTCCGCGCAGATCGGCTTCATGTACGCCATGCAGAAGTGGCAGAAGCGGTCGAAGACCATCACCCTGGGGCCGCCGCCGCCCTGGCAGGTGCCGTCCAGGTGGCCGGAGGCGATCAGCGGCAGGATGCCGGCGGTGAGCGTGGTACAGGACGCCCCCGGCAGGATGTTCGCGCCGAACAGCTCGCCGAGCTCCTCCTCCAGCCGCACCAGCAGGTTGTGCCGGATCCTGGTGGTGGAGAGGACCAGCGAGGTGCCGCGGGCCTCGGTCAGCGCGTCCACCGCGCCGGCCAGGACCGCGGGGTGGTTGTTCAGGCCGAGGTACGAGCAGGAGACCATGTTGGCGAACTCGTGGCCGGTCTCGCGGACCGTCAGCCGGTTGTTGGACTCCGAGTCCACCGTGACGCCGATCAGGCCGTTGGCGGCGGCCGCCTGCCAGACCGGGTCGGCGCTCGCCAGCATGGCCTCGGCGTTGCGGTACCGGCGCGGGCCGAGGATGGATTCTTCGGTCATCGTCACTTCTCCGTCGTGTGGTTCGGGGTGTCGGTGGGCGCGTGGTGCTGCGGGTCGTGCGGTCCGCCGGGCCGGGGCGGGTCGAACTGCTCGATCAGGCGCTGCGAGGCCTCGAAGAACGGCATGCCGACCATCACGCCGTCCACCACGGTGACCGAGCGGCCGTTCTCCAGGCCCGCCGCGACCACCCGGCGGGCGCGCGCCAGCAGCTCCTCGTCGGGGCTGAACGTCGCGTTGATCAGCTCGAGTTGGCGCGGATGGACGGCGATCTTGCCGCTGAACCCGAAGTCCCGGGCGAGCCCGGCCTCCCGGCGCAGCCCGTCGAGGTCGGTGACCTCGAAGAACGGCGCGTCCATCGCCTCCACCCCCGCGGCGCGGGCGCTGTTGACCACCCGGGCGCGGGCGTGGGCCAGGGCCTCCCAGGAGAGCCGGGCGCCGACCGCGAAGGCGTAGTCGGCCGAGCCGAAGACCAGCCCGCGCAGCCGGTGCCCGGCGGCCGCGACGGCGGGCGCGTTCTCGATGCCCAGCGGGGTCTCCACGACGGCCAGGAACTCCGTCTCCGGGCAGTCCGCGCCGAGCGCGCCGGCGGCGATCTCGATGTCCCGGGGGGACTCCGTCATCGGGATCAGGACCAGGTCCGGTTTGACCCGGTACCGGGCGATGGCGATCAGGTCGCGCAGACCGTCGGGCCCGGACAGGGTGTTGATGCGCACCGCGCTGCGCGCGAGCTTGGTGGACGGGAGGGCGAAGAACTCCTCGGCGAGCCGGCGGGCCTCCTCCTTCCGGGTGGGTGGGACCGAATCCTCCAGATCGACCATGGCGATGTCGGCCCCGGACTGGTGGCTCTTGGTGTACCGCTCCACCGCCATCGCGGGTGTGGACAGGAGGGAACGGCAGTACCGCGTGAACCTCATGGATGTCTCCGAAGTCAGCGAGGGCTGCGGGTTCCGGTTCTATCCCACCGGCTTTGTTCGGCGCCGTACGGCTGGACATTGAACATCAACTCGGAACAACCGACCCGTACGCACCATTGTTTGACGCCAACGGTCCTGTGCATGATGAATCAACGGGGGGATGGACACGAGGCGCACGCGGCGCGTGTGGCGCGTGGGCACTCAAGGTTTCAGGACACCGCTTCAACGGAGAAGGGGGGCCGTCGTGCCGCGTCGGGAAAGTCCACTGGACCCCGGGGACGGGCCGCTGCTGCGCTTCGCGGGCGATCTGCGGGCCCTGCGGGAGCGCGCCGGACGTCCGCCGTACCGTCAACTCGCCCTGCGGGCGCACTGCTCGGCGGCCAGCCTGTCGGTGGCCGCGGGAGGGCGGCGGCTGCCCAGCCTCGCCGTCACCCTCGCCTACGTGCAGGCCTGCGGCGGGGACGTGCGGGAGTGGCGGCACCGCTGGCAGCTGCTCGCCGCCGAACTGGCCGCCGAACAGTGCGCCCGGCGGCGCGCCCAGGACGTCGGACGGGCCCCCTACCCGGGCGCGGCCGCGTTCGAGGCGGCCGACGCCGAGCGGTTCTTCGGCCGCGAGGCGCTGCTGGACCGGCTGGTCGCCCTGCTGGCCGAACGGCGGCTGGTGATCGTCTCCGGGCCGTCCGGGGCGGGCAAGTCCTCGCTGGTCAGAGCCGGTCTGCTGGCCCGGCTCGGTGCGCCCGCCGCCACCGGTGCCGTCGCCGGCGCCACCACCGGGAGACCCGGGGCCGGGGGCGGAGCGGGCCGGCCCCCGGCCGACGGCGGTGTCCCGGTGGCGCTGCTGACCCCCGGTGAACGACCCATGGAGGCGTACGCGCTCGCGCTCGCCCGGCTCGGGCAGCGGGCCGGGGAGACGAGGCGCGGCGGGTCCGGACCGACGGCCGGGGACCCGGTCCTGGTGGTCGACCAGGCCGAGCAGCTGCGCACCCGCTGCCGGGACGCCGCCGAGCGGGCGCGCTTCCTGGACGCGCTGGTGGCGACCGCCGCGGGCGATCCGGACGGGGCGTCGGACGGGCTGCCGGTGGCGGCGCCGGCCCGGTGCCGGGTGGTGCTGGTGGTCCGCTCCGACCAGTGCGGCCCGCTGCTCGCCGAGCACCCGGGGCTGGCCGAGGCCGGCCGCCACGGGGTGCTGCCGGTGGGGCGTCCGGCGCCGGACGAGCTGCGCCGGGCGATCACCGAACCGGCGTTACGGTCCGGCTGTACCGTCGAGGGCGCCCTGCTGGCCGTCCTCATCTCGACCGCCGCGCAGCAGCCGGGCGCGCTCCCGCTGCTGTCCGCGGCCCTGCTGGAGACCTGGCGGCGGCGCAGCGGCAACGCGCTCACCCTGGCCGGGTTCCAGGCCACCGGAGGGTTCGAGGGCGCGCTGGCCCGGACGGCGGAGGCGCTCTACAACGGGCTGGACGCGCCCGACCAGGCGCGGGCGCGGGCGGTGTTCCTGCGGCTCGGCGGGGAGCTGCTCGGGGCCGGAGAGGACGCCGCCGGCGGTCCGGCGGCCCTGGGCGACGGGCTGGCGCCGGGTGGCGGGCCGCTGCCCGGCGGTGAACTGGTGCCGGGCGGCGACGAGGGCACCCGCAAGCCGGCCCGGCGGGCCGAGTTCGACGATCCCGGCGTGCCCGAGGTGATGGAGCGGCTGGTCCGGGCCCGGCTCGTGGTGGTCGACCGGGACACCGTCGAACTGTCCCACCAGGCGCTGCCGCAGGCCTGGCCCCGGCTGCGGGACTGGCTGGCGGAGGGCCGGGAGGCGCTGGGGGAGCAGTGCCGGCTCACCGCGGCCGCGCGGGGCTGGGCCGCCGCCGACCAGGACCCGGAACTGCTCTACCGGGGCGTCCGGCTGGAGGAGCTGGTGCGGCGGGTGGCGGCCGGCGAGCTGGCCGCGGCCGGGGTCGAGCGGGCCTTCCTGGCGGCCTCGTCCCGGGCGGCCGTCGCCGACCGGCGCCGGGCGCAGCGCCAGAACCTGGCGGTGGCCGGGGTCGCCGCGGCGGGCGGGGCGCTGCTGGCCCTGGCGGGCGGGAGCCGGATCCGCCGGGCCTGGCGGTGGTGAGCGCCGGTCCGGGGCGCGGGGCCTCCCACCGGTGTTGATCAGCGTCGGAGGGAGGGGGTCGAACAACGGGCGGCCGGTCGGCGGGGTGTTCCCGGTGCCGATCACGGTCCTTGCGTCGCCGTCGGTCGTCCGGGTAGCTTGACGATCGATCCCGGCCCTTCGTAGCGGCGAACTCGGTTGCCCCGCCGGTGATTTCCCGTACGTCGTGGCCGGCCGGAGCCGGTCCGGCGTATCCGTCCGCACGGTTCCAGGCCGTCGCCTCCGCCGTCGTCTCCGTGTTTCCCCCAAACCCGTGTCAAGGGAGAGTCATGTCCGATTCGGCCCGTCCGGTCCAGAGCTGGGACGAGTTCACCACACTGCGGGAGATCGTGGTCGGGACCGCCGTCGGCGCCCGGCTGCCCGAGCAGACCGAGCCGTCCTCCTGGCTGTCCTGCTTCCCGAAGACCAACGCCGCCGACCTCGCCTCGATCGAGGCCGGCCCCTACTCGCGGCAGGTCGTGGAGGAGACCGAGGAGGACCTGGACGACCTGGTGGCCACCCTGCGCGGCCTCGGCGTCACCGTCCACCGGCCCGATCCGGTCGACCACGCGGCCGAGTTCGCCTCCCCGCTCTGGAACGCCGACGGCGGCTTCCACTCCTACTGTCCGCGGGACCTGACCCTGGTCGTCGGCGAGACGCTGATCGAGGTGGCGAGCCCGATGCGGCAGCGCTACTTCGAGGCCTTCGGCCTGCGCGGACTCTTCCAGGACTACCTGCGCCGCGGCGCGCGCTGGCTGGCCGCCCCCCGGCCGCAACTGGGCGACGAACTCTTCGAGTTCGACGAGGCGGGCCTCCCGCTGCTGGGCGAGGCCGAGCCGGTCTTCGACGCCGCGAACGTGCTGCGGCTCGGCCGGGACGTGTTCTACCAGGTCTCCCGCAGCGGCAACGAACTCGGCCTGCGGTGGCTGGAGTCCACCCTCGGCCTGCTCGGCGACGGCGGCCTGCGGCTGCACCCGCTGCGCGACATCTACGGCTACACCCACATCGACAGCACCATCGCGCTGCTGCGCCCGGGCCTGGTGCTGCTCAACCCCGAGCGGATCAGCCCGGAGACCGTCCCGGAGCCGCTGAAGGGCTGGGACGTCCTGTGGTGCCCGCCGGCCGAGCCCACCGGCGACGCGCCCGAGCACGCGCTCAGCGAGAGCTGGATCAGCATGAACCTGCTGATGGTCTCCCCGGACACGGCGATCGTCGAGTCCGAGCAGGAGGGCCTGATCAAGCTGCTGGAGCACGCCGGGATCACCGTCCTGCCGCACCGGCTGCGGCACTCCCGGGTGCTCGGCGGCGGCTTCCACTGCGTCACCCTGGACACCCGGCGCGACGGCGGACTGGAGGACTACCTGTCCTGACCCGCCGCCGCTCAGGGCTTGCGGGCCAGCGCGCAGGAGATCAGTCGCTCCCACACCGACAGGTCGCCCTCGTCCGCCGGCACCCCGCCGGTGCCGGCGGGCTCCGGACGCCACAGCGGGCAGGGCACCAGCCCCGGTTCGAGCAGATCGAGGCCGTCGAGCAGCCCGAGGATCTCCTCGTCGGTGCGCCAGCGGCCGCGGCCGAAGCTCTCCCGCAGTTTCTGTTCCGCGCGGCGGCCCTCCTCGGTCCCGCCGGAGCTCCCGCCGGAGTTCCCGACGGAGCGGAAGTGCGAGACGTAGACCAGGCTGCCCGAGGGCACCCGGTCCACCCACCAGCGCACCAGGTCGGCGGGCCGCTCGGCGTCGTCGAGGTGGTGCAGGACGGCGCTGAAGACGACCCCCACCGGCTCGTCGAAGTCGATCAGCCGCCGCACCTCGGGATGGCGGCGGATCTCCTCCGGCTCGCGCAGGTCCGCCCGGACCAGCGTGGTGCGGGGGTCGGCGGCCAGCAGGGCACGGCCGTGGGCGAGCACGGTCGGATCGTTGTCGACGTAGACGACGCGGGCGCCGGCGTCGTGCCGCCGGGCGGCCTGGTGCACGTTGTCGGAGGTGGGCAGGCCGCTGCCCAGGTCGACGAACTGGCGGACGCCGTCGCCGGCCATCGCGCCCACAGCGCGGATCAGCGCCTGCCGGTTGGCGAACGGCAAGGCCACCGAGCCGGGCAGCTCCCGGAGGAAGAAGTCGCCGACCTCGCGGTCGACGGCGAAGTTGTCCGTGCCGCCGAGCAGGTAGTCGTAGACCCGGGCGATGCTCGGCTTCGACCGGTCGATCCCGCTGGTGCTGTCGTCGGTCATGGGAACCTGCCCGTCCCTGGGGTCCGCTGTCGCCTCGATCGTAGGAGGACCGCCCCGTCCCGGCCCGTCACCCCGGCCGCCGGGCGGCCGCCGCCGCACCGGATATTGGCAGCGGTCACCCGTCCGTGTGACGCAGACTGGGGCGAGAACTGTTCGGATCTGAGGATGGATTTTCATGGCTGACCGGCCTTTGACGCTGATGGCAGTGCACGCCCACCCCGACGACGAGGCGAGCGGGACCGGGGGTGTGCTGGCCCGGTACGCGGCGGAGGGCATCCGTACGGTGCTCGTGACGTGTACGGACGGCAGGTGCGGCGACGGCCCGGGAGGGGTCAAGCCCGGCGAGGATGGGCACGACCCGGCGGCCGTCGCCGCGATGCGGAGGAAGGAACTGGAGGCCAGCTGCGAGGTGTTGGAGGTCGGGCACCTGGAGCTGCTGGAGTACGCCGACTCCGGGATGATGGGCTGGGAGAGCAACGACGCGCCCGGCTCGTTCTGGAACACGCCGGTGGCGGACGGTGCCGCCCGGCTCGCCGAACTGATGCGGCACTACCAGCCCGACGTGGTCGTCACCTACGACGAGAACGGGTTCTACGGCCACCCCGACCACATCCAGGCCCACCGCATCACGGTGGCGGCGCTGGAACTGGTCGACCTGTCGCCGAAGGTCTACTGGACGACGGTGCCGCACTCGGCGGTGCGGCGGTTCGGGGAGGTCATGCGGGAGTCCGGCCCCGACGGGGAGCAGTCGGAGCCGGTGGAGCCGGTGGAGCCGGTGGAGGCTGCCGAGCTGCCCGAGATCGGCCTGCCGGACGAGGAGATCAGCACCTGGGTGGACACCACCGCCTTCGGCGGCCGGAAGTTCGACGCCCTGGCCGCGCACGCCAGCCAGGGGGACAACATCTTCTTCCTGCGGATGGGCAAGGAGCGGTTCACCGAGCTGATGGGCGTGGAGACCTTCGTCCGGGTCAGGGACACCACCGGCGCGGCCCTCCCGGAGAACGACCTCTTCGCCGGCCTGCGCTGAGCCCGGGGCAGCGGTGTGCCGGCGGCGGGGCGGATCGGCCCCGCCGCCGGCACGATACGGAGCCACCGAAGCCACTCGGGGGCACCGAGGCCGCTACAGCCCGCGCAGCACGGAGAGCAGCAGGTCGACCTCCTCCGGGGAGTTGTAGACGTGCAGGCTGACCCGCACCGAGCTCTCGCTCTCGCCGGCCCGCGCCTGGCAGTGGCCGTCGGCGCGCACCATCAGGCCGTGGCTGGCGAGGATGAAGCCCAGGTCGTTGGAGCCGATGCCGCGGTGCCGGAAGGTGACGATGCCCTCGCGCCGCTGGACCTCGGAGTCGGCGGCCAGGCTCCGCTGGCAGCCGAGGACCTCGTACGGGGCCAGGGTCCGCAGCCCGTCGGTGAGCCGGGCGGCCAGCGCGCTGTTCCACCGCCGGATGCGGTCCGGCCCGGCGGCGTCGAGCCAGTCCAGGGCGGCCTCCAGGCTGGCGATCCCGGCGGTGTTGGGCGTGCCGGCCCAGCCGCCGGGGGTGAAGGCCGGGCCCCGGGTGTTGCGGGCCCACACCGCGCCGGTGCCGGGCAGGGCCAGCGCCTTGTGCCCGGAGAAGACCACGAAGTCGACGTCCAGGGTGCCGACGTCCACCGGCAGGTGGCCGACGCTCTGCGCGGCGTCCAGGCAGATCGGCACCTCGGGCCCGACCGCGGCCCGGATGCGGTGGACGTTCATGTCGGCGCCGTACACGTGGTGGACGTGGGTGGCGGCGACGAACGCCGTGCGTTCGGTGACGAGCCGGGCCAGCACCCGGTGGTCGTAGTCCTGCGAGGCGGGGTCGTACGGCAGTTCGCGCACGGTGACGCGCACGCCCCGGTCGGCCAGCAGCTGCCGGGCCTCCAGCCAGGGCAGCGCGTTGGCCTCGTGGTCGGCGAAGGGCACGATGATCTCGTCGCCGTCCCGCAGGTGGTGGGGGAGCCAGTCCCGGGCCACCGCGCGCAGCCCTTCGGTCGCGCCGCTGACGAAGTGGACGCCGGAGCGCTGCCGGGGGGCCGGGTCGCCGAGGAAGCGGGCGACCCGGGTGCGGGTGCGGTCGACCAGCGCGGTGGTGGCGTTGGCCCAGGTGTAGGTGCCGCGGCCGGCGTTGGCGTTGGCGGTGGTCAGGTAGCGCTGGACGGTGTCGAGCACCGCCCGGGGCTTCTGCGAGGTGGCCGCGCTGTCCAGGTACGCCTGGTCGGGGTGGCCGGTGACGATGGGGAACTGGTCCCGCAACGCGCGGTGCCAGTCGTGGAGTTCGCCGAGGGTTTCGTCGGGGGTGGTCATGGCCGGCCCCGCTCAGTCCCGGACCAGCGGCGCGCCCGCGTCGCGCCAGGCGATGACGCCGCCGGCCAGGCTGCGCGCGTCCAGGTGTCCCATCCGGGTGAGCAGCGCCGCGTAGACCGCCGACTTCTCGCCGACCGGGCAGGCCAGCAGCACCGGCTGCCGGGTGCCGAACGGCAGCCCGCCGTGCAGGAGTTCGTCGAACAGCTCGTCGACGATGTTGACCGAGCCCTCGATGTGCAGCGCCGCGTACGCGGCCGGTCCGCGCAGGTCGACCACCAGCGGCCGCTCCTCGGCGATCCACTTCCGGGCGGCGTCGACCTCGACGACCCGGGCGGCGGCCAGTTCGGCCGGCGTCACGGTGGCCACCGTGTTCGGCCGGGCGGGCTGGTTGAACAGCTCGGGCCGCCGTTTGCGGATGTAGCTCAGGTAGCTCTCCACCCGGTCGCAGACGATGAACACGGCGGTGCGCCGCTCGCCCGAGCCCCGCTGTGTCAACTCCTCGTCCACGGAGCGGAGGTGGCGCAGCGCGCCGAAGAAGGCGCCGCCGCCGGTCGGGCCGGCCGGCAGGCCGCAGCGGCGCACCAGGGTGAGCATGCCGTCGATGGCCTGGTCGGCGGTCACCGTCGCGATGGTGTCGTAGGTGGCGGGGTCGAACAGCCCGACCTCGTGCACCTCGTCGATGGTGCGGATGCCCGGGATGAAGTCGGACTTGTGGGCGACCAGTCCGAGCACGTCGACGGCCGGGTCGTGGGCGCGCAGCACGGCCGCCACGCCGGTGGAGGAGCCGGCGGTGCCGACGCAGGCGATGAAGTGGTCCGGGGCGCGGCCGTCGAGGTCCCGGACGATCTCGGGGCCGGTGCCGGTGAGGTGGGCGTCGAGGTTGAGCCGGCTGTAGTACTGGTCGGTGTGCAGGTAGCCGGACTCCGCCTCGGAGAGCATCCGGTGGATGCGGGTGAGCGGGTCGTCGGTGTCGGTCGGGTCGAGGCACTCGGTGCGGCCGGGCAGCTCCTCGATCTCGGCGCCGAGCAGCAGGAGCAGGTCCTTGATCTCGGGGACCCGCATCCGGTTGGTGACGCTCTTGAACGGCAGTCCGTGCAGGCCGGCGATGAGCGCGAGCGCCTTGGCGGTGTTGCCGCTGGACAGTTCCACGACGGTGTCGCCGCGCTCGACGGCGCCGGGGATCGCCTCGCGGGTCATGTTCCAGGCGGCGCGGTCCTTGACCGAGCCGAAGGGGTTGAGCAGTTCCAGCTTGGCGTACAGGTCGATGTGCCGCAGGCCGGTGACCGCCGGGTCGATCCGGACCAGCGGGGTGTTGCCTATGGCGTCGGTGATGCTGTCGTACCTCATGCGTGTCCGTCCCCCCGGTGTTCCGCGCCCGCCGTCACGTCGACGGGCCAGTACTGCTCGTCCAGGCTCCACCGCCAGGCGCCGTCCTGCCGGTACGCGGCGACCTTGCGCGCGACGGGCTGGCGCAGCGCCGAGCCGGCGCTGAAGTCCATCAGGTAGCCCGCGGTGTTGGCGAAGGCGAGCAGGTCGCCGGGGGCGGGGAGGCGGGGCAGGAAGACCGTCCGGCGGGTGATCAGGTCGGTCTCCAGACAGAGGTTGCCGATCAGGTACACCCCGACCGGGCCGTCCGGCGAGTCCGGGCCCTCCGAGCCGTCCGGCGCGGCCGGGGCGCCGGGGCGGGGGACCAGCAACGGGTCCATCAGCACCCCGTGCTCCTCCAGGCCCACGTCCCGCGCGTTCATCTCCAGCCGTACCAGGCGCTCGCCGGTCGGGGTCTGCCGGACCTCCAGGACGCGGGCGAGCGTCGCCCCGCACTGGTCGGCCAGCGCCCGGCCGGGCTCCACCGCCAGGTCGTAGAGGTTCTCCAGCAGCAGCGTGCCGAGCGGCCGGCCGAGCGTGGGCGCCGGGGTCGAGAGCAGCTCGTCCAGGTAGGCCTCGGCGGCCACCGGGCGGTGCGCCGGGTAGAGGCCGAGGGCGCCGCGCAGCCGGCCGGACTCGGCGCGCAGCCCGTAGCCGTGGCCCTGCCAGGTGAGGGCGGGGCGCCGGCCGAGGACGGCGTCGGTCAGCTCGCTGGTGTACCGCTCCCACTGGGCGGCGTCCGCCAGGTAGCTGACGCCGAACCCGCCGCCGATGTCGATGGTGCGGGGGTTCAGGCCCCGGCGCCGGCACTCGTTCAGCACCGTGACGCAGGTCTCCAGGGCGACGGCCTTCTCCGGCACGCCGGTGGTGTCCAGGTGGTAGGCGACGCCGGTGGTCTCGACGGCGTCCCGGTGGCGCTCCAACGCGTCGAGCAGGCCGTCGAGTTCGGCGACGTCGGTGCCGAACCGGCTCGGCCGGGTGAGCACCGTGGTGCCCGGCGCCCGGAAGCCCGACAGCCGCGGCATGACGGGCACCGGGGGCAGGGCGTGCGCGCGTACGAGGCCGGCCAGGGCGTCGAGTTCGGCGCGGGAGTCCAGGTGGACGGTGGCGCCGGTGCGGGCCGCCAGCCAGAGGTACTCGCGGTTCTTCGGGCCGGTCGCCATGATCCGCTCGGGCGGGCAGCCGGCCCCGAGCACGTGCTGGAGTTCGGCGAGCGAGGCGACGTCCAGTCCGGCGTCGGTGGCGGCGAGCCGGCGGACCAGGGCGCTGGAGCGGTTCGCCTTGTGGGCGAAGTGGATCCGGCCGGTGAGGCGGTGCTTGCGGTAGACGGCCCGGAAGCGTGCCAGGTTGTCCGCGATCTGCTCGGGCAGGAGCAGGTTGAGGGGGGAGCCCAGCGCGTCGGTCAGGGTGTGCAGGAGGTCGCGTTCCGCCAGGAGGGACCGGAGCGGGGGCTCCAACCGTGGTTCGAGATACAGCGGTGAGGACCGCATGCGAAACCAGCTCTCCGTGAGAAGTCGGCGTGAGGCGTGCGCGGCAGGGACGTCGGCGACCGAGGGAAACGGTAACTGTTTCCCTGGGTGATCAACAGGGCGCTTTCTGTCACGCCCTCGCAAAGACTGTGCCCATGCGGAACCCGGCTTCCTGCATGGGCACTTGGGGCGGGGTCAGCGCAGGGCCACCAGGACGGAGCTGGTGCCGTACTGCCACACCGGTCCGGCCTGGCGGAAGCCGGCCTCCCGCAGCAGCTCGCCGTGCCGGGCGGCCGACAGGCCGTTGCCGGGGCCGTCGGTCGGGGGCAGCTGCCGCTCTCGGGCCGTCAGCAGGTCGGCGAACTCGGGGACCCGCCCGGCCGCGGCCCACCACTGGGACCAGTCCTCGGCGGCGCCGGTGCCCTTGCGCTGGGCGCGGCGGCGGCCGATCGCGAGGGCGAGTTCGGCGAGCGGCGGCTCCTCGGGGATGAGGTGGTCGCCGTTGACCAGGACGCCGCCGGGCCGCAGCGCGCCGGCGAGGTCGCGGTAGATTCCGAGCAGGGCGTCCGGCGGCGGGTAGTGCAGCGCGGTGGTGGACACCACGGCGTCCAGCGGGTGGTCGAGGGCGAGGTCCCCGATCCAGCCGGGGCGGCCGATCAGGGTCTCGACCCAGCGCGCGACCCGGGGGTGCCGGGCGCGGCCGAGGGCGAGCAGCAGCGGGTCGATGTCGACCGCGATGATCTCGGCGTGCGGCAGGCGGGCCGCGACCCGTGCCGACAGCGAGCCGGGGCCGCTGCCGAGGTCCGCGACGAGCGGCCGTGCGCGGTGGCCGACGGTCTGTTCCAGTACGTCGGCGATGACGGTGAACCGCTCCTCGCGCTCCACCGCGTACCGCTCCTGCTGGCGCTCCCAGCGGTCCACCCAGGTCCCGGCCAGAGCGGCGTCCACTCGCATCCCGACTCCCGCCGTGTCCGTGCGCATTCGAGGCTTCGCCTTCCGCCCATGTTTGTCATGTTCACCAGGCTCCGCAACCGGTCCGGCGCGGGCCCGGCGGATCGTGCCCGGCCAGCGAAACGATATCCGTTTTCATGTGAAGGTTTCTACCCGGTGCGCCCGCAGGATGCTCGCAGGACCGCCACGGCGCGGGCCGCTGCTGTTCCGCCGGAGTTCAACCGGGCGCACCTGACGGCGCCCGGTCAACCCCCTAGGTTCCCTGGGGAACCGCGAGAAGGAGCCATGACGGAAAACCAACCTGCCGTACGCGCACGGGCACTGACGAAGTGTTTCGGCGACGTCGTCGCGCTCGACGCCGTCGGACTGGAGCTCGCGCCCGGGCGGATCCATGGACTGGCCGGGCCCAACGGCGCCGGGAAGACCACGCTGCTCGGGCTGCTGCTCGGACTGGCCGCCGCCGACGAGGGCGACCTGGAGGTGCTGGGCAGACCGGTCGGCCGGGCCCGGCCCGCGCCGCCCGGGGTGGCCGGCTTCGTGGACGGGCCCGGGCTCTACCCGTCGCTGACCGCACGGCGGAACCTGGCCGCGCTGGCGACGCTGCGCGGGCAGGACGGCCGGGCCCGCCGGATCGACGAGGTGCTGGCCGAGGTCGGGCTCAGCGACGTCGCCGACGACCGGGTGCGGGGCTTCTCGCTCGGCATGCGGCAGCGCCTCGGACTGGCCGCGGCGCTGCTCACCGAACCCCGGCTGCTGGTGCTCGACGAGCCGTCCAACGGCCTGGACCCGGCGGGCAAGCAGCACGTGCACGGGGCGCTGCGCCGGCTCGCCGCCGACGGCGTGACCGTGGTGCTCTCCAGCCACCGGATGGACGACCTGGAGGCGCTCTGCGACGAGGTCACCATCCTGGCGACCGGACGGGTCCGCTTCTCCGGCCCGCTCGGCGAGCTGGCCGCGGACGACCGCGCGCTCGACCACCGGCTGCTCACCTCCGATCCGGCCGCCGCCCGGCGGGTGGCCGCCCGGGTCGCCGGGGTGCGGGTCGCGGCGGAGGCCGGGACGGGACGCGCGGCCGGGGCGCTGGTGGTGCGCGCGCCGGGCCCGGCCGTCGAGGAGCTGGTGGCGGCGCTGGTGCGGGCGGACGTCCGGGTGCGCGAGGTCGCCCCGGTGGTCCCGCCCCTGGAGGCGGCGTTCCTCGCCCTGACCGAGCAACAGGAGGACGGACGATGAGCGAGCGCGGCGAGGGAGTCATCGAGCGGGGCGGGCGGACGAGCACGGTCACGGCCGGACGCGCGGCGGCCGCCGCCGGCGTCGCCCCCGGGGAGCGCCCGGTGCCGGTGGGCCGGGTGTACCGCTTCGAGCTGGTCAAGCTGCTCTCCCAGTGGCGGATCAGGCTGCTGGTGCTGGCCTGCTGGAGCGCGCCGGGCCTGTTCACGGCCGCCGTCGCCCAGCAGGGGACGCTGCCCTCCGACACCCTGTTCGGCCGCTGGATGCACGCCACGGGCTGGGCCGGGCCGCTGGTGGTCCTCGGTTTCGCCGGCTCGTGGGCGCTGCCCCTGCTGACCTCGGTGGTCGCGGGCGACGTGTTCGCCGCCGAGGACCGGCTCGGGACCTGGCGGCACCTGCTGGTGACGGTCCGCTCGCCGCGGCGGATCTTCGCGGCGAAGGCGCTGGCCGGCGCCACCGTGATCGTGCTGCTGACGGCCGGCCTGGCGGCGTCGAGCACCGTCGGCGGGCTGGCGGCGGTCGGCGACGAGCCGCTGGTCGGCGTGGACGGACACCTGCTGGCGCCGTCGGACGCGGCCGTGAGCGTCCTGCTGGCCTGGGCGTGCGCGCTGGCGCCGACCCTGGCCCTGGCGGCGCTCGGACTGCTCGGCTCCGTCCTGCTGGGCCGCTCGCCGATGGGGCTGCTGGTCCCCGCGCTGGCGGCGGTCGCGATGCAGCTCGCCCAGCTGCTGCCGCTGCCGGTGGCGCTGCGCCTCGCCCTGCCCGGGTACGCCTTCGTCGCCTGGAACGGGCTGTTCGCCGACCCGGGCCGGCTCGACGAGCCGCTGATCGCCGTCGCGGTCGCCCTGCTCTGGGCGGCGGCCGCCACCGCGGCGGCCTACCTGCTCTTCGTCCGGCGGGACTTCACCACCGGCAGCGAGGACGGGGTGGGGCGCCGCACGCTCCTCGCCGGGGTGCTGCCGCTGGCCGGGCTGCTCGCGCTGACCACCGGCGCGCTCGCGGTGGCCACCCCCTCCAGCGGCTCGGGGATCACGCAGGCGAAGGTGCAGCAGGAGGTCGCCACCGTGTTCGCGCACCTGTACCGGCTGCAGACCGAGCAGCTGCACCGCCCCGCCGTGACCGAGGCCGACCTGCGGGCCACCGCGGACTGCCGGCGGGGCGACGGCCAGGTCGAGCCGGAGGGCCCGGGCAACGACTGGCGCTGCGTGGTCACCTGGCACCTGCCCGGCACGGACGCGCCCGGGACGGCGGTCTACCAGCTCGACGTGGCCTCGGACGGACGGCTGACGGCCGACGGCGACGGCCCGAAGGAAGTGAACGGCTACTTCCTGGTGCGCACCCCGACCGGGGACGCGCCGAACCCGCTCTGGCAGTTCGACGGCCAGGTCGCACTGCTCGCTTCCCCCACCAGCACGACGAACTCAACGAAGGGCTGACGCCATGCAGGTAACGCGTCGTCGACGCAGCCGGAACGCCCACGTGGTCCTCCTCGGCCGCCGGGTGGGCCGCAGGGCCGCACTCGCCACCGCCTGTGTCACGGCGGTGGCCGTGGCCACCGGCACGGCCTTCGCGAGCACCCACCAGTTCGACGAGGACCAGGTCGGCCAGACCACCGAGAACGGGCTGGTGATCTCCAGCGACCAGTACCTCGCCCCGTACGGCAGCCGTCAGGTCCTGGACAACGGCAAGATCATGGGCTCCACGGTCAGCCCGGACGGCGCCCACCTGGCCGCCGCCGTCACCGACGGCGACGCGGCGCTGGTCGTGGTGGACCTCAAGACCGGCAAGGTGAAGCAGCGCGTCGGCACCAACAAGGCGGATGAACTGCGCATCCCCAACGGCTCGGTCGGCCAGGAGTCCCCGGTCTACTCGCCGGACGGCAAGCAGCTGTGGCTGGGCCAGCTGGACGGCTACACCCGGTTCACCGTGCAGCCCGACGGCACCCTCGCCGCCCCGGTGGCGGTGAAGATCCCGGCGGACGGGGAGAAGCACGCGCTGGCCTCCGGGGCGGTGTTCTCCGCCGACGGCTCGACGGTGTACGCCGCCGTCAACGGGCAGAACCGGGTGGTCGCGATCGACGCGGCGACCGGCGCGGTCCAGCGGAGCTGGACGGTCGGCAACGCGCCGCGCGGCGTCGTCCGGGTCGGCGGGAAGCTGTACGTCTCGAACGAGGGCGGGCGCACGGCCACCGCCGGGGACACCACGATCAACTCCTACGGCACCCAGGTCCCGGCCGACCCGGCGACCGCCGCCACCACCACCGGCACGGTCAGCGTGATCGACCTCGCCGACCCGGCCGCCGCCGTCGGCTCCATCGCCGTCGGCCTGCACCCGACCGCGCTGTACGCGAAGAACGGGGTGCTGTTCGTCGCCGACACCGCGAGCGACGAGGTGTCGGTGATCGACACCGCGCACGACAAGGTCGTCCAGACCGTCTCCACCAAGCCCTGGCCGGAGGCCTCCGTCGGCTACGAGCCCACCGCGGTGACCCTCACCGAGGACGGCCGGCTGCTGGTCACCCTCGGCCGGGCCAACGCGGTGGCCGTCTACCGCTTCGCCGGCGCGCAGGAGCCGGTGAGCTACGTCGGCCTGCTACCCACGGACTACTTCCCGGCGGAGGTCGCCACCGTCGGCTCGGAGGTGATCGTCTCCAACACCCGTGGCATCGACGCCCGGCGGCCCAACAGCACCGGCGCCCACAAGACCCACGACACCACCTCCAGCCTCACCCGGTTCACGCTGCCGAGCGACAAGGTGATCCGCGCGCAGACCGCCAAGGTGTTCCAGCAGAACGGCTGGACGAACAACGCGGTCAAGCTCGCGAACGGCCACAAGGCGAAGGAGGAGGTGGTGCCGAAGCGGATCGGCGACCCGTCGCCGATCAAGCACGTCTTCCTGATCGTCAAGGAGAACCGGACCTACGACCAGGTCTTCGGCGACGTCGCCGAGGGTGACGGCGACCCGAAGCTGGCCCAGTTCGGCGCCGCCGTGACGCCCAACCAGCACGCCCTGGCCGAGCAGTTCGGGCTCTACGACAACACCTACGACATCGGCACCAACTCCGCCGAGGGCCACAACTGGCTGATGCAGGCGGACAACCCGGAGTACACCGAGTCCTCGGCCGGCGAGTACGAGCGCAGCTACGACACCGAGGACGACGCCCTGGGCCACCAGCGCTCCGGCTTCCTGTGGACGGGCGCGCAGGCGGCGGGGAAGACCGTGCGCGACTTCGGCGAGTTCCACCAGTTCCTGGACAAGCCCGCCGACGCCACCTGGCAGAACCTGTACTGCGACGCCAGGACCATGGACGCGACCGGGCAGGGCAGCGCCTACGCCCTCAAGTCCTCCTCGCCGATCCCCTCGCTCAACAGCGTCTCGGTGCCCGGCTTCCCGAGGTTCGACACCGACGTGCCGGACCTGTACCGCTACCAGGTCTGGAAGCAGGACTTCGAGCGGAACGGCCCGGCGAACCTCAACATGCTCTGGCTGTCCAGCGACCACACCGGCGGCCCGGCCAGCCCGGCCGCGCAGGTCGCCGACAACGACCTGGCGACCGGGCGGATCGTCGACGAGATCACCCACAGCCCGTACTGGAAGGACTCGGCGATCTTCGTCGTCGAGGACGACTCCCAGGCGGGCCTCGACCACGTGGACGGCCACCGCGCCCCGATCCAGATCATCAGCCCCTGGGCGCAGCACGGGGCCGTGGACAGCCGCTACTACTCGCAGATCACGATGGTCCGCACCATCGAGCAGATCCTCGGCATCCACCCGATGAACCAGAAGGACAGCGCGGCCAGCCCGATGACCGGGGCCTTCACCGACCGGCCGGACTACACGCCGTTCACCGCGGTGCCGAACCGGACCTCGCTGACCGACGGCCTGAAGACGCCGCCCTCCTGCGGCCTCGACGTCCCCGGGGAGCAGGACCTCCGGGCGGCGGCGCCGGTCACGACCGCGCCGCCGGCCGCGCAGCAGCCGGTCGTGGACCGGTGGGAGGCCTGGAAGTCGCACCAGCGGCTGACCGGCCCGAACGCCGTGGCCGACCACGCCAACCCGGCGCAGATGGAGCACCTGGTCTGGTACCAGACGCACAACTGGACCGCGCCGTACCCGGGGGAGAGCACGATCCTCGCGCCGGACGACGTGCCCGGCGCCTACCTGCCCTCGCCGGAGAGCGACGGCTGATCCCGCCGCGCCCGCACCGGGCCCCGGGCCGCTTCCCCGGCCCGGGGCCCGCGCGTCAGGCGAACAGGACGGTGGACGCCGCCGGGACGGCCAGCGAGCCCGCCCGGCGGGGGACGCCCGTGGCGGCGTCCAGGTCGAACCAGGTGACGTCGCCGGAGTGCTGGTTCGCCGCGTACAGCCGGGTGCCGGTGGGGCCCAGCACCAGGTCGCGCGGCCAGCGGCCCCCGCAGGGCACCGAGGTGACCACGTGCGCCCGCTCGCCCGTCGCGTCGAGGGCGAGCACCACGATGGTGTCGGTGCCGCGCTCGGCCGCCCACAGGAACCGGCCGTCGGGGGAGACCACCGGGGCCGACGGCGAGACCGGGCCCTCGACGCCGTCCGGGAACAGCGGGACCTCCGCGACCGGTTCGAGCGCCCCGGCCGCCGCGTCCCAGCGGCAGACCGTCACGACGGGGCGCAGCTCGCCGAGCACGTACGCGTGCCGGCCGGAGGGGTGGAAGGCGAGGTGCCGCGGCCCGGTGCCGGGCGGCAGCGCGGTCTCCGCGTGCACGGTGAGCGCCCCCGTCGCCGGGTCCAGGGCGAGGACCCGCACCGCGTCGGTGCCGAGGTCGACGGCGAGCACCCAGCGCCCCGACGGGTCGGGGAGCACCTGGTGGGCGTGCGGGGCCCGTTGGCGGTCCGGGTGCGGCCCGCTGCCCCGGTGGCGCAGCACGGTGGCCGGGGGCCGCGGGGTGCCGTCGTCGGCGAGCGGCAGCACGCTGACGCTGCCGGAGCCGTAGTTGGCCGTCAGCAGGTGGCCCCGGCTGAGGCTCAGGTGGGTGGGGTGGTCCCCGTCCACCGGGACGGGGGCGCCGAGCGGGCGGGGCGCCGGACCGGCGAGGTCGTGGGCGGTGACGGCGCCCGGCTCCGTCTCGGAGACGGCGTAGAGCACCGGTCCGCCGGCGGCGAGCCCGAGGGCGAGGTAGGACGGGTCGACGGCCTCGACGACACCGGTGGCGGTCAGCGCCCCCGAGTCCGGATCCAGCGATGCCAGGACGATCCCGCGCCCGCCCTCCGAGGTGAACGACCCGATGAAGGCCCGCTCCGCGCCGCTGTCCGCCACCGCAAACCTCCGTGGTCCACCATCCGCCGTCCGGGCTCGAACGCTAGCAGGTGCGGGGTCCGGGCTCTTTCGCCGGAGAGCGCTTTTTCACTGGAAAGCACCGCTGCCGGAGCGGCCGGATCGCGGACCGGCCCGATCCCCGGGAACGTGGGAGCCGTTGGCCGCGCGGCCGGGTCGCCGTCGGCCCGGCGGTCCGCACCGGGACGACGCCCCTTCGACCACCCCCCTTGGCGCTGCGGAAGCGAGGCGGCATGTACGACCCCGACCCACCGTTCCGGCCGGTCCGCCGCCGGAACGGCTACCCGCCGCTGGAGGACCTCGGCCTGATCGGCAACGGCGCGACGGCCGCGCTGGTCGGCCTGGACGGCGCCGTCCCGTGGCTGTGCCTGCCCCGGTTCGACTCCGAGCCGCTGTTCTGCGGCCTGCTGGACCACGCCCGGGGCGGGCACTTCACCCTCGCCCCGGAGGGCCTGGTGGAGGCCAGGCAGCGCTACGAACCGGACACCGGCGTGCTGGTCACCGAACTGCGCGGCCCCACCGGCCTGGTGCGCGTCACCGACGCGCTGACCCTGCGCTCCGGCGCCGACCTCACCGACGACGCGCCGGCCGACCGGGGCGAACTCGTGCGCTCGGCCGTGGTGCTGGACGGGACGGTCCGGCTGCGGGCGGAGCTGGAGCCGCGCGGCGGCGCGCAGGCCCGCGCCCTGTTCAGCGGACTGGAGGTGCGCCCGCACCGGCGCCCGGACCTGCGGCTGCACCTGCGCTCCAACCGCCCGCTGACCGGCCTGTGCGGCACCCACGAGCTGCGGCAGGGCGAACGCCTGGACCTCGTGCTGTCCTGGGGCCGCTTCCACCGCCACCACCGCTTCGACACCGACGCGACGCTGAAGGCCACCGCCGAGGCCTGGCGCCGCTGGATGGGGCACTTCGCGTACGACGGCCCCCAGGAGCCCCTGGTCCGGCGGGCCGCGATCACGCTGAAGCTCTGCGACGACTGGGCCAACGGCTCGCTGGTCGCCGCCCCCACCTCCTCGCTGCCCGCGCCGATCGGCGGGATCCGCAACTGGGACTACCGCTACAGCTGGATCCGCGACGCGGCGTTCGCCGTGTTCGCCCTGCGCCGGATCGGCTTCGGTGGCGAGGCCGACGCCTTCCTCGGCTGGGTCCTGGACGCCTTCGAGACCAGCCGGCGGCCCCGGATCATGTACGACCTGCGCGGCGGCCCGGTGCCGGACGAGGTCGTGGACGGCGAACTGGAGGGCTACCAGGGCTCGGCCCCGGTGCGCTGGGGCAACGGCGCGACCGACCAGCGCCAGCACGACGTCTACGGCGAGATCCTGGACTGCGCCCACCAGTGGCTGCGCTCCGGCGGCGAGATCCAGCCCGCGCTCTGGGCCGGCCTGGCCGAGCTGGCCGACGCCGCCCGGCAGGCCTGGCGGGAGCCGGACCAGGGCATCTGGGAAGTGCGCAGCGAGGGCCGGGTGTTCACGTACTCGGCGGGCCTGTGCCAGGTGGCCCTGGACCGGGCCGCCCGGATCGGCGAGCGGCTCGGCCGGTCCGACGGGCCGGACCGCTGGCGCGCCTCGGCCGAGGAGCTGCGCCGGCTCGTCCTGGAGCAGTCCTGGGACGAGGACGCCAAGACCCTCAGCGCCCACCTGGACGGCGGCGGCACGCTGGACGCGAGCCTGCTCGCGCTCCCGCTGCGCCGGGTGGTGCCGGCCGACCACCCGCGGATGGTGGCGACCGCCGCGGCTGTCGCCGAGCGCCTGTCGGCGGGCGGCGGGCTGCTCTACCGCTACCTGCACGAGGAGTCCCCGGACGGGCTGCCGGGCGACGAGGGCGCCTTCGTGCTGTGCAGCTTCTGGCTGGTCGACAACCTGGTCGGCCAGGGCCGGACCGACGAGGCCGGGGAGCTGTACGCCTCGCTGTGCTCCCGGGCGAGCCCGCTGGGGCTGGTGTCCGAGCAGATCGACCCCTCCACAGGAGAGTTCATGGGCAACTTCCCCCAGGCGTTCAGCCACATCGGGATCATCTCCAGCGGCGTGAACCTGGCCCGGGCGAGGGCGGGGGGACGGGCATGATCGACCGGCTCGCGATCCTCGGCGCGACCGGGGACCTCAGCGCCCGCTTCCTGCTGCCGGCGCTGGCCGCGCTGCGGGCGGCGGGGCACACCGGCGACGCGCTCCGGGTGACCGGGGCGAGCCGGGAGGAATGGGACACCGGGCGGTACCGGGCGTGGGCCGCGGAGCGGCTCGACCGGCACGGCGGCGCCCTCCCGGCCGGGGCCGGGGAGGCGGTGGTCTCCGCCCTCGACTACCGGCGGGCCGACGTCACCGACCCGGCCGACGTGGCCGCGGTCGTCGCCGGGGAGGGGCCGGTGGCCGTCTACCTGGCCCTCCCACCGGCGCTCTTCCCCGCCGCGGTCACCGCCCTGCACGCGGCGGGCCTGCCGGAGGGCAGCCGGATCGTCCTGGAGAAGCCGTTCGGCGAGGACCTGGCCGGCGCGCGGGAGCTGAACCGGCTGCTCGCCGAACTCCTGCCGGAGCGGGCGGTGTTCCGGGTCGACCACTTCCTGGCCATGACGACCGTCCAGAACGTCCTCGGCAGCCGGCTGGCCAACCGGGTGCTCGAACCCCTCTGGAACAGCACCCACATCGCCGAGGTGGACATCACCTGGGACGAGACGCTGGCGCTGGAGGGCCGGGCCGGGTACTACGACCGGGTCGGGGCGCTCAAGGACATGGTCCAGAACCACCTGCTGCAACTGCTCTGCCTGGTGGCCATGGAACCGCCGCTCACGCTCGGCGAACGGGACCTGCGCGACCGGAAGGTGGACGTGCTGCGCTCCGTACGGCCGCTGACCGAGCACGACGTGGTGCACCGCACCCGGCGGGCCCGCTACCTGCCGGGCCGGATCGGGGACCGCGACGTCCCCGCGTACGCCGAGGAGGAGGGCGTGGACCCGGCGCGCGGCACCGAGACCTTCGCCGAGGTGGAACTGGAGCTGGACAGCTGGCGGTGGGCCGGGACGCGGTTCCGGCTGCGCAGCGGCAAGGCCCTGGGCGCGGACCGCAAGGAGGTCGCGGTGCACTTCCGCCCGGTGCCCCACCTGCCGTTCGGCCCCGGCGGGAAGAGCCACGGCGGGAAGAGCCACGGCGGGAAGGGCTCCGGCGGGGAGGGCCACGGCGGGGAGGCCCGGCCCAACGTGCTGCGGTTCGAGCTGGAGCCGGAGGGGCTGGCCCTGGACCTGACCGGCATCGGCGCCCACGCCCACGAGCTCGTCCCGCTCTCGCTGACCGCGCGGATGGAGCCGCAGGACCTGCCCGCGTACGGGCGGCTGCTGCTGGACGTCCTGAACGGCGATCCGGCGCTGTCCATCCGCGGCGACGAGGCCGAGGAGGCCTGGCGGGTGCTCGAACCGGTGCTGTCCGCCTGGGAGCGGGGGCTGGTCCCGCTGGACGAGTACCCGGCGGGCTCGCAGGGGCCGCCGCCGCACTGGTGGTAGCCGCGCCGGTGCCCGGGTGACCGGCCGGTGGGGGGCCGGTCGGCCGGAGCCCGGGCGCTCGGGCCCCGGGCAGTGCCACTCGCGGCCCGCCCGGTGAATTCCGTCGCATTCCGGCACAGCAATCCCAGGCATCACAGTCGCCACATTCGTCACAGGCGCCCGGTAAATCACTCGGCTATTTCGACGAATGACTGTTCGAGTGGCTGGTGGGATCTGAACCTTATATTTTCGGCCAAAGAATTCGCGCCCGTTCTCGGGCGTTCCGGGCGCGGCCGGGAGTCGCACCTGGGATTTTGGCGTTCCGATTACCGACGGCGGTCGCTCTCCGTTCAATCGGAAGGGGTTGCGAGCGGCTGACCCGCCGTGAAGACTGTTGCGCGTTCGTCGTCCGGACGTTCGGGACGACAGGGATTGTGCGACTCCCCGACCGTGTCGGCGCGTTCCGCGCGGCGGTTGCGGGGGTGGATCGCCAAAAGGGGGAATGGGCATGCCGGGTACGGCCGTTGCGCAGGTGGGGGCCGGGAGAGCGGCCGGCCGCCGGGGGACGGTTTTCTGTTCGAACGTGCCGGCGGGGTAAGAGTATTCGGAGGCTCGCGGTTCACCGCGATCCGGTCCGCCGTTCATCGCGCGGAGGGAAATCCGGATCGTATTCGCACCGCCCGGTCCGGGCGCGCCGACGCGACCGCGGAACGGCTCCGCGAGGGCGGGTGCGGTGCCCGGCCGCGGGCGTCCGGGGATTCCCGTTCCCGGGGCCGGACGGCCTCCGCCGGCCGGGCCGACGCCGATTCCCCCCGTTCCCGCGCGTCCTGAAGCAGGCGACGACGGCCGGGAATTCCCGCTGTGCCGCCTCCCAATCCGCGATTCCACCGCGGGCGCCCGGCGCGCCCGCACCCGAGAACCAGTCAACGGGAGTTCCGCCATGCCGTACGCCAGTCCGGCGCCCGCCCGCGAGCGGTCGCCGCTCCTCCTGCGCGGCGAGCTGCAGCACCGGCTCGACACGCTCGCGCGCGCCCACCGGGTGCCCGGCGCCCAACTGGTGCTGGACACCGGCCCGGAGGCCGTCGTCCTGCACACCGGGGTGGCCGACACCGGCACCGGGGCACCGTTCACCGAGGACACCGCCGTTCCGGTCGGATCGCTCACCAAGCCCTACACGGCCGCCCTGGTGATGCTGCTCGCCGACGACGGCGACCTCGACCTCGACGAGCCGGTCGCCGAGCACCTTCCGGAGTTCCGGCAGCTGCCTGAAGTAACGATTCGTCACCTGCTGAGCCACACCGGCGGACTGCCCACCGGACCGGACTCCGACGCCGCCGCCCGCACCACCGCGACCCGCTACCTGTCCGCCGTCTGCACCGCCCCGGACGCGCTGTTCCCGCCCGGGACGGACTTCTCCTACTCCAACGCCGGCTACGTCGCCGCCGGGCGCCTGGTCGAGACGGTGACCGGGATGCCCTGGCACGAGGCGGTGCGCGCCCTGCTGCTCGAACCCTTCGGCACCGGGCCGGTGTTCGTCGACACCGCCGCCCCCGGGCGACCGGTCGCCGCCGGGCACGCGCTCAACGCCGCGACCGGCCTGCCCCGGGCCGTCCGGCAGAACCTGGCCCCGCTGGAGGCCCCGGCCGGCGCCCTGCTGGCCAGCGCCGCGGACCTCGCCGCGCTCGGCGCCGCCCTGGTCGGCCGCGCCAAGGTGCTGCCCCCGGACACCGCCGAGCTGATGCGCCGCCCGGAGCCCGGTGCCCGGCCGGGAGCGCTCGCCGACGGCTGGGGCGCCGGCGCGGCGCTCTACCGGCAGGACGGGCGGCTGTGGTGCGGCCACGACGGCAACGCCATGGGCACCTCCTGCCATCTGCGGGCCGACCCGGACAGCGGCCTCGTGGTCGCCTTCACCGGCAACGCCGGCGCCGCCACCGCCCTCTGGCGCGAACTCGCGGCCGACCTGGAGGAGTTGGCCGGAGTACGGGTGCCCGCGGGGATCGAACCGGTCGGCGCGGGCGGACCCGTGCTGCTCGCCGCCCCGGCGACCCTGGCCGAGTGCGCGGGCGACTACCGCAACGGCGCCATCCGCTACCGGGTCGAGCCGGCCGGCGCCGGACCGGCCACCCTCTCGGTCGACGGCGACCTCCCGATCCCGCTGCGCTGCTACGCCGACCTCTCCTACGACCTGATCGCCCCCGACACCGGGCGCCCCGAACCCGGCGGGCGCTTCCACCGGGACCCGACCACCGGCCGGATCGACCGGGTGCAGGTCTCCGGGCGCACCGCCCGCCGGGCCGCCGCCGACTGAGCCGACCGGCCCGGCCGCCGTACGCCCACCCCTGCACCGACACCCCGCACCGACACCCCGCACCGTTCCCCGGGTCCGAGGGCCGGCCACCGCCTGCCCCGCCGCCCTCGTCGTCGCCCCCCTCGGAAGGACCTTCCGCCATGGCCGACCGGCCTGCCCAGCCCGTGCGCCCGACCGCCCCGCCGCAGGCGCCGGCCGGTGGCACCACCGCACCGTCGGCGGCGCCCCGGACCCTGGACGCCCTGTTCGCCGCCCAGGCGGCCCGCACGCCGCACGCGCCCGCGCTGACCGACGGGCAGCGCAGCTGGACGTACCGCGACCTGGCCGACCGCGTCGAGCGGCTGGCCCGCGATCTGGGCCGGCGCGGCGCCGGGCCGGAGCGGACGGTGGCCCTGGTCCTGCCGCGCTCCATGGAGCTGGTCGCCGCCGAGCTGGCCGTCGTCCGGGCGGGCGCCGCCTTCCTGCCCGTCGACCCGGGCTACCCCGCCGAGCGGCGGGCGCTGATGCTCGCCGACGCCGCCCCCGCGCTCGTCCTGGACGACCCGGCCGCCGTCCGCGCGGCCCTGGAGACGGAGCGCCCCGAGGACCGGGACCACACGGACCTCCCGGCCGCCGACGGCACCGACCACCCGGCGTACGTGATCTACACCTCGGGCTCCACCGGGACGCCCAAGGGCGTGGTCGTCACCCACCGGGGGATCGCGGGCTTCACGGCGGCGGCGATCGACAACTACGCGGTCGGGCCGGGCGACCGGGTGCTCCAGTTCTCCTCGCCCAGCTTCGACGCCTCCGTCCTGGAACTGTTCGTCTCCGTCCTCACCGGCGCCACCCTGGTGATCCCCCCGGACGGCCCCTGGCTCGGCGAGGAGCTCGCCGCCGTCCTGGACGGGCAGCGCATCACCCACACCCTGATCCCGCCCGCGGCCCTGGCCACTGTCCCGGCCGGCGCGGGCCGCCACCTGCGCACCCTGATCGTCGGGGCCGAGGCCTGCTCCGCCGAGCTGGTCGACCGCTGGGCGCCCGGCCGGCGCATGGTCAACTCCTACGGCCCCACCGAGGCCACCATCGTCGCCACCTGGACCGGCCCGCTCACCGCCGGCACCGGCGCGCCCACCATCGGCGGCGCCCTGCCGCACGCCCGGGTGTACGTGCTCGACGAGGCCATGCGGCCCCAACCGCCCGGCACCGACGGCGAGCTGTACCTCGGCGGCGAGGGCGTCGCCCGCGGCTACCTCGGCCGCCCCGGCCTGACCGCCGCCCGCTTCGTCGCCGACCCCTTCGGCCTGCCCGGCGCCCGGCTCTACCGCACCGGCGACCGGGCCCGGTTCACCGCCGACGGGGAGCTGGAGTTCCTCGGCCGGCTCGACCGGCAGGTCAAGGTCCGCGGCTTCCGGATCGAGCCGGGCGAGATCGAGGCCGCGCTGCGCGCCCACTCCGCCGTCGACCAGGCCGTCGTCGTGGTCCGCGAGGACGAACCGGGCCACACCCGGCTGGTCGGCTACGCCACGCCCGCCGACCCGGAACTGCCCCCGGACCCGGCCGCGCTGCGCACCGCCCTGGCCGCCGCGCTGCCCGCCCACCTGGTGCCCGCCGCCGTCGTCGTGCTGCCCGCCCTCCCGCTCACCCCGCAGCTCAAGATCGACCAGCGGGCGCTGCCCGCGCCCGCCCGGCAGAGCGCCGCCGGCGGGCTCGCCCCGCGCACCGAACGGGAGCGCGCCCTGGCCGCCGTCTGGGCCGAGGTCCTCGGCCTCGACGCGGTGGGGGCCGAGGACGACTTCTTCGACCTCGGCGGCGACTCCGTCCTCGCCGCCCGCACCCTGGCCCGGATCACCGAGCGCCTCGGCGTCCGGCTCACCCTGCGCGACGTCTTCACCGCCCGCACCGTCGCCGCCCTCGCCCCGCTGCTCGACCGGCCGGCCGCCGCGCCCACCGGGCCCGTCCCGCCCGCGCCGCGCGGGGAGCCGCTGCCGCTCTCCAGCGCCCAGCGCCGGCTCTGGTTCCTGGAGGACCTCGCCACCGGCGGCACCGGCAACCACACCGGCGTCGCCCTGCGGCTGCACGGCGACCTCGACCGGGAGGCCCTCGGCCGGGCCCTGCGGCGGCTCACCGCCCGGCACGACGCGCTGCGCACCACCGTCACCGCCGTCGACGGGCGGCTCGAGCAGCACGTCGCCGAGCGGGCCGACCTGCCGCTGCGCACCGAGGACCTCGGCGCCCTGCCGGCCGGCGAGCGCGCCGAAGCGGCCGACCGCCTGCTCGCCGAGGAGCTGGAGCGGCCCTACGACCTGGCGCGGGGCCCGCTCAGCCGGGCGCTGCTGGTCCGGCTCGCCGCCGACGAGCACCTGCTGCTGCTGGCGCAGCACCACATCGTCACCGACGGCTGGTCGGTCGGCGTCCTCACCCGCGAACTGGCCGCCCTCCTGCGGGCGGAGGCCACCGGCGAACCCGACGGCCTGCCCGCCCCCGCCCTCCAGTACCCCGACTACGCCCACTGGGAGCAGCACCGCCCGGCCGACCACGCGTCCGACCTCGCCTACTGGAAGCGCGCCCTGGCCGGCCTGCCCACCCTGCGGCTGCCCACCGACCGCCCCCGGCCCGCCGAGCGCGCCGGCCGCGGCGCGGCGCACCGCCACCACCTCCCGGCCGAGCTGGTCGACCGGCTGCGCCACCTCGCCGCGGGCCGCGGCACCACCGTGTTCACCCTGTTCGCCGGGGCGTCCGCGCTGCTGCTCTCGCGCCACTCCGGCCAGCGGGACGTGGCCTTCGGCACCGTCGTCAACGGGCGGGAGCGGCGCGAGCTGGAGGAGGTGACCGGCTTCTTCGTCAACACCGTGGTGCTGCGCGGCGACGTGGACGAGGAGGCCACCGTCGACCGCTTCGTGGAGTCCATGCGCACCACCCTGCTGGACGCCTTCGCCCACGCCGAGGTGCCCTTCGACCGGGTGGTCGAGGAACTGGCCCCGCCCCGCGACCCCAGCCGCACCCCGCTGGTCCAGGTCGCCGTCGTCCAGCAGACCCCCGCCGCCCCGGCGCCCGCCGGCGGGCTGCGCTTCACCGACCACCCGCTGCCCCGCCCGGCAGCCCGCTTCGACCTGGTGCTGGAGTTCACCCCCGACGAGGCCGACGGCGGCTGCACGCTGACGGTCGAGTACGACACCGACCTGTTCGACCGGCGGACGGTGACCGCGCTGGCCGCCCACCTGCACCGGCTGCTGGCCGGGATGGCGGACGGGCCGCGGCGCACCCTCGCCGAACTGCCGATGATCCCCGAGGAGGAGCAGCGCGCGCTGCTCGCCTCCCGGAAGCCGCCGCGGGAGCTCCCGGGCACCGACCCGGCCCGGCCGTCCGGATGGAGCCGGGTCCACGTGCTCGACCGCGCGCGGCGCCCCCAACCCGTCGGGGTGCCCGGCGAGTTGTACCTCGCGGGCTACCTCCCGGACCAGCCGGACGAGCGGCTCGTCCCCGACCCGTACGGCGCGCCGGGGGAGGCGATGTACGGCACCGGGGAGCTGGTGCGGTGGACCGCCGACGGCGGACTGGAGCACCTCGGCCGGGTCGAGGAGCGGGCGAAGCCCCGCGGCGGGGAGACCGACCCGGCCCCCGCCCCCGCCGCGGCCGCCCCCCGCCACGTCGCCCCCCGGACCCCCGCCGAACGCGCGCTGGCCGGCATCTGGGCCGAGGTGCTGCGGCTGGAGCGGGTCGGCGCCGACGACAACTTCTTCGACCTCGGCGGCGACTCCATCCTCGGCATCCAGGTGGTGGCCCGCTCCCGGCAGGCCGGGCTGGCGGTGACCTCCCGGGACCTCTACCGCCACCAGACGGTCGCCGCGCTCGCCCTGGCCGCGGAGGACGCCGAGGCGCCCGCCGCGCCCGCGCCGGTGGCCGCCACCGGGGAGGCCGCGTTGACCCCGATCCAGCGCTGGTGGTTCGAGCGGGCCGCCGGTCGGGCCGGCCACTTCGCCCAGGCCGTCTCCCTGCTGCTGCCCGGCGACCTCGACCGGGCGGCCCTGGAAGAGGCCCTGAACGACCTGGTCGCCCACCACGACGCGCTGCGCTCCGCCTTCACGGCCCCGGACGGCGCCGGCGCGGTGCGCTGGCGGATCCAGGAGCCGACGGCCCGCACCACCCTGGCCCGGCACACCGGCCCCGACCAGGACACCCCGCACTTCGGGCCGTACGACCTGGCCGGCGGCGCCCCGCTGCTGCGCGCCGTCCTGCACGAGCGCGCCGACGGCCGGCCCCCGGTCCTCCACCTGGCCGTCCACCACCTGGTGGTCGACGGGGTCTCCTGGCGGGTCCTGCTGGAGGACCTCGACACCGCGTACCGGGCCCGCCGCGAGGGCCGGGACGGCGCGGCCGCCCTCCCGGCGAAGTCCTCGCCGCTGCGGCAGTGGGCCGAGCGGCTGAGCGCCTTCGCCGCCGCGGGCGGCTTCGAGGACGAGTCCGCGTACTGGGCCGGGGCCGTGCCCGGGCCGTCCGCCGACGAGCCCTTCCCCGCCGAGCCCTTCCCCGCCGAGCTGGACGGCCCCGACAGCTACGCCACCGAACGCTCCGTCACCGTCCGGCTGAGCCCCGCCGACACCGCCGCCCTGCTGCGCACCCTGCCCGACACCTACCGCACCCAGGCCAACGACGTGCTGCTGAGCGCGCTGGGCCGGGCGCTGTGCGGGGCGAGCGGGCTGGAGCGGGTCGTGGTGGACGTCGAGGGCCACGGGCGCGAGGAGCTGTTCGCCGACCTCGACCTCGGCCGTACGGTCGGCTGGTTCACCACCCGCCACCCCGTCGCCCTGGCCGTCCCCGCCGGGGCCGGCTGGGACACCGTCCTCAAGCAGGTCAAGGAGCAGCTGCGCGCCGTCCCCCGGCGCGGCCTCGGCTTCGAGGCGCTGCGCCACCTCGGCCGCCCCGGCACCGCGCCCGAGGTTCCGGCCGCCCGGATCAGCTTCAACTACCTGGGCCGCATCGCCCTGCCGGACGACCCGGACGGGCTGTTCCGCGGCACCTTCCGGCCGCTGGAGCTGGACGCCGACCCGGCGGTCGAGCGCCCCCACCCGCTGGAGGTGGTCGGCCGGCTGGACGGTGACGCGCTGGAGTTCACCTGGTTCCACTCCGCCGCCGTCCACGGCTCCGCCACCGTCGAGGCGCTGGCCCGGCGCTTCGCCGAGGAGCTGGCCGACCTCGCCCGCCACGCGACCACCCCCGGCGCCGCCGGGCGCACCCCGTCCGACTTCCCGCTCGCCCGGCTCGACCAGCCGGCGGTGGACCTGATCACCGGCGCCGACCCGGGCGCGGTGGAGGACGTCCTGCCGCTCACCCCGACCCAGTCCGGCATGCTCTTCCACGGCCTCGCCGAGGAGGACAGCGGCGCCTACTTCCAGCAGCTGGACTTCGTCCTCGACGGGGTGCCCGACCCGGCCCGCCTCGCCGAGGCCTGGCAGTGGGTCACCGACCGCACCGCGGTGCTGCGCGCCCACGTCCGCTGGCAGGAGGTGCCCGAGCCGCTGCTGGTGGTGCACCGCCGGGTGGCCGTGCCGGTCGGCCACCTGGACTGGCGCGCGCTGCCCGAGGAGGAGCGCCGCACCCGGCTGGCCGAACTGCTGGACCGCGACCGGGCCCGCGGCCTCGACCTCGCGCGGGCCCCGCTCCAGCGGCTGCTGCTGATCCGCCTCTCGGAGAGCCGGGTGCGGGTGCTCTGGTCGTTCCACCACCTGGTGCTGGACGGCTGGAGCCTGTTCCAGGTGCTCTCGGACGTCTTCGCGGTGCACGCCGCCCTGGCCTCGGGGCCTGAGGTCCCGTACGGCACCGTGCCGGAGCGCCGGCCCTACCGCGACTACCTGGCCTGGCTGGGCGGGCGCGACCACGCCGAGGCCGAACGGCACTGGCGCACCCGCCTCGCCGGGCTGGTGGAGGCGACGCCGCTGCCGTACGACCGCGAGCCGGTGCAGAGCCACCGCGCGGAGTCCACCCGGGCGGTGCCGTTCACCCTGCCCGCCGCCGCGACCAGGGCGCTGGAGGACCTGGCGCGCGGCTCCGGGCTGACCCTCAACACCCTGGTCCAGGGCGCCTGGGCGGTGCTGCTGGGCCGCCAGGCCGGGCGGGCCGAGGTGGTGTACGGCACCACCTCCTCCGGGCGCCCGCCCGAGCTGCCCGGCGTCGAGTCGATGACCGGCCTGTTCATCACCACCCTGCCGACCCGTACCACGGTGCCCGCCGACGGCACCCTGCTGGACTGGCTCCAGGCCCTCCAGCGGGAGCAGAGCGAGGACCGGCGGTACGGCTTCGTCCCGCTCACCCGGATGCGGGCCGGCACCGGACTGCCCGAGCAGACCGGCCTGTTCGACAGCCTGGTGGTCTTCGAGAACTACCCGGTCGACGAGGACGCGGCCGACGCCCACGGCCTGCGGCTGCGCGACCTGGACGGCATCGAGACCACCAACTACCCGCTCGCCCTGCTCGCCTACCCCGGCCCGGAGCTGTCCCTGCGGCTCTGCTACGACCCGCGGCTGTTCGACGAGTCCACCGTGCGGCGGCTGGCCGGTCAGCTCACCGCCGCGCTGACCGGCCTGCCCGCCGGCGCCCACCGCCCGCCCGCGCGGCTGCCGCTGCTGACCGCCGAGGAGCGGCACCGCGTCCTGGTCGACTGGAACGCCACCGCCGCCGAGCAGCCCGCGGCCGACATCGCCGAGCTGTTCGCCGAGCAGGTGCTCCGAACCCCCGGGGCGGTCGCCCTGGAGGCTGGCGAGCAGCGCCTCACCTACCGCGAACTGGACGCCCGGGCCGCCGAGTTGGCCGGGCACCTGGCCGCGCAGGCGGTCCGGGTGGAGCAGCCGGTCGGGGTGCTGATGGAGCGCTCCGTCGAGCTGGTCGTCGCCCAGCTGGCGCTGGTCCGCACCGGCGGGGTCTTCGTGCCGCTGGACGGCCGGGCGCCGCGCGAGCGGCTGCACCGGATGCTGGCCGAGGCGGGCGCCGAGCTGCTGCTCACCGACGCCCGCTGGGCGGACACCGCCGCCGAGCTGCGCCCCGCCGAGCGGGTGCTGCGCGTCGACCGGCCGGACCGCACCGGCGCGCCGGCCGCGCCGCCGGCGGCCGTCCACCCCGACAACGTCCAGTACCTGATGTTCACCTCGGGCTCCACCGGCACCCCCAAGGGCGTCGCGGTGCGCCGCCGGGACGTCGCCGCGCTCGCCCTGGACCGCGCCTTCACCGGCCACGACCGGGTGCTGGTGCACTCCCCGCACGCCTTCGACGCCGCCACCTACGAGCTCTGGGTGCCGCTGCTGCGCGGCGGCACCGCCGTCCTCGCCCCGCCGGAGGACCTGGACGCCGCCGCCGTCCGGCACGCCGTCACCGAGCAGGGGGTGACCTGCCTGTGGCTGACGGCCGGGCTGTTCCGGCTGCTCGCCCAGGAGGACCCGGGCTGCCTGAGCGGCGCCCGCGAGGTGTGGACCGGCGGCGAGGCGGTGCCCGGCGCCGCCGTCCGCAAGGTCCTGGCGGCCTGCCCCGGCCTCACCGTGGTCGACGGCTACGGGCCGACCGAGACCACCACCTTCGCCACCCGCCGGGCCTTCCGCGAGGGCGACGAGCTGCCCGCCACGCTGCCGATCGGCCGCCCGCTGGACAACACCCGGGCGTACGTCCTGGACGCTGCGCTCCAGCCCCAACCGCCGGGCATCACCGGTGAGCTGTACATCGCCGGGGCCGGGCTCGCACGCGGCTACGCGGGCCGCCCCGGCGAGACCGCCGCCCGCTACCTCGCCGACCCCTTCGGCCCGCCCGGCGCCCGGATGTACCGCACCGGCGACACCGTCCGGTGGAGCGCGGACGGCGAACTGCACTTCGTCGGCCGCGCCGACGACCAGATCAAGATCCGCGGCTTCCGGATCGAACCCGCCGAGATCGAGGCCCGGCTCACCGCCCACCCGGCCGTCGCCGAGGCCGTGGTCTCGCTCCACCAGGACGCCGGACGCAAGCGCCTCGCCGCCCACCTGGTGCCGGCCGAGGGCGCCGAGCCGCCCGGCGCCGCCGAACTGCGCGCCCACCTGGCCGCCGACCTGCCCGACTACATGCTGCCCGCGGCCTTCGTCACGCTGCCCGAACTCCCGCTCACCGCCAACGGCAAGGTGGACCGCCGCCGGCTGCCCGCCCCCGACTGGTCGACGGGCGGCGACCGCCCCCACCGCGCCCCCGGCACCGACCGCGAGCGCCTGCTCGCCGCGATCTGGGCCGAGCTGCTCGGGGTCGAACGGGTGGGGCTGGACGACGACTTCTTCCTGCTCGGCGGCGACTCCATCCTGAGCATCCAGGTGGTCTCCCGGGCCCGCGCCGCCGGTCTCGCGCTCTCCCCGCGCGACCTGTTCCGGCACCCCACCGTCGCCGCCCTGACCGCGGCCGCCGGCAGCGCCGTCACCGTCGCGGGCACCGAACCGGTCGGCGGCGAGGTCGGCCTGACACCGATCCAGCACTGGTTCCTCGACCCGAACCCGCCGTACGCCCACCACTTCGACCAGTCCCTGGTGGTGGAGGCCCCCGGCGCCGTCGACCCCCGGGCCCTGCGCCGCGCCCTGGCCGCCCTCTGGGCCCACCACGACGCGCTGCGCTCCCGCTTCACCCGCGCCGAGGACGGCACCTGGCGGCAGCACTGCGCCCCCGCCGAGGAGGCCGCGCCCGAACTGCTGGAGGTCCACGGCCACGGCGCCGAGGAGGCGGTGACCGCGGCCGCCCACGCCTCCTTCCGGCCGGCCGACGGCCCGCTGCTCACCGTCCGGCTGTTCCAGGGCGACGGCGCCCGGCCCGACCGGCTGCTGCTGGCCGTCCACCACCTGGTGGTCGACGGCGTCTCCTGGCGGGTGCTGCTGGAGGACCTGGAGACCGCCTACCGGCAGGCCGTCGAGGGCCGCCCGCTGCGGCTGCCCGCCCGCACCAGCTCCGTCCGGGAGTGGGCCCGCCGCCTGGCCGCGCACACCGCGGCCGGCGGTTTCGACGGGCAGCGCGACCACTGGGCGGCCGCCGCCCGGGCCTGCGCCACCCCGCTGCCGGTGGACGGCGACGGTACCAACACCGCCGCCGACCTGCGCGAGGTGACCGTCCGGCTGGACCGCGACCGCACCGACGCCCTGCTGCGGCAGGTCCCCGCGGTCTACCGCACCCGGATCGACGACGTGCTGCTCACCGCGCTCGGCCGGGTGCTCGCCGACTGGACCGGGCGCGGCACCGTCGCCGTCGGCCTGGAGGGCCACGGCCGCGAGGACCGGCTGTTCGACGGCCTCGACCTGTCCCGCACGGTCGGCTGGTTCACCTCGCTCTTCCCCGTCGCCCTCGACGTCCCGGCGGGGGACTGGGGCACCGCCCTGAAGGCCGTCAAGGAGCAGCTGCGGGCGGTGCCCGACCGCGGCCTCGGGTACGGTGCGCTGCGCCACCTCGCCGGGGACGCGGCGCTCGCCGACGCGCCCGCCCCCGGCGTCGCCTTCAACTACCTGGGCCGCTTCGACTGGTCCGCCGACGGCGCCGCCCTGGTCCGCGCCGTCCCCGGCGGCCTCGGCGGCGCGGAGGCGCCCGGCACCGAGCGCCCCCACCTGCTGGACGTGGTCGCCCGGGTCGAGGACGGCGAGCTGGAGATCGGCTGGTACTACAGCGCCGGCCGGCACCGCGCCGACACCGTCACCGGGCTCGCCCACGCAATGCTGGGCGCCCTGGAGGAGATCGTCGCCCACTGCGCCGAGCCCGGCGCGGGCGGCCGCACCCCCGCCGACTTCCCGCTCGCCCGGCTCGACCAGGCGGCCGTGGACCGGATCGCCGGGGACGGCCGAGCGGTCGCCGACGTCTACCCGCTGACCCCGATGCAGGCCGGGATGCTCTTCCACAGCCTGCTCGACCCGGACGGCGACACCTACGTCAACCAGGTCCAGCTGGTGCTGGACGGGGTCACCGACCCGCACGCGCTGGCCGAGGCCTGGCAGCGGACCGCCGACGCCAACGCGATCCTGCGCACCCGGCTCAGCTGGCAGGACGGCGCCGAACCGCTCCAGGTCGTCCAGCACCGGGCCGCCGTCCCGGTCGCCCACCACGACTGGACCGGCCGCCCCGCCGAGCAGGTCGAGCGGGACACCGCCCGGCTGCTCGCCGAGGACCGGGCGGCCGGCATCGACCTCGGCGGCGCGCCGCTGCTGCGCCTCGCCCTGATCCGGCTGACACCGACCCGGGTCCGGGTGGTGTGGACCTTCCACCACGTGCTGCTCGACGGCTGGAGCGCCGCCCAGGTCTTCGACGAGGTGTGCGAGCGCTACGCCGCCCTGACCGCCGGACGCGCCCCCGCTCCGGCCGAACGGGCGCCCTACGCCGACTACCTGCGCTGGCTGGCCGGCCAGGACGGGGCGGAGGCCGAGCGGTACTGGCGCGACACCCTGGCCGGCTTCCCCGCCCCCACCGAACTGCCCCGGGACCGCCGCCCGGCCGGCGCCCACCGCGCCTCCTCCTCGGCCTCGGTGCGGGTCGCCCTCGGCGCCGAGCTGTCCGAGCGGCTGCGCGACACCGCCCGGCAGGCCGGGCTGACCGTCAACACCGTGCTCCAGGGCGCCTGGGCGCTGCTGCTCTCCCGCTACGGCGGCGGGGACGACGTGGTGTTCGGCACCATCGTCTCCGGCCGGCCCGCCGAACTCCCCGGCGTCACCTCGATGGTGGGGCTGTTCATCAACGCCCTGCCCACCCGGGTGCGGATCGACCCCCGGCGCCCGCTGCGGGAGCTGCTGCGGGAGGTCCAGGACCACCAGTCCGAGGCCCGCCGGCACGACGCCGTCTCGCTGGCCCAGCTCCAGGGCTGGAGCGAACTGCCCGGCGGCACCGCCCTGTTCGACAGCCTGGTGGTCTTCGAGAACTACCCCTTCGACGCCCAGTCGCTGACCCGGCACGGCCTCGGCGTGGAGACCGAGCAGGTGCTGGAGCCGACCAGCTACCCGCTCAGCGTGGTGGTCGCCCCCGGCGAGTCCATCGAGGTCGGCCTGGACCACGACCCGGCCCTCTTCGACACCGCCACCGTCGAGGGGCTCGGCGCGGGCCTGCGCACCCTGCTCGCCGGGATGGCGGCCGGCCTCGACCGGCCGGTGGGCGAACTGCCGCTGCTGGAGCCGGCCGAGGGGCGCGCACTGGTGGCACGCCTCGGCGGGGCGGTCACCGAGGCACCGGACGGCACCCTGCCCGAGGCCTTCGCCCGACAGGCAGCCCGCACCCCCGACGCCCCGGCGGTCCGCTCCGGCGACGAGCAGCTGACCTACCGGGAGCTCGACGAGCGCTCCAACCGGCTGGCCCGGCTGCTGATCGCGGCCGGGGCCGGCCCCGAGCGCTTCGTCGCGCTCGCGCTGCCCCGCACCGTCGAACTCGCCGTGGCACTGCTCGCGGTGCTCAAGAGCGGCGCAGCCTACCTGCCCGTCGACCCCGGCTACCCGGCCGAGCGGATCGCCTACCTCTTCGAGGACGTCCGGCCCGACGCCGTCGTCACCGGCACGGCGACCGCCGACCGGCTGCCCGACGGCCCGTCCACCCGGATCGTGCTGGACGACCCCGCCTGCCGCGAGCGCCTGGCCGCCGCCCGCGCCGACGCTGTCCGCGACGAGGAGCGGCACGGCGCCCTGCGGCCGGAGCACCCCGCGTACGTCATCCACACCTCCGGCTCGACCGGCCGCCCCAAGGGCGTCGTGGTCGCCCACAGCTCGGTGCTCGCCCTGACCGACTGGGCCGCCGCCGAGTTCGCCGACGGCGGCCTGGCCCACGTGCTCGCCGCCACCTCGCTCAACTTCGACGTGTCGGTGTTCGAGATCTTCGCGCCGCTGCTCTCCGGCGGCCGCGTGGAACTCCTGCGCGACCTGCTGGCGCTGGCCGAGCGCCCCGGCCCCTGGCGGGCCGGCCTGCTCAGCGCGGTGCCCTCGGCCCTCGGCGGACTGCTCGCTGACGGCGCCGTGCACCTCGCGGCGGACACCGTGGTGCTGGCCGGCGAGGCACTGCCCGCCCGCACCGTGCGCCAGGTCCGCGAGGCCGTCCCCGGCTGCCGGGTGCTGAACGTCTACGGCCCCACCGAGGCCACCGTCTACGCCACCGCCCACACCTGCGACCCCGCCGACCCGGACCGCGACCCGCCGATCGGCCGCCCGGTCGGCGGCGCCCGGGCCTACGTCCTGGACGAGCGGCTGCGCCCGGTGCCCGTCGGCGCGCCCGGGGAGCTGTACCTCGCCGGCACCGGCGTGGCCCGCGGCTACCTGCACCGCCCCGGCCTGACCGCCGCCCGCTTCCTGCCCGACCCGTACGGCCCGCCCGGCGCCCGGATGTACCGCACCGGCGACCGGGTGCGCTGGAGCGCCGACGGCGGCCTCGACTACCTCGGCCGTGCCGACGACCAGGTCAAGGTGCGCGGCTTCCGGATCGAACTCGGCGAGGTCGAGGCCGCCCTGGCCCGCCACCCCCGGGTGACGGCGGCCGCCGCCCGGGTGGTCGACCAGGACGGCCACAAGCGGCTGGTGGGCTACGCGGTGCCGCGCGACGGCGCCCTGCCCGACCAGGCCGAGTGGCGGGCCTTCCTCGGCGACACCCTCCCCGGCCACCTGGTGCCCGCCCTGGTGGTGCCGCTGGAGCGGCTGCCGCTCGGCGCCACCGGCAAGCTGGACCGGCGCGCCCTGCCCGAGCCGGTGTGGGCCGCGCCCGCGACGGAGGCCGGCCGGCCCCCGCGCACCGACACCGAGCGCGCCCTCGCCGCCATCTGGCGCGAGGTGCTCGGGGTGCCCGACGTGAGCGCGGACGACAACTACTTCGCCCTCGGCGGGGACTCCATCCTCGGCATCCAGATCGTCTCGGCGGCCCGCCGGGACGGCCTGGCGCTGACCCCCCGGTACCTGTTCGCCCACCAGACCCTGGCCGAGCTCGCCCGCGCCGCCGAGGGCTCACCGCGCCCCGAGCCCGCCGCCGACCAGGGCGCGGTGGTCGGCGAGGCCCCGCTCACCCCCGTCCAGCACTGGCTGCTGGACACCCTGGACGGCGACCCGGCCCGGCTCACCCAGTCCGTCTCCTTCACCCTCGCCCCGGACACCGACGAGGAAACCCTGCGGGCCGCGCTGGCCGCCGTCCTGGACCACCACGACGCGCTGCGGCTGCGCTACGAACCGTTCGCCGACGGCCGGTGGCGCCAGCACGGCACCGCCCCCGGCCAGGCCCCCGAACTGCGTCCGCACGAGCTGCCCGCCGCCGAGGGTGAGCAGCGCGCGACCGTCCTGCGGGACCTCGGCGAGCGGCTGGCCGAGGGCTTCGACCTGGCCGCCGGACCGCTGCTGCGGGCCGCGCTCTGCCGCTTCGCCGAAGACCCCCGCCCGGTGCTGCTGCTGGCCGCGCACCACCTGGTGGTGGACGCGGTGTCCTGGCGGATCCTGCTGGAGGACCTGGAGCGCGCCCACAACGCGCTGAGCGCGGGCGAGCGGCCCGACCTCGGCGCCAAGAGCACCTCCTTCCGGGCCTGGGCCGAACGGCTCGCCGCGCACACCGCGGCCGGCGGCTTCGACGCGGAACTCCCGTACTGGCAGGGCCTGGTGGACGACGACCTGCCGGTGGACCTGGACGGCGCCAATACGGCGGAGAGCGAGGAGTCGCTGACCTTCGCCCTGGACGCCGAGTCCACCCGCCGGCTGCTCCAGGACGTCCCGGAGGCCTACCGCACCCGGGTCAACGACGTCCTGCTCTGCGCCCTCGGCCGGGTGCTGGCCCGCTGGACCGGACGCGGCCGGGTGCTGGTCGCCCTGGAGGGCCACGGCCGCGAGGAGCCCTTCGACGGCGTCGACCTCTCCCGCACCGTCGGCTGGTTCACCACGATGTACCCCGTCGCCCTGGACGTGCCCCCGGACGCCGACCCCGGCACCGCCCTGAAGGCCGTCAAGGAGAGCCTGCGCGCCGTCCCCGGCGGCGGCCTCGGCCACGGCGCCCTGCGCCACCTCAAGCCGGTGCCGGGCCTGGCGCTGCCGCGGATCGGCTTCAACTACCTGGGCCGGCAGGACTGGACCGCCACCCCCGGCGGCCTGCTGCACGCCCCGGCCGGCCCGCTCACCGGCGGCATGGACCGCACCGCCCGCCGCCCCCACCTGCTGGACGTGCTCGGCCTGGTCGCCGAGGGCCGGCTCTCCTTCACCTGGTCCTACTCCCGCGCGGTGCACCACAGCGGGACGGTCGCCCGGCTGGCCGCCGAACTGCTGGACGAGCTGCGGGAGCTCGTCCGCCACTGCGCCGAACCCGGCGCCGGCGGCCGCACCCCCTCCGACTTCCCGCTGGCCGGCCTCGACCAGGCCGGCGTCGACCGGCTGGCCGGCACCGGACGGGAGGTGACGGAGATCCAGCCGCTCACCCCCACCCAGACCGGCATGGTGGTGCACGGCCTGGACGAGGCCGAACACGGCCTCTACGTCGAGCAGATCACCTTCGTCCTGGACGGCGCCCGCGACCCGGGCCTGCTGGCCGCCGCCTGGCAGCACGTCGTCGACCGCACCCCGGTGCTGCGCACCTCGGTGGTGCTGCGCGACGTGCCGGTGCCGCTCCAGGTGGTCCACCGGCAGGCTGTGCTGCCGGTCGCCGAGCACGACTGGAGCGAGCTGGGCGAGGCCGAGCGCGCCGCCCGGCTGGAGGAACTGCTCGCCGAGCAGCGGGCCCGCCCGCTGGTGCTGGACCGGCCCCCGCTGCTGCGGCTGGACCTGGTCCGGCTCGGGCCGGACCAGGTCCGGGTGGTCTGGGCCTTCCACCACGTGCTGCTGGACGGCTGGAGCGTCTTCCACGTCCTCGCCGACGTGCTGGCCGCGCACGCCGCCCTGGCCCGGGGCGAGCGCCCCGAGCTGCCCGAGCGCCGCCCCTTCGCCGAGTACGTCCGCTGGCTCGCCGCCCGCGACACCGGTGCCGCCGTCGAGCACTGGCGCGGCGTGCTGGGCGACCTCGCCGCCCCCACCCCGCTGCCCTACGACCGCCGGCCCGCCCAGGGCGACACCGCCCGCTCCGGCGACTGGCTCTCGCACCGGCTGGACGAGGCCGCGACCGCGCGGCTCCAGGAGTTCGCCCGCCGCCACCGCCTCACCCTCAACACCGTGGTGCAGGGCGCCTGGGCGCTGCTGCTGTCGCGCTGGAGCGGGGAGCGGCGGGTCTGCTTCGGCACCACCGTCTCCGGCCGGCCCGCCGACCTGGCCGGCTCCGACGGCATCGTCGGCCTGTTCATCACCACCCTGCCCGCCCGGGTCGCCGTCGACGGCCGGCAGCCCTGCGCCGACTGGCTGCGCACCCTCCAGGAGGAGCAGGCCGAGGACCGCCGCTTCGACCACCTGCCGCTGGCCCGGATGCACGGGCTGAGTCAGGTCCCGCCGGGCACCGAGCTGTTCGACAGCCTGGTGGTCTTCGAGAACTACCCGGTCGGCGACGCCACGGCCGGCGCGTACGGCCTGCTGGTGCGCGACCTGGACGCCCGGGAGGCCACCAACTACCCGCTCACCGTGGTCGTCTCGCCCGGCGAGCGGCTCGCCGTGGAACTCGGCCACGACCCGCGCTTCCTCGACCGGCGGACCGCCGGGCGGCTCGCCGACCAGCTGCTGCACACCCTGAACGCGCTGGCCGCCTCGGACGGCGCCACCCCGCTGGACGGGCTCGACCTGCTGCCGCCCGGCGAACGGGAGCGGCTGCTGCACGGCCCCGCCCGCCCGGCGCTCGCCCCGGTGCCCCCGGCGACCCTGCCCGCCCTGGTCGAGGCCGCCGCGGACCGGTGGCCGGAGGCCGTCGCGCTGAGCGCGGACGGCCTGGAGCTGACCTACGCCGAGGCCGAGGCGCACGCGAACCGCCTCGCCCACCGGTTGATCGCGCGCGGCGCCGGCCCCGGGGAGATCGTCGCCCTGCTGCTGCCCCGCTCGGCGGACACCGTGCTCGCCGAACTGGCGGTGGCGAAGACCGGCGCCGCCTTCCTGCCCGTCGACCCGCACTACCCCGAGGAGCGGATCGGGGCGATGCTGCGCGACGCGGCGCCCGCGCTGACCCTGGACGCCAAGGAGGTCGCCGAGCTGCTCGCCGCCGACCCCGACGGCGCCCGCGGCCACCGCCCCACCGACGCCGACCGCACCCGCCCGCTCGACCCGGACGACCCCGCCTACGTCATCTTCACCTCCGGCTCCACCGGCACCCCGAAGGGCGTCGTGGTCACCCACCGGGGCCTCGCCGCCTTCGCCGCCGCCGAGGCCGCCCACTACCAGGTGGCCCCGGGGGACCGGGTGCTGGCCTTCGCCACCCCCAGTTTCGACGCCTCCGTGCTCGAACTGTGCCTGGCCCTGCCGCACGGCGCCCGGCTGGTGGTGCCCGAGCCCGGACCGCTGCTCGGCGCCCACCTGGCCGAACTGCTCCGGGCGGAGCGGATCACCCACACCCTGCTGCCGCCCGCCGCCCTCGCCACCCTGCCGGCCGACACTCCCGGCAGCCTGCCCGCGCTGAAGACCCTGATCGTCGGCGCGGAGGCCTGCGGCCCCGACCTGGTCGCCCGCTGGGCCCCGCACCACCGGATGGTCAACTCCTACGGCCCCACCGAGGCCACCGTCGTCGCCACCTGGTCCGCGCCGCTCACCGCCGACGGCGCCGCCCCGCCGATCGGCCGCCCGCTGCCCGGCACCGGCGCGTACGTCCTGGACGCCCGGCTGCGGCCGGTGCCCGACGGCGTCCCCGGCGAACTGTGGCTGAGCGGCCCTGCCCTGGCCCGCGGCTACCTCGGCCGCCCCGGGCTGACCGCCGCCCGCTTCACCGCCGACCCGTACGGGCCGCCCGGCGGCCGGATGTACCGCACCGGCGACCTGGTGCGCCGCGACCGCCACGGCGAACTGCACTACCTGGGCCGCACCGACCACCAGCTCAAGCTGCGCGGCCACCGGATCGAGGCGGGCGAGGTGGAGGCCGTGCTGGCGCGCCACCCGGCCGTCCTGGACGCGGTGGTGAGCATCCGGGAGGACGAGCCCGGACTGCCCAGGCTGGTCGCCCACCTGCTGGCCGCCCCCGGCGCCGAACCGCCGACCGCCGCCGAACTGCGCGCCCTGGCCGCCCGCGCCCTGCCCGGCCCGATGGTCCCCACGGCCTTCGCGGTACTGGAGCGCTTCCCGCTCACCGCGAGCGGCAAGACCGACCGCGCGGCCCTGCCCGCCCCCGACCCGGCCGAGGCCGAGCCGGCCGGACGGGTGGCCCCGCGCACCCCCACCGAGGAGGCGGTGGCGGAGATCTGGGCCGAGGCCCTGCGCACCGCCGTCGGCGCCACCGACGACTTCTTCCAGCTGGGCGGCGACTCCATGCGCGCCCTGCTGATCGCCTCCCGGGCCAACGACGCCTTCGGCGTCACGCTCACCCCCCGCGACGTGCTGGTCTCCCGCACCGTGGCCGCCCTGGCCGACCTGGTGGAGGACCTGGTGCTCAGCGAACTCGAAGCCGCCGCGCTGGACGGCCCCGACGAACCCGCCGCCCCCGGCAGCCCCGACGATGACGAACGGTGAGGACCCGACGACCATGACGCCTTCGACGCCTCCGACGCCCTCGAAGCGGGACCGCGCCGCGGCCCTGCCCGCCGACCTGCGCGAAGCCCTGCGCCGGCGGCTGGCCGGCCGGTCCGGCGGCGACGGGGCCGCCGCCGAGCGGGCCATCCCGCGCGGCGACCGCGGCCGTCCGCTGCCGCCGTCCTTCGTCCAGCAGCGGCTCTGGTTCCTCGACCGGCTGCGCCCCGGGGACCCGCGCTACAACAGCGCCGTCGCCCTGCGCTTCACCGGCGAGCTGGACCGCGCCGCGCTCGCCGCGGCGCTGACCGCCGTGGTGGCGCGCCACGAGGCGCTGCGCACCACCTTCGCGGAGAGCGACGGCCGGCCGGTGCCGACCGTCCGGGAGCCCGGGCCGGTGGAGCTGCCGGTCCGCGAACCGGCCGAGGGCGAGAGCCTGGACGCCGTCCTGCTCCGGGAGTACTCCCGGCCCTTCGACCTCGAACGGGGGCCGCTGCTGCGCGCCCTGCTGGTCGCCGAGTCGCCGCACGCCCACGTCCTGCAGCTGACCGCCCACCACATCGTCACCGACGGCTGGTCGATGGGCGTCGTCCTGGACGAGCTGTGCACCGCCTACGAGGCCCTGGCCCGCGGCGCCGACCCCGCACTGCCCGAAGTCGCCGCCCAGTACCCGGACTTCGCGGCCTGGCAGCGTGAGCAGCTCGCCGGCGACCGGCTGGAGCGGCAGCTCGCCCACTGGCGGGAGAAGCTGGCCGGCGCCGTGCCGTCCGACCTGCCGCTGGACCACCCGCGGCGCGGCGAGGAGGCCGGCCCGGGCGGCCTGCACACGTTCACCGTCCCCGCGCCGCTCACCGCCCGGCTGCGCGCCCTCGCGACCGAGCAGCAGGGCACCCTCAACACCGCGCTGGTGGCCGGCACCCAGGCGCTGCTCGCCCGCTGGTCCGGCCAGCAGGACGTCACCGTCGGCTCGCTGATGGCCGGGCGCACCCGCACCGAACTGGAACGGGCCGTCGGCTGCTTCGTCAACACGGTGGTGCTGCGCACCCGGGTGGCGCCCGACGCCTCCTTCCGCGAACTGCTCGCCGCCGCCACCGAGACCGGCAACGACGCCCTCGCACACGGCGACACGCCCTTCGAACGGATCGTCGAGGCGGTCGGCGCGCCCCGCGAGGCCGGCCGCAACCCGCTGTTCGACGTCCTGGTGCTGCTGCACCCCGCCCCGCCCACCGCCGGGGACCGGCCCGGACTCGCCACCGCCCCGGTCACCGTGCCCCGGCAGGCCGCCACCTTCGACCTCAGCGTGGAGTTCGTCCCCGACGGCGAGGCGCTCACCGGCGTCCTGGAGTACCGCGCCGACCTCTTCGACGCCCCCACCGCGGGCCGGATGGCCGAGCAGCTGCTGCGCCTGCTGGAGGGCGCCGCCGCCGAACCGGACCGCCCGCTCGCCACCCTGCCGCTGCTCTCCGCGCGGGAGACCGAGCAGGTCACCCGGGGCTGGAACGCCACCGAGCTGCCCGTCGAGGCCGTCAGCCTGCCGGAGCTGCTCCGGCGCCGGGCCGAACGGACCCCGCACGCCCTGGCCCTGGTCGCGGGGGAGGAGCGGCTCGACTACGCCGAACTGGACGCCCGCGCCGAACGGCTCGCCCGCCGACTGGCCACCACCGGCGCCGGCCCCGAACGGCTGGTCGCGCTGCGACTGCCGCGCACCGCCGACCTGGTGGTGGCCGTCCTCGCGGTCTGGAAGGTCGGCGCCGGCTACCTGCCGCTCGACCCGGCGCTGCCCTGGGAGCGGGTCGTCTACGTGCTCGAGGACGCCGGGCCGGCCCTGTTCCTGGACGAGGACACCCTGCGCGACCTGTTGGGCAACGACGACCCGGTCGACGTCGTCCTTCCCACGCCGGACCTCGCGACCCCCGCGTACGTGCTCTACACCTCCGGCTCCACCGGCCGCCCCAAGGGCGTCAGCGTCCCGCACCGCGCCCTGGCCCACCTGCTCGCCGCCCACCGGGCCGGCTTCGTCGCCGACGCGGGCGGCGGCCCGCTGAACGTCGCCCTGACCGCCTCCTTCTCCTTCGACACCTCGCTGGAGGGCCTGCTGCTGCTCGCGGACGGCCACCCGCTGCACCTCGTCGACGAGACCACCCGGATGGACCCGGCCGCCCTGGTCGAGTACGTCGTCCGCCACCGGATCGACTTCCTCGACCTCACCCCCTCCTACCTGCGCCAACTGCTGCCCGCCGGGCTGCTCGACGACCCCCGCCACCGCCCCCGGGTGCTGATGCTCGGCGGCGAGGCGGTCGCCCCCCGGCTCTGGCGCGAACTCGCCGCCCGCCCGGAGACGGCCGCCTACAACTACTACGGCCCCACCGAGTGCACCGTCGACGCCATCGCCTGCCGGATCGACGGCGGGGACCGGCCGCTGATCGGCCGCCCGCTGCCCAACATCCGCGCCTACGTCCTGGACGGCCGGCTCCAGCCCGTGCCGCCCGGGGTCAGCGGCGAGCTCCACCTGGCCGGCGAGCAGGTCGCCCGCGGCTACGACGGCCGCCCCGGCCTGACCGCCGCCCGCTTCACCGCCGACCCGTACGGCCCGCCCGGCACCCGGATGTACCGCACCGGCGACCTGGCCCGCTGGACGGCCGACGGGCGCCTGGAGTACCTCGGCCGCGCCGACGACCAGGTCAAGGTGCGCGGTCACCGGATCGAACCCGGCGAGATCGAGGCGGCCCTGCTGGAGCTGCCCGAGGTCCGCGCCGCCGCCGTGGCCGCCGTCCCCGACGCCCACGGACACCACCGGCTGGCCGCCTACCTGGTCTTCGCCGACGGCGCCGCCCGCCCCGCCGCCGACCTGCGCGCCGCCCTGCGCCGGGTGCTGCCCGACCACCTGGTGCCGTCCTCCTTCACCGTGCTCGACGCCCTGCCGCTCGGCACCAGCGGCAAGCTCGACCGCCGCGCCCTGCCCGCCCCCGAAACCGACGCCCGGGAAGGGGAGTTCACCGCCCCGCGCACCCCCGAGGAGGAGACCCTCGCCGCCATCTGGGCCGAGGTGCTGGGCGTGCCCAGGGTCGGCGTCACCGACAACTTCTTCGAACTCGGCGGCGACTCGATCCTGAGCATCCAGGCCGTCTCCCGGGCCCGTGCGGCGGGCCTGCGGATCGGCTCCCAGGACGTCTTCCGCCACCAGACCGTCGCCGACCTGGCCGCCGCGGCCCGCACCGCCGAGCCGCCGGCCGCCCCCGCGCCGCACCACCACCAGGACGGGCCCGCCCCGCTGACCCCCGTCCAGGAGTGGTTCTTCGCCGCCCACGGCCCGCTGCGGCACTTCACCATGTCGATGCTGCTCGACCTGCCGTACGGGCTGGACGAAGCCGCGCTGGACCGGGCGCTGGGCGCGCTGGTGGCCGCCCACCCGGCGCTGCGCACCCGCTTCACCCGCACCGGGGACGGCTGGTGCCAGGAGCCGGTTGCGGACGCCGGAGCGCTGCTGACCGCCCTCGACCCGGCCACCGACCCCGCCGACGAGCGGGAGGCGGAGCGGGAGGCGGCCGCCGAGGCCGCCCGCGCCGAGCTGGACCCGGCCACCGGGGCGCTGCTGCGCGCCGTGCTGTTCCGGCCCGCCGACGGCGCCCGGCCCCAACTCCTCCTGACCGCCCACCACCTGGCCGTCGACAGCGTGTCCTGGCGGGTCCTGCTCGCCGACCTGGCACAGGCCTACCGGCAGGCCGCCGAGGGCCGCACCCCCGACCCGGCGCCCGAGCCCACCGCCTTCACCGACTGGGCCCACCGGCTCGCCGAACTCGTCCGGACCGGCGGCCTGGACGCGGACCTGCCGTACTGGACCGCCGAGACCGCCGCCCCCGCCGGGCCGCTGCCCGTCGACCTGCCCGGCACCCCCACCGCCGGCTCGGTGCGCACCCTGCGCCACCGGCTCGACCGGGCCACCACCGAGGCGCTGCTGCGGAAGGTCCCCGAGGCCTACCGGACCCAGGTCAACGACGTGCTGCTCAGCGCGCTGGGCCGGGCCCTCGCCGACTGGACCGGCACCGGGCGGGTCGCCGTCGCCCTGGAGGGCCACGGCCGCGAGGACCTCTTCGACGGCCTCGACCTCTCCCGCACCGTCGGCTGGTTCACCACCCAGTACCCCGTCACCCTGGACCTGCCGGAAGGGACGGACTGGGCCGCCACCCTCAAGCGGGTCAAGGAGCGGCTGCGCGCCGTGCCCCGCCGGGGCCTGGGCTACGAGGCCCTCGCCCGGCTCGGCTCGGCCGCCGCGCTGAGGGACCGTCCGCTGCCGCAGGTCTGCTTCAACTACCACGGCCAGTGGACCGCCCCCGAGGGCGGCGACTTCGCCCCCGCCGGGCAGGCCCCCGGCCGCGACCTCGCCCCCGACGAGCCGCTGGACCACCTGCTCGACGTCTCCGCCGTCGTCGCCGACGGCGAGCTGGAACTCACCTGGCACTACAGCGACCGGGTGCACCGGGAGGAGACCGTCCGGGCCCTGGCCGAGGCCACCGCCGCCGCGCTCACCGGCATCGTCGAGCACTGCGCGAGCCCCGGCGCCGGCGGCCGCACCCCCTCCGACTTCCCGCTGGCCGGCCTCGACCAGGCCGCGCTGGACCGGCTGGTCGGCGACGGCCGGGACGTGACGGACCTGCTGCCGCTCACCCCGCTCCAGGAGGGCATGCTCTTCCACCGCCTGGTCGGCGGCGAGGACGACGTCTACCTCGACCAGGCCGCCCTGCTGCTGGAGGGCGTCGCCGACCCGCACGCCCTCGCCGTGGCCTGGCAGCGGGTCGCCGACCGTACGCCCGCGCTGCGCACCTCCGTGGTCTGGGAGGGCGTGCCCGCCCCGCTCCAGGTGGTGCGCCGGGGCGTCCGGCTGCCGGTGACCCACCTGGACCTGCGGGCCGTCGACCCGGCCGAGCGCGCCGAACGGCTGGAGCGGCTGAAGGCCGAGGACCTCGCCCTCGGCCTGGACATCGCCACCGCCCCGCTCACCCGGCTCACCCTGGTCCGGCTGCCCGAGGCCCGGGTCCAGCTGCTGTGGACCTCCCACCACCTGGTCCTGGACGGCTGGAGCCTCGCCCAGGTGCTCACCGACGTGTTCGCCGAGTACGCGGCGCTCACCACCGGTGGCGCCCCCGCTCCGGCGGTGCGCCGGCCCTTCGCCGACTACGTGCACTGGCTGGCCGGGCAGGACGCCGGGGCCGCCCGGGCCCACTGGCGGTCCGTCCTGGACGGCTTCGCCACCGCCACCCCGCTGCCCGCCGACCGGGCGCGGCGCGAGGCCCACCGGGCCCGCTCGGCGGGCAGCCTCAGCGCCGCCCTGTCCGAGCAGGTCTCCGAGCAACTCGCCCGCACCGCACGGCAGTCCGGGCTGACCCTCGGCACCGTGGTGCAGGGCGCCTGGGCGCTGCTGCTGTCCCGCTACAGCGGCGAGCCGGACGTGCTGTTCGGCACCACCGTCTCCGGCCGGCCCGAGGAGCTGCCCGGCGTCGAGTCGATGATCGGCATGTTCATCAACACCCTGCCCACCCGGGTCCGGGTGGACGGCGAGCGCACCGCCGCCGACTGGCTGCGGGAGCTCCAGGCGGACCAGGCCGAGGCCCGCCGGCACTCGGCGGTCTCGCTCGCCGAACTCACCGGCTTCAGCGACGTCCCCGCCGGCAGCGCGCTGTTCGACAGCATCGTCGCCTTCGAGAACTACCCCTTCGACGACGCCCGCGCCGCCGGCACCGGGGTGCGCCTGGCCGAGGTCTCCTCCCGGGACGCCACCAGCTTCCCGCTGGTGCTGCGCGCCTACCAGGGCGGGCAGGTCGGCTTCGACCTCGCCTACGACCCGGAGCTGTTCGACACCGCGACGGTGGACGCCCTCGCCGGGCGGCTGCGGCTGCTGCTCACCGAGCTGGCCGCCGGGCTGGACCGCCCGCTGCGCGCGCTGGCCTGGACCACCGAGGAGGAGCGCCGCCGGCTGCTGGTCGACTGGAACGGCACCGCGCAGGGCCGGCCCGCGCGCACCCTGGTCGACCTGTTCGAGGAGCGGGCCGCCCGCACCCCGCGGGCCGAGGCCGTCACCTGCGGCGGGGAGCACCTCGACTACGCCGAGCTGGACGCCCGGGCCGACCGGCTCGCCCACCGGCTGGCCGGGTTCGGCGCCGCCCCCGAGCGGTACGTCGCCCTGGCGCTGCCCCGCACCGCCGAGCTGGTGGTGGCCGTCCTCGCCGTCCTCAAGACCGGCGCGGCCTACCTGCCGCTCGACCCGGGCCTGCCCGCCGAACGCCGCGCCGAACTGCTGCGCGACGCCGCCCCGGTGGCCCTGGTCACCCTGGAGGCCCCGGCCGATCCGACCGGCGTCGAGGTGCCCGTCCTCGCCTTGGCCGACCCCGGGGTGCGCGCCGACCTGGCCCGCCGCCCGGCCGGCCCGCTCGGCGCCGGGCACCGACCGCTGCCCGACAGCCCCGCCTATGCCATCTTCACCTCCGGCTCCACCGGCCGCCCCAAGGGCGTCGTGGTGCCGCACGCCAACGTGGTCCGGCTGTTCGAGCAGACCCGCGACCTGTTCGACTTCGGCGCCGAGGACGTCTGGACGCTCTTCCACTCCTACACCTTCGACTTCTCGGTCTGGGAGCTGTGGGGCCCGCTGCTGCACGGCGGCCGGCTCGTCGTGGTGCCCGAGGACACCGCCCGCTCCCCGGAGGACTTCCTTCGGCTGCTCGCCGAGGAGCGGGTCACCGTCCTCAACCAGACCCCGTCCGCGTTCCACCAGCTGGCCCGCGCCGACGCCGAACTCCCGGACATATCAGCCCGCTTGGCGCTGCGCACGGTGGTCTTCGGCGGCGAGGCGCTGGACGTCACCCGGCTCGCCGACTGGTACCGGCGCCACCCCGAGGACGCGCCGCGCCTGGTGAACATGTACGGCATCACCGAGACCACCGTGCACGTCACCCACACCGCGCTCGACCCGGCGACCGCCACCGCCGGCGGCCCCGGCCCGATCGGCACCGGCATCGCCGACCTGCGGCTGTACGTGCTCGACGGCGACCTCGCCCCGGTGCCCCCGGGCGCCGTCGGCGAACTGTACGTGGCGGGCGAGGGGCTGGCCCGCGGCTACCTCAACCGGCCCGGCCTCACCGCCGGCCGCTTCCTCGCCGACCCCTTCGGCGCCCCCGGCACCCGGATGTACCGCACCGGCGACCGGGCCCGCTGGCAGGCCGACGGCACCCTGCGCTACCTGGGCCGCGCCGACCAGCAGGTCAAGATCCGCGGCTACCGGATCGAACCCGGCGAGATCGAGGCCGCCCTCCAGACCCACCCGGGCGTCGCCCTGGCCACCGTCGGCGTCCACGAGGACGCCACCGGCACCCGCCGGCTGGTCGCCCACCTCGTCGGGGAGGACCCGGCCCGGCCGCCCGGCGCCGCCGAGCTGCGCGCCCACCTGGAACGCCTGCTCCCCGCCTACCTGGTGCCCGCCGCCTACGTCCCGCTGGCCGCCCTGCCGCTCACCCCCAACGGCAAGCTGGACCGGCGCGCCCTGCCGGTGCCCGGCCCGGACGGCTTCGCCGCCGGCCGCGGGCGCACCGCGCCCCGCACCCCCGCCGAGCGGCTGGTCGCCGAGGCCTGGGCGGAGGTCCTGGACACCGGCGCGGTCGGCGCCGAGGACGACTTCTTCGCCCTCGGCGGGGACTCCATCCTCGCCGTACGGGTCACCGCCCGGCTGCGCGCCGCCTTCGGCGCCGCCGACCTCTCGCCCCGGGTGCTGTTCACCCACCCCGTGCTCGCCGACCTGGCCGAGGCGCTCGGCGCCCCGCGCCCCGGCGCCGCACCGGCCGTCATCCCCGCCGCCGACCCGGCGGCCGAGGCGCCGCTCTCCTACGCCCAGCAGCGGCTCTGGTTCCTCGACCGCTTCGAGCCCGGCAGCACCGAGTACACCTCGCTGTCCGTGCTGCGGCTGCGCGGCGCCCTCGACCGGGCCGCCCTGGGCGACGCCCTGGACGCCCTGGTCGAGCGGCACGAGGCGCTGCGCACCACGTACGCCGAACGGGACGGCCGGGCCCGGCAGGTGGTGCGCCCGCCGCACCCCGTCGAGCTGCCCTGCGCGGACGTCCCGGCGGCGGAGCTGGACGCCCACCTGGAGCGGATCGCCACCGCCCCCTTCGACCTCGCCGAGGGCCCCGTGCTCCGCGCCCACCTGGCCCGGACGGCCGCCGAGGAGCACGTCCTCGCCCTGGCGGTGCACCACATCGCCACCGACGGCTGGTCGATGGGCGTGCTCGGCCGCGACCTCGGCGAGCTGTACGCCGCCGCCCTCGAACGGCGGAGCCCGCACCTGCCCGCGCTGCCCGTCCGGTACACCGACTACGCGGCCTGGCAGCGCACCCGCACCGCCGCCGCCGAGGCCGACCTCGACCACTGGCGCCGGGCCCTGGACGGCCTGGCCCCGCTGGAACTGCCCACCGACCGGCCGCGCCCGGCGGTGCGCACCCGCGAGGGCGCGCTGACGACCTTCACGCTGCCCGCCGAGCTGACCGCCCGGCTGCGCGAGCGCGGCCGCGAGGCCGACGGCACCCTCTACACCGTCCTGCTGGCCGCCTGCCAGGTGCTGCTGGCCCGCTGGTCCGGGCAGCGCGACGTCGCCGTCGGCACCGTCACCTCCGGCCGCGAGCAGGGCGAACTCCACGACGTGGTCGGCATGTTCGTCAACACCCTGGTGCTGCGCGGCGACGTCCGCCCCGACCTGACCTTCCACGAGCTGCTGACCGCGGCCCAGCACACCGTGCTGGACGCCCTGGCCCACCAGGAGGTGCCCTTCGAACGGCTGGTGGACGCCCTCCAGCCGGAGCGCGACACCAGCCGCACCCCGCTGTTCCAGGTGATGGTGGCACTGCACAACCTCGGCGCCGAGACGCCCCCGCTGCCGGGCCTGACGGTCGAACCCGTCACCCCGCCGGTCCGCAGCGCCGCCTTCGACCTCTCCTTCGACTTCGCCGAGCACGACGGCGGCCTGACCGGCTACCTGGAGTACAGCACCGGGCTGTTCGACGCGCGGACCGCCGAGCAGCTGGCCCACCGGCTGACCACCCTGCTGGCGGCCGTCGCCGAGGCGCCCGGGACGGCCGTCGGCGAGCTGCCGCTGATGAGCGGGGACGAGCGGCGGCAGGTGCTGCGCCAGGGCCGGGGCGAGCCGCTGCCCGGGCCGGACACCACCTTCACCGCCCTGTTCGAGGAGCAGGCCGCCCGCACCCCGGACGCCACCGCGCTGGTCGCCCGGGACGCCACGCTGGACTACGCCGCCCTCAACGCCCGGGCCAACCGGCTCGCCCGCCACCTGACGGCCCTCGGCGCCGGCCCGGAGCAGGTGGTCGCCGTCCGGCTGCCGCGCACCTCCGACCTGGTGGTGGCGCTGTTCGCGGTGCTCAAGGCCGGGGCCGTCCTCCAGTTCGTCGACCCGGACCTGCCCGAGGAGCGGGCCGCCCTGCTGCTGGCGGACACCCGGCCGCGCACGGTGCTGACCGAGCGGGACCTGCGCGAGGTGCCCTGGGACGCCCTGCCCGGCCACGACCTGACCGACGCCGAGCGGACCGCCCCGCTGCGGCCCGGGAACGCCGCCTACCTGATCCACACCTCCGGCTCCACCGGCCGCCCCAAGGGCGTGGTCGTCGAGCACCGCCAGCTGGTCAACCTCTGCCGCGACCACCGGGAGGGGATGCTCGCCCCGCACACCGCCGACGGTGCCCGGCTGAAGGTCGCCCTCAGCGCCTCCCTCTCCTTCGACACCAGCTGGGAGGGCCCGCTGCTGCTGGTCTCCGGCCAGGAGCTCCACCTGATCGACGAGGACGTCCGGCTGGACCCGCAGGCCTTCTGCGCCAGGATCGTCGAGCAGCGGCTCGACGTCGTCAACGTCACCCCCTCCTACCTGCGCGAACTCACCGCCGCCGGGCTGTTCGGCCCCGCCCCGCACCACCCCCGGCTGCTCCAGCTCGGCGGCGAGGCGATCCCCGCCGCCACCTGGCGGGAGCTGGCCGAGGTCCGGGCCCGACTCGGCGTCACCGTCTACAACCTGTACGGGCCCACCGAGTGCACCGTCGACGCCGCCTACGCCCGCTGCGCCGACCACCCCGGGCGCCCGGTGATCGGCCGGCCGGGCCGCGGCGTCACCGCCTACGTGCTGGACGGCGCGCTGCGCCCGGTGCCGCCCGGCATGCCGGGGGAGCTGTACCTGGCCGGTCGGCAGGTCGCCCGCGGCTACCTCGGCCGGCCCGGGCTCACCGCCGGCCGCTTCCTCGCCGACCCGTACGGCGCCCCCGGCACCCGGATGTACCGCACCGGCGACCTCGCCCGCTGGGACGCCGCCGGGCAGCTGGAGTTCCTCGGCCGGGCCGACGACCAGGTCAAGATCCGCGGCTTCCGGATCGAGCCCGGCGAGGTCGAGGCCGCCCTGCTGACCCACCCCGACCTCGCGGACTGCGCCGTCGCCGCCCGCGAACAGGGCGGCCGCACCCTGCTGGTCGGCTACCCGGTGCCGGCCGGCGACCGGGTGCCGCCCGCCGAGGAGCTGCGCGCCTGGCTGCGGCGCACCCTGCCCGACCACCTGGTGCCCACCGCCTTCGTCCCGCTCGCCCGCGTCCCGCGCACCACCAGCGGCAAGACCGACCGGCGCGCCCTGCCCGCCCCGTCCGCCCAGCCGGACCGCACCACCCCGTACGTCGCCCCGCGCCCCGGCACCGAGGAGCGGCTCGCCGCGATCTGGGCCGAGGTGCTGGGCGTGCGGCGGGTCGGCGCCCGGGACAACTTCTTCGCGCTCGGCGGCGACTCCATCCTCAGCATCCAGATCGTCTCCCGGGCCCGCGCCGCCGGACTCGCCCTCACCACCAAGGACGTCTTCCGCTACCAGAACGTCGCCGAACTCGCCCTCTGCGCCGGGGAGTCGACCGTACGGACGGAAGCGGACGAGGCCGAGCCCGCCGAGGCCCCGCTCACCCCGATCCAGCACTGGTACCTCGACGGGCGCCGCCCCGGCGAGGCGCTGCGCTTCACCATGACCCAGCGGCTGGGGCTGGCCCCGGACACCGACCCGGCGGCGCTGCGGCAGGCGGTGCTCGCGCTGGTGGAGCACCACCCGGCGCTGCGCACCCGCTTCCGCCACGGCGAGGCCGGCTGGCACCAGGAGGTCCGGGAGCAGGCGCCGGACGGCGTCTTCACCCACCACCGGACCGTCCTGGAGACGGAGGTGCAGCGGGCCGCCGAGGAGGCCCAGCGCTCCCTCGACCCGCTCCAGGGCCGGATGCTGCGCGCCCTGTACTTCGACGGCGGCGCCGGCCGGCCCGGCCAGCTCGTGCTGACGATCCACCACCTGGCCGTGGACGGCGTCTCCTGGCGCATCCTGCTGGCCGACCTCGAAGCCGCCCACCACGCCGCCCGCACCGGCGCGCCCGTCCGGCTGCCGGAGCCGGGCACCTCCTACACCCGGTGGGCCGCCCGGCTGGAGCGGCACACCCGCTCCGGCGCCCTGGACGGCGACACCGCGTACTGGACCCGCACCGGCGAGGCCCCGGCCGGGCTGCCCGCCGGGCGCCCGGGCGCCAACACCCACGGCGCCGCCGCCACCGTCACGGTGACGCTGGACGAGGCGACCACCGGGGCGCTGCTGCGCCGCGTCCCGGAGGTCTACCGCACCCAGGTCAACGACGTCCTGCTCAGCGCCCTCGGCCGCACCCTGGCCCGCTGGTGCGGCCGGGACACGGTGCTGATCGGGGTGGAGGGCCACGGCCGCGAGGACCTCTTCCCCGACCAGGACCTCTCCCGGACGGTCGGCTGGTTCACCGCCGAGTTCCCGCTCGCCCTGCGCGTCGACCCCGAGGCGGGCTGGCACCACACCCTGCGCTCGGTCAAGGAGCAGCTGCGCGCCGTCCCGCTGCGCGGACTCAGCCACGGCGCGCTGCGCCACCTGCTCCCGTCCGCCCTCCCGCAAGGCGCGGCCGCGCCGCAGGTCGGCTTCAACTACCACGGCCAGTGGGACACCCTCACCGGCGCCGACGGGCTGCTGCGCGGCTCGCTGCCCCCGGCCGGGCGGGACACCGACCCCGACGAGCCCCGCCCCTACCTGCTCGACGTCATCGGGGCGGTCCAGGACGGTCGGCTCGAACTGGGCTGGACCTACCCGGCGGAGGTCTACGAGGAGGCCGCCGTCCGCGCCCTCGCCGAGCAGACCCTCCAGGCGCTGCGCGAGCTGGCCGAGCACTGCGCGGGCCCCGGAGCCGGCGGCCGCACCCCGTCCGACTTCCCGCTGGCCGGCCTCGACCAGGAACGGCTGGACGGCCTGGTCGGCGACGGCCGCGAGGTCGCGGACCTGCTGCCGCTGACCCCGCTGCAGTCCGGCATGCTCTTCCACGGCCTGGTCGACGAGGACGGCGCCTACGTGGACCGGATCGCCGTCCGGCTGGCCGGCGTCGGCGACCCGGCGGCCTTCGCCGCCGCCTGGCAGCAGGTCGCCGACCGCACCCCGGCGCTGCGCACCGCCGTGCACTGGCGCGGCCTGCCGCACCCCGTCCAGCTGGTCGCGCGCCGCGCCGCCCTGCCCGTCCGCCACCTCGACTGGCGCGCCCTGACGCCCGAACGGCGGGCCGAGGAGACCGAGCGGCTGCTCGCCGAGGAGCGGGCCGCCGGCCTGGACCTGGGCACCGCGCCGCTCACCCGCCTCGTCCTGGCCGCGCTGCCCGGGGAGGAGGTGCTGCTGCTCTGGTCCACCCACCACGTGATCCTGGACGGCTGGAGCACCGGCCAGCTGCTCACCGAGGTCTGCGAGGAGTACGCCGCGCTGACCGGCGGCCCGCAGGCGCCCCGCCCCGTCCGCCGCCCGTTCGCGGACTTCCTGGCCTGGCTGCGCGAGCAGGACGGGCGGGCCGCCGAGGAGCACTGGAGCGCCGCGCTCGCCGGGTTCACCGAACGGACCGCGCTGCCCTACGACCGCCGCCCCGCCGGCGCCCACCGGGCCCGCTCCACCGCCGCCGTCCACCGCGTCCTGGACGAGGCGGCCTCCGCCCGGCTGCGGGAGAACGCCGCCGCCGCCGGACTGACCGTCAACACCCTGGTCGAGGGCGCCTGGGCGCTGCTGCTGGCCCGCTACGGCGGCACCGCGGACGTCGTCTTCGGCACCACCGTCTCCGGGCGCCCGGCCGAACTGCCCGGCGTCGAGACGATGATCGGGCTGTTCATCAACACCGTGCCCGCCCGGGTCCGCATTCCGTCGGGCGGCGTGCTGCCCTGGCTGCGCGACCTCCAGGACCGGCAGAGCGAGGGCCGCGGCCACGACCACCTGGCGCTGACCCGGATCCAGGGCCTGAGCGAACTGCCCGCCGGGGAGCCGCTGTTCGACAGCATGCTGGTGTTCGAGAACTACCCCGTCGACGAGTCCGCCGCGGACCGCACCGGCGTCCGGGTGGTCGAGGTGCGCGCCGACGACGCCACCACCTTCCCCTGGTGCCTGCGCGCCCACCTGAGCGGACAGCTCGCCTTCGACCTGGCGTACGACCCCGCGCTCTTCGACCAGCGCACCGCCCGGGACGCCGCCGACCGTCTCGCCCTGCTGCTGACCGCCCTCGCCGACGGCCTGGACGGCGACCTCGCCGCACTGGACCCGCTCACCCCGGCCGACCGCGACCTGCTCGCCTCCTGGCACGCCACCGCCCGCCCGCCGGAGCCGCGCAGCCCGCTGCGGGTCTTCGCCGAACAGGTCCGCCGCACCCCCGACGCCCCCGCCGTGCGCGAGGGCGGGCGCGAGCTGGACTACCGCGGGCTGGACGACTGGTCCGACCGGCTGGCCGCCCGGCTGCTCGCCGACGGCCTGGCCCCCGAGGACCGGGTCGCCCTGGCGATGGACCGCGGCACCGAACTCGTCGTCGCCCAGCTGGCCGTCCTCAAGGCCGGCGGCGCCTACCTGCCCGTTGACCGGCGCGCCCCCGAGGAGCGCCGCCGCACCCTGCTGGAGCGGGCCGGCGCGGCCGCGACCCTGACCGCCGGACAGGTCGCCGCCGCCCGCGACGGAGCGGTCGCCCCGGACCTGCCGCCCGCCGACCCCGACCGGCTGGCGTACGTGATGTACACCTCCGGCTCCACCGGCGAGCCCAAGGCCGTCGCCGTCCGCCACCGCGACGTCGCCTCGCTCGCCACCGACAGCCGCTTCACCGGCGGCCGCTGCGCCCGGGTGCTGCTGCACTCGCCGGTCGCCTTCGACGCCGCCACCTTCGAGGTGTGGGCGCCGCTGCTGAACGGCGGCTGCGTCCTCGTCGCCCCCGACGGGCCGGTGGACGCCGCCCTGCTGCGCCGCCTCGCCGGCCCCGACGGGCCGACGGCGCTCTGGCTCACCGCCGGGCTGTTCCGGCTCCTCGCCCAGGACGCGCCGGACTGCTTCGGCGGCCTGCGGACCCTGTGGACCGGCGGCGACGTGGTACCCGCCGCCGCCGTGCGCCGCGTTTTGGCGGCCTGCCCCGGGCTGACCGTGGTGGACGGCTACGGGCCCACCGAGACCACCACCTTCGCCACCGCCCACGCCCTGTCGGACGCCGCCGCGGTGCCCGACACCGTCCCGATCGGCCGCCCGCTGGACGACCGCCGGGCGCACGTCCTGGACGCCCGGCTGCGGCCCGTCCCGCCGGGCTGCGCGGGCGAGCTCTACCTGGCCGGCGAGGGCCTGGCCCGCGGCTACCTGGGCCGCCCCGGCGCGACCGCCGCCCGCTTCCTCGCCGACCCCTCCGGCCCGCCCGGCGCCCGGATGTACCGCACCGGGGACCTCGCCCGGCGCCGCCTCGACGGCACCGTGGAGTTCCTCGGCCGCGCGGACGACCAGGTGAAGATCCGCGGCTTCCGGGTCGAGCCCGCCGAGGTGGAGGCCGCCCTGGCCGCCCACCCGCTGGTCGCCGACGTCGCCGTGGTCGTCCGCGAGGACCGGCCCGGCGCCCGCCGGCTGGTCGCCTACGCCGTCGGCACCGACGGCGCCCCCGACCCCGGCGAACTGCGGGACTTCGCCGCCCGCGCCCTGCCCGACTACCTCGTCCCGGCCGCCTTCGTCCCGCTCGACGCCCTCCCGCTGAGCCGCAACGGCAAGGTCGACCGCGCCGCCCTCCCGGCCCCCGAGGAGCGGCCCGGCGGGCGCCGCGAGCGGGTCGAACCACGCACCGCGGCCGAACGCCGCACCACCGAGCTCTTCGCCGAGGTCCTCGGCATCCGCCCGCCCGGCACCGACGAGGGCTTCTTCGACCTCGGCGGCGACTCCATCCTCAGCATCCGGCTCGCCGCCCGCCTCACCGAGGCCTTCGGCGCCGAGCTCGGCCCCCGCGCCGTCTTCGACCACCCCACCCCGGCCGGCCTGGCCCGGCTGCTCACCGAGGAGCCCGCCGCCCCGCCCCGCCCGCCCGTCGTCCCGGTGCCCCGCACGGGCGCCGCCCCGATGTCCCACGCCCAGCAGCGCCTCTGGTTCCTGGAGGAGTTCACGCCCGGCGTCTCCGAGAACGTCGCGCTCGCGCTGCGGCTGCGCGGCACCCTCGACACCGGCGCCCTCGGCGCGGCCCTGGACGCCCTGACGGCCCGGCACGAGTCGCTGCGCACCACCTTCGACAGCGTGGACGGCCACGGCGTCCAACTGGTCCACCCGCCGCACGCCGTGCCGCTGCCGCTGCACGACCTCTCCGGGCGGCCCGCCGACGAACGGCCGCGGGCCCTGCGCGACCTGCTCGCCGCCGACCGCGCCCGCCCCTTCGACCTGCGCCGCGGACCACTGCTGCGCGCCACCCTGGCCCGGCTGGCCGACCGTGAGCACGTGCTGGCGCTGACCCTGCACCACATGGTCACCGACGGCTGGTCCACCGGCGTGCTGCTCACCGACCTGGCCCACCTCTACCGCGCCGAACTCGGCTCCACCGAAGCCGAGTTGGCGCCTCTCCCGGTGCAGTACGCCGACTACGCCCACTGGCAGCGCACCGCCGGGGCGCCCACCGGGGACCAGCTCGCCTACTGGAAGGGCCAACTGACCGGCGTGGTCCCGCCGCAGCTGCCCACCGACCGGCCCCGGCCCGCGGTGCGCACCGCCAACGCCGCCAACGCCGCCACCGTCCGACTGGAACTGCCCGCCGACACCGCCCGCCGGCTGGCCGAGGTCGGCCGGCGGCGCGGCGCCACCCTGTTCACCACCCTGGTCGCCGCCGCCCAGGCCTACCTGGCCCGGCTCTGCGGGGACAGCGACATCACCGTCGGCACCATCACCTCCGGCCGGCACCGGCCCGAGGTCCAGCGGCTCGTCGGATTCTTCGTCAACACCCTGGTGCTGCGCTCCCGGGTCGAGCCCGGACAGCCCTTCGACGCCCTCCTCGGCGAGGTGCGGCAGACCGTCCTGGACGCCTTCGCCCACCAGGACGTGCCCTTCGAGAAGGTGGTCGACGAAGTCCAGCCGGTGCGCGACACCAGCCGCAGCCCGCTGTTCCAGGTCCACGTGGTGCTCCAGAACGCGCCGTCCGCGGAACCCGACCTCCCGGGCCTCGACGTGACCGGCATCGAGCCCGACGCCGTACGGACGCCCTTCGAGCTGGTGCTGGAGTTCGTCGAGACCGCGAGCGGCGCCCTGCACGGCCTGTTCACCTACGACACCGACCTGTTCGACCCGGCCACCGTCGAGCGGATGGCCGGCCAGCTCGCCACCCTGCTCACCGCCGTCGCCGAGGACCCGTCCCGCGCCGTCGGCGCGCTGCCGCTGGCCGGCCCGGAGGAGTCGCCCGCCGAGCCGCACGGCGGCTTCCGCCCCGTCCCCGAGGCGACCCTGCCCGAGCTGTTCGAGCGCCGGGCCGCCGCCACCCCCGGGGCACCGGCCCTGCTCGACGGCGAACGGGAGCTGAGCTACGCCGACCTCGACCGGGCCGCCAACCGGCTGGCCCACCAGCTCATCCGGCGCGGCGTCGGCCCCGAGCGGCTGGTCGCCCTCGCCCTGCCCCGCTCGGCGGCCATGGTGGTCGCCCAACTCGCCGTCGCCAAGGCCGGCGGCGCCTTCCTCCCCGTCGACCCCGACTACCCGGCGCCCCGGCGGGAGTTCATGGTCCGCGACGCCGCCGCCCACCTGCTGCTCGACGACCCGGCCCAGGTCTGGGCCGCCGAGGGCCCGGACACCGCGCCCACCGACGCCGACCGCACCAGCGCCCTCACCCCCGCCCACCCCGCCTACGCCGTCTACACCTCCGGCTCCACCGGAACGCCCAAGGGCGTCCTGGTCACCCACCGCGGCCTCGCCGTCTTCGCGGCCGCCGCCGCCGAGCAGTACGCCGTCGGCCCCGGCGACCGGGTGCTCCAGTTCGCCTCGCCCAGCTTCGACGCCTCCGTCCTGGAACTGTGCATCTCGCTGCTCTCCGGCGCCGCCCTCGTCACCGGCGAGGAGGGGCCGCTGGTCGGCGAACGGCTCGCCGAGGCCCTGACCGCCCGCCGGATCAGCCACACCCTGATCCCCCCGGCCGCCCTGGCCACCCTGGAACCCGAGACCGCCGCGGCCCTGACCGGGCTGCGCACCCTGGTCGTCGGCGCCGAGGCCTGCCCGGCCGACCTGGTCGACACCTGGGCCCCTGGCCGGCGCATGGTCAACTCCTACGGCCCCACCGAGGCCACCGTCGTCGCCACCTGGACCGGCCCGCTCGCCCCCGGCAGCGGCAGCCCCGCGATCGGCCGCCCCAGCGGCGCCACCCGCGCGTACGTCCTGGACACCGCCCTGCGGCCGGTGCCGCCCGGCGTCACCGGGGAGCTCTACCTGGCCGGCCCCGGCCTCGCCCGCGGCTACCTCGGCCGCCCCGGCCTCACCGCCCGGAGCTTCCTCCCCGACCCGTACGGCGCCCCCGGCGAGCGGATGTACCGCACCGGCGACCTCGCCCGCCGCGCCGCCGACGGCCAGCTCCGGTTCGCCGGCCGCGCCGACGAGCAGATCAAGCTGCGCGGCTTCCGGATCGAACCCGGCGAGATCGAGAGCGCCCTGCGCCGCAGCCCCCTGGTGCGCGACGCCGTCGTCACCGTCCGCGCCGACGGCCCGGGCGGCGGCCGGCTGGTCGGCTACGTCGTCCCCGCCGACGCCACCGCCGGCGCCCCAGCCCTCGACCTGCGGCTCCACCTCGCCGAGACGCTGCCGCCGCACCTCGTCCCCTCGGCCTTCGTCGCGCTGGAGCGGCTCCCGCTCACCCCCAACGGCAAGCTCGACCGGCGGGCCCTGCCCGACCCCGGTCCCGCCCAGGCCGCGGCCGGCCCCGGCCGGGCGCCGGAGACCGACCTCGAACGCCGGATCGCCCGGATCTGGGCCGACGTCCTCGGCCTCGACGAGGTCGGCGCCGACGACAACTTCTTCCTGCTCGGCGGCGACTCCATCCTCAGCATGCAGGTGGTCTCCCGGCTGCGCCGCGACGGCCTGCACCTGGCCACCCGCGACCTGTTCAGCCACCAGACCGTGGCCGAACTGGCCACCGTCGTACGCACCGCCACCGAGCGCGCCGACGACGGCCCGGTGACCGGCGGCGTCCCGCTCACCCCCATCCAGGAGTGGTTCCTGACCACCCCGCGCGCCGCCCACCACCACTTCAACCAGTCCACCCTGCTCGAACTCGCCGCCGACCCCGACCCGGCGGCGCTGCGCACCGCGCTCGACGCCCTGCTGGAACACCACGACGCCCTGCGGATGCGCTTCACCCGCGACGAGGCCGGCTGGCACCAGTTCAACCCGCCGCCCGCCCCCGCCGAGGACCTCCTGGTCCACCACGACCTGACCGGGCAGGACGCCGGGGCCGCCGACGCGGCCATGGCCAAGGCCGCCGACGAGCTGCACGCCGGCTTCGACCTGGCCCGCGGCCCGCTGCTGCGCGCAGCCCTGTTCACCGGCCACCCGGAGCACCCGGCCCTGCTGCTCCTGGTCGCCCACCACCTGGTCGTCGACGCCGTCTCCTGGCGGGTGCTGCGCGACGACCTGGAGAGCGCCCACCGCCAGGCCGTCCAGGGCGGGCCGGTCACCCTGGGGGAGCGCGGCACCTCCTTCCGGGACTGGGCGCAGCGGCTCGCCGCCCATGTCGCCGAGGGCGGCCTGGACCACGAACTCCCGTACTGGGAGGAGGCGGTGGGCGCCCGGGCGGCCCTGCCCGGCAGCCCGTCCGGGACCGGCGGTCCGTCCGGTCCCGGCGGCCCTTCCGGTGCCGGCGGTGCCGAGACCGCGGCGGTCACCGTCGAACTCGACGAGGCCGACACCGAGGCGCTGCTGCGCGCCGCCCCCGCCGCCTACCGCACCCGGGTCAACGACGTGCTGCTGGCCGCCCTCGCCCTCGCCCTGGCCCGCTGGAGCGGGCAGCAGCGGATCGGCCTGGACCTGGAGGGGCACGGCCGCGAGGACCTGCTGGACGGCGTCGACCTGTCCCGTACGGTCGGCTGGTTCACCACCGTCCACCCCGTCACCTTCCACGTCCCCGACCCCGCCGAGCCCGGCCCGGACCGCGACTGGCGCGCCCTGGTGAAGTCCGTCCGCCGCCAGCTGCGCGCGGTGCCCGGCAACGGCCTGGGCTTCGGCGCCCTGCGCACCTTCGGGACGCCCGAGGTCCGCGAGCGCCTCGCCGCCGGCGGCCACGGCCAGGTCGTCTTCAACTACCTCGGCCAGTGGGACGCCCGGCCCGAGGCCGCCGGCGACGGCCTGGTCCGCGCCGAACTCGGCTCCTTCGGCCAGGACCACGACCCGCGGGACGGCGGCTCCCACCCGCTGGAGGTGGTCGGCGCGGCCCAGCACGGACGCCTCGCCTTCACCTGGCACCACCGGCCCGCCGTCCACGGCACCGGGGCCGTCCGCCGGGCCGCCGAGGACTTCGCCGCCGCCCTGCGGCAGATCGCCCGGCACGCCCGGGAAGGACGGTGACGACACCGCCCACCCGCACCGGACCCGCCGACCCGTACCGACCCGTACCGACCCTGCCCACCCGTACCGACCCCGCCGAGACCGACCCGCGATGACGAAGGAGCCCGACATGGACGAGAACACCCGCTACCAGGTGCTGCGCAACGACGAGGAGCAGTACTCCCTCTGGCCCGCCGACCTCGACGTCCCGGCCGGCTGGCAGCCCGTCGGCACCGAGGGCACCGAGGCCGAGTGCACCGCCTACGTCGACGAGGTGTGGACCGACATGCGCCCGAAGAGCCTGCGCGAGCGCATGGAGAACGCCCGAGCCTGACCGGCCGCGGGGACGGGGCCGCCGGCCGCGCCGACCGGCCCCGCCCCACGGCTGCCGCACCACCGAACCACCACGACCCAAGAGGAGAGCGGCATGACCCCTCAGCTGCGCACCGAGCACCTGGAGTTCATCCCCTACCGGCCCGAGGACGAGGACGCCTTCGTCTCCCTGCTCCGCAACGCGGACGTGTGCCGCTGGATGGGCCAGGACCTCGTGCCCGAGCCGGACATCCGCACGCTGTTCCGCGCGATCCTGACCGACGTCTACCCGCAGCACCTCTTCGACATCTGGGGCCTCTGGCTGGACGGCGCGTACGCCGGCCACGCCGAGGTCAAGCGCACCGGGAACGTCGACGGCCACGAGCTGGTCACCGCGCTGGCCCCGGAGTTCTGGGGCCGGGGCCTGGGCGCCGAGGTGGTCCGCGGCCTGATCCGCTACGCCGGCGACGAACTGGGGCTCAAGGAGGTCTACGGCATGGTCGGCGCGGAGAACACCCCGAGCCTGGCGATGTGCCGGCGGCTCGGCTTCCGCCACCTGCGCGACGTCGTCGGGGACGACGGCTCGGTGACGAAGCTGCTCGCCGTCTCCACCGCCGACCCGGCCTGAGCCGCCCGGGCCCGCGGCGCGCCCGGCCGTACGGTGAGGGTGCCGGAGCCGCCGGCACCGTCGCCACCAGGAGGCCGCCGTATGCGGGACCGACCGACCGCGGGGCTCGACCTGCCGCCCGAGGACCGGGACGGCGCGCCGGTGACGGGCTGGACCCGTCGGCACTGGATCGCCGTCGCGGACCACCTGCTGGCGTCCCTGCGGCCCTACCGCAGCCCGCTCGGGGCGCGGATCTCGCCACCGGGCCGCGGCAGCTGGTCGGGCGGCGACACCGACGGCCTGGAGGGCTTCGCGCGGACGGCGGTGCTGGCCGCCGTCCGGCTGGCGGCCGGCGACGAGCCGGCGCGCGGCCGCCTCGGAGAGCTGGCCGACCAGGTCACCGCCGGGCTGCTCGCCGGCACGGACCCCGGCGGGCCGGAGCGCTGGCCGGCCGTCACCGACTACTCCCAGCAGATCGTCGAGGCCGCGTCGCTCGCGGTGGCCCTGCACGAGTCCCGCCCGTGGATCTGGGAGCGGCTGACCCCCGGTCAGCGCGAGCAGGTGGCGGGCTGGCTCGGCGGGACGGTCGGCCGGGGCGTCCGGGAGAACAACCACGTGCTCTTCCAGGCGGTGGTCGGCGAGTTCCTCGCCTCCGTCGGCGCCGGGCACGACCGAGGCGAGATCGAGGACCGGCTGGACCGGATCGAGCCGTGGTACTCCGGCGACGGCTGGTACTTGGACGGGCCGGAGACCCGCCACGACTTCCGCTCGGGCGGCCCGCGGGAGTTCGCCGTCGGCCCGGAAGCGGCCTACGACGCCGGCCGCCGCTTCGACCACTACAACGCCTGGGGGTTCCACCTCTACCCGCTGCTCTGGGCGCGGATCGCCGGGGAACGCGCCGGGGCCAGGGCGGCGCTGTACCGCGAACGGCTGCACCGCTTCCTCGCCCAGTACCGCTGGCTGTTCGGGCCGGACGGCGCGGTGCTCCACCAGGGGCGGTCGCTGAGCTACCGCTTCGCCTGCCTGGCCCCGTTCTGGCTCGGGGCGCTGGACGGCGCGACCCCGCTCACCCCGGGGCAGACCCGCCGCCTGGCCTCCGGCGTGCTGCGGCACTTCACCGAGCGGGGCGCGCCCGACCCGCGCGGCCTGCTCCCGCTCGGCTGGTACGGGGAGCAGAGCGCGGCCGCCCAGGTCTACAGCTCGCCCGGCTCCCCGTACGCGGCGGCCATGGGGTTCCTGGGGCTGCTGCTCCCGGCCGGCCACCCGGTGTGGACGGCGCCCGAGGAGCCGCTCGCGGGGGAGCGCGCCGACCTGACGGCCGCGCTGCCCGTCCCCGGCTTCCTCGTCCACCGGACCGCCGCCGACGGGCTCGTCCGGGTGCTCAACCACGGCTCCTGCTACCTGACCGCCCCGCCGGCCGTCGAACGCGACGAGCCGCACTACGCCAGGCTCGCCTACTCGACCCGCACCGGGCCGGTGATCGGCCCGGAGGCGCCACGGATCGACAACCACCTGGCGCTGCTCCTGCCCGACGGCACCGCCACCCGCCGCGAGCGCATCCACCCGCTCGCCGTGACCGACCGGTACGCCGCCTCCTGGCACCGGCCGCTGCCCCCCGGCGGGCCCGTCCCCGGCGCGGCCCCGCCGCCCGTGGTGAGCGTCTCGGTGCCGGCCGGGCCCTGGGAGATCAGGGTGCACGGGCTGCGCCGGCCGCCCGGCTGGGGCCTGCGCGAGGGGGGTTACGCGCTGGCGGCCGAGGCGGAGCCGGAGACGGTCCTGCGGGAGCTTCCGGGCGCGGCCGTCCGGACGGCACCCGGCGCGAACGGGCCGGGGCTGGTCAGCGCGGTGCTCGGGCTGCACGGCTGGACGGCGGCGGAGGTGCACCGCCGCGAGCGGGCGAACGCCTTCGGCCACCGCTGCGCCGTGCCCCTCCTCGTGCTCCCGCCCGCTCCGGCACCGGTATGTGACGACTCGTCAGAACAGTTCGAGGTGGTGGTCGGCGCCGTGCTGCTGACCGGTGCGCCGGGGGCGCCCCCGGCACCGGAGGTGACGGTCCGGGTGGCGGGCACCGAGGTCCGACTGACGTGGCCGGACGGGCGGACACTGCTGGTCCGCCCGGTCCTGCCGTGGCAGGCTCCGGTCGACCGCGGTCCGGCGACCTGAGTTCGGGGCCGGCGAGGTCGCCTCCGAGGCCTGGGGGTCAGCGGTTCTTGAACTCCTCGATGGCGGTCCGGGTCGCCTGCCCCATCGCCTCGCTGCCGGCGTGCCCGGAGTCCTCGATGATGTGGAGCCGTGCCCCCGGCCACGCCTTCGCGAGCTCCCAGGCCGTCTGCACCGGGCAGCCCATGTCGTGCCGGCCGTGGACGAGCACACCCGGGATGCCGGCCAACAGGTGGGCGTCGCGCAGCAGTTGGTCCTCCTCCAGCCAGGCGCCGTGGCTGAAGAAGTGGGCGCAGATCCGGACGAAGGCGATCCGTTCGTCCACCTCGCGGTCGCTGTACATGCCGGGTGAACCGTTGGGCTCGTTGGAGACGACCGCGTCCTCCCAGGCGAGCCAGTCGGCGGCGGCCTTCTCCCGGACGGCGCGGTCGGGGTTCTCCATCAGCCGCGCGTACGCCGCCAACAGGTCGCCGTCCCGCTCCTCCTCCGGGACGCCGTCGCGGAACCGGTCCCACGCCTCCGGGTGGAACCGTCCGGCACCCCGGTAGAGCCAGTCGATCTCGGCCCGCCGGGCCGTCGTCACGGCCGGGATGACGATCTCGGTGACCCGCTCGGGATGCCGCTGCGCGTAGGCCAGGACGAGGGTCGACCCCCAGGAGGCGCCGTTCAGCAACCACCGCTCCACGCCGAGGTGTTCGCGCAGCCGCTCCATGTCGTCGATCAGGTGCCGCGTCGTGTTCAGGCTCATGTCCGCCGCCGGGTCGCTGGCGTGCGGGGTGCTGCGGCCGCAGTTGCGCTGGTCGAAGCGGATGATCCGGTAGCGCTCCGGGTCCCAGGCCCGGGTCGGCCGTCGCGGCGCCCCCGCACCCGGGCCGCCGTGGACGTTCAGGGCGGGCTTGCCGTCCGGGTTGCCGAGCTGCTCGTAGTAGAGGCGGTTGCCGTCTCCGGTATCCAGGAACCCGGTGTCGTACGGCTCGGTCGGAGGATAGAGGTCAACCATGACCGCCGATCGTACGCGGGGGCCGCAACGGGCGGAAGGCGCCGCTGGCGCTCCGCCCCGGAGCCGGTTCGCACTCGACTGGCTTCGGGTCAGGTCCGCTTGCGGCTCGCGATCTCGTCGGAGAGCCGCTGCACGTGGGCGGGGTCCGCGTCCCGGGCGAGGGCGACGTAGTGGTCCATGACGGCCGGCCGGTAGCGCACGGGAAACGTCTGCCCCGGGGCGAGTCGGGTGATCTCGGTGATCGTGAGGTTCTCGTCCGCGATACCGCGGAACGAGATGCCGCCGATGGTCTCCACGTCGAGCATCAGGGCCACGCGTGGGCTGCCGCCGCTGCTGATCTCCCGCCAGTCGACGAGAACGCCGAGCGCGAGCGCCCCCGTACGCAGTTCCGCATTGCGCTTCCGTGCGTCCCTGCTCAGGACCGGGTTCGGGGCGATGCCCGGGAAGTCCGGCCCGACGCCGAGCGCTTCCCGACTCAGGTCGGGCCTGAGCCGCGCCGCCATGTCGTTGAGCTTCTTCTCCGAACCGAACATCCTGTCCCCTCCCTCACGCCGGTGCTGGAATCCCGGCCCGGCGCTTCGCGTTGGCCGCGATTGTACGTCGCGGCCGTTCCCGGCCTCCGGCGCATCTCCCCGTCCCGACGGGGTCACCGTGGACGCGACACATCAACATGCGAGCTCACCAGTCTCGACCCCCGAGGACCGGAGGCCTCAGCAGGGGCCGCATCGGCTCGCGGCCCTCGGCGAGGGGGCGCTGTCTGGTGACGGTGACCGGCATTCATCCGAACAGGTGGTTTGAATGTGCCGTGATCTAGTGGGCGGGGTTCCGCACCGCACACTCGACGAGCCCCCCGGCTAGGGAGGGCGTCGTTTTCAGCGGCACGTGAAGGGGCTCGAATGATGCACGGGATCCGCCTCGCCCTCGCAGGGGTGCTGGCAGCCGGCGCGGTGTTAGCGGCAGGGCCGTCCGCCGGGGCGGTGGACGGGCCCGCCCCGGCAGTGAAGATCGTGGCCTCCGCCTGGTCGCAGGACGGGTGGATCGCCAAGGCCACCTGTCCCAGCGGCTACGGCCTGGTCGGCGGCGGGCAGGACGCCAACCTCTACGCCAACGCGACCTTCAAGACGGTCGTCGACAGCGTCGAGGCCAACGGGCCCGCCCCCGACAGCGCCAACACCTGGATGGTCCAGGCCAGCAGGGGCCAGGCCCGCGCTTTCGCCGTGTGTGCCCAAGGCGCGCCCGTGCCCACCGTTGTCGCCTCCGACTGGTCCCAGGCCGGATGGATCGCCAAGGCCACCTGCCCGGCGGGCCAGCGTCTGATCGGCGGCGGCCGGGACACCCGGCTGGAGACACTGATCAACGGGGACGTCAACGACGACATCGAACTCAACGCCCCCGACGCGACCGTCTCCGACACCTGGTCCGCGCAGGCCAAGAAGGGCCAGGCACGCGCGATGGCGCTGTGTGCCGCCGGAGCCCCCGCGCTGACCATCGTCGCCTCCGACTGGTCCCAGGCCGGGTGGATCGCCAAGGCCACCTGCCCCAGTGGCTACGGGCTGGTCGGCGGCGGCCAGGACGCCCGCATCGGAACCAACTTCACCGGCGCGCTCAGCGACGGCGTCGAGGCCAACGGGCCCGCCCCTGACAGCGCCAACACCTGGATGGTCCAGGCCAAGAGCGGCCAGACCCGCGCCTACGCCATGTGCGCCCAGGGCGCGCCCGTTCCCACCGTCGTCGCCTCCGACTGGTCCCAGAAGGGCCAGGTGGCCCGCGCCACTTGCCCCCAGGGCACACAGATCGCAGGCGGCGGACGGGACAGCCGTCTGGGCCTCGACGGTTTCGGCGCCATCGACGACGAGATCGAGCTGGACGCCCCCGACCCGCAGAACGCCAACTCCTGGACAACCCGCTCCCACATCGGCCAGAGTCGCGCCCTGGTCATGTGCAGGGCCTGACCAAGCCCACCCTCCGCCCCTCTGTGACACCACTCCGTCAACAGGAGCGGCGCCGCAGAGGGGCGTTCCGGGGCGGAGGCGTAGCCCACATCTCCGCCTCCGCACTCAGCCGCCGCCTCGCCGCCCACCACATCCCCGTGAGGCCGGGTCGCACCACTGCGCTGGTCCAGCTCGCCCAGGACCTGCCCCCAACCGTCCTCGCCCCGACGCCGAAGCCGCCGGGCAGGCGTCCTTCCGGCACAAGGACTGACCCCGGCCCGCCTCTCCGCCCCGCGGGATTCCCCGGGTCGTGATCCCCGTGCGAGGCCGGAGCCAAGGCGTTCACCGGGCGTAGTCGACCTCGGGGAAGTCGGGGGACGGGCCGTCGAGCAGCCGCCCCTGGCCGCGGAGGTGGAGGTCGAAGAAGGCTCGCGGGTAGGCGCGTTGGAACGCCTGTGCCCGGTGCCCGGGAATCGTCCCGACATCCTCCTCCAGATCGGACGCCGACCTGCCCAGGAGGGGGGCGATCAGCGGCAGGATCAGCACGTCGTCGCCGAACGACTGGTGCGCGGCTCCCCGTACGGTCAGGTGCAGGCGCCAGCCGCGCAGGTGCGACCAGAACGCGCGCAGGGCGGGGTTGTTCTCCATGCCGCCCTTGCCGGGGGTGTCCACGACCAGGAACGGACGGTCGAGCCCGGCGTCCACCACCGGGCCCGCCGCGCCCCCGTCCAGGCTCATGCCCGCCGTGATCCGCCCGTCGGTGAGCATCGTCGCGGCGGTGGTGGCGCCGCCCAGGGAGTGGCCGAGCATCCCGACGCGCCGCGGGTCGAGCGCCCCGCGCAGGCCGGCGGGCAGCGGGGTGCGGCAGACGCCGGGGTGGCCACCCGCGCGGAGGACGGCGAGCCGGTCCAGGACGAAGCGGATGTCGTCGGTACGGACCGCGAGGGCCTTGGCGTAGTCGCTGATCCCGCCCGTCGGGTTCGTCTCGACGCGTCCGCCGGGGAAGGCGACCGCCGCCGCGTCGTAGGTGTGGTCGACGGTGACCACCACGAAGCCGTGGCTGGCGAGGTCCTCCACGACGCCGGTGCCGAACGACCGTGACGCGTCGGCGCCGGGGGAGTAGAGCACGACGGGCAGGGGGCCGGGCGGGCCGCCGACGGGAGCGCCCTCGTGGCCGTGGGTGGATCCCAGCCGTACCCGGCCGGGAGGCAGTCCGAGGATGCTCAGGTACCGGTCGGCCGCCGCCGGAGGCATCCAGGGAACGGTGGGGCGGTCCGCGCGGCCGCGGGCGGGGTACCAGACGCTGATCATCAGCTCACGGCAGGGGCGGGAGGGCACCCAGGGGTCCGGCCGCGTGGTGTCGGCCAGGTGCAGCGCGACCGTACCCAGCGGGTACGGGCCGTTCGGGGCGGGCAGCTGGAACCGCACGGGTTCCTCCTGTCCCGCTTGCGCGACGGCCGCCGACGCGAGCGGACCCGGGATCAGTGCGGCGGCCAGTGCGGCGCCCGAGGACAGCAGTGTTCTCCGATTCATGCGTTCCACTGTTCCGGCCGACGAGCCGGGCGGCTTCGCCCCCGGGGAGGAACCCGGTGTCAGCCCAGGAGGGTACGACGGGCATCGGTCGTGCGGATGACTCAGCCCGTGAGATGACGTCCTCCGGGCTGACGGGCCCTGGGCCCCGCTTGGATAGCGTGGCCGGCATGGGTGACGGTAAGTCACGGCCGCTGGTGGCCGGACGTCTGCGGGACGGACAGTGGCAGGGCGTGGACACGGTCGCGGCCGTGCTCCTCGCCCTGGCGTTCGGCGTGAGCGAGACGCTGAGCGGTGGCTGGGGCGCGGGGGCCGTGGCGGCGGTGGTCTGGCTGCCGGTCGCGGTACGGCGCAGGTGGCCCGTCCGGGTTCTGTACACGGTTCTGGCCGGAGCGGTCCTCGCCGTGTTGTCCACCGGATGGGAGGCGTCCTGGGTCCCGGTCGGGACCGCCCTGTACACGGTGGCGGCGCGGGAACCGCGGCGCCCGTCCGCGACGGCGCTCGGCTGCTCGCTGGGCGCCGTCGCGGCGGCCATGGCCCTCGGGCCGCGACCGGTCCCGGCCTCCGAGGTCGCGGGGGGCGTCGTCTTCGCGTCCCTGATGATGGCCCTGCCCTGGCTGGTGGGCACCGCGCTGAGGGAGCAGCGGTCGTATGCGGAACTCGCCGCCCGGCAGGCCGTGACGGACGAGCGCCTGCGGATCGCCCGCGAGCTCCACGACGTGGTGGCCCACCATCTGACCGTCATCACGGTCCGGGCCGAGGTGGCTCGCGCGGTGGCCTCCACCAACCCGGAGGAGACCGAGCGGACCCTCGCCCTGGTCGGGACGGCGGGCCGGACGGCGCTCACCGAGATGCGCCGCATGCTCGGCGTGCTGCGCTCACCCGGTGACGGAGCCGAGCTCGGGGCCGCCCCCGGTCTGGCGGACCTGCCCGCGCTCGCGGCCGGCGCGGGCCCGCGCGTGGAGCTGTCCGTCGACCCGGACCCACCGCTCCCCCCGGGGGTGGAACTGGCGGTCTACCGGATCGTCCAGGAGGCCCTCACCAACGTCGTCAGGCACGCGGGATCGGCGGACTGCCGGGTGATCCTGTCCCGGGTGGATCCCGAGGCGGTCGAGATCGAGGTCGTCAACGACGCGCCGGCCCGGCTCCCGCACCGGCTCCCGCATCGGCGTCTCGGCGGCGGGCACGGACTCGTCGGGATGCGGGAGCGGGCGGCCATGTGCGGCGGGACCTTCTCCGCCGGCCCCCTGGCGACGGGCGGGTTCCGGGTGCACGCGCGGCTGCCCTGCGGATCGGAGGCGGCACGGTGAACCCGCCGGTCCGGGTCCTCATCGCCGATGACCAGGCGCTGTTGCGGACGGGCTTCCGCCTGCTCATCGAGAGCGTGTCGGACCTCGCCGTCGCGGGCGAGGCCGCCGACGGGGAGCAGGCCGTCGAACTCGCGCTGCGGCTGCGGCCCGACGTCGTGCTGATGGACATCCGGATGCCCGGTATGGACGGTCTGGAGGCCACCCGGCGCATCTGCGCGGACCCGGACGCCGTCGGCACCCGCGTGCTGGTCCTCACCACCTTCGACCTGGACGAGTACGTGTACGCGGCACTCCGCGGCGGAGCCAGCGGATTCCTCCTGAAGGACATCCTCCCCGCCGACCTGCTGGCGGCCCTGCGGGTGGTCGCCGCCGGCGACGCCCTGCTCGCGCCCGCCGTCACCCGCCGTCTGATCCGCGAGTTCGCCGGACGCCACGAGCCGCGCCCGCGGCTCGCCCGGGAGCTGGCGGGCCTGACCCCACGGGAACGGGAAGTCCTCCGACTGGTGGCCCGGGGACTGCCCAACCGCGTGATCGCCGAGCATCTGGGGCTGAGCATCGCGACCGTCAAGACCCACGTCCGGCGGCTGCTGGCCAAGCTCGACGCCCACGACCGGGCCCAGCTGGTCGTCATCGCCTATGAGACGGGCGTGGTCACCGCGGGTGGGAACCCCCCGTCCACGGGCTGACGCCTCACCGCCTGGGACACTGGACCTGAACGGGAGGCCCCCGGTGAACCGCGCGTCCGCCTCGCTAGGCCCGCCGGAGTCCGAGGGCCGCGCGGACGCGGCCGGCGACCGCCCGCAGGACGGCGAGGTCGTGGGTGCCGGGCAGGGGCGGCGCCGGTTCGCCGCGCTGGGCGGCCCGGTGGCTGTCGAGGAGGTGCTGCTGCAGTGCGTTCATGCCCTCACCCTGCGCCCGGCGCGCCCCTCCCGTCCCGTCGATTGACGGTACTGGTCAAACGACGGGACGGCGCCGCCGCCCGATCCGGCACCATGGTGGGGTGAGCGTGACCATAGACATCACCGGACTGCCGCACGAGCGGATCATCTTCTGCCCCTCGCCGCTGGCCGAACTCGGCAACGCCCTGCACGCGCTGGCCGAGCCCGCTCACCACCCACGCCTGCACGCGTGGACGACGGCGACCTCCGCCACGCTCGAACCGGAGCTCGCGGACCGGCTCGTCGAGGCCGACTTCATGTGGCGCTCGACCCGCTCCGACTTCCTGATGCCGCCCCGGCCCCGGGAGACGCTCGCCGAGGAACTGGACGACCTCGACCAGCTGGACGACGAGACCTTCGTCGGCTCGGCCCTGGAGATCTCCTGCAACAGCAGCCGCTACTCGCAGGGCATGCCCTCGCCGCTGACCGACGGCCGGTCGCGGCGCCGCGCGCTCGACCTCGCCGCCGCGCGCGGCCCGCGCCAGGCGGCCTTCGTCGAACGGACGCTCGCCGACCCCACCGGCACCCGCGCCTGGATCCGGCGCCTCCTGGAGGACTGCGACCGGGCGTTCTTCGCCGACGCCTGGCGCCGCGTCCAGGTCCAGCTCGCCGCCGACGCCCGGCACAAGACCGACCTGCTGCGCCGCAAGGGCCTGGCGGAGGCGCTCGCGGCGACCTCCTCCGTACTGAGCCTGGAGGAGGACGGGCACGGCACCCGCATCGTCGTCGACAAACTGGTGCACGGCCGCACCGAGGCCGGCAGCACGGGCGTCACCCTGCTGCCGACCGTCTTCGGCTGGCCGCACTTCTTCGCCCTGTACGCGCCGGGCTGGCAGCCCGTGATCCAGTACCCGGCCGCCGCCCACGAGGTCGGCGGCGCCGAGTCGGTGGAGACGGTGAAGCTGCGCCTGGAGGCCCTGACCCACCCGATGCGGATGAACCTGTGCCGCCACCTCGCGCGCGGGGCGTACTCGACGAGCGAGCTGGCCGACTCACAGGACATCACCGCACCGGAGGTCTCCCGCCACCTCGCCGTCCTGCGCAAGGCCGGGCTGCTCACCACCCGCCGCCGGGGCCGCTACGTCCTCCACCAGCTCGACCTGTCGGTCGTGGCCCGGATCGGCAGCGACTTCCTGGAGTCCGTCCTGCGCTAGGTGTGCTGTCCCGGGAGGCCGGGGGGCACGGCGCCGGGCAGGATCCGGAGGGCACGCCCGGCCGGTCAGGCCCGGGCGGCGCCGACCAGCGGGCGGTGGCAGGCCACCGTGCGGCCGGGTGCCACTTCCCGGTGGCGGGGCTCCTCGGTGGCGCAGCGGGAGTCGGCCAGGGGGCAGCGGGTGCGGAAGCGGCAGCCGCTGGGCGGGGCGAGCGGGGAGGGCGGGTCGGCGGGGAGCAGGCCGGTGTCGCGCAGCGGGCGGCCGGGTTCGGGGACGGCGGCGAGCAGGGCGGCGGTGTAGGGGTGGGCCGGGGCGGCGAGGACGGCCTCGGTGGGGCCGCGCTCGCAGACGCGGCCGAGCTGGAGCACGGCCACCTCGTCGCTCACCGCCCGGACCACGCCGAGGTCGTGGGAGATGAACAGGCCGGCCAGTCCGCGCTCCTCGGTGAGCCCGCGCAGCAGGTTGAGCACGGTGGCCTGGGCCGAGACGTCGAGCGCGGAGACCGCCTCGTCGGCGATCAGGACGCGCGGCCCGGCGGCCAAGGCCCGGGCGATGGCGACCCGTTGGGCCTGTCCGCCGGAGAGCTGGTGGGGCCGGCGGTCGCCGAACAGGGCGGGCGGCAGGCCGACGGCCTCCAGCTGCCGGGTGACGGTCTCCTCGCGGTCGCGGGCCGGGTCGGGGTGGGCGTCGAGGGGCTCGGCGACGAGGTCGCGGACCCGGCGGCGCGGGTTGAGGGAGGAGAGCGGGTCCTGGAAGACCATCTGGAGGCGGGGCCGGACGGCCCGCAGGGCGCGCGGGGAGAGCGCGGCGAGGTCGGTGCCGTCGAGGGTGACGGTGCCGGTGGTGGGCGGGGGCAGCCGCAGCAGGGCCTTGGCGATGCTGCTCTTGCCGGAGCCGGACTCGCCGACCAGGGCGAGGGTGCGGCGCGGGTACAGGGCCAGGTCGACGCCGCTGACGGCGTGCAGCGGGCCGGAGCGGGTGCGGTGGACGACGCTCAGGCCGGTGGCCTCCAGGACAGGCCGTCCCGGTGTGGCGGCGTCGGGGCCCACGGCTTCGGGGGAGGTGGTCATGCCGCGGGCTCCAGTTCCTCGGGGGTGGTGATGTCGGCTTCGGTGAGCGGGAAGTGGCAGTCGGCGGTGTGGCCGTCCGCCGAGGTGTGGGCGGGCGGGGCGGTCGTGGTGCAGAGCTCCGTCGCCCGTTCGCAGCGCGGGGCGAAGGGGCAGCCGGGGGTGGGCCGGGTGAGGTCGGGCGGCGAGCCGGGGATGGCGGGCAGGGTGCGGCGCAGCGGGCCGGTGACCCGGGGGACTGAGCGCAGCAGGGCCGCGGTGTAGGGGTGCCGGGGGTCGCGGGTGACGGCCTCGGTGGGGCCGGTCTCGACGATCCGGCCGCCGTACATGACGGCGATGCGCCGGGCCCGCCCGTACAGCAGGCCGATGTCGTGGGTGATCAGCAGGGTGGCCAGGCCCCGTTCGACCCGGTGCTGGTCGAGCAGGTCGAGGACGGTGCGCTGGACGGTGACGTCGAGGGCGGTGGTGGGTTCGTCGGCGAGCAGCAGCGCGGGTTCGCCGGCCAGGGCGGCGGCGATGCCGACGCGCTGGCGCAGGCCGCCGGAGAGCTCGTGCGGGTGGGCGCGGGCCCGCCGGGCGGGGTCGGGGACGTCGACGGCGGCGAGCAGTTCGGCAGCGGTGCGCAGCCGTTCGCGCCGGGAGAGGCGGCGCCGGTTGGTGATCGACTCGGTGACCTGGTCGGCGATCCGTACCACCGGGTTGAGCGAGGTCATCGGGTCCTGGTGGACCATGGCGATGCCGGTGCCGAGCAGTTCGGCGCGGCGGGCGGGGGTGGCGGCGAGCAGGTCCTCGCCGTTCAGCCGGATCTCGCCGGTGGCGACGGCCCTGGTGGTGCGGGACTCGACGCCGAGGACGGTACGGGCGAGCACGGACTTGCCGGAGCCGGACTCGCCGACCACGCCGAGGCACTCGCCGGCCGCGATGCTCAGGCCGACGCCGTGCAGGACGTGCAGGGCGCGGCCGTCGGGGGTGTGCAGGACGGTGTCCAGCGAGCGGACGTCGAGGACGGGGGCGGAGGTCATCCGCGCACTCCCTTCGTGGCGGGGCGCTTCGGGGCAGTGGGCTTCGGGGTAGTGGGCTTCGCGGCGGCGGGAGTGCCCGAACGCAGCTGCTCCCCGAGGTAGTTGAGGGCGAGGACGGTCAGGCAGAGCACCGCCGCGGGCGCCAGCGAGATCCACGGCGCGCTGCCGAGCGCGGTGCGGCCCTCGGCGATGATGCCGCCCCAGGAGGGCTCCGGCGGGCGCAGCCCGAAGCCGAGGAAGCTGAGCGAGCCCTCGGCGACGATGGCGACGGTGGTGGCGGTGAAGGCGAAGGTGAGGGCGACCGGCACGACGTGCGGGACGATCTCGCGGCGCAGGATCCGCAGCGGGGCGGTGCCGATCATGCGGGCGGCCTGGACGAAGCCGCGCTCGCCGAGCGAGAGCACGACGGCGCGCACCACCCGGGTGAAGTGCGGGACGGTGAACAGCCCGATCAGGGTGCCGATCACGGTGAGGCTCGGGCCGCGCAGCGAGACCGTGATCATCACCAGGATCAGGCTGGGCACGGACATCAGCAGGTCGGTCGCGAAGCCGATCGCCTTGTCGACCGGGCCGCGGAACCAGCCGGCGGCGAGGCCGAGCGCGCCGCCGCCGAGCAGGCCGACCAGGATGGTCAGGGCGGCGACGGTGAACGAGGCGCGGGCGCCGGCGACGGTGCGCTGCAGGACGTCCCGTCCGGCGGCGTCGGTGCCCAGCCAGTGGCCGGGGCCGGGGGCGGCGGAGGGGTGGGCGAAGTCGCCGTGCAGCGGGTCGAAGCCGGGCAGCAGGGGAAGCAGCAGGGCGGCGAGGGCGACCAGGGCCAGCCAGGCCGCGGCGGCGAGCACACCGGCCGGGGGCCGGCGCCGGGCGGTGCGGGCCTGAAGAACGGTGACGACGGTGGTCTCAACGGTGCTCATGGGCGATCCTCGGGTCGATCGTGCGGTACAGCAGGTCGACCGCGAAGGTGGCCGCGACCACGCCGAGGGCGCTGACCACCACCACGGCCTGGACGACCGGGAAGTCCCGGCCGGCGATGGCGGCGGAGGCCAGGCTGCCGACGCCGGGCACCGCGAACAGCGACTCGACCAGCACCGACCCGCCGAGCGAGGTCCCGATGCCGATCCCGATCAGCGTCACCAGCGGCAGGCTGGACGGCCGCAGGGCGCGGCGCAGCAGCAGCCGGGTGGTGCCCATGCCGCGGCTGCGGGCGGCGGCGATGTACGGCTGGTCGAGGGTGTCGAGCAGTTGTCCGCGCAGGGTGCGGGTGAACACGGCGGCCTCGGTGAGGCCGAGGGTGAGCGCGGGCAGCACCAGGTGGCGGAGGTTCTCGGCCGGGTCCTCGGTGAACGGGGTCCAGCCGGTGGCGGGCAGGACGCGCAGCTGGACGGCGGCGATCCAGATCAGCAGCAGGCCGAGGGCGAAGCCGGGGACGGCGAGCCAGCCGAAGGTGCCGGCGGTGGCGATCCTGTCGAAGGTGCCGCCGGGCCGCCAGGCGGAGAGCAGGGCGACGGGCACGGCCAGGCAGAGTGCCACCAGCTGGGCGGCGAGGAAGAGTTCGAGGGTGACGGGGATGCGGTCGGCGAGTTCGGTGGTGACGGCGGCTCCGGTGGACAGCGAGTGGCCGAGGTCGCCGTGCAGGGCGTCGCCGATCCACTGCCAGGTGGCGGCGAACAGGTTGCGGTCCAGGCCGAGCCCGGCCTCGTAGGCGGAGATCTGCTCGGGGGTGGCGGTGGGGCCGAGGGCGGCGACGGCGGGTGAGCCGGGCATCAGGTGGGGCAGGGCGAGGGCGGCGACGGTGACCAGCAGCAGGACGGCCGCGGCACGGCCGACCCGTCCGCCGTACCGCAGGGCGGTCCGGGTGCCGGGGGTCATCGCTTCACCCACAGGGTGGCGGGGGAGACGTTGAGGACGGTGCGCTTGGAGAGGTCGGGCAGGCCGCCGACCTTGGCGGTGGAGAGGAAGCCGACGGTGTTCTCGGTGAGGAAGGCCATCGGCGCCTCGTCGACGACCCGCCGGGCGGCCTGGCCGTAGGCGGCCGAGCGCTTGGCGGGGTCGGTCGAGGCACGGCCCTCGGCGATCGCCTTGGCGGCCTCCGGGTCGGTCCAACCCATGAAGTTGTACGGCGAGTTCGGCAGGTAGAGGCTGCCGAGCGCGGTGTCGGTGTCGCCGAACATGCTGGTGATGAAGTCCAGCACCTGGAACTTGCGCTGGAGCATCGCGGTGCCCAGGCTCGCGTTGTCCATCGGCTTGATGGTCATCCTGATCCCGGCCTCGCCGAGCATCTGCTGGAGCACGGTGGCGCGCTGCTGGGCCTCGGGGCGGCTGTCGACGAGGTAGTCGAAGGCGAGGTCGGGGTGGCCGGCCTCGGCGAGCAGGGCGCGGGCCCTGGCCGTGTCGTGGGCCGGGTACGCGCCGGCGGTGCGGTACGGGGAGCGGGAGCCGATCGGGCCGTCGGAGACGGCGCCCTGGCCGAGGAAGACGACCTTCTCCAGGGCCTCGCGGTCGATCGCGTACTGCACGGCCCGGCGGACCCGGACGTCGTCGAAGGGCGCGGCCTTGGTGTTGAAGACGACGGTGCTGGTGGAGCCGGGCCCGGTGGCGGTGCGCAGCCCGTCGGCGGCGGCCTGCTTGAGCTGGCCGGGCGTCTCGGTCCAGATCAGGTCGGTGTCGCCGGAGCGCAGCGACTGGTAGCGGCTGTCGGCGTCGGACAGCACCCGGTAGACGAGCTTGTCGGCGTGGCCCTTGGTGCCCCAGTAGGCGGGGTTGCGGGCGAGGGTGACGGAGACTCCGGGCTGCACGCTCTCCACGGTGTACGGGCCGGAGCCGACGGCGGGGGAGTCGCCGGACGGCGCCTCGGAGACGTAGCCGAGGGAGCGGGTGAACAGGTTGGGGAAGGCGGCGTCGGGGGCCTTGAGGGTGAAGGCGACGGTGGTGGGGCCGGTGACGGCGGTGGTGGCGATGGCGGCCGCGTCGAGGGCGCAGGCGCACTTGCTCTCCGGCTTGGCGAGCCGGGCGACGTGGTCGGCGACGGCCTGGGCGTCCAGCGGCTTGCCGTCGCTGAAGGTCACGCCCTCGCGCAGGTCGAGGGTCCAGACCGTGGCGTCCGCGTCGGGGGTGAAGGACTTGGCGAGGTACGGCTGGACGGCGCCGTTGTCGCCGTTGACCATCAGCGGGTCGTACAGGGCGTTGGCGAGGACCATCATCGGCATCTGGATCAGGGTTCCGTCGGCCGGGTCGAGCTTGGCGAACGGCCGGTCCAGGCCGATCTTGAGCGTGCCGCCGTCCACGGCCGGCGCGTCGGCCGCCGCACCGGTGTTCCCGGCGGCGCCGCCGGTGCCGGACAGCGCGTCGTCGGAGGCGGAGCAGGCGGTGAGGGTGAGGGCGGCGGCGAGGGCCGCCGATGCCAGGAGGTAGTGCCGCTTCATGGTTCCTCGGTTCGGGGGAGTGGGGGCGGCCAGGGGGAGTGCGGCCGCCGACGCGACACACCATCCCGGAAGTGGCAGGACTGCCAAAAGGCAGTTGTGCAAATTCCGGATGACGAAACCCGGAAGAGTCGGCGCTCGCCTTGAGCGGGCCCGGCCGGACGTGGTTCCGTACTCATGGCGGCCCCCTCGGCGGCCCCACCCACCGACACGACCGACACTCAACTCACCGAACGGGAGCGGAAGAACGATGCAGGGGACGGACACCGCGGCGGAGCAGGGCATGCGCGACCGGAAGAAGGCGCGCACCCGCGACAGCATCCGCAGCGCGGCGCTCGACCTCTTCGAGGAGCAGGGCTACGAGCACACCACCGTGGACCGGATCTGCCGCCGCGCCGACGTCGCCCACCGCACCTTCTTCCGCTACTACCCGGCCAAGGAGGCGCTGCTGTTCGGCTGGGACTTCGGCCAGGTCGTCCTCGACGCCTTCGCCGCCGCCCCCGCCGAACTGCCGCTCTGGGCCGCGCTCGACCACGCGCTGACCGTCACCGGCGGACGGCTGGAGGAGCCCGTCGAGCACACCGAGCGCCGCCGCCGGCTGCGCCGGGGCCTGCTCGACGTGCACTCCGTGCACAACTACGCCCTGGTCGTCATCGACGCCTTCACCGAACGCACCGTCACCATCGCCGCCGAGCGGCTCGACGTCGACCCGGCCACCGACCTGCGTCCGACCGCGCTCGGCGCGATGTTCGGCGGCATGGTGCGGCGCCACGTCCTGATCGGCTCGGAGAGCGGCACCCTGACCGACTGGGTCAGGGCCTACCGGGACGTGCTCGCCACCGCGGGCTGACCCGACCCCGTACCCCGTCCCTCCCGGGCGCGCCGCCGGCCGCCCGGACGGCACCGCACGCCCTCTTCCCCTTTTGCATACCCCCCCCGCACGACCCGAAAGGCCCCCGCATGTCCCTGGTCAACTTCCGCGACCCCGCAGCGCTCGCCGACCCCGCGAGCCGCTGGATCCGTCCCGGCGCCCTGTTCCGCTCCGCCCAGCCCTTCCCCGCCGCCGACGCGGCCGTCGTCGCCCAGCTGGGCGAGCACGGCATCACCACCGTCGTCGACCTCCGGGGCGAGGCCGAGACCGGCCCCGAGGACTGGGCCGCCGCCGAGGCCGCCGGCATCGCCGTCGTCGCCGCCCGGATCGAGCCGACCAACGACGAACTCGCGCGGGCCATGCGGACCATGACCACCGCCGAGGACCTCGGCGCCTTCTACCTGCTGATGGCCGAGTCCGCGCCGCGGGCCCTCGCCGCCGCCGTGGAGGCCACCGTCCGCCCCGGCGGGGTGCTGGTGCACTGCGCCGCCGGCAAGGACCGCACCGGGCTGCTCACCGCGCTGCTGCTGGAGCTGCTCGGGGTGCCGGCCGAGGAGATCGTCGCCGACTACGCCCGCACCAACGAGGCGATCCAGCAGATCTGGGCCGGGCTCGCCGACCGCAACCGTGCCGCCCTCAACGAGGTCGAGGCCGGCCGGATGGTCGTCCCCGCCCCGCTGCTGGAGGCCCCCGCCGGGGCGATGAGCGCCTTCCTCGACCTGGTCCGGGCCGGGCACGGCGGCGCCGCCGGCTTCCTGGCCGCCTGCGGGGTCACCGCCGAGACGATCGAGGCCTTCCGCGCCAAGGCCGCCGCGTCGAACTCCGTGGAGGTGACGGCATGCTGACCGTCCTGCGCCACACCGACGGCACGCCCTTCCGCGACCTCAACCACAACGGCACCATGGAGCCCTACGAGGACCCGCGGCTGCCCGTCGAGGAGCGGGTCGAGGACCTGCTGGCCCGGATGACCCCGGAGGAGAAGGCCGCGCAGATGCTGCACGGCCGGATGCTCCCCGGCGACCAGGGCCCGTTCCCCTCCGGCGCCGATCTGATCACCGAACGCGGCCTCACCCACTTCGCCATGATGGCCGTCCCCGACCCGCGCGCGATGGCCGCCTGGAACAACCACGTCCAGGACCTCGCCGCGGCCGCCCGGCTGGGCATCCCCGTCACCCTCTCCTCCGACCCCCGGCACGGCTTCACCGCCAACCCGGCCACCGCCCACACCGGCGGCGGCTTCAGCACCGGCCCCGAGCCGATCGGCCTCGCCGCCACCGACGACCCCGACCTGGTGCGCCGCTACGCCGACCTGATCCGCCGCGAGCTGTGCGCCGTCGGCATCCGGGTCGCCATCCACCCGATGGCCGACCTCGCCACCGAGCCCCGCTGGGCCCGGATCAGCGGCACCTTCGGGGAGGACCCGGAGCGCGCCTCGCGGATGATCGCCGCCTACATCGAGGGCCTCCAGGGCGGGCCGATCGGCCCGGACAGCGTCGCCTGCATGACCAAGCACTTCCCCGGTGGCGGCCCGCAGGCCGGCGGCGAGGACTCGCACTTCGCCGCCGGACGCCGACTGGTCTACCCCGGCGGCGAGTTCGAGACCCACCTGCGGCCCTTCGAGGCGGCCTTCGCCGCGGGCACCGCGCAGATCATGCCCGCCTACGCGATCCCCTCCGGCAGCGGCCTCGCCGAGGTCGGCGCCAACTTCAACCGGGACGTCATCACCGGCCTGCTGCGCGGTCGTTACGGCTTCGACGGCGTGGTCTGCACCGACTTCAACGCCATCACCGGCATGGACGTCCCCGGCGTGGTCACCCTGCCCCCGCGGCACTGGGGCGTCGAGGAGCTGTCCGTCGCCGAGCAGGTCGCGCTGACCCTGGACGCGGGCGCCGACCAGCTCGGCGGCGAGACGGACCCGGAGCTGATCCTGGCGGCCCTCCGCTCCGGCGCGGTCACCGAGGCCCGGCTGGACGAGTCCGTCCGCCGCATCCTGCGCGACAAGTTCCGCCTCGGCCTCTTCGACGACCCGTACGTCGACCCGGACGCCGCCGCCGAACTGGTCGGCGCCCCGGAGGGCCGGGCGCTCGGCCGCGAGGTCCAGCGCCGCTCCGTGGTCCACCTGGCCGGCGAGCCGCGCACCGCCACCCGGCTGTACGTGGAGGGCGTCGACCCGGCCGTCGCCGCCCGGTACGGCACCGTCGTCGAGGACCCGGCGCGGGCCGACCTGGCCGTCGTCCGCCTCGCCACCCCGTACGAGCGGCGCGAGGGCCTGCTGGAGCGGCACTTCCACAGCGGCTCGCTGGAGTTCGAGCCGGCCGAGGCCGACCGGCTCGCCGCGCTGGCCGCCGTCGTCCCCACGGTCTTCGCGGCCCAGCTGGAGCGGCCCGCCGTGCTCACCCCGCTCGCCCCGCACGCGGCCCTGCTGATCGGGGAGTTCGGCGCCGCCGACGAGGTCGTCCTGGACGCCGCGCTCGGCCGCGCCCCGATGACCGCGACCCTGCCGTTCGACCTGCCCGCCTCGGACGCCGCCGTCGCCGCGGCCCGCGAGGACGTCCCCTTCGACACCCGCGCCCCGCTCTTCCGCCACGGCCACCGCGCCGGCGCCGGGAGCTGAGCCGGGCCCGCCGCGGGGCCGGTGTCGGCCCCGCGGCGGCCACGGAGGTGGTGTCAGATCAGGCGGTGCGCCCGGAGGTCGGCCACGTACTTGGTGATCAGCTCCGGCGACAGCCGGGGGATGTCGTTCCCGTCGCCGAGGGCCGCGGCCCGGACCGCCGCCCGGAACCGGTCCGCCGGCAGGGCGGACCCGGCGACCGGCTGGGCCGGCTCGGCGAAGGCGTGCAGCAGCGGGAGCAGCGAGTGCTGCCGCCGGCGGTCGGGCAGGCCGTGCAGGGCGGTCTCGAAGCGCTCGATCCACTCGGCGTGGTCCTGGACACGGGCCAGGGGGTGCCCGGCCGCCGCCAGCCAGTCGACGACGGTGTCGAGCGAGATGCCGTCGTCGTGCGGGTTGACCACGTTGTACGTCCGGTAGCCCTCCCGTGCGTCGTCGCCGAGCGCGGTGACGGCCCGCGCGGTGAAGTCCACCGGGAGCGCGTCGTAGTGCGCGCGGCCGTCGCCGGTGCCCCGGGCGTAGAAGCTGCCGGGTGCGACGCCCGTCGCCAGCAGGCTCAGCACGAGGCGGGTGAAGACGTCCGGGACGTTGAGCTGACCGCGGTAGCGCGGGTGCGCGAGGATCATGTTCGAGCGGAAGACGGCGACCGGCAGGCCGAACCTCTCGTGCGCCTCGCGCAGCAGCACCTCGCCGGCCCACTTGCTGGCCGCGTAGCCGTCGGCGTAGTCACCGTCGAGGTCGCGTACCCCGCCGGCGGTGCGGATGTCCGCCCACTCGTCGGCGGCCGCCGCGTTCCCGAAGACGACGGCGACCGTCGAGAGGTAGGTGAACCGCTTGGTCCGGGAGGTGACCGCGAGCCTGATCAGTTCGGCCGTTCCCAGCACGTTGGGGCCGAACAGCTGGCCGTAGGGCAGGACGTGGTTGACCTGTGCCGCCGGGTGGACGATCAGGTCCACGGTGTCGGCCAGCCGCTGCCAGGTCTCCTCGTCGAGCCCGAGACGCGGCTCCCCGATGTCGCCGGCGACCACCCGGAGGTGCCGGGCGGCCGCGCGGTAGCGCTCCACGAGGTCCGGGTCGCCGCTGTCGAAGGCCGCGTCGAGCCGGGCCCGGGCCTCCTCGGCGCAGGAGCCGCGGACCACGCACACCAGCGTGCCGCCGCGCTCCGCCACGCGCTCCAGCCATTCGAGGCACAGGAAGCGGCCCAGGTAGCCGTTGGCGCCGGTCAGCAGGACGGTCCGGGCCTCGGGCAGCGGACCGGCCGGCCTCCGCCCTTCGGCCTGCTCGACGGTCCGCGGGTCGAGGAACGCCTCCAGCCGCAGCTGGGCCGCGTCCAGCCGCGTCGCGTCCGGGCCGTGGATGCTGTCGGCGGTGGGACGGCGGTGGTCCGCCGCGAGCGCCCGCTCGACGTGATCGGCCACCTGCCGCAGCGAGTTGACCGGGTTGACGATCACGTCGACCGGGACGTCGACGTGGAAGATCTCCTTCATCAGCTGGGAGAAGGACAGCGCCGTGAGGCTGTCGCCGCCGAGTTCGAGGAAGCGCGTGTCGGGCTCCACGACACCCTCGTCCAGCCCCAGGAGCGCCTGCGCGGCCCGGAGCACGGTCGCCGGCAGCGGCTGGTCGGTGCCGGCCTGACGCAGCGTCCGGAGCTCCTCGGCCTCGCGGTCGGACAGCTCGGTGTACAGCGCTTCGAGACGCTCGCCGTACCGCTTCGTCAGGGCCGGCCGCAACGGCTTGCGCACCCCGGAGAGCAGCCCGTTCTCCTGGGTGAACGGCTCGGTCTCGACGAGCAGGTCCCGGGGGATCTCGTAGGAGTTCAGCCCCGCCCCGGCGGCGGTCTCCCGCAGGGACTCCCGCAGGACCGCCCTGAGGCGCCGGGCGTCCCCGTCGACGCGGTCGAGGGCGTCCCGGGTCGGCACGACGACCGCGAGCAGGTAGGCGCGGGCGCCGCTGCCGTACAGGAAGACCTGCCGGACGACCGGGCTGCCGGTGAAGAGCGCCTCCAGGCGGGAGACGGCGACGAACTCGCCCTGGGACAGCTTGATGACGTTGGAGCGGCGGTCGACGTACCGCAGTTCGTCGGGGCCGAGCCGGGCCATGATGTCGCCCGTGTGGTAGAAGCCGTCCTCGTCGAAGACCTCGGAGGTGGCGTCCGGGCGCCGGAAGTACCCGGGGACGAGCCGCTCGGACCTGATCAGCAGTTCGCCCCTGGGGTACGGCGTGTCGGTGCCGAAGTAGCCCAGCTCGGGCACGTCGACCAGCTTGTGGTCGGTCACCGGCGGGCGCTGCACCCGGCCGTCGAGGAAGACGACCCCGCCCTCCGTCGACCCGTAGCCGTCGATCAGCCTGACCTGGAAGCAGTCCTCGACGAAGGCCGTGGTCTCGGCGCTCGGCGGGGCCGAGGCGCTGACGGCCGACAGGAGGCGGCCGCCCATGACCTCCTCCCGCAGCTCCTCCATCACCTGCCCGGCGCTCACCTGCTCGGCCGCGTCGCCGCCGGTCCCGGCCCGGCGGGACAGCTCCGCCCGGTAGTGCTGGAGGAGCAGGTCGGAGATGCGGGGCACCATGAGCAGCTCGGTGGGACGGACCAGGGAGAGGTCCTCGAGGAGCGTCGACAGGTCACTGGACGCCGCGAAACAGGCGAGGCCCCCCTTGGCGAGCGTCCCGAACAGCGCGCCCCTGCCCATCACGTGGCTCAACGGCAGGAAGTTGAGCACGATGGCGGGCCGCACCGGCCGGCCGGGCACGTAGTCGAGCCAGAAGCTCCGGACCAGACGCTCGGTGTACACGGCCCCCTTGGGGGTGCCGGTGCTTCCCGAGGTGTAGATCAGCGAGCTCAGCGTGTCGGGCGCCGATCCGTCGGGGACCCGGGGGAGCGGCGGCAGCGCCCTTCCCCGCTCGACGGTCGACGCCAGCGTGTCCAGGGCCACCCCGTGGCCCAGCGCCGCGAGCCGGGTGCGCGCGGACTCCAGCTCCTCCTGGTGGGCGGTGGCCTCGGGCCGGTGGCCGATGACCACGATCCTGCCCAACGAGGCGGCGTTCGCCGCGAGTTCGAGCGCGACGTCCAGCTGGTCGACGTCCACCACGAGCAGGCGCGGTGCGGTCTGCTCGACGACGGGGGCCAGGTGCGCCGCCGAGGCCCCCGACTGCAGCGGGACGGACACCGCGCCGGAGCGGACGCAGGCCAGGTCCGCCACGGCGTACTCGGCGCTCGTGGGCCCGAGGAGGGCGACGAAGTCGCCGGGACCCAGCGGATGTTCGGGGTGGTGGCGCCACTCGGAGGCCACCGCGCCCACCCGCTCCCGGAGTTCGCCGTAGGTGAGCGTGTCGAACCGCGGCAGGAGGCGCAGCGTGGTGCGGCCCGTCTCCGGGTCGGTGACCGGCTCGGTGGCGCGCTCGCCCAGGGCGGGGCGGTCGGCGTACGCCTCCAGCACGGTGGCCACCAGTTCGGCGAGCGGCAGGTCGGGGCGGCGGATCGCCTCGGTGACGGCGTCCAGGGGCGCGGTGTCACGGAACTGAGGGTCGGTCGCGTACAGGTGGGCGCTGCGTCGGTCGGTACGCGCGTCGAGTTCGTCGGCGGGGAGGTGCGAGAGGGACACGAATGATCTCCTATGCGGCCGAGAAAATCCTGTTCAGGTGGACGGTGGTGCCGTTCGTACGGGGTGATCGGATCAGTCGGGAGGGCTGCGGGCTCAACGCTCCTCGGCCGCACGCGAGTCGGCGATCTCGTGGTCGCGGGTGAGTCGGACGATCGCGGCGGCGGCCTCGCGGGCGCCGCCCTCGTCCCGGGTCTCGATCGCGTCGACGAGCCGCCGGTGCAGGCCCCCGTGCTCCTCGGCGTGGGCGGCGTTCCAGGTCGGGCCCCCCAGGTGCGAGGTGAGCGCCGTGCCGAGGTGGTCGTACACCTCGATCAGCAGCTCGTTCCCGCTCGCCCGGACGACGGAGCGGTGGAAGAGCGCGTCGACGTCCGTGGCCGCGGACGCGTCCTCGCCGGCGGCGGCCGCCTCGGCGTCGGCCAGCAGCTCCCGCAGCTGCCGCACCTGCCCCTCGCTGCGGCGCAGGGCCGCGGCGCCCGAGGCGTACTCCTCCAGAACGGTCCGCAGCTCCAGCACGTCGTCCCGCTTCGCGGAGCCCGCCCGCCGTACCATCACCGACTGGAGCTCGCTGGAGGAGCGCACATAGGTGCCGTCACCGGCTCTGGGCTCCAGCAGGCCGAGGTGCACCAGCGCACCGATCGCCTCCCGCAGCGTGCTGCGCCCGACCCCGAGCTCCTCGACGAGGGCCTGCTCCGGCGGGATCCGCGTCCCGACCGGCCAGCCCCCCGTCTCGATGTGCGCGCGGAGGCTCTCCACGAGCTGGGCGGACAGGCTGGCCGTGCGCCGCGGCGCGCTGATGCGTGTCATGGGAGGACCATATACAAACATCAGACATTTGAACATCGTCTCTTCGGCCCGGGGCCCCGGGCACGGAGCGTCACTCCTGGTAGCAGCACCCGCCGTACTCGTCGCAGTCGTACTCGATCCCGCCGTCGGAGCTGTGGGTGCGGCTCAGCTTCCGGTCGTCCACGGGGCAGATCGGGACGAAGGACGGATTGACCTGGAGGAAAGTCGAGTCCTTCAGGGAGAATACGGAATTGACGACGTCGAGGCCGTGTTCGCGGATCCCCTGCTGAATGAAGTCGAATGCGTCGTAGACATGGCCGCAGCCGCACGTGATCGGGGTGCACCTGAAATTCTTCACCCTGACGCCCAGCTCCACCCTGATCCTTTCGGTTTCCTCGGGGGATATCGGGCGGAGTCCTGTGCGGCGGGTCCGCTCCGGAGTCCAGAACCGCTCCTTGACGAGCGCGGCCTGGGCGCGGGTCAGGTAGAACGAGGCCGTGGTGCCACTCGTGATCGTGGCGAGGACGATGTCCGCGACGGCTTCGTCGTTCGCTGAGGTCACCACCTTTCCGGTGGCGACCATTCTGTCGATTTCCGCCAGCAGCTTCATGGTGTCCACTTCCTTATTATCAGTATGCGACCTCCCGCAAGTGCTCACAACCACCAGGAGAATTACCGGCCGGCCGGTAAACGGGTTGCGGAAATCCTGGGCGGGGTGTCAGATGCCGGCTATGACGATTGTGCTGGGAACGCCGACCGCGGGCGGGGTGCGCGAAGCCATGGGCGCGCTGCGGGAGTGGCAGGACGACGGAGCGCCGATGCAGCTGCACGCGGGGGACATCGGCTGGAACTGTCGGTTCGGCACGGCTGAGACGGCCGCGGTGGTGCGGACCTGGAGCCGGGGCGGGCGGATCCTCGCCGTCGGGATGCTGGACTCGCCGACGGTGCTGCGGATGACGGTCGCTCCCGACGCCTTCCGGGACGAGGACCTGGCGCGGCGGCTCGTCGAGGACGTCTCGCTGCCGGAGCGCGGCGCGCTGCCGGAAGGGGCGGTGTCCCTCGAGGCGCCGCCGGGCCTGCTGCTCCACGACCTGCTGACCGAGGAGGGCTGGGGCGTCGACGAGCCGTGGACGCCGCTGTTCCGCGACCTCGCGCAGGCGGTGGAGGACCCGGGCGTACGGATCAGGGCGATCGGCCCGGAGCAGGCGCAGGACTTCGCCGACGTTCTGCGGTCGGCGTTCGGCACCTCGCGGCCGACGCCCGCGTACTGGCACGGGATGTCGGCGGGGCCGTACGCCGCCGACGCCCGCTGCCTGGGCGCCTACGACGACCGGGGCAGCCCGGCGGCGGTGGTGACGGTCTGGTCGGCCGGCCCGGGGAGGCCGGGGCTGGTCGAGCCGATGGGCGTCCACGAGGACCACCGCGGTCGCGGCTACGGCCGGGCGATCACCCTCGCCGGGGCGGCCGCGCTGCGGGAGCTGGGCTCGTCGAGCGTTCGCGTGTGCACACCGAGCTCCAACGTCGGCGGCGTCGCCACGTACCGGGCGGCCGGGTTCGAGGCGCGGCCGGAGATCGGCGACCGGATCCGCAGGGCCTGACACCGCTACGGCCCGGGCCCGGGCCCTTCGGCCGAGGCCGTCGGCCGTCGGCACGCCCGACGAGCCGGCCGGGCGCGCCCTCGTCCTGCCGACACCAACTGGTCCCGGGCGTGGGCCGGTTCAGCGGTCCGCCGCGGCCTGCCGCAGGGCTCGGTGGCTGGGGGAGCCCTCGGCCGCGGTCAGGACGACGAGTTCGAGATTGTGGGTGCCGGGCACGACGTAGGCGGTGTAGTCCAGGTCGAGCCGGCCGGCCCGGGGGTGGTGGAAGCCGTGGCTGCCGGTGGCCGGGCCGCGGACGTCGTGTTCCTCCCAGAAGGCGGCGAACCGGCTGCTGCGCGCCGTCAGTTCGGCCACGAGGCGGGTGCCGCGTTCGTTGTGGGGGTCGGCGGCCAGGGCGTGGCGCAGGCGGTGGACGTTGCCACGTGCCGTCTTCTCCCAGTCGGTGAGGAGCCGGGGCGCCCGGGGGTCGCAGAAGACGAACCAGGCGAAGTTGCGCTGCTCGGGCCGGAGTTCGGCGTAGTCGAGGAGCAGCCAGGCCTCGGCGTCGTTCCAGGCGAGGATGTCGCGCATGGGGGTGACCACGTGGGCGGGCCACGGGGTGATCGAGGCGAGGAGCCGCAGGGTCGCCTCCGGCACGTCCGGGGCCACGGCGGCGGGGTCCGCCTGGTGGACGGGGTTTCCGGTGGCGAGGTGGTGGAGGTGGCGGCGGGCGTCGGCGTCGAGCTGCAGGGCGGTGGCGAGGGCGTCCAGGACCTCGGGGGAGGGGCGGCGCTGACGGCCCTGTTCGAGCCGGGTGTAGTACTCGGGGCTGATGCCGGACAGGGTGGCGACCTCGGCTCTGCGCAGTCCGTTCAGCCGGCGGGTGCTGGTGCGGGGCAGGCCGGCGGCCTCCGGGGTCAGTCGGGCCCGGCGGGTGCGCAGGAAGTGGGCCAGTTCGGGGAGTGCCGCTGATGGTGCCATGCGGCGAGTATCGGTCGCCTGGCGGCGCGGGGGGTAGCCCTGCCAGGGCCACCCCCGGCGGGGCCTGCCCGCGGCGGTGTCTCGTCGCGGTGCGCGCGGCGGCGCAGAGTGGCTGCCGGGGGCGCCGCGCGACGCGGGCGGCCCTGGTCGCCGACGGGCCGGTTCCGGTGTGTCGGCGCGTTCGCGCGTCCGTCGTTCCCGGTGCGCGTCCTTCGTCCTTGGAGTCCGTCCATGCCCGCACGTCCCGGCGAACCGTTCTCGCCTGCCCCGCCCATGCCCGTACGGCCCGGGGGACCGGAGTCCGCCGGCCCGGGGCCCGATGCCCCGCGGTCCGTCCGGTACGCGCCCCTGGCGGTGCTGAGCGCGGCGGCGGGCCTGGACGCCGGTGGTGTCGCCGTCCTCAACAGCGCCCTGCCCTCGGTGGGCGCGCGGTTCGGCACCTCGGCGCAGAACCTGTCCTGGGCGGTGACCGGCTACGCCCTCGCGTTCGCGGGGCTGCTGCTGTGCGGCGGGGCGATGGCGGACCGGCTGCGGCGTCGGCGGGTGCTGGTCGGGGGCCTGGTGACGGTGGCGGCGGGCGCCGCGCTGGCGTTCGCGGCGCCCGCGTTCTGGGCGGTCGTGGTGGGGCGCGTGCTGCAGGGCGCGGGGGCGGCGATCACCATGCCGGCGGCCACCGCCCTGCTGACCTCGGTCTATGCCGACGGGCCGATGCGTTCGCGCGCGCTGGGCGTGTTCTCCGCCGCGCAGGCGGGCTGCTACGGGGCCGGTCTGGTCCTCGGCGGCGTGGTCACCGGCGCCTTGGGCTGGCGCTGGGTGTTCGCGCTGCAGGCCCTGGCGGCGGCGGTCACCGCCGTCGCCGCTGTGCGGTGGCTGCCACCGGGTGAGCGGCACCGCCGGAGCTCCCTGGACGTGACGGGGGCCGGGGCGCTGGTGGCGGCGATCGCCCTGACCGTCTTCAGCGCGGACCTGGCCTCCCGCCCCGGCGGCGGCCCGCTCGCGGCCGCGCTGCTGGCGGCCGCCGTGGCCGGGGGTTGGCTGTGGTGGCGCCGCGGGCGCACCAGGGGCGGGGACGCGGTCCTGCTGGACCGGGACCTTCTGCGCACGCCCGGCGTGCGGACCGCGGCGGTGGTGGCCGGCGCGTTCTACTTCTGCGTCACCGGGTCGCTGTTCCTGCTGCCGCTCTACCTCCAGCAGGTGCGCGGCATGCCGCCGGCCGTCTCGGGCCTCGCGGTCCTTCCCGTCAGCCTGGCCGTGGCTGCGGCCGCCCTGGTCTCCGGGCGGCTGATGAGGACCCGCGGACCGCGCCCGCTGCTGGCCACGGGCCTGCTGCTCACCGCCGGCGGCGTGCTGCTGTGGTGCGCGGCGGGGGAGCACAGCCCGTACCTCGGACCGGTGCTGGCCGGCCTGGTCGTCACCGGCATCGGGCAGGGCCTGGCCTTCCCCGCCATCACCGTCACCGGCCTGCGCGACGTGCCGGACCAGGCCCACGGCACCGCCTCGGCGGTCACGGCCACCGCCCTGCAGATCGGCAGCGGCATCGGCCCCACCGTCCTCGCCGGCATCGCCCAGAGCGTCGGTGCGGCGGGCCACGGCGAACTGTCCCTGGGCGGCCACCACCTCGCCTACGCGGCGGCGGCCCTACTCCTGCTGCTCGTCGGCCTCCCGGCCACGGCCCGTCTCGGCAGGCGGGGCGGCTGACGGTGCCACGGTGCCGGGCGCCGAGTGCCGGGTGAACCCGAGGGGAAGGCCCCGCCCCAGCGCGGTGAAGTCTCGGTGGTCGTGACCCGGGATTTGCATGAACCAGTCAACAGGGCTGTCCGTCAGTGTTATGTTACCCGGCGGTTCGAGAGTCTGTGCGACGACTCCGAGCTGTGCGTCCCGCCACAAGTCACCACTGCCTCAGCACCGTTGACCCCGAAGGGACCCTCCACGTGACCGTGCGCAAGCTGACGCTGTCAGCCGCGGCGACAACCACCGTGCTCCTCCTCTGCGGCGCCGCCCTCACCGGGGCGGCGGCCTCACCGGCCGCCGCGAGCACCACCGTGACCACCTCGACGACCGCGCCCTCGACCACCGCGCCGACCGCGCCCACCGACCCGTCCGCCTCGTCCGCCGACCCGAGCACGTCGGCGACGCTGGCGCCCCCGACGTCCGGCACGGCCGCGGCCACGGTGGCGGCCCCGGCGCAGGGCAGCGCGCCGGCGACCGCCACCACCGCTCCCGTCCTCGCGCTCTCCTCCTTCGACCCGGGCAGCGGCACCGCCGTGCTCGCACCGGCCACCGCCGGTCCGCAGTCGCTGTCCGCCCAGGCCACGGCCGCTGACGCCGCGTCCGCCGTCCAGCCCGGACAGCTGATCGACAGCCCGCCCACCCCGGCGGCCCCGCACGGCGCGCTGGTCGCCGTCACCGGTGTGCAGTCGACCGCCGACGGGAAGGTGGCCGTCACCACCCGCCCGGCCACCCTCCCCGAACTGCTCGGCGGCACCAGCACCAACCTGCGCAGCGCCGTCAGCCCGAGCAGCTTCGAGGTCCACCCGCAGATCGGCGGCGTCAAGGTCGTCACCGACTTCGGAGCGACCTCCGGCCAGGGCTCGGTCTCCGGCAGCCTGGGGCTGAGCGCCGACGCCACCGTCCCGCTGCCCGACGGCAGTTCGGCGAAGCTGTCCGGCTCGGTCTCGCTCCACCCGGCGATCGACTTCTCCTACCAGGGCGGCCTCGGCCTCATCGACCCCCAGCAGGCCCGGGTCGGCTTCACCCTGGGCGCGCACGCGGACTGGCGGGTCAGCGCGAACCTCACCGCGAGCACCGGGCCGGTCCGGATCCCGCTGGCCACGTACAGCGCCAGCCCCGTGGTGATGGTGGGCCCGCTGCCCGTCGTGATCAACCTGGCCTTCACCCTCTCCGCCGACGTCAGCGCCGACGGCACCGTCACCCTCGACGCCGAGCAGGCCTACGACGGCCAGTGGGGCGTCCACTCCGACTACGTCAAGGGCCCGGGCTGGACCACCACCACCGACCCCGGGAACTCCACCGTCTCCCCGCTGCGCCTCGACCTGAGGGGCTCCGCCTCGGCGAAGGCCGGCCTGCTCGCCGAAGGCTCGATCGCCCTGTACGACACGGTCGGCGTGAAGGCCTCCATCGAGCCGTACCTGCGGGCCGCCGTCAACGGCTCCGTCGTCCTCGACGGCACCAGCACCACGCCGACCGTCAACGGCACGGCCGCCCTCTACGGCGGACTCGACATCAACGGGGCGCTGATGGCCCGGCTCGCCATCCTCGGCACCCCGATCCTCGAGGCCGACCTGCCCTTCCTCGCCTTCCACCGCGAATGGCCGCTCGTCTCGGTGGGCGCCGGACAGTCCCCGGTGCCCCTGGTGAACTGGACCGCGCTCAGCGCCGGCCTGTTCGACGACAACCGCTCCGCCTACCTCAAGACCCGGCCGGACTGGGACCCGCGCGCGCTCAAGGCCTCCTGCCCGGACGGCACCCGGCTGATCGGCCTCAGCCACGGCGGCGACAACGGCCTGTGCACGGACGTCACGAAGCCGGACCTCTGGGACGCCGGCCACGCGTACGTCGTCGACCACGGCGGCACCTACGTGACCACCGACTGGGCACCCGGCTACGCCAAGGCCCAGTGCCCGGCCGGCTCCGTCCTCACCGGCTACAGCCGCGACGGCCGCACCATGGGCGCGCTCTGCGCCAAGTCCGCAGCCCCGCTGGGGACAGCGACCCGCACGCTCTGGTTCGACAAGGGCGACAACCGCCCCACCGCGGCCGCCGGCGGCGACTTCTCCTACGGCTTCGCCAAGGGCCAGTGCGCCAACGACGAGGTCGCCGCGGGCCTGGCCTACACCCAGCCCTGGTGGCAGCTCTGGGCGGCCCGGCCCTACGCGCTGCTCTGCCAGAAGCTCGCCTGACAGCGAGGACGTGACGTGGTGATGCCCGCCGGGGCATCACCACGTCACACCGCTGTCCTGTGTCCGGGGCGGGCGCGACCATCACGGTGATCGACATGTGCGGCAAGGTGGTCTCCCTCAGCCCGTAGAAAGAGGGAGGGACGGAGATGGCGATCTCCTACAGCCTCGACCTGGTGACCACGTGGACCACGGCCGAGGTCGCCCGGAGCCTCACCGACGCCGCCCGGCCGATGGGGCTCTTCGACGCCACCGCAAGCGTCGACACCCTGCTCGGAGACGGCGCGCTCACCGAGCACGGCACCTGGATCCGGGTGACCCCTTGCAGGCCCACTCCCTGGGGGGACCCGCGGATCGGCGGCCGCGTCTTCACCCCGACCGTCTCGGTAGCGTTCCGGCTGGGCAAGCACACCGACATCCCCGGCCAGCAGGACGACATGGCCCGCCTGACCGACGGCCTCCTCGCGCGGGTGCCCGGCGACGCGGTCCTGCACCTCGACTACGAGGACGTCTGGCTGGTGCGCCAGGACGGCGTGCTGGCCCTCAGCGAGAACGCCGACATGTGGCCGCCGAACCGCCTCGCCGCCCTCCCGGGGCCGTACCGCCGTCGGACGCACGAGTTCACCGACTGGGACTGAACCCCGTGGGATCGAACTGAAGGAGTGCCATCGCTCCCGGGGCACACAACGGTGTTGGCGGGCCGGGCGGTGGTGATGCCCGAGCCGGAGACGGTGTCCTGAGGGGTTGTCGAAGCTGTGTCGGGTGGGTTCTACTCGCGTGGAGCAAGCGTCCGTCCGTTCACACCAGAGCCTGCCAAGGGGGTACCTGTTGAACGATGTTCCGGATCTCGGGCCGATGCCCCGGCGGGTCACCGTCAGTGCCGAACAGGCGGGGCGGCTCGTGGCCGAGCAGTTCCCGCAGTGGGCCGCACTGCCTGTGACGGCTGTGGAGAACGGCGGTTGGGACAACCGGACCTTCCACCTGGGCGAGGACATGGTGCTCCGCCTGCCCAGCGCGGAGGAGTACGCCCTGGCCGTGGAGAAGGAGCACCGTTGGCTGCCCGAGCTGGCACCGGCTCTCCCGTTGCCGATCCCGGTGCCGCTGGCGAAGGGGAGTCCTGGTGCGGCCTTCCCGTTCGCGTGGTCGGTCTACGGGTGGATCGACGGCACGCCCGCGACGTTCGAGTCGGTCGTCGATCCGATCGGCTTCGCCGGGAGCCTGGCCGACTTCGTCGCCGCGTTGCGGGGCGTCGATGCCTCGGAAGGGCCGCAGCCCGGCAAGCACAACTGGTTCCGTGGCGCGACGCTGCGGACGTACGAGGCGCAGGCGCTCGGTGCGCTGGACGGGCTGCGCGGCCACGTCGACGTCGCGTCGGCACACGAGCTGTGGACCCAGGCGCTCGCGGCGCGGTGGGACGGGGCCGACGTCTGGTTCCACGGCGACCTCGCCAAGGGAAACCTGCTCCTCGAGGACGGACGGCTCGCCGCCGTCATCGACTTCGGTACGTGTGGCGTGGGGGACCCGGCTTGCGACCTCGCGATCGCGTGGACCCTGCTCTCGGCCGACGGCCGCGACCTGTTCCGGAAGCGGCTGGGCGTCGACGACGCGACGTGGGCGCGCGGACGCGGCTGGGCGCTGTGGAAGACGCTCGTCTCGTGCGCCAACAGCCTGGGCGAGGACGGCGCTGACGCCCGCGCCGCGCGCCGCGTGCTCTCGGGGATCCTCGCCGATCGGGGCTGAGGGGCCGAAGGGGCCGTAGGGGCCGTAGGGGCGCGCTGGAAGACAGCGCGCGGCGGGCGGCGGGCGGCCGTCAGACGGGCGGGTTGGGGCGGGTGAGGCCGCGGTCGTAGGCGAAGATCACGGCCTGGACGCGGTCGCGGGCGCCGATCTTGGCCATCACGCGGCTGACGTGGGTCTTGACGGTCGACTCGGCGAGCACGAGGCGGCTCGCGATCTCGTTGTTGCTCCAGCCCTGGGCGACGGCGACGAGGATCTCGCGCTCGCGGTCGGTGAGGGCGTTCAGGCGGCTGTCCTCGACGGGGGCGGCGCCCGGCGGCCGGGTCGGCAGGTGGTGGGCGTAGGCGTCGAGGAGGCGCCGGGTGATGGCGGGGGCGACGACGGCGTCGCCTACCGCGACGGCGCGGATCCCGGAGAGCAGCTCCTCGGGGCGGGCGTCCTTGAGGAGGAAGCCGCTGGCGCCGGCCCGCAGCGCGGAGTGGGCGTACTCGTCGAGGTCGAAGGTGGTCAGCACGAGGACGCGGGAGCGGCCGCCGGTGGCGACGATCCGGCGGGTGGCCTCGATGCCGTCCATGCCGGGCATGCGGATGTCCATCAGGACGACGTCGGGTCGCAGGTCGGCGGTGAGCCGGACGGCCTCGGCGCCGTGGGCGGCCTCGCCGACGACCTCGGTGTCGGGTTGGCTCTCCAGCAGCATGCGGAAGCCGTACCGCTGCAAGGGCTGGTCGTCCACGATGAGGAGGGTGGTCACGCGGGGCCGCCTGTCGGGTCGGGGGTGAGGTCGAGTACGGCCTCCACGGTCCATCCTGCCCCGGGCCCGGGGCCCGCCGTGACGGTGCCGCCGTACAGGGCCGCGCGTTCCCGTATGCCGGCGAGGCCGTGGCCCTCGCGGGGCGGCCGGCCGGGGGCGGACGGCGGGGGGCCGTCGGGCGGGCCGCTGTCCCGTACGCGCACCCGCAGCCGGTCGTCCCCGGAGGTGAGCGTGACGTGGGCCCGGGTGCCGGGGCCGGCGTGCTTCAGGGAGTTGGTGAGCGACTCCTGGACGATGCGGTAGGCCATCAGCTGGACACCGCGGTCGAGGGCGTCGAGGTCCCCGGCGGCCGTGTACACCACCTGGGGGCCGGCCGCGCGGATGCGGGCGCACAGCCCGTCGACGTCGGCGATGCCCGGCTGCGGGGTGAGTTCGGCGTCCTCGCCCTGGTCGCGCAGGACGCCGAGCATCCGCCGCAGCTCGCCGAGCGCCTGGCGGCTGGTGTCGCCGATCAGCAGCAGCGCCTCGCGTCCGCGCTCGGGGGAGGCCTCGGCCGCGTAGGCGCCGCCGTCGGCGAGGGTGACGATGACGGACAGGTTGTGGCCGATGATGTCGTGCATCTCGCGGGCGACCCTGGTGCGCTCGGTGACGGCGGCCAGCCGGCTGCGCTGGTCGCGCTCGATCTCCAGCCGGGCCGCGCGTTCCCGCAGCCCGGCGAGCTGGGCGCGGCGGATCCGCACCGCGATGCCGAGGGCGACGGCCGCCGTCGCGGCGCTGAATAGGAAGAACAGCGCGTCGCCGACGGGCAGCCCGGAGGACACCTCCGCGGCGACCAGGGTGCTCGCCGCGGCCATGGCCGCGCACGCCCAGGCCAGGTGCCGCAGACTCCCGTGCAGGGCCAGGCTGTAGAGGGCGACGAGCAGGGCGGCGTCGGCCCGCAGTGCCGCGCCGGTGGACCACTGGACGACGAAGACGGTCATGATGGCCGCGAACGCCGCCGTCGGGCGCCGCCGGCGCCACAGCAGGGGCAGGACGAGGCCCGCCTGGAGGGCGAGGGTCGCGGCCAGGGGCAGCCGGGTGAAGTGGATCCGGTGCTCGCGCGCGTGGTCGACGTCGCCGTGGAGGAGGTCCGGCAGGCCGAACATCAGGAGGACCATGACGACCACGGCGGTGTCCAGGACCCACGGGTGGGCGCGGTCGGCCTGCCGGACCCGCTGGCCCAGGCGGGCCAGGCGCGCGAAGGCCGGGTGGGAGGGGAGCGGGTCGGGCACGGGCGGCGGCGCGGACGGGACCGGTCCCCGGGTGTCGAGGTGGCTCACGGTCGTCACCTGTCGTACGAGGGAGGGGCGGGGCTGCGGCACCCGGAGGACCGGGTGCCGCACCGGAGTCTCTCAGACGTCGCTGCGCACGAGTCGCACCGCTGCGCCGGCCAGGGCGAGCACCGTCCACAGGAGGAAGACCGCCAGCCCGGCGGCGGGCGACAGGGTGGTCGAGTCGTGGTGCAGGGCGAACATCGCCTCGCCCGCGTGGCTGGGCAGGTACGGGCTGATGTGGCTCTGCCAGGACGTGGGGAGCAGCGAGACGAGGCCGGGGACCAGCATCAGGGTGGCCACCAGGACGGAGATGCCGCCGGCCACGGAGCGCAGCAGCGCGCCCAGGGCGACGCCGATCACGCCGACGAGGGCGAGGTAGAGGCCCGCGCCGAGCAGTCCGCAGACGGCGCCGGCGCTGGAGAGGTCCATCGCCACGCGGGTGCCGGACAGGATGCCGCTGTCGGTGAGGAAGGCGACGAACACGCCGACGGTGCCGAGCAGCAGGGCGATCACCCCGTACACGGCCGCCTTGGACCAGAGGACCGGCAGGCGGCGCGGCACGGCGGCGAGGGTGGAGCGGATCATGCCGGTCGAGTACTCGCCGGCGGCGATCAGCACGCCGAGGACGCCGAGCGCGAGCTGGGCGAAGTTGGTGCCGAACAGGGACAGGCTCAGGGCGGTGGCGTCGGAGAAGTCCCGGTCCAGGTGCCGCCCGGAGTCGAGCCTGGACTTGAACTGGACGGCGGCGATCAGGCCGAACGCGACCAGGAACAGCAGGGCCAGGCCGAGGGTGATCCAGGTGGAGCGCAGGGACCACAGCTTGGCCCACTCCGAGCGCAGCACGCGCGCGGCGGTGACCTTGTAGACGGGGCGCTCGGGCCCGGGGCCGGCGGGCGTGGCGGTCTGGCTCGGTGCGAGGGTGCTCATGCCGCGCTCCTCGGGGTCTCGACAGTGGCAGTGGTGGTGGTGCCGTGGTACTCGACGGCGTCCCGGGTCAGGTCCATGAACGCCTGCTCCAGGGAGACCGTGCGGGTGGCGAGTTCGAACAGGGCGATGCCGTGCGAGGCGGCGGTCAGGCCGATCTCGCGGGCGGTGCGGCCGGTGACGAGGAGTTCCTCGGAGCCGGAGCGGCCGGAGATCTCCACGCCGGGGCCGGCGAGCAGGGTGCGCAGCCGGGCCGGGTCGGCGCTGGCCACCGTGACGGCGTCGCCGCCGGCCTCGCGGACCAGGTCCTGGACGGTGGTGTCGGCCAGCAGCCGGCCCCGTCCGACGATGATCAGGTGGTCGGCGACGAGGGCGACCTCGCTCATCAGGTGGGAGGAGACGAAGACGGTGCGGCCCTCGGCGGCGAGCGAGGTGAGGAGGTTGCGGATCCACAGGACGCCCTCGGGGTCGAGCCCGTTGACCGGCTCGTCGAGCATCACCGTCGCCGGGTCGCCCAGCAGGGCGGCGGCGATCCCCAGCCGCTGGCCCATGCCGAGCGAGAACGCCCCGGCCCGCTTGCGCGCCACCGACCGCAGGCCGGTCAGCTCGATCACCTCGTCGACCCGGCGGCGCGGGATGCCATGGGTGTGGGCCTGCGCCATCAGGTGGTTGAACGCCGAGCGGCCGGGGTGGATCGACCTGGCCTCCAGCAGCGCGCCGACCTCCTGGAGCGGAGCGGCGTGCTCGGCGTAGCGGCGGCCGTTGACGCGCACCGAGCCGCCGGTCGGCGCGTCCAGTCCGACGATCATCCGCATGGTGGTGGACTTGCCCGCCCCGTTGGGCCCGAGGAAGCCGGTGACCGTACCCGGCCGGACCGTGAAGTCCAGCCGATCGACGGCGGTCTTCTCCCCGTACCGCTTCGTCAGCTGGTGCGCCTCGATCATCGCTCACCCTCAACGTTCGTGGGCCGGGTCGTCCCGGCCGCCGGTACCTTCCACGCTAGGTTCGACGGCGCGGCGATCCGTGGTACCCGGGGCCGATCATCGCCGGGGCCGTAGTACCGGGGTACCGTGCGCCCGTCCGCCTCCTGGCTCAGCCCAGGCCCTCGCGCTCGGTCCGGGCTATGAAACTCAGTCCAGGCCCCGCCCCCGGCGGAACCGCTCGGTGAGGGCGTCCGGGGCGACGAGCGGCGCCGGGTAGTCGGCGCCGTGCAGCCAGGGGCGGTGCACGGCCGGGCCGGGCAGGTGGGCGAGCTCGGGGACCCAGCGGCGGACGTACGCGCCGTCCGGGTCGTAGCGGTCGGCCTGGCGCAGCGGGTTGAGGACCCGGTTGGGGCGGGTGTCGGTGCCGGTGCCGGCGACCCACTGCCAGTTGAGCTGGTTGTCGGCCACGTCCCCGTCGACCAGCAGCGACAGGAAGTGGGCGGCCCCGATCCGCCAGTCCAGGTACAGGGACTTGGCGAGGAAGCTTGCCGTCAGCAGGCGGGCGCGGTTGTGCATCCAGCCCTCCTCGGCGAGCTGGCGCATCCCGGCGTCGACGATCGGGTAGCCGGTGCGGCCCTGCCGCCAGGCCTCGGCCTCGCGCTCGTCCCGGTGCCAGTGGTCGTCCCTGGCCCGGTAGTCGCGGTGGGCGGCGTCGGGGCGGGCGGCGAGGACCTGGTGGTGGAAGTCGCGCCAGGCGAGCTGCCGGACGAAGGCCTGCGCGCCCTCGCCGTCGTGCCGCAGGGCGCGCTCGACGAGTTCGGTGGCGGACAGGCAGCCGAAGTGCAGGTACGGGGAGAGCCGGGAGGTGGCGTCGGCGGCGAGGTCGTCGTGCACCCGCGCGTACGCGTCGACGTCCCAGCGCCGCCACCGCCGCCTGGCCGCGGTCTCGCCGCCGGGCGGCAGCGCGGGCGAGAGCGGTGCGGAGGGTGGGAGGCTGTCGCCGCCGATGCCGTCCGGGGTGTCGAGCGTCCGGGGCGCGCCCAGCACCGTGCGGCGGGGCGTCCGCTGCCAGGCGCGGTGGTACGGGGTGAAGACCGCGTAGTGGTCGCGGCCGGCCGGGGTGATCCGGCCCGCCGGGACGACCGTCAGCGAGGCGTCGTGGACGTGCAGGCGGTCGCCGAACACCTCGCGCAGCCGGGCCTCCCGCCGGTGCGCGAAGGCGCTGACGCCCGCGGCGACGTGGACGGTGGCGGCACCGGCCTCGGCGGCGACCCTGGCCGTCTGCTCGGCGGGCTCGCCGCGGCGCACGACCAGCCGGGAGCCGATCCGGCGCAGCGAGGCGTCCAGGTCGGCGAGGCAGTCGGCCAGGAAGGCCAGCCGGTTGGGCGCGGCGAACCCGGCGCCCTCGACGGCGGGGTCCAGGACGAACAGCGGGACGACCCGGTCGGCCGCGGCGCGGGCGGCGTGCAGCACGGGGTTGTCGTGCAGCCGCAGGTCCTGGGTGAACAGGGCGATCGATACGGTCACGGGTGGGCCTCGCAGGTGGTGCCGACGTCGGTGTCCCCAGCTTTCCACCCGGACGTCCGGAGCCGTCGGCGGTGCGACGCGGTACGACGGTGTGCCCACTGTGCGGCGTGGTGCGGTGGGGGCGCCGCGTGAGAGGCTCGCCCCCATGGAACAGCGCGTACTCGGCCGGACCGGCCGCCCCGTCTCGATCGTCGGACTCGGCACCTGGCAGCTCGGTGCGGACTGGGGGGATGTCCGGGAGGAGGACGCCCTCGCCGTGCTGGAGGCCTCGGTGGAGGCCGGCGTCACCCTCTTCGACACCGCCGACGTCTACGGCGACGGCCGCAGCGAGCGGCTGATCGGCCGCTTCCTGAAGGACCGCCCGGACGCCGGGGTGTTCGTCGCCACCAAGTTCGGCCGCCGGGTCGAGCAGCGGCCCGAGCACTACAACCTCGCCAACTTCCGTGCCTGGGCCGACCGTTCGCGGGACAACCTGGGGGTGGACCGGCTCGACCTGGTGCAGCTGCACTGCCCGCCGACGCCGGTCTACTCCACGGACGAGGTGTTCGACGCCCTGGACACCCTGGTGGCAGAGGAGCGGATCGCCTCGTACGGGGTGAGCGTGGAGACCTGTGCGGAGGCGCTGACCGCGATCGCGCGCCCGAACGTCGCGAGCGTGCAGATCATCCTGAACGCGTTCCGGCTCAAGCCGTTGGAGCAGGTGCTGCCCGCCGCCGAAGCGGCCGGGGTGGGCATCCTCGCCCGGGTGCCGCTGGCCTCGGGGCTGCTGTCCGGCCGGTACGACGAGCACACCGTCTTCGGGGCGGACGACCACCGCACGTACAACCGGCACGGCGAGTCCTTCGACCAGGGGGAGACCTTCTCCGGGGTGGACTTCGCGACGGGCGTCGAGGCGGCGGCGGAGTTCGCCGCGTTCGCGCCGGAGGGGGTGAGCTCGGCGCAGGCGGCGCTGCGCTGGGTCACCCAGCAGCCGGGGGTGACGACGGTGATTCCCGGGGCGCGCAACGTGGCGCAGGCCCGGGCCAACGCGGCGGCCGCCGACTCGGCGCCGCTCCCGCCGGCCACCCTGGCCGCCGTGCGCGAGCTGTACGACCGGCGGATCCGGGCGCAGGTGCACGGCCGCTGGTGACCGGAAGCGGCGGCGGGCGCCGGTGAGGGGGTGGCGGCGTCAGGGCCGTCCGCCCCGCTGCCCGCTGTCCCGCTGCTCTTCCGCCCGCCGCTCTCCGTCCCGCTGCTCTCCGTCCCGTTGGGCCCGGGCCGGCGTGCGGTCGCCCTCCCCGGACCCGCGTCGGCGCAGGAACCACCAGACGGCGAGGGAGACGACGACGAACGCGCCGATCACCAGGGCGAGGACCCGGCCGACGGTGCCCTCGACCCGGGCGTAGGCGGCTCCGGCGAAGTAGCCGAGCAGGGTGAACCCGACGCCCCAGAGGAGCCCGCCGAGGGCGTTGAACAGGACGAAGCGGCGGTAGGGCATCCGGGACATGCCGGCCAGGGTGGGCACCATGGCGCGGAAGAAGGCGACGAACCGGCCGAAGAAGACGGCGGCCGGCCCGCGTCGGCGGATCATCTCCTGCGCCTGGTCGACCCGGTTGGCGTGGCGCCGCATCGGGCGGGTGTCGAGGATCCTCGGGCCGAGGTGGCGGCCGATCTCGTAGCCGGCGGTGTCGCCGAGGACGGCCGCGCAGACCACGGCCAGGACGAGCCAGCCGACCGGGGCCCTGCCCTGGTGGGCGAGGAACCCGCCGAGGACGGCGGCGGTCTCGCCGGGGAGGAAGAAGCTGAAGAACAGGGCGTCCTCGGCGAACACGAGGGCCGCGACGACCACGCACACGACCGGGCCGGACAGGCCGCTCAGCCAGTCGGTGATCGAGTGCATCGGCCACCCCGTTCGGGATCGGCGCCCCTCTCCGCTCCAATGTAGTGCCTGCCGCCCGTCGGGGGCGCGGGGCGAGGTCGGCCGTCATGGCCGCCCCGATCCGGACCGGGGCGGCCACGTGGCCTACCGGTAGGCGGGTGCCGGGCGGTCCGGGGCCGGGACCCGCGCGTCGCACCCGCCGCCGAGCCCTCGCGCGGCGCGCTTCACAGGTCGTTCCAGAACGAGCCGAGCAGGCCGGCCGTCTCCTCGGCGCGCTCGATCTGCGGCAGGTGACCGGTCCGCGGGAAGAGGTGGGTACGTGCCCGGGGCAGCGCGGACGCGGCGTTGACGAGATGGCGGGCGGGGAGGATGCGGTCGTGGGTCCCCCAGACGACCAGCGTCGGGATGTCGAGCGCCGAGACCTCCGTCAGCAGCTCCGTCCGCCAGCCGGGACGTACGCCGCGCCAGGAACCGAGCTCGCGGGCCACTTGCCGCAGCGTGCGGGCGGCTCCTTCGCGGCGGGCGAGGGCGAGTGCGGCGGCTGTCCGTTCGGGGGTCGCGAAGGCCGGATCGTGGAAGAGGGAACGCTCCGCGAACTGTGCGTTCCCCTCGGTGGGGCGCAGGAGAAACCGCCAGAGCAGCGGCGGGTCGAGGACCCGCAGCGCCCAGGTGACCTCGCGGCCGAACCCGGCGCTGTTGAGCAGTGCCAGCGAGGACACGCGCGCGGGGGCCTGGACGGCGAGCCGCATCGCGATGGCACCGCCGAGGGAGTTGCCGACCACGTGGACGGCGGAGGTGAGGCCGAGTCGGTCGAGTGCCCGCTCGACGTGCCCGGCCAGCGAGGGGAGCCGGCAGTCCGGCAGGGGCTGGGACCGGCCGAACCCCGGGACGTCGATCGCGATGAGCCGGTGGCCGGGCAGGGCCGCCTGGAGCGGTGCCCAGTCCGCCAGGCTGCGGTCCAGACCGTGCAGCAGGAGCACCGGGGGGCCGCTGCCCGTCGCGGCGTAGCGGACGGTGCGTCCCGCGACGTCGATGACGTCGGTGGGGGGTGTGGTGGCCGTCTCTGGCGGCATGTTCTGTCTCCTGGGTCGCGGTTCACGGGGCCGGGGTCACGTCGATGACCACGCCGTCGCGGGGGCCGTCGTCGCCGGGAAGGTCGGGCACGTGGCGTGCCAGGTCGAGGAAGAAGCGGTCGGCGTCGATGGCCGTCTCCGGCGGGTGGACGCCGGGGCGGCCACCGGTGCCGTCCAGCAGTTGCGCGAGCCCCAGCGCCAGGGGCAGGCCGGTCGCCTCCGCCATGTCGTCGATCAGCGCCGAGGCGCCGGGCGTGTCGGCGAGCCGGGCCAGGACGGTGACGCGGCGGCCGTCGCGGGTGCCCGTGGCGGCGGCGAAGAACGGTGGCAGTGACCCGGGTCCCTTGCGGGTCATGGCACCCGCGGTGGCCCGCAGCGCGCGGCCCACCGTGGGCTTGGCGAGTGCGGCCGCCGCGGTCTCGTTGGTGAGTCTTCCGGCGTCGATGTCGCGGCGCAGGACATCGAGGTAGGCGAGTGTGCCGGGGGTGACGACCATGAGGTTGGCGGCCTCGCCGGCCGGTCGGAAGCTGCGGTGCAGGGTGACCGGCTCGGGGTGGCCGACGGTGTAGGCCGTGCCGGTGCGTCCGGCGGACACGGAGAGCGCGACCGGCTGGAGCGGCCGCCGGTGGACGAGCCGTCCGCCGCTGACCATCGCGACCTTCCCGCTGATCTGCTCCATCCAGTGCACGGCGGCCGCGCTGGGGCGCCCGTCGGGGTCGCTGAGCTGCTCGTCGTCCCCACCGCTGCCGGAGACGTCGACGGGCCAGGCGGTGTACAGGTCCTGGACCTGGTCCAGGTGCCGGACGGCACGTGTGGCCAGCAGATTGCTGACACCGGGGCTGGCGCCCATGCCCACCACGGCACGGATCCCGGCGGCCCGGGCCTCCTCGTCCAGGTCGAGCATCCGCAGGGTCGGCTCCCAGTCGTCGCAGATGTCCAGGTAGTGGGTGCCGGTCGCGATCGCGGCCCGCAGCACGGTCAGGCCGAAGCGGTAGTACGGGCCGACGGTGTTGAGGACGGCGTCCGCGCCCTCCAGGGCGGCGTGCAGGGCGCGGCCGTCGGTGACGTCCACCGTCAGCGCCCGCATCGGCGCGCCACCCGTGCCGCCCTCGTCGAGCCGGCGCACCAGCGTCCGGGCCGCCTCCGGGTTCCGGTCGGCCACGACGATCTCGGTGACGCCGGTGAGTCCGGCGGCCACGCGTACCGCCACGGCGCCCATCGCTCCGGGGCCTCCGAGAGCCAGAATCCTCATTCGCCACTCCATCTATCGTGAGAGTTACGATCGTTATGTCTACGATAGCATTCAGTTCGAACAGTCTTCGGCCGGAGGGGAACCATGACCGACCCGCACACCACGAGCCCGGCCCCGCGCGAAGCGGCCGGCGCCTCGCCCGGACACGTGTCCGTCGTCATCGTCGGCGCGGGATTCGCGGGCCTCGGCACGGCCATCCGGCTGCTGCGGGAGGGCCACCGCGACCTGCTGGTCCTGGAGCGGGCCGACGAGGTCGGCGGCACCTGGCGGGACAACGCCTATCCCGGCTGCGCCTGTGACGTGCCCTCGCGCCTGTACTCGTTCTCGTTCGCACCCAACCCCGCCTGGAGCAGGCGCTTCGCGCCCCAGGAGGAGATCGACCGGTACCTGAAGCACTGCGTCGGCCGGTACGGCCTGGCGCCCCACCTGCGGCTCGGCTGCGAACTGCGGCGCGCCACCTGGGACCCCGAGCGGCTGCGCTGGGAGCTGGACACCAGCGCCGGACCGCTCAGCGCCGGGCTGCTGGTGATGGCCCAAGGGCCCCTCTCGGAGCCGGCCGTCCCCGCGCTGCCCGGCCTGGCCGGCTTCACCGGAGAGGCGTTCCACTCCGCCGGGTGGCGGCACGACCTGGACCTGTCGGCCAAGCGGGTGGGCGTGATCGGCACCGGCGCGAGCGCCGTCCAGTTCGTCCCCCACCTGCAGCGCACGGCCCGGCAGGTGACCGTCTTCCAGCGCACTCCGTCATGGATCGCCCCGCGCCGGGACCGGCCGGTACCGGCGTGGCAGCACCGCCTGTTCCAGCTGTCCCCGACGGCGCAGCGACTGGCGCGGGGCTGGGAGTACCTGGCACGGGAGGCGACGCTGCCGGCCCTGCTCGGCAACCGCGCCATGTCCGAGCTGGGGCGCCGGGAGGCCCTGGCCCACCTGCACCGCCAGGTCGAGGACCCCGAGCTGAGGTCCAAGCTGACCCCGGACTACGCGCTGGGCTGCAAGCGGGTCCTGCTCTCCGACGACTACTACCCGGCACTGGTGCAACCCAACGTCCGCGTCGTCACCGACCCGATCGCGAGCATCGGACCGGACACGGTCCTCACCACCCCGCGCGGAGGCACTCCGGCCGCGTCCGCCGGCACCGCGCATCCGGTGGACGTCCTGGTCTTCGGAACCGGATTCCGGGTCACCGACGCCTCCTACGCGAAGCACGTCATCGGCGGTGACGGACGCTCCCTGGACGAGGTCTGGCAGGGCAGCCCGCAGGCACACCTCGGCACGACCGTCGCGGGATTCCCCAACCTGTTCCTGATGGCGGGACCCAACACGGGCGTGGGGCACACCAGCCTCATCCACATGATCGAGTCGCAGATCAACTACCTCCTCAGCACCCTGCGGCTGATGCGGAGCCGCGGTCTGGGCTCCGTGGACGTGCGCGCGGAGGCGCAGCACGCGTACAACGCCGAACTGGAGGAGCGGATGGCCCCCACGGTCTGGGCCGCGGGCGGCTGTTCCGGCTGGTACCAGGACCGCACGGGCCGTGTCACCACCATCTGGCCCGCGTCGACCTGGCGGTTCCGCCGCCGGACCCGGGCCATCGACCCGGACGAGTACGTCCTGACGGTGCCGCGCGTCGCCCCGGACCGGTCCGGCTCCGACGGGCCCGTCCGCGCGGGCGCCGGCGAAGCGCAGCCGGGGTCATGACGGGTTCACACCGCCGCCGGGCGAACGGCTGCGCCCGCGGCCACCGGAGACTCCTGTCCTGGGAGACGTCGGTGGCCGCGCCCCGTACCCCCGCCGCCCGGCTCGTCGCCTTCGAGGCGTCGAGCACCCTGCTCTTCGCGGTGCCGATGCTGGTGGTCACCACGTCAGGCCGGCCCAGCGTGCCCGAATGGGCCCAGTTGCTGGGGCTCGCCCTGCTCCTCACGATGATCGCGGCGCTGGTGCACACGTGTCGGCTGACCACTGCCGAGGGGCTGCGGCTGGTCACCGGTGGGGCCGCCGGGCAGGGCGAGCGGGCGGCCGGGCGGCTGCGCCAACAGGCCGGAGCGGAGCGGCGGTTGGCGTGGCTGCTGGTCCTGTATCCGGCGGTGCTGGCGGTCCTGCTGCCCGTCCCCGACACCTGGGTGCGTTTCTGGTTCTGGTCCACGGTGCTGCTCGGCCTCTCCGCGATGCTCTCGCTCGGTTCGCTGCTGCGCGGCGCGGGCCACGCGGACCGCCGGCACGGAGGACTTCCGACGCCCCCTGATCCGACGCCCCCTAATTCGGTTGACCCGGTCGCGCGGCCGCGCTGAACTTCGGGAGGCGCCGCACGAAGTGGCGCGGGCAACACGGGGAGGCAGCAGCACCACATGGAGATCCGTTCCACGACCGACCAGGACCTCGACGCGTTCGTCGCCACCTTCCACACCGCGCTGGGGCGCTTCTCGGACGCCCCCGGCGCGGACGGCGGCGGGGTCTGGTGGGCCGCGACCGAGATGGACCGCAACCTGCTCGCCGTGACGGCGGACGGGCGGCCCGTCGGCACCGCCGGTGCGTACACCTTCGAACTCACCCTGCCCGGGCAGGTCGTCGTCCCGACCTCCGGAGTGACGGCCGTCGGCGTCCTGCCCACCCACCGGCGCCAGGGCGTGCTCACCGCGATGATGCGGCACCAGCTCGCCGAGCTGCGGGGCCGGGGGGAGTTCCTGTCGGTGCTGCTGGCCTCCGAGGCCGGGATCTACGGCCGGTTCGGCTACGGCCCGGCGACGTACACCCAGCGGCTGACGGTGCAGCGCCACCAGGCCGCCTTCGCCGCGCCCCGGGCGGTGCGCCTGGCGGCCGGGGCCCCAGCGGGCGGCTCGGTCGAGCTGTTCAAGCGGGCCGACTGCGGGCGGATCCTCGAGGAGGTCTACGACCGCTACCGCCGCGCCCAGCCCGGCGCGCTGTCCCGGCCGCGCCGCTGGTGGGAGCTGGGAGCGGGCCAGGTGCCGACCGCCCCGACGGCGCGCCACGTCGCCGTCCACCGGGATGCCGACGGAACGCCGGACGGGTACGCCAGCTACGCGATGGACGGGGACACCCTGACGGTCGACGAGACCATCGCCGTCGACGACGCCGGCTACACCGACCTCGCCCGGTTCGTGCTCGGCCACGACCTGGCCGCCCAGGTCGTGCTCAAGCACGTCCCGGCGGAGCACCCGCTGCGCTGGCAGCTGGAGGACTTCCGCGCCGTCCAGCCGGGCGGCGAGACCGACTGGCTCTGGGTACGGCTGCTGGACGTCCCGCGCGCGCTGACCTCGCGCGGCTGGTTCACGGACGGCGAGCTCGTCCTGGACGTCGACGACCCGTTCCTCGGCGAGCACCACCGCCACCTGCTGACCGTCCGGGACGGGAAGGCCGAGTGCGTCCCGACCGACCGGGAGCCGGACCTCTCCCTGGACATCCGGGACTTGGGCGCGGTCTACCTCGGCGGCACCGCCCCGAGCGCGCTCGTCCGGGCCGGGCACGTCCTGGCCCACCGCCCCGGCGCGGCCGCCCTCGCCGACGCCCTGTTCCGCGCCGAGCGCACGCCGCACTGCCTGCACTGGTTCTGATCCGGCGGCCGCCACCCGCGACAGACACCGAACGCCGGTCCCCGCCCTGGTTGGGCGGGGACCGGCGTTCGGCTTTTCCGGAGCGGGAGACCCAGAACCGCTCGTGGGGGCGCACCGGTTGCCCTCAGGGACCAGGCCGGTTGCCCTCAGGGGCAGATCACAGCAGGTTACGGGCGGGTCGGTTTGGTTCGGACGGGTGCACGATGCAACAGTGTCCGTCGGGTATTGACATGGTCACGAGACGTGAGGGGGACGTGGGGGAGGAGCGGGAATTCGGAGACGAACGGCCTGGAAACGCTCAGTTTCCTTGCCGGATGTCGCTCAGGGTCCCGCTGACGTTGAGGAGTTCGTGGCACGTGGGCGCCTGCTTGCCCGAGGCCGGGGTGCCCGGCACCTCGCAGGTCACGTTCGCGGTCACGGCCTGGTCCTCGGGGACCTGGAGGGGAGTCACCCAGTGGTAGTCCTGGTTGCGGAAGGTCTCCAAGGCGATCGTGGTGATGGTCGTGTTGCCGGCCATGATGGTCACCAGCCCCTGGTCGCCCTGGAAGTTGGCGACCACGAGGTCGGTGATGTCGAAGACCTTGCCGTGCGGCACCTGGTAACTGCCGGTCTTGGCGGTTCCGGTCTCGGTCACGACGTCGATCGCGGCGGAGCTCTGCTGGCCGGTCCCCGGCACCGCCAGGCCGCCCGGACCGCCCTGGCTGCCCGGGCCGGTGGTCGGCTTCCCGGCGCCCGGCTTGGTCTGGCCGCCCGGGGTGCTCCCGGTACCGGGGCTGCCCGGTGTGTCACCGGCCGGAACGCCGGCGGGCGGGGCCGGGGTGGCGATCTGCTGGGCGACGGCCTTCTCGGCCGCCTGCTTGGCGGAGCTGCGCACCGCCGGGCGGACCAGGGCGAACCAGGCCAGCAGCAGCGCGATCAGCGCCGCCAGCAGTGCGAGCAGCCACTTCGGGAAGATCGGCAGCTGGAGGAACTCGCCGTCCAGCAGCGGCTTCTGGACGGGCGGCTGCGCGGCGCCCGGTGCGGCCTCCGGCGCCTTCTCCTCCTTCGCGTCCTTCCCGTCCTTGCCGGGCTTGCCGTCCTTCGCGTCCTTGCCGTCCGCCCGCTCCTCCGGGCCCACCGTCACCTCGAACGGCCAGGTCGCCTGCTTGCCGAACCAGATCAGCTTGCGGGTGCGCGCCTGCACCCGCACCTCCCCGGACTCGCCGGGCTCCAGCCGCAGCTTCTCCGGCGTGACCCGGAACCGCAGGTCCTCACCGGCCTGCCCCGGAGTGAACGTCACACCGGTCGGCGCGTTGCCGAGGTTGCGCACCGAGGCCCGGTAGCGCCCGCGCAGCCAGCCGCGGCGCCGGCGCGGGGCCAGCGCGGCCTGAAGCTCCTGGAACGGCGTCACGGTGACCGTGGCCTCCGGCACCGTCACCAGGTCGGGGCGCTCGACCGGCAGCACGCGGATGCCGAGCGGGAACTCGCCGGCCCGGGTGGCGGGGGAGCGCGGCGGGGCCAGCCGGACCGTCACGGTCTCGGAGGTCCCCGGGTACAGCGAGACCCGGGCCGGCTCCACCTTCGTCCAGCCGGCACAGTCGCCGACCACCTCGAACGTGTAAGCCTCGACGATGTCGAGGTCGTTGCGGACCGTCAGGGTCGTGGTGGCCACGCCACCGGGGGCCACCGTGAGTGCTGGCAGGCCGAGTTCGGCGGATGTGGTCATAGCGTGACGGTAGGGCCGTACCGCGCCGGAGAAGAGGGCCGTACGGGCAAGCTGGGGGCCACACCCCTTGCCCGTACGGACCGACCGGAGACCCCGCCCGGTCCCGTCGCGGGCCCGGCCCGGCTCCACGTGACCCGCCCCCAAGCCCCCGGCCGGCACCGCCCCGCGGCGCCCGGCCGTCACCCTCGCAGGCACTTGCAGAATGGAGCAGTTCGATGACGTCGACCGATACAACCCGTGAGGAAGTCGTCACAGCCCGCCGCACCACGGTGGCACCGAAGCCCGCCGGCGCCGCCGTCCCGCGCGTACCCGCCCAACTCCGCGGCAGGCCCAGCCAGGTGCGGGTGGCGGTCTACGCGGAGGACCTCATCCTGCAGACCGGCGTGGTCCAACAGCTGCGCCAGCGGCCCGAGGTCGTCCTGCTGAACGAGAGCGAGGCCGGGCAGGCCGAGGTCTCCCTGCTGGTGGTCGACGCGCTGACGGAGACGGTGACCGAGCACCTGCGGCGGCTGCGACTCGCCACCACCGGCCGGATAGGCCTGGTGGTGGGCCACTTCGAGGCCGGCGGGCTGCAGACCATCGTGGAGAACGGGGTCGCCGCCGTGCTGCGCCGCTCGGAAGCCGACCAGGACCGGCTGGTGAACCTCATCACCGCCCTGGCCAACGGCGAGGGCGTGATGCCCGGCGACCTGCTCGGCGAACTGCTCGACCGGATCGGCATCCTCCAGCGCACCATGCTCGACGGGCGGGGCCTGACCCTCTCGACGTTAACTGCACGGGAGGCGGAGATGCTGAAGCTGGTGGCGGAGGGCTTCGACACCAGCGAGATCGCCGCCAAGACGTCGTACTCGGAGCGCACGGTGAAGAACGTGCTGCACGAGATCATCACCCGCCTCGGCCTCCGCAACCGGGCCCACGCGGTGGGGTACGCCATGCGGCGCGGCCTCATCTAGCGGCAATGACGGTGCCCCGCCCGGGCGGGCGGGGCACCGCGTGGAGCGGGGGAGTTCACGCGGGGGACATGACCTCGTAGAGGTTCCCGGCTTCGTCGGTGAAGTACAGCCCGCGAGGGCACAACGGGTGGTCGGTCCGGCCGTTGCCGGGCTCGCGGGGATCGTCGCCGAAAGGCACGTCGGCCTCGCGGAGCCGGGAGAGGATCCCGTCGAAGGAGGCCGGGTCCACGTCGAAGGCCAGATGATGGCCGACCGGGTCCTCGACGGTCATGAAGTCCAGGGTGAGGGAGTCGTTGACCCGCACCGGCGCGAAGTGCCGGTCGGCGCCCTGGTAGTCGAGGCCCATGACGGAGGAGAAGAAGCGGGCTGCCGCCTCGTTGTCGACGGCCGGAACGATGGTGTGGTTCAGGGATATGGGCATGTGAGCCTGCCTCTCTGTGGGGTGATCAGAGCAGCCCGAAGTCGAACTCGCCGGTGGCGACGGCGGCGAGGAAGGAGGAGTGGGCCGCGCGGTCGAAGGCCAGGGCGGGGCCGGAGGGGTTCTTCGAGTCACGGATGTAGGAGACCGGCTCACCCAGGGCGAACTCGACGCAGTTCGTGGACTCGTTGCTGTGTGATGACTTGCGCCAGACTGCGGCGATGGTGGCTGCGTTCGGGATGAACGTCATGTGAGCTTGTCTCTCTGTTCGATGATCAGGGCGAGGGAGTCGTCGAGGCCCAGAGCATCCGCTCGGATGGCGTCGAACTTCGCCGAGTACAGCGCCACATCGGCGGCGTCCTCGACCCAGAGGTCGTTCAACGCGCCCTCCACGAGGACGACGTCGAGATCCTGCCGTTGCGGAAATCCGAGGATGGAGAAGGCACCGCCCATGCCATGGTGCGCAGGTGCACCAATGGGCATCACCTGGATCTTGACGTTGGGCTGGCTTGCTCTGTCGGCGATCCTGGCGAGTTGCTCAGCCATGACCTTCGGCCCGCCGACTCCGGACCGGATTGCGGCTTCGTTTATCACTGCCCACAGCGCGAGCGGTTCGGCTCGGGTCAGCGCGCTCTGGCGTGCCATGCGGACATCGACGAGTGCCTCGACGTTGACTCCAGGGCGGAGAGTGAGCTTCCTGATGATCTCGCGCGCGTAGGCGGGAGTCTGAAGAAGACCTGGGATGAAGAAGCCTTCGTAGGAGCGCATCGATGAGGCGCTTGCCTCCAACGAGATGAGGTTGCCAAGCGGCTCCCCGATGTCAGCGCTGTAGCTTTGCCACCACATTCCGCGCTGTGCGCCACGCTTGGCCAGATCCACGAGCGCGTTGATCAACTCGTGGTCCTCGCACCGGTAGAGGGCGAGGAGTCGCTTGACGTCATCGACCTTGGTGGCACCCCGGCCGTTCTCAAGGCGGGACAGCTTCGGCTGGCTCATCCCGCTCAGCGCTTCGGTGACTTCCTCATGCGAGAGGCCGGCTTCCTCTCTCCGGCGGCGGAGTTCGGCCCCGAGTTGCCTCCGCCGAACCGTCGGACCTGTTGCTCCGCCCATCCCCGCCCTCTCTGAGCTTCAGTGGACCAGTCTGCCTTCCCGGCGGGCACGTTCGCCACCGGCTATGGCCACTGTAGGGGCCCTGCTGGGCGTTCGATTTGAATATATCCAAAACATCATGACGAGTTGCCAAACACAGACGCCTGGCCCCATGCTGTGTGTGACGGGCTGCACACTGACAGCAATTGCTGGATGCTTCGTCGTGTGCACACGTCGCGATCATGCTCCGGGTCGACTCTCCTGACTGATCATCGGTCGCTCGGAGTCATCTCTCGACTCCCATGGAGGTTTCTTCGTGTCTCCCCTTGGACTCCCCCCTGACTGGTCGGCCGCGCGCGAAGAGTTGCGCGAGCTCACGGCGCGCGCCGGGTGGGACGCCGACCTGGTCGCCGATGCCGAGGTCGCGCTCCTCGAACTGTTCGTCAATGCGTGGCGCCACGGCGGCAGTGCGGCGCCGCTCGTCGTCATCGCGCTGATCGACCACGTGCTCCGGGTCTCCGTCAGCGACGGGAACCCCATCGCTCCGATCCAGCGCGACGGTTCCGACCTCCTCGCGGTCTCCGGCCGGGGCCTGCGCCTCGTCCGCTCCCTCACCGACCGGTTCGGTACGGAGCCCCGGAAGTCCGGCAAGTCCTGCTGGTTCGAGCTGGACGCCGCCGCGTGACCGCCGACCACCGCCGCCCGACCGGGCCGGCCGACGCGATCATGCGCACCTACACCGAGCCGGAGGTCGCCTCCCTGCTCGACGAACTCCACGAGCGGGGCCGCAAGTTCGGCCTCCTCTGGCCCGGTGCGGCCACGGACCACGTGGGAGTCGACGGCCGCGTCTCGGTCCGCTTCGGCATGGCTCCCGCCAGTACTGTCCTCAACCTCCTCGCGATCCTCCGGCACTACGAGAGGACCGAAGCCCCGTGCGACTCCTGATCGATCTCGCCCTTCCCCTTCTCCTGCTCCTCGCCATCGCCGTCGTCGGCCTCGGCGCGGTCGCCGTCCTGCGGATGCCCCACCGCCCGGATGAACGCGCCGCAAGTCCCAGCCCAGGCCGAGACCGCCAACCGGTGGCCTGAAGCCCCACTCGCCCATGCCGCCCGGCCGGACCCGCCGGGCGGCATGGGCGTGCGCACAGGAAGTCGGCCCGGCCGACTTCCTGCGCATGGTGCTGCTCGGGCCGAACTCGGAATGCCGGTCGTCCAGTTGTCGTGAGGCCCAGCCGGTAGGTTCTCGGATCCTGTGCCAGTTCTCAGGCGCGATGTCATCCGACCGGTCGAACTGACACGGGATTGAGAATCACTGTCCACAGCAGGTAGTTTGCGGAGGACAGAGAGAAGAGTTCACATGGACTCCCGGATCGCCCGTATCCGACGCAAGCTCGCCAAGGTGCCCTATGCCGCGCTGCGAAGCTACTCCTTCGGTGAAGAGAAGCACGGGTTCCGCCTCAAACCCCCGTTGCCGGACGCGAAGGTCGCCGAGTTCGAGGCCGACCGCCACATCGAACTGCCCGACCCCTACCGAAGCTTCCTGACCATGCTGGGCGGGGGCGGGGCATCGCCTTTCTATGGCCTGCTGCCTTTGCAGTCATGTCGGCTCTTCACGATGGACCCCCACGGGGAGCCCGGCCGCCCTCGGGGGTTCACGTTCGCCGGTGGCCCATCTCACCGAAGTGACCTGTTCCTGCACATCATCGAGGCGGGGTGCTCCGACCTGGTGCTTCTCGGCATCACAGGTCCCCTGGCGGGCCGCGTCGTCACCGGAAACGCTGACGGCTTCTGGGGCCCCAACGTCTCGTCGGCCACGGACTTCCTGGCCTGGTACGAACGCTGGCTCGACCACATGCTCGCCGGGCGCGACAACCGCACCCTGGAACTGACCTCACCCGCCCTGAGGGCGCCGGTCGACCGCATCGAGAGGCGGCACCGCGATCGCGAGGATCTGTCACAACTGTGAGAATCCGAAGCTGCGCCATCCGGCTGAGACCGGGGACGGAGTCACAGGTCGCATGGTTGCCCGTATGACACGGAGGCCGAGAACCGTCACAACCATGACGGCCGGGCCGGGTCGCGACCGCCGTACGGACCGGAGGGATCCGAGCTCTACTGGGCCGACCCGGCCGCGGTGCCGGGATTCTGGACGTGCTGCTTGAGGAAGAGGGCCGCGCGGTCCAGTGCCCGGTCGGCCTCGTCGAGCACGCCGGCGAAGGACTGGAACACGTGGGGTACGTCGGCGGTGATGTCGAGGACCACGTCCACTCCGGCCGCGCGGGCGCGGGCGGCCATGCGGGTGGAGTCGTCCAGGAGCAGTTCGTTGGTGCCCGCCTGGAGGAGCATCGGCGGGAAGCCCGTCAGGTCGGCGAGGACAGCGGGGCTGAGCAGGGGCTGGTGCGGGTCGGCTCCCGCGAGGTACATGGCCCCGGTGTGTTCGAGGTTCTCGCGGGTGAAGATCGGGTCGATGCCCGCCTTGGTGTCCATGCTCTCGCCCGTCCTGGTGGCGTCGAGGCCGGGGGAGAAGGCCACGATCGCGGCGGGCAGCGGGAGGCCGGCGTCGCGGGCGGCGAGGCAGGTGGTGACGCTGAGGCCGCCCCCGGCGGAGTCCCCGGCGAACGCGATGCTTGCCGGGTCCTCGCCGCTGTCGAGGAGGGCGCGGTAGGCGCCCAGCGCGTCCTCGATCGCGGCCGGGAACGGGTGCTCGGGGGCGAGCCGGTAGTCCAGCGAGTACGCCCTGAACCCGGTCCTGGCCACGAGGTTCCCCGTCAGCGACATCGCCGTCTCGGGGGAGCCGAACACCCAGCCGCCGCCGTGGAAGTACAGGATCGTCCCGGTGCGTGTCCCCTCGCCCAGCCCGTCGCCCGGCTCGACGTACAGCGCCGGCCGGTCGCCGAGCGTCGTCCGCGTGGTGCGAAGGCCGTCCGGGACGATCATCCGGGCCATCAGCGCTTCGAATCCGACCCGGATCTCCTCGACCGACCGGGGGCCGTCGGGTCGGGGCTGCCGCAGCATCGCGTCGACCTGTGCGCGCTGTTCCTTGCTCATGGTGGCTGCTCCTGTCGCAAGTGGCTTCTTCGGCACTATATGCCGAGGCATCTAACGTAGACTATATGCCATGGCATCCAAAGTGACCGGCGAGACGGTCGACCTCCCGAGCTTCTTCGCCGACCTCGTCCGATGCGAGACGCGCCTGTACAACGCCCTCAACGACCGTCTCCGCGACCGGCACGGGATCGTCACGTCCCAGTTCGAGTTCCTGCGCCACCTCCGCGACCACCCCCGGGCCCGGGTGGCGGACCTGGCGGCCGAGTTCGCCGTCGGCATCGGGTCCACCAGCAAGGGCGTCGACCGCCTGGAGCGGCAGGGCTGGGTCGCCCGCGTGCCGAACCCCTCGGACCGCCGGTCGTCACTGCTGGAACTGACCGACGACGGGCGGGAGTTGGTCGACGCGGCGGAAGGGACCTTCACCGAGCGCCTGGCCGAGCTGACCGCGGACGCACTCAAGACGTCCCCTGTGGCGGCCGCCGCGCAGGCCCTCGCGGAGCTGCGTTCCGCCCTGGAGCGCGACCAGGTCGGCATGCCCACGGGCTGAGGCCGTCGACCGGCCCGGGTGCGGTGAGGGGCGGTGCCCGGTCGGGAAAATCACTGGCCGCCGCTTGCCGACGGTGGTCATACTGCCGCGATGGATCCAGTGACGCTTGAGACCGACCGTCTGCTGCTCCGGGCCTTCACGCCCGCCGACGTGGACGCGGTGTACGAGGCCTGCCAGGACAAGGACATCCAGTTCTTCACCCCGGTGCCGGTGCCCTACCGGCGTGCCGACGCGGAGCACCTGGTCGGCGAGCGGCTGCCCGCCCAGTGGGCGGAGGACAAGGACTACACCCTCGGCGCGTTCCGCAAGGACACCGGAGCCCTGGCCGGCCTGTACGGCCTGAGCCTCAGGCGGCGCGGCGTCTGGGAGCTCGGCTACTGGGCGGTCAAGGAGCAGCGCGGGCGCGGGTACTCGGTGGAGGCCGCCCGGGCCCTGTGCGACTGGGGCTGGGCCACGATCGACGTGCACCGCATCGAGTGGTGGGCCATGGTCGGGAACACCGGCTCGCGTGCCGTCGCCGAGAAGCTCGGCTTCACCGTCGAGGGGACCCTGCGCAACCGTGACTACGCCAACGACGGCCAGCCGCACGACTGGTGGGTGGGCGGGCTGCTGAGGCCCTGACACCCGGGCGGCGGTGTGTTCTGACGGTGCGCCAGGATGGCCGTATGGCAGATGAAAAGATCACCCCGCGCACCATCGCCGACCACCACCTCGACCAGGTGGCCGCACACGACCCGCTGGAGGCCGCCTGGTTGGGCCTGCACCCCGGCGACGAACGGCAGCCGGACCTCTCCCCGGAAGGGTTCGAGGCACTCGCCGACATCGCCCGGCGCACCCTCCGTACGCTCGACACCGCACCCGTCACCGAGGACCCCGCCGACCGGGCCTGCGCCCGGCTGCTGCGGGAGCGCCTCACCGCCGAACTCGCCCTGCACGACGCGGGCGAGAACTTCCGCCAGCTGCGCAACATCGGCGCGCACGTGCACCACGTGCGGGAGATCTTCACCTACATGCCGACCGTCACCGACGAGGACTGGGCGGCCGTGGCCGGGCGGCTGCGCAACGTGCCCGCCGCGCTCGACGGCTACCGGGCGACGCTCACCGAGGGGATGGCCCGGGGCCTGTTCGCCGCGCCCCGCCAGGCGGCCGTGGTGATCGACCAGCTCACCGCCTGGACCGGCGAGGCCACCGACCAGCGGGCGGGCACCGGAGCCGGGTGGTTCGCCGACTTCGTCGCCCCCGGCCCCGACCGGCTGCGCGGCGACCTGGACGCGGCCGCCGGCCAGGCCACCGCCGCCGTCGCCGAGTTCCGCAGCTGGCTGCGCGACAGCTACGCCCCCGCCACCGCCGACACCCCGGACGCCGTCGGCCGGGACCGCTACCGGCTCGCCGTGCGCCACCACACCGGCGCCGACGTCGACCTGGACGAGGCCTACGCCTGGGCCTGGAGTGAGTTCCACCGGACGGCCGCCGAGATGCGGGCCGAGGCGGGGCGCGTGCTGCCCGGGGCGGGCGCCCTCGACGCCATGGACCACCTGGAGCGGCACGGCCACCGGGTCGCGGGTGAGGAGGGGATCCGCGACTGGCTTCAGCAGAAGATGGACGGGGCGATCGAGGCCCTCGACGGCACCCACTTCGACATCTCCGGACCGGTGCGGAAGGTGGAGTCCCGGATCGCCCCCGCCGGAAGCGCCGCGGCACCGTACTACTCCGGCCCCAGCCTGGACTTCAGCCGGCCCGGCCGCACCTACCTGCCCACGCTCGGCCGGGACGCGTTCCCGACCTGGCAGCTCGTCAGCATCTGGTACCACGAGGGCGTCCCCGGCCACCACCTGCAGCTCGCCCAGTGGGTCGCCGTCGCCGACCGGCTGAGCCGCTACCAGAGCACGCTGGGCATGGTCAGCGCCAACGTCGAGGGCTGGGCCCTGTACGCCGAGCGCCTCATGGACGACCTGGGCTTCCTCACCGACCCCGCCCACCGCCTCGGCTTCCTCGACGAGCAGATGCTGCGCACCATCCGGGTGATCATCGACATCGGCATGCACCTGGGCCTGCCGATCCCCGCCGACTCGGGCTTCCACCCCGGCGAGCGCTGGACCCCGGAGCTCGCCACCGAGTTCATGGCCACCTACAACGGCAGCCCCGCCGACATGCGCGGCAGCGAGATCGCCCGCTACCTCGGCTGGCCCGGGCAGGCCATCGGCTACAAGCTCGGCGAGCGCGCCTGGCTGGAGGGGCGGGAAGCCGCTCGCCGCCGGCAGGGCGCGGCCTTCGACCTCAAGGCCTGGCACATGAAGGCGCTGTCGCTGGGCTCGCTCGGCCTCGACGACCTGGTCGACCACCTCGCCGCACTGTAGGCCGGCGGCGGAGGCCCGCACGGGAAGTCGGCCCGGCCGACTTCCCGTGCACGGCGCCGGCGGTCTGCCCTTTGGGGACAGGAGGTGCTTCCCCCGCCGAGGGTGCCCGGGCTCTGTCCCCGGGCGCCCGGGCCCGGGAGACTGCGGGGGAGACCGCCCCTGCAACCTGTGAGGTCGAGCCGTGATCGGCGCCACCGCCTCTCCCCGCTCCGCCCGGCGGCCGGCCCGGGCCGCCCTCGCGGCGCTGCTCGCGCTCGCGACGGCCCTGGTGACCCTGGCCGGCGCCGCCCCCGGCGGGCAGGGCGCCGCCGCGGCCCCGGCGGCCGCGGTCGACCCGGCGGCCGGGCGGATCGTCTTCGCCGGCACCGACCACCGCGGCCTCGGCCGGGTGACCGGCATGACGGACAGCGCCCCGCTGTTCGGGCCCGGCCCGATCCACTTCGACCGGGACCCGTCCGCCCGCGGCGGCGAACTCGTCTTCACCAGCCTGCGGGACGGCCCGCTGCCCCAGGTGTACCTGCGCGACGCGGCCGGCGCGGTGCACCGGCTCACCACCGGGATGGACACCGCCCACCCCGCGCTCGCCCCCGACGGCAAGGGCGTCGTCTTCGAGGCCCTGGAGCCCCGTGCCGGGGACGCCGGCCCCCGGCACGTCCTGTGGGCCGTCAACCGGGACGGCAGCGGGCTGCGCCGGATCACCGAGGGCGCGGCCGACGAGACCCACCCGACGGTCTCGCCCGACGGCAAGTGGATCGCGTACTCCTGCGACGGCGAACCGTCGCACCGTCAGATCTACCTGCGGCCGTTCGAGGGCGGCGCGCCCGTCAAGGTCACCAGCGTGACCAGCGGGGACGCCGTCGACCCGGCCTGGAACCCGGTGAACGACGACGCCCACCGCAACGAGATCGTCTACACCCGGGACGAGGGCGCCCAGGGCCGCACCCTGGTCCTCACCTCGCCCACCGGCGGCGAGAAGGCCTTCTTCCCCGGCACCGGCTCCACCTGGAAGACCGGCTCGGCCGGCTGGCTGGCCGACGGCAGCGGGGTGCTCTTCCTCAGCGCCGACCTGCTCGACCCCAACGACCCGACCCCGCAGCCCGACCCGTCCCGGCCGCCGGTGGTGAACCTCTACCGGGCGCTGACCTGCAACTGCGAAGCGCCGAAGGTGCTCTACCGCGCCAACCGGCTGATCGCCACGCCGACCTGGCTGGGCACCCAGAACGAGGGCGGCCCCGTCGTCGAGCAGACCAGCGCCTCCGGCGCCAACGTCGCCGACGTCGAGGACGTCCTCCCCGACGGCTCCGACCCGCGCGACCTCGGCATCAGCGTCCTCCGCGAGGACCCGGCCGCCGCCGACAACACCAGCACCGACCCGGGCGACGACCCGCTGTTCCACCCCCGCCCCGGCTTCGACCCCTGGTACGAGCGCCAGACCTACACGCCCGACGGCCGCCGGATCGTGGTCACCCGCTACGAGGACGGTCCGGCCGGACGGATCCAGCGGATCTGGACCGCCGACGGCGACGGCGCCGACCCGCAGCCGATGAACCTCGCCGGACGCGGCCCGAACGACCGCGACACCGACCCGTCGATCTCCCCGGACGGCCGGCTGATCGTGTTCAGCCGCAGCACCCCGGCCACCGGCCAGGACCCGGCCCGGCCCGGGCGGGTGCTGGTCGCCGAGGTCGCCACCGGGAAGATCGTCGGCACCGTCCAGCCGCCGGCCGGCCAGCAGGGCGCCTCCGACGGCCAGCCGTTCTGGTCCCCCGACGGCAAGCTGATCGCCTTCTCCCGGACGGCGGTGGTCAACGGGAACGCCGGCAACCTGCACGTCTGGACCGTCACCGCCGACGACCTCACCCGGCAGACCGACCTCAGCCGGACGGCCTGCCCGGGCAACTGCGACGTCATCGACGACAGCCCCGCCTTCGCCCCCGACGGCCGCCGCATCGCCTTCAACCGCAAGGCCGGTGACGGCGGGAACAACCAGCAGGACGGCGTCGTCGTCACCTCGCCGACCGGCGAGGGCTGCACGGTGGTCGTGCCCACCGGGCTCGGCCAGGGCGCCTGCACCCGGCCGCTGCCCGACCGCCCCACCACCGGGCCCTTCCAGCCCCGCGACGTCGCCTGGACGGCGAACAGCGCGCAGCTGGTCCTGACGTCCCGCCGCGCCGCGCCGCCGAGCTCACCGGAGGGGCTCAAGGTCTACGACTTCGCCAGCGCGAAGCTCACCGAGCTCGACTGGCGGCTGCCGGGCCGCCAGAAGGAGCCGGCCGTCCAGCAGTCCGTCGACCTGGCGGTCAGCGTGCCCGAGCGGACCCCGGCCGTCCCCGTCGACGGCAGCACCGAGGTGACCGTCACCGTCACCAACAAGGGCCCCGCGCCCTCACCCGGCACCGCCCTCACCGTCTCGGTGCCGACCGGCGCCCGGCTCGACAAGCTGACCACCCCGACCGGGACGTGCGACGCGGCCGCCCTGCGCTGCGAACTCGGCACCCTGACCCCGCGCCAGGTGGTCCGGATCAAGGCCACCCTGGTCGGCACCCGGCCCGGCGTCCCGGACTTCGGCTGGACCGTCACCGGGACGGTCGTCGACCCGTACCCCGACGACGACTCCGCCCGGACCTTCCTGCCGGTGCTGGAACCGTCGACCCCCTCGCCGAGCCCGAGCCCGACCCCCTCGCCGACCGCGACGCCCACCCCGACACCCACACCGACCCCGACGCCCACACCCACCCCGACCGCCACACCCAGCCCCGCACCGCCGCCGCCCCCGGCCCCCGCCCCGGCACCGCCGCCGCAGGCCGGCCCCGACATCACCGTCGGCGCCCAGCCCAACCCCGGCTACGTCGGCGGCCACGTGACCGTCAGCTACACCGTGCGCAACACCGGCCAGGCCCGCGCCACCGGACTGCGCCTCACCCTCGGCCTGCCCGCCGGCGTGCCCACCGGGGCCCTGCCCCCCGGCTGCCGCAACGGCACCTGCACGGTGAGCGACCTGGCCCCGGGCCGCAGCGCGGTCGTCCGGGTGGTGCTCTCACCCGTCGCGGCGCTGGACACCACCATCACCGCCGAGCTCACCACCACCGGCACCGACGCCACCCCCGGACCGCACCGGGCGAGCACCCCGCTGCGCATCCTCCAGCCCCGCATCGTCGCGGTGCCGCCGATCGGCAAGCCCGGCTTCGTCACCTCGGTGCGCGGCGTGGACTTCCCGCCCGGCGCACCCGTCCGGTTCACCTGGCAGCCCGGCATCACCGCCGCGGCCGCCCCCACCCGACCGAAGGGCGACGGGACCTTCGCCGGCCAGCTGCTCATCCTCCCCAAGGACGAGACCGGGCCGCGCACCATCACCGCCGAAGGCCCCGGATTCTCCCCGGTGACCTGCCCCTTCCTCGTCGTCGAGGGCAGCATCGGCCCGCCCGGAGAGGTGGAGCGCCGGTGATCCACGAAGTCGACGAGGCGCTGCGGCAGCTGCTCGCCGAGACCGGGCTGCCCGAACGAGGCATCGAAGTCGTCTTCGACGCCCCCACCCGGGACTTCGCCGCCCGGCGCAACGCCCCCACCGTCAGCGTCTTCCTGTACGGGCTCCGCGAGGACACCGGCCGCCGACAGGCCGGCACCGTCGCGGAGCACGACGCGGACGGCCTGGTGACCGGCCACCGTCCCGCGCCCCGCTGGTTCGAACTGGCCTACCTGGTCACCGCCTGGACCAACCGGCCGCAGGACGAACACCGGCTGCTCGCCGAGGTGCTGCAGTGCCTGACCGCCACCGATACGCTGCCCGCCCGGCTGCTCACCGGCACGCTCGCCGAACTCGGACTGACCGTCGGACTGGACATCGCGGGGCGCGACACCGGCCTGCCGTCGGTGTCCGACGTCTGGTCCTCGCTCGGCGGGGAGCTGCGGCCCTCCGTCGACCTTCGGGTGCTCGCCCCGCTGCCCGGCGGACGCACCCCGGCCGGACCGCCCGTCACCGAGGGGCTGGTGCTGCGCGCCGGCGACACCACCCCGGCGGGCCCGCCGCCCGCCGACGGCCCGGGCCGCCGACTGCGCTACCAGGACGCCACCGACCCCGGTCCTGACGGCTTCGCCGCGCCCCGGGACCGCGGGCTGCCGCCCGGCCGCCGGCCGAGGGGCAGGGCGCGATGAGCGTGGACCTGGACGAGGGGCAGGACGCTGTGAGTGTCGACCTGGACGAGGCGGTCGACGGTGCGCCGCCCGGCCACGACCACCTCTGGGAGCGGCTGCACCGGGTCGAGCAGCGGGTCCGCGCCGCGGTGCGCGAACGCCGCGCCGACGACCCGGACCCGGACGACCCGTACCGCGGCCAGTACCTCGGCCCGGACGCGGTGGAGCGCATCCTGGCGGCCTCCGCCACCGTGCACCGCGCCGCCGCGGACCCCGGCGACGGGCCCGCGCCGCCGCCCGGCTCCCGGCTCGGACGGCTCACCGCCGCCTTCGGCCTGCTCCCGGTGGACCTCGACCTGCTGCTGGTGGCGCTCGCCCCCGACCTCGACTCCCGCTTCGAACAGCTCTACGGCTACCTCAACGACGACCTGACCCGCCGCCGGGCGACCATCGGCCTGGCCCTCGACCTGTGCGGACTGCCCGGGGCCGGCGCCGGCCGCTTCCGGTTCTCCGCCCGGTCCCCGCTGGTCGCCGGCGGCCTGCTGGAGATCACCGAGCCGGACCGCCCGCTGCTCTCCCGCACCCTGCGCGTCCCGGACCGGGTGACGGCCCACCTGCTCGGCGACGACGAGCCGGACGGCGCGCTCGCCGGGCTCGCCCACCGCGCCGGTCCTGGGCCCCGCCTCCAACGGCCGGACGAGCGGCTGCGCGCGCTGGCCGCCGACGGCGGACTGGTGCACCTGCTGGACCGGGGCGGGCACGCCGGCCCGCTCGCGGTGGCCGCCCTCGCGGCCGACGGCCCGCCGCCCCTGGTGGTCGACGCCGCCGCGCTCGCCGCCCGCCGGCCGGAGGGCACCGTCCGGGTGCTCGCCCGCGAGGCGCGGCTGGGCGGGGGCGGCGTGGTGCTCGGACCGCTGGACCGGCTCGAACCCGAACGGCCCGAGCGGGCCGCGCTGTTGCGCGAGCTCTGCGCGGAACTCGACGGCGTCCCGCTGGTCGTGCACGGCCCCCAGGTCTGGGATCCGGCCTGGGCGGCGCGGAGCCCCGTGGTGGTCACCGTCCCGCCGCCGGAGGAGCACGACCGCGCCGGGCAGTGGGCCCAGGCGCTGGGCGGGCAGCCGGGCGGCGAGCTGAGCGAGGACCTGGCCGAGGCCGTCGCCGCGTACCGGCTGGACCAGGAGCAGGTGGCGCGCGCGGCCTCGGTGGCGGCCCGGACGGCGGCCGCCGAACACCGCCCGGTGCGGGCCGAGGACCTGCGGACGGCGGTGCGGGCGCAGAACGGCGCGGGCCTGGCCCGGCTCGCCCGCCGGATCGAACCCGCGGTCGGCTGGTCCGACCTGGTGCTGCCCGCCCCCACCGCGGGCCGGCTGCGCGAACTCGTGTTGCGGGCCCGGCACCGCGACCAGGTGCTCGGGAGCTGGCGGATGCGCCCGGGCGGCGGCCGGGGCAACGGGGTGGTCGCCCTGTTCGCCGGGGAGTCCGGCACCGGCAAGACGATGTCCGCCGAGGTGGTCGCCGCCGAACTCGGCATGGAGCTGTACGTGGTGGACCTCGCCACCGTGGTGGACAAGTACATCGGCGAGACCGAGAAGAACCTGGAACGCATCTTCACCGAGGCCGCGCAGGTCAACGGCGTCCTGCTGTTCGACGAGGCCGACGCGCTGTTCGGCAAGCGCTCGGAGGTCAAGGACGCCCGCGACCGCCACGCCAACGTGGAGACGGCCTACCTGCTCCAGCGGATGGAGTCCTTCGACGGGATCGCGGTGCTGACGTCCAACCTGCGGGCCAACCTCGACGAGGCGTTCACCCGCCGACTGGACGTCATCGCGGAGTTCCCGCTCCCGGACGAGGCGCAGCGGCGCCGGCTCTGGGACCGCTGCCTGGGACCGCTGGTGCCCCGCGGCGACGACCTCGACCTGGACTACTGCGCCCGGAACTTCGAGCTCACCGGCGGCTCCATCCGGGCCTGCGCGGTCTCCGCGGCCTACCTGGCCGCCGGGACGGGTGCCCCGCTGGGCATGGCGCAGCTGGTCTCCGCGGTGGTCGGCGAGTACCGCAAGCTCGGCCGGCTGGTGCTGGCGAGCGAGTTCGGGCCGTGGCTGGGCGTCCTCGGCGACGCCGGGCACGGCTGAGCGCCTCCCGCGTGGCCGGTCGGCACGGCCGAGCACTCCCGGGTCGGCCGAGGCCGGTGGGTACGTACGGCGGTGTCCGCCGGGGGCAGCGGCATTGCCCCCGGTCCGGCACCTGGGGACATGTCCCCGGGTGCCGCCCGGGCAGCAGACTCGGGGGCGAATGACCGGCGAAAATGCAGGGCCAGCCGAAGGAGCGCGTATGCCGTCGTACCTCACCCCGGGCGTGTACGTGGAGGAGGTCCAGTCCGGTGCCCGGCCGATCGAGGGCGTCGGCACGGCCGTCGCCGCGTTCGTCGGCTTCGCCGAGACCGGCCCCTTCCACGAGCCCACACTGGTGACCAACTGGGACCAGTACGTCCAGCGGTTCGGCGGTTTCACCGAGGGCACCTACCTGGCCCACTCGGTGTACGGCTTCTTCGCCAACGGCGGCGGCTCCGCCTACGTCGTGCGGGTCGGCGACCCGGCCCGGCGGACGCCCGGCGCCGCCCCCGCCGTCACCGCGGCCCCGCCCGTCGAGATCGCCGGCTTCCTCTTCTCCGCCCTGCCTGGCGCGGGCGGCGAGGTGTCCGTCGAGGTCGTCGACGCGGAGGGCGAGAACGTCCCCGACGACCGGTTCCGGCTGCTGGTGCGCCGGGGCGCCGAGGTCGTCGAGACGTACGACGTCTCGACCCGCAAGAGCACCAAGGGCTACGTCGTCACCCAGCTGCGCGAGTCGAAGCTGGTCGCCGTCGCCGAACAGCCCGGCACCGCGCCGAGCCGCCCCGAGCGCCGCGGCCACGCCCTGGCCGCCGCGCCCGCGCCCGCCGCGGCCCCGACCGGCCGGCTCGACCCCGCCGAGTACGTCGGCGACGCCGCCGCCCGGACCGGCTTCGGCGGCCTGGAGGCGATCGACGAGATCACCATGGTCGCGGTCCCCGACCTGATGAGCGCCTACCAGCGCGGCGACCTCGACGACGAGGGCCTGCGCACCGTCCAGCTGGCGGTGATGTCGCACTGCGAGCAGATGGGCGACCGGATCGCCGTCCTGGACCCGCCGCCCGGCCTCAACGCCCAGCGGATGCGCACCTGGCGCAACGACGAGGCGGGCTTCGACTCCCGCTACGCCGCGCTCTACTACCCGTGGATCAAGGTGTTCGACCCGGCGAGCGGCCGCAACGTGCTGGTCCCGCCGAGCGGCCACGTCGCCGGGGTGTGGGCCCGCAGCGACGCCGAGCGTGGCGTGCACAAGGCGCCCGCCAACGAGGTCATCCGCGGCGCGGTGGACCTGGAGCTGCGCCTCAGCAAGGGCGAGCAGGACCTGCTGAACCCGATCGGCGTCAACTGCGTCCGGGCGTTCCCCGGGCGCGGCATCCGGATCTGGGGCGCTCGCACCCTCTCCTCCGACCCGGCGTGGCGCTACCTGAACGTCCGCCGGCTGTTCAACTACCTGGAGGAGTCCATCCTCCTGGGGACCCAGTGGGTGGTCTTCGAGCCCAACGACGACCGGCTGTGGTCCAGCATCCGCCGGAACATCACCGCGTTCCTCACCGAGGAGTGGCGGCGCGGGGCCCTGTTCGGCCAGACCGCGGCCGAGGCCTTCTACGTCAAGTGCGACCGCGACAACAACCCGCCGGAGTCCATCGACCTCGGCCAGGTGATCTGCGAGATCGGCGTCTCCCCGGTGAAGCCCGCGGAGTTCGTGGTGTTCCGGCTGTCCCAGTTCTCCGACAGCACGAGCCTCGTCAACGAATGACCGGCCGGCTCGGTCGGCACCACCCCTCCGTGCCGCTCCTCGGCACCCTCGGCACCCCTCGCATCGGAAGGTGACACAGACCCATGGCTGAAGGCGATCCGCTCTCCACACACATATTTGGCGTCCAACTCGGCGGCTACAACGTCGAGTCCGTCAAGGAGATCAGCAACCTGACGGTCGAACAGGACGTCGTCGAGTACAAGCAGGTGACCCAAGAGGGCAAACTGATCGTCCGCAAGCAGCCCGGCGCCCGGCTCCCCGGCGAGGTGACCATCACCCGCGGCCTGGACAAGAGCGGCGCGTTCACGGACTGGATCAAGGAGACCCTCAACAACGGGGCGATCAACACCGCGCGGCAGAACCTCACCATCGAGGTCAAGGACACCACCGGTGCCACCCTGCGGCGCATCCAGCTCCTCAACGCCTGGGCCAGCCGCTGGGAGGGCCCGACCCTCAGCGCCGGCGAGTCCAGCGCCGCCACCGAGACCGTGACCATCGTGTTCGAGGAGATCTCGGTCGAGTGAGGCGCAAGATCGGCCTGGAGGAGCTGCTGGAACGGGCTCCGGCCCCCCAGAACACCGCGCCGCAGCAGCAGGCCCCGGCGGCAGCGGCGGCGGCGCAGCCCCGGGGGCGGGTGCCGCACACCGAGTTCGAGTTCGAGCTGCCGATCGGGTACGTGGACGACGACGGCACCGTGCACCGGCACGGCGCCATGCGCCTGGCCACCGCCCGTGACGAGCTGATGCCGCAGATCGACCTGCGGGTCAAGGAGAACCCGGCGTACCTCAGCGTGGTGCTGCTCAGCCACGTGATCACCCGGCTCGGCGACCTCACCGACGTGCACGCCGGGATCGTCGAGCGGATGTACGCCACCGACGTGGCCTTCCTCCAGGACCTCTACCAGCGGATCAACAGCGAAGGCCACACGCGCGCCGCGGTGACCTGCCCGCACTGCGACGGCGCCTTCGAGGTCGACCTCGCCGGTGGGCGCCTGGGGGAATCGTGACGTACGCGCCTGCTCGGCTGTACGAGGAGATCGCGTACATCGCCTACCACTTCCACTGGCAGCGGGAGGACATCCTCGAACTGACCCACCGCGAACGCGGGCAGTGGGTCAGGGAGATCGCCCGGCTCAACACCCGCATCAGCGAAGGCGGGTGAGCCGGGTGGGGCTTCGGGACTGGATCGGTCGGCGTCGGGGCGGCGGCGACGCCGCTGTCGGCGACGGCGGTGCTGACGGCGCGCCCGGTGGTACGGGCGAGGTCGTTCAGCGACGCCGGGCGGCCGGGGACGGGGGCTGGCGCGCGGTCGCGCCGCTGGTCCCGACCCTGGCCGGGCCGGGCCACGGCGTCAGCGACGGCCTGAGGTTCCGATCCCGGCTCAGCGCGTGGCAGGACCCCTCGCTCTGCGGGCCGCTCGGCCACGCGGTCCTCCCGACCGCGCCGGCCGGCATCCTGCGGGCGGTGGCGGGGCCGGGCTCTCCGGCGCCCGTCCGCACGGGCGGGGACGAGCTCGTCGTGCCGGTCCTCCCGAGGGGGTCCGGGGCGGAAGAGCCCGTGGAGAGCGGGGAGTCGGCGGCGGCCCGGCAGGCCCGGCCGGTCCAGCGGTCCGTCCGGCTGCGGCGGCTTCCGGTGCGCTCGGGGCCGCGTCCGGCACGTACGGGCAAGGCCGACGGCGGTGCGCCGGGGCCTGCGGCGACGGCGGCCGGGGCGGCGGAGCACGGTGAGCCGAAGTCCGGTGGGGTGCGGGGGAGTTCACCTCGTCCTGCGGTGTCGGCGAATGATGCCGGGACGCCCGGTGGGTCGGCTCCTGCCGGGGTGACGCCCGCTGCGGGCGCCGCCTCCTCGCGTCCCTACGGGGCCGAGCGTCCGGTCCGTCCGCGTTCCGTCAGCGCACCGTTGACCGTCGCGCGGCGCCCCCGGGCCCTGCCCGTGCGCCCGGTGACGGCCCTCCCGGGGGCGGTCGGCAGGCGGGACACCGCCGCCGAGCCGCCGAGCCGGGCCACGGAGGCGCCGCCGCCACTCGCGGAGGCGACGGCCGCACCCGCCGACGGCTCGCGGCCGTCCGCGAACCCCGAGGCTGTCGTACGGACGTCGCCGGGTGCGGGAGCCGCCGCTGTGCCCGAACGGGGCGCGGGGGTGGTCCAGCGCGCCGCCGTGTCGGGCAGTGGCGCGGCCGCCCGCCCGGTCCTCGGCGCGCCCCTGACCGCGCTGCCCGCCAGCGCCTCGCCCCTGGCCACCGGCGGCCCCCGGGCCGTTGGCGCTCCTTCGGGTGCGCCGGCCATGCCCGTCGTCTCCGCCGCCGACCCGGGGCCCACCGGCTCCGAGGCGGGCGGGACCGATGGTGCCCGGCCGTCCGGCGGCGGGGGCCGTGACGCCGCCACCACCCCCGCCCGCCGTGCCCGTACGGCCTCCGGGTCGGGGAACTCGGCACCGGCGCGGCCCGACCGTGGGTCCGCCGGGGGCGCACCTGTCCAGCGCACACCGTCCGGGAACAGCACGCCCGCACCCTCGTCGTCGCCGACCCCGGGTCGTGCCGCGTCGGATCGGTCCGGTCCGGCCTCCGCCCGTAGCGGCCGGACTGTCGAGGGTGCGCCGGTCCAGCGCGCTACGTCCTCGCCGACTCCCGAACGTGCCGCGCCTGCCCAGTCCGGTCCGGTTCCCGCCCACAGGAGTGGGACCGTCGAGGGTGCGTCCGTCCAGCGTGCGACGCCCTCGCCTGCGCCGTCAGCACCGGCTCCCGGTCGTGCCGCGTCGGCGCAGCCTGACCCGACCTCCACCCGTCGGGGCGGGACCGTCGAGGGCACCACGTCCGCGCCGTCAGCGTCGACCCAACCCGACTCGGCCGCCGCCCACAGGAGTGGGACCGTCGAGGGTGCGTCCGTCCAGCGTGCGACGTCCTCGCCCGCGCCGTCCGCGCCGACCCAGCCCGACCCGGCCCCTGCCCGGACGCGCGGGGGCCTGGGCGCGCCGCTCGACGCGCTGCCGCCGACGGCGGCCGTGGCGGGGGGCGCCGCTCCCTTGCTCGGCGGGCGCCGACCGGTCCAGCGGATCATGGCCCCGACCGTGGGCCAGGCCGTCCCTGCCGGCACCTCGCCGGTGGCCGGTGAGGGGCTGCCCGTGCAGCGCGCCGTCAGGCAGCCCGGCGACAGCCCGGCGGAGCCCAACTCCCCGTCCCGGAGCGGTGATGGCGGACGATCGGCGGGTTCGACCAGTCCGGCCGCCGGCGCCCACGGTGCGCACCCGCGGGGGGAGCACAGCCATCGCGGACCGGCCGCCGGACGCCCGGTGGCCTCCGACACCCCGCAGGGGACGACGGGCACCTCCGCCGCCTCGCCGTCGGGCGGTGGCCCGGAGCGGCGGCCGGGTACCTCCGCGCAGCCGGTCGTCCCCGGCGCCCGGCCCCGCCCTGCGGGCGCCGCGCCCGCCGACGGCAGCGGTCCGGTGGTTCCCGTGACGGTTCCCGCACGTCCGGCTCCCGGCGGTCTGGGCGTGCAACGCGCCGTCCGACTCATCGGCCAGCGGCGCGGGTTGCTCGGCGACCGTCGGATGACGGTCGCCCTCGCCACTCCGCCGGCGCCGCCCGCGACCGGCACCTCCGCGCCCACCGGCGCGGGCACGGGGCCCGCCAAGCCCGTGGTCCCGGCCGTCTGGCCCAACGCGCTCGCCTCCCGTACGGACGGCGAGGCGGCGGCCGCGCCGGCCGCGGGTGCTCCGCGGCACGCGCGTGCGCAGGCGCGGCGTCCGTCGGGCACCGGGGACGGCAGCGGCACCGCCGCCAGGACGTCGGCCCCACAGGCGGGCCCGGCGAGGTTCGGCCCCCCGGCGCGGTTCAGCACCCCGGGGGCGGCCGTCTCCGATGCGGGGGCGTCGCGCGGGGTCGTGGCTGCCGTGCAACGCGCGTTCTCCCGGCGGTCGTCGGACCGGGCGGCGGAGCACCCGTCAGCGCAGGCAGGTACCGGCCCGACCGCAGCCGGACCCGCGAACCCGTCGTACGCCTTGCCCGACCGGCCCCGTGAGGTGGTCCCGAACCCGAGCGCCCCGGTGGTGCAGCATTCCGGCATGCCGACATCGGCAGGCCGCCCGAGCCCCGGCGCCCCCGGTGCGGCGTCCACGACGGCGGCGGCCGCCGCCCCACACCCGCCGGTCGTCCGGCTCAGGCCCGTGACGGCCGCGCCGGTCCAGCGCCTTCCGGCGACGTCCCGGCCCCCGCAGCCGTCCCCGGCGCAGCAGCCCGCCGTCCCGGCCGCCACCGTGTCCTCCGGCGCACCCGCGCTCGTCGTGTCACGGGCCCTGCCCACCGGGCACGCCACCACCGCCACCAGGGCCGCCAACGCCGCGTCCACCCCGCCCGCCCCGCCTTCGCCCGCCACGGCGCGGCTGTTGCAGCGGGTGGCCGAGCAGAACGGCCTGACCGGGGTGCCGCTGACCGCCGTACCGGCGCGTACGCCCACCACGGTGCAGCGCGCCGCACCGTCCTCGGCCGCCTCGACCGCCGCGACCACCCCGGGGAGCGTCCCCGGCGGACCGCCCGCCGCGTCGTCCGCCGACCCCGCCGACCTCGACGAACTGGCCCGGCGGCTGGTCGAACCGGTCGGCCGGCTGCTGCGCACCGAGTTGCGCAGGGGCCGGGAGCGCGGCGGCAAGCCGTACGACATGCGCCGCTGAGCGCGGAGCGGGAAACGCACACCAGAACGACACACACCAGCCGGACGGCCGCCAGCGGGCCGCGGCGACGTGACCGGAAGCAAGGGAGCAGGGAGCCGAACCGATGACCGACACCATCTTCGCGACCAGTGTGTTCTTCAGCCTGACCATCGGCGGCAACGACCTGGGTGAGTTCACCACCTGCTCGGGACTCGGCGCCCAGGTCGAGATCGAGCAGTACGCGGAGGGCGGCAACAACGGCTTCGCCTGGCAGCTGCCGGGCCGCATCACCTGGACGAACATCACGCTGACCCGGGCGGTCACCGCCGACACGACGAAGATCGCCCGCTGGCTGTCCGAGATCGTCCGCAAGGTCGAGCCGAAGGACGGCGAGATCGTGGCGCTGCGGCCGGACCTGAGCCGGATCGTCGGCTGGCAGGTGCTCGGGATCGTCCCGGTGCGCTGGGAGGGCCCGTCCTTCGACCCGGCCAACTCCCAGGCCGCGATGGAGACCCTGGAGATCGCCCACGCGGGCCTGCGCCCCTTCTGACCCCACCGCCCGCCTACCCGACCCCCCGCCCGACAGCCCGACCCACGGAAGGAGCACCAGGATGTCCCCAGCGGTCCCCGCGAGCGTCACCCGGGCCCAACTGACCATCATGGAGCCACCGTCCACGGTCGGTGCCCAGCCCGGCGGCACGCTCGCGCAGCTCCGGCTCCAGTTCAACCCGGCGACCCTGGTGCTGCGCAAGACCACCGAGTGGCGGCGCACCCCGTCCCGGATGGCGGGTGAGTCCGCGCTGCCCGAGTTCGTCGGCAGCGGTCCGCGCTCGCTCTCCCTCGACGTGTTCCTGGACTCCACCGCGACCCACGACAACTCGGTGGAGCGGGCGGTGGAGCAGCTGATGACGGCCTGTGTGCCCACCCCGGCCAGCCTGGCGCGCAAGACCCCGGCCAGCCCGTGGATCCGGCTGGACTGGGGCACCCTGAAGACCACGTCGTTCAACGGGGTGCTGACCGGCCTCTCGGTCACCTACTCGCTCTTCGACGTGGACGGGAAGCCGCTGCGGGCGGTCTGCTCGCTCACCATCGACGAGGCCAGCGTCGACCCGGCCGGCCAGAACCCGACCTCGGGCTCGCCGGAGGCCCGCAGCACCCACCGGGTGATCGCCGGCGACAGCCTGCCGCTGCTCGCCTGGCGCGCCTACGGGGACGCCACCGCCTGGCGCACCATCGCGGAGGCCAACGACATCGACGACCCGCTGGCGTTGATCCCGGGCGCGGAGCTGATCGTGCCGGGAATCGAGGAGCTCACCCAGAGCGGCTCCGCGCAGGGGGTACGGCCATGACCACGCCCGAGGCCCGCGGCGGCCGCTCCTTCGCCGCCGACCCCGTCGTCGAGGCGCCCGGCCCGCTGCCGCCGATCTGGGCGACCCAGCTGGTCTCCTGCGACATCGAGGAGAGCGTCGGCCTGCCCGACACCGCCGTGCTGTCCTTCCGGGACGCCGACCACACCTTCCTCTCCGCCACCGGCATCACCATCGGCACCCCGCTGAAGGTGTCCGTGGTGACCGTCCAGGGGAACACCCGGGCGCGGCTGTTCACCGGCGAGGTGACGGCGCTGGAGCTGGAGGTGGACACCACGGGCTCGTACACCGTGGTGCGGGCCTCGGCCGTCACCCACCGGCTGATGCGCGGGCGCCGGGTGAAGGCCTTCCGGAACATGACGACCGCCGACATCGTCCGCGAGGTCGCCTCCGGAGCGGGCCTGACCTGCGGGCGGGTCGACGCCTTCCCGGTCGTCCACCAGCAGCTCTCCCAGGCGAACGTCCCGGACTGGGAGTTCCTCCAGTTCCTGGCGCAGGAGAGCGGCGCCCAGGTACGGGTGGACGACGACGGGAAGCTGGAGTTCGTCAAGCCCGACCCCGCCTCCGGCGCGCCGGCCCCCTCCACCCCCGCGCCGCAGAACCCGCTGGTGCTGGAGTACGGGCGCAACCTGCTGGAGCTGCGCGGCGTGCTGACCGGCGCCGGAGGGGCGGACACCGTCGAGGCGCGCGGCTGGAACGTCACCACCAAGAGCGCCCTGGTCGCCACCGAGCCCGCGGTGACGTCCCAGACCGTGCAGCCGGGGATGAGCCCCTCGGCGGTGACCTCCGCCTTCCCCGGCCGGGCCCGGCTGACCGTCGCCGACACCCCGTACCGCACCCAGGCGGAGACCGCCTCGGTGGCCCGGTCGCTGGCCGCCTCGGTGGCGGCCGGCTTCGGCGAGCTGGAGGTCGTCGCCGAGGGCAACCCGCGGCTGCGGGCGGGCACCGCGGTCGCCCTGGGCAACGTCGGCGCCGCCTTCTCCGGCCGCTACACCGCCACCGGGGTGCGCCACCTGCTCGAACCGTTCCGCGGCTACCGCACCACCGTGGTGGTCAGCGCGGCCCCCGACCGCTCGCTGGCCGGGCTGACCAGCGGCGGCAACGCGCCGCCGCGCGGGCCGCGGATACCCGGCCTGGCCGTCGCCGTGGTCACCGACGTCCGGGAGCCGGGCGGCGGTCAGCGCGGCTGGGTGAAGCTCAAGTTCCCCTGGCTGGACGACACCTACGTCTCCGACTGGGTGCGCACCGTGCAGTGGGGCGGCGCCGGCGGCGGCGGGGTGGTCAGCCCCGAGGTCAACGACGAGGTGCTGGTCGGCTTCGAGCAGGGCGACCTGGACAGCCCGTACGTGCTGGGCGGGCTCTACAACGGCGTGGACCGGCCCTCCCCGCACGACGTGCCGCTGGTCGACGCCGGCTCCGGCAAGGTCAACCGCCGTTCCGTGGTGTCCCGTTCGGGCCACCGGATGGAGCTGCTGGACGTACCGGGCGGCAAGTCCGGCGTCCGGCTGGCGAGCGGCGACGGCAAGCTGGAGGTCAAGCTGGACCAGCAGCGCGGCGAGATCGTGCTGACCGTCCACGGCCTCGGCGGCGCGGCCGGCAGCACCGTGCGGCTCTCCCCCTCCGGCATCACCCTGGACGCGGGCACCGGCACGGTGGACGTGCGCGGCGGATCGGTCACCGTCCGCGGCACGACGGCGGTCACCGTGGAAGGCGGCGCCGAGGCGGTGCTCAAGGGGGCCATCGTCCGGATCAACTGACGTATCGTCACAGACACTTGGCAGTAGACGAGTGCCCCACGACCAGCGGGCACCATCCGAAACGGAGACCGCACATGCCCCCCGCAGCCCGGACCGGCGACCTGACCGATCACGGCGGCGCCCTCACCACCCTGCCGCCGGGCGCCCTCAAGGTGGCGACCGTGCTGATCGGCGGCCGCCCCGCCGCCGTCGTCGGCACCGTCCACGCCTGCGTCGTCCCCCCGCACCTGGCCCTGGGCCCCGGCGACGTGGTGCTGCCCTCCCCGGGCGCGCTCGCCGGGGGAGTGGTGCTGATCGGCGGCCTGCCCGCGGCCCGCGTGGGGGACAAGACCACCTGCGGCGCCACCGTCACCGTCGGCGCGTTCAACGTGCTGATCGGCGGCGCCATATGACGGGCAGCTTCATCGGCCGCGGTTGGGCCTTCCCGCTGCGCGTCAACGCCACCGGCGGCATCGCCCTGGTGGAGCGCGACCGCGAACTCGCGGAGGCGATCCGGCTGATCCTCGGCACCGCCCCCGGCGAACGGCCGATGCGCCCCGAGTTCGGCTGCGGCATCCACGAGTACGTCTTCGCCACCGGCGACAGCACCACCGCCGGGCGGATCGCCCGCGAGGTGCGCATCGCGCTGGAGCGCTGGGAACCGAGGATCGAGGTGGACGACGTGGTGATCGCCTTCGACAGCGTCGAGGAGGGCACCCTCTACATCGACGTCCACTACACCGTGCGGGCCACCAACGACCGCCGCAACCTGGTCTTCCCCTTCTACACCATCCCGGAACACCCGAACTCGGCCGAGGGGTCTGCGAACTGATGGCCCTGCCCTCCCCGAACCTGGACGACCGCCGCTTCCAGCAGCTCGTCGACGAGGCCAAGCGGTACGTCCAGCAGCGCGCCCCCGAGTGGACCGACCACAACGTCTCCGACCCGGGCGTCACCCTGATCGAGACCTTCGCCTACCTGGTGGACCAGCTGCTCTACCGGCTGAACCGGGTGCCGGAGAAGAACTACGCCGCCTTCCTCGACCTGCTCGGCATCCGGCTCTTCCCACCGGCCGCCGCCCGGGCCGAGGTCGACTTCTGGCTCTCCGCCCCGCAGACCGAGACCGTCCTGCTGCGGGCCGGCACCGAGGTCTCCACGCTGCGCACCGAGACCGACGAGGCGGTGGTCCTCTCCACCGCCGAGGACCTGCCGATCGTCCCCAGCTCGCTGGATCGGCTGGTCACCGTCTCCGCCTCCGGCGAGCAGTCCGACGGCACGGCCCGACTGGCCGACGGCGCGGACGTCCGATGCTTCCAGCAGCGCCCGGTGGCCGGGGACGCCATGCTCTTCGCCCTGCCGGCCGTGGTGCCGCGCTGCATCCTGGTCGTCCGGCTGGACAGCCGGGTCGAGGGCGTCGGCGTCGACCCGCGCCAACCGCCGCTGGCCTGGGAGGTCTGGGACGGCGCGCGCTGGATCGCCTGCGAGACCGGCAGCGACACCACCGGCGGCCTCAACCGGCCCGGCGAGGTGGTCGTCTTCGTGCCCGCCGGGCACACCGCCTCGGTGGTCGCCGGACGGCGGGCCGGCTGGCTGCGCTGCCGGGTCACCGAGCCGCAGCCTGGCCAGCCGTTCTACTCCGAGTCGCCCACGATCCGCCGGGCCGAGGTGTTCACCGTCGGCGGCACCGCCACCGCCGTCCACGCGCAGACCGTCACCGACGCGCCGCTCGGTGCCTCGGAGGGCGTCGCCGGCCAGCGCTTCCGGCTCGCCCGGCCCCCGGTGCTGCTCGACGGTGAGCCCCCGGTGGTCGAGGTCGCGGCCGGCGAGGGCTGGGAACGGTGGACGGTCGTCGAGCACTTCGGCGAGTCCTCGCCCACCGACCGGCACGTGGTGCTGGACGCCACCACCGGCGAGTTCCTCTTCCCGCCCGCGGTCCGCGAACCGGACGGCAGCCTGCGAGCCTTCGGCGCCGTCCCGCCCAAGGGCGCCCACCTGCGCGTCCCGCGCTACCGCACCGGCGGCGGGATCGCGGGCAACGTCGCCCGCGGCACCATCACGGTGCTGCGCAGCTCCGTCCCGTACATCGCCCGGGTCGACAACCGGGAGGCGGCCCGCGGCGGGGTCGACGGCGAGACCGTCGAGAACGCCAAGGCCCGCGCCCCGCACCAGCTGCGCCTGCAGGAACGTGCCGTCACCGCCGGGGACTTCGAGCTGATCGCCCGGCAGGCCGCGCCGTCCGCCGCCCGGATCAGCTGCGTGCCCGCCACCGGCGGGGAGGCGGGCGCGGTGCGGGTGCTGGTCGTCCCCGACGCCGTCGCGGACGAGGGCGACCGGCTGCGCTTCGAGCAGCTGATCCCCGACGACCAGGTGCTGGCCGCCGTCGCGACCGCCCTCGACGAGCGGCGGCTGATCGGCACCCGGCTGGTCGTCCAGCCGCCCGCCTACCAGGGCGTGACGGTGGTCGCCCGGCTCACCACCCGCGCCGCCGACCCCGACCGGGTCCGTGAGGAGGTGCTCGCCGCGCTCTACCGGTACCTCAACCCGCTGCGCGGCGGCGCCGACGGCACGGGCTGGCCGTTCGGCCGGGCGGTGCAGTACGGGGAGGTGTTCGCGGTGCTCCAGCGGGTGGCCGCCGTCGCGGGCGTCGACGAACTGCGGCTGTTCCCCGCCGACCCGATCACCGGCCGCCGGGGCGCGCCGACCGAGCGGGTCGAGGTCCCGCCGGACGCCCTGGTCTTCTCCCACCAGCACCAGGTCGTGGTCACCGCGCAGGCCGAGGACGGGCGGTCATGACCAGAGCCGCCGTCCCCGGGCTGCCCAGCCCGCACCCGATCGGCGAACTGCTGCCCGCGCTGTTCGCCGAGGACGACTTCGCCCAGCGGTTCACGGCCGGCCTGGACACCGTCCTCGCCCCGGTCTTCGCCACCCTGGACAACCTGCCCGCCTACTTCCGACCCGGCCTCGCGCCCGCCGACTTCCTCGACTGGCTGGCCTCCTGGGTCGCGGTCGAGGTCGATCCGGCCTGGCCGGTGGAGGTGCGCCGCGCCGTGGTCGGGCGCGCGGTGGAACTGCACCGCTGGCGCGGCACCCGGCGCGGCCTCACCGAACGGCTGCGGCTGGTGCTCGGCGTCGGCGCCGAGCTCGTGGACGGCGGCGGCGCCTCCTGGTCCGCCGACCCGGACGCCCCGCTGCCGCCCGCGCCGAGCGGCGAGCTGCTGGTCCGGGTCTGGCCGCTGCGCGGAGCGGAACCGGACGAGGACCAGGTGCGGTCCGTCGTCAGGGCCGGCTGTCCGGTCCATCTGACCTGCCGGGTGGAGATCCTGCCCGGCCCACCCGGGCGAGCGGAGGACTGACGAATGCCGGTGTGCCCCGAATGCGGAACGGCCAACGGGGAGGGGGACGACTTCTGCGGCAACTGCGGCGCCTACCTCGGCTGGTCGCGCACCGCCGGCGCCGCCCCGGCCGTGCCCGCGCCCGCGCAGGCCGAGCCGGTGCCTGCCCCCGTGCCGAAGCCGACGCCCGCGCCGACGCCCGCCTCCGCGCCTGCTCCCACGCCCACCCCCGCTCCCGCCGAACCCGTACGGCGAAGCGCCTCGCGCCGGACGGCGCGCGCCGAACCGGAAGCCAAGGACGGCGAGGCGAACCAGGAGGCGAAGGACCGGGTCGAAGCATCGCGACCGCCTGCCCCGGCCCCGGCCGCCGAACCCCCGGCCGCCGCCGACCCCCCGCGCCCCGCCACCGCCCCCGTACGCCCGGCCCCCGCGCGGACCCCGGCCCCCGACCCCGCAGCGCAGGTCCCCGGTGCGCAGGCCCCCGCAGCCCCGGCCGACCCGGTGGCCGTCCAGCCCGCCAAGCCCGTCGCGCCCCGCCCCGTCAGCCGGGCGACCGAGGCCGTCGAGACCCAGGACGGCCCGCCCTGCCCCAGCTGCGGCACGCCCAACCTGCCCGGGCGGAAGTTCTGCCGCCGCTGCGCCGCACCCCTGACCCCCACCGAAGCCGTCGCCGAACTGCCCTGGTGGCGCACCCGCTGGCCGTTCCGGCGCCGGGTGCGGATCGGCGGCTCGGGCAACGCGCTGCGCCGCACCATCGCCCTGCTCGCGCTCGTCGCGGTGGTCGTGGCCGGGGTCCTGCTCTTCCCGGCCGGTCAGCGGGTCTTCCAGGACGTCCTGGACAAGGTCCGCGGCACCGCGCCGATCGCCCCCGCCACCACCTCGGCGAGCGCCGCCGTCGAGGGCCACCCGGCCACCCTGGCCGACGACGGCCTCAGCAACACCTACTGGGGCGCGCCCGCGATCGGGGACTCCGTCACCTTCTCCTTCCGCAGCCCGTTCCGGCTGGTGGACCTGATCGTCCACACCGGGGCCTCCCCGGATCCCCAGCAGTTCCAGCAGCAGGCCCGCCCCGTCGTCCTCACCCTGGAGGTCACCGGGAAGGACGGCGAGGTCCACACCCAGCAGGTCCCGCTCAACGACCAGCCGGGCCCGCAGACCGTCCAGACCGGGATCAGCGACGTCACCCAGGTGAAGCTCACCGTCCGGGAGGCCGCCGGGACCGGCCCCGGCCGCGCCATCGCGCTCGCGGAGGTGGAGTTCTTCAAACGCACCTGACCCCGTCGCCCGCCACCGGAGGGAACCCATGGTCTACCGGATCCACTTCACCTCCCAGGACCTGGCCAGGACCCGGCCGGCGGGTCCGATGCCGTTCGCCGAACTCCTGGCCGCGGCGCGGGCCCTGCAGGACCGGAGCCGCGCGGCGCGGCTGGACCCGTGGCGGCGGAGCGTCCTGGGGCGGCTGCCCGAGCGGGCCCGGATGGCGCTCTCCCTGGCACCGGCGGACGGCTGGGGGCCGACCTTCCTGATGCCCGCGGTGGCAGGCCGGCCGGAGGAGCTGCTGGAGCGGGTACGGGCGACCCCGGGCCGGCTCGTCGCGGCGGAGCTGGCCGCGATCGCCGAGCACCAGCCCGTCCCCGGGTGGGCCCGCCGCCTGGCCGAGGACGGCGCGCTGCGCGAGGAACTCGCCCAGAGCCTCGGCCTCCTCTACGAGCACCTGGTCGGCCGCTACTGGTCGCGGATCACCGACTGCTACGCCGCGGATCGGGCGGTGCGGATGCGCCAGTTCCTCGGCGGGGGAGTCGAGCTCCTGCTCGCCGGCGCCAGCCCCCGGTGGATGCGCTGGAAGCCGCCGGTGCTGGAGGTCCGCAGCAGGGTCGACCACGACCTGCGGCTCCAGGGGCAGGGCGTCCTGCTGGCCCCCTCGGTGTTCGCCAAGCGGGCCATGGTCAGCGACGACTCCCACGGCCTGCCCCAGCCCGCGGTCACCTTCCCGATCGACGACAGCCGCCCCGCGGGCTGGCCGGACCTGCTCGGCCCCGAGCCGGCCCCGGCGGGGTCGGGGCCCACCGTGACCGCCCTGCTCGGGCGCACCCGGGCCGCCGTGTTGCGGGTGATCGCCGACCACCCGGGCTGCTCGACGAAGGAGCTCGCCGCCCTCGCCGGGATCACCCCCTCCAGCGCCAGCGAGCACGCCACCGTGCTGCGCGAGGCCAGGCTGATCGGCACCTCCCGGTACCGCAACACCGCGCTGCACAGCCCGACCGCGCTCGGCCTCGGACTGCTCGGCGACGCGCCCGACGTTCCCGATGTGCCCGGTTCGTAGGGGAGTTGAGCGGTGCGTCCGTGATTCGGGCCAGGCCGAAACACGTCGAGCGGCGGTGCCCCGGACTCCGAGACTGAGGTGCGGGCGCCGGACCCGGCGGCCCGCACCACGACGTCACTGCTCCCAGGAGGTCCCCCATGCGCTTCGTCCACAAGGCCGGCATCGTCCTCGCGGCCGGATTCGCCGCCGCCACCACGCTCCTCGCCCCCGTGGCGAACGCCCAGCCGGCCGTCTCGGCGGCCCCGGCCGACTGCCCCAAGGGCTACATCTGCGGCTACAAGTACAGCAACTACCAGCACCTCATGTTCCGCTTCAGCGACTGCGGCATCCTCCAGGAGATCCCCGACGGCCTGAACAGCGGCGGGTCCTGGTACAACAACCAGTCCACCGGCCTCAAGGCGAAGATGTACGGCAAGTCCAAGAACCTCGTCTACACCACGCCCGGCGCCCCCTACGGCGACCCCACCGCAGACTGGGGCCCGGTCTGGTACGTCAAGGCCTGCTGACCCCGCTCCACGGGCCTGCCGCCGGGTGCGCCGTCCGCGCCCGGCGGCGGGCCGGGCTTCCAAGGAGTTCCTCATCTGCGCCGCGTACGGTCACGCGTCATGGCGGAACTGCGGGTGGTGGCGGGCATACGGAAGCTGGGACACGGGACGCGGCTGGTCGCGGTCAGCGTGGTCGCCGGGGTGGTGGCGGCGGGGATGGTGCTGCCCGCGGTGGCGGCGGTCGGGCTCGGCGCGCAGTCGGCTGCGGACGACTTCCAGAGCCTGCCCGACGACTTCAAGACCCCTCCGCTGTCCCAGGCCACGACGATCCTCGACGCCCAGGGCGGCACGATCGCCACCGTGTACGACCGGGACCGCACGGTCGTCCCGGCGGACCGGATCTCCCCGCTGGTGAAGACCGCGCTGGTGGACACCGAGGACAACCGCTTCTACGAGCACGGCGCGATCGACCTCAAGGGCGTACTGCGCGCCCTGGACAAGAACGCCTCCTCGGGCACCACCGCCCAGGGCGCCTCCACCCTCACCCAGCAGTACGTGAAGAACGTCTTCGTCGAGGAGGCGGGCGACGACCCGCAGAAGGTCGCCGAGGCGCAGCGGCAGACCGTCGGCCGCAAGATCCAGGAGCTGAAGTACGCGATCAAGGTCGAGGAGACCCTGAGCAAGGACCAGATCCTCACCAACTACCTGAACATCACCTTCTTCGGCGAGCAGGCCTACGGCATCGAGGCGGCCTCCCAGCGCTACTTCGGCGTGCACGCCGCGGACCTCACCCTGCCGCAGGCCGCGCTGCTGGCGGGCCTGGTGCAGTCGCCGACCGGCTACGACCCGACGGTCAACCCGACGGCGGCGAAGGAGCGGCGCGACACCGTGCTGCGCAAGATGGCCGGGTACGGGCACATCACCCAGGAGGAGGCCCGGCAGGCGATCGCCGCCCCGCTCGGGCTGAACGTCCAGGCGCCGCAGCAGGGGTGCATCCTGGCCAAGCAGGGCGCGGGCTTCTTCTGCGACTACGTGCGCGAGACGGTGCTCACCGACCCGGCCTTCGGCGCGTCGGCCGCCGAGCGGCAGGCGGTCTGGAAGCGCGGCGGCCTGCAGATCCGCACCACGCTCGACCCGAAGGCCCAGGCGGCGCTCCAGGCCTCGGTCACCGGCCACGTCGACGCGGGCGACCAGGCGGCGACCGCGATGAGCATCGTCCAGCCGGGCACCGGGAAGATCCTGGCGATGGGCCAGAGCCGCCCGTACGGCGTCGACGGCAAGCAGCACCAGACCCAGATCAACTACAACGCCGGCAAGGCCATGGGCGGCGGGCTCGGCTTCCCGACCGGCTCGACCTTCAAGCCGGTCGTCGCGGCGGCGGCCCTGGAGAGCGGCATCCCGGCCGACCAGGCCTACACCACGGACTACAGCATCCCGTGGCCGGCCATGACGGACTGCTCGGGCGGGAGGTTCCCGTCCTCCGGGCAGGTGCACAACGACAGCCAGAGCCTCACCGGCCGGTTCGACATGAAGTCGGCCATGGCGCAGTCCGTCAACACCTACTTCGCGAAGCTGGAGGCCGACACCGGCCTGTGTAACGTCGCGCGGATGACGAACAAGCTGGGCATCACCCAGCAGGCGGGCGGCGAGAAGCTCCAGGTGGTCCCGTCGATGACGCTCGGCAGCAACGACCTGACCCCGCTGACGATGGCGGCCGTCTACGCGGCCTTCGCCGCCCACGGCACCTACTGCGCGCCGACCGCCATCGCCTCGGTGACCGGCCCCGACGGCAAGCCGCTCGCGGTGCCGCAGGCGAACTGCTCGGCGGTGATGTCGGCCGGCACCGCCGACACCGTCAGCGCGATGCTCAAGGGCGTGGTCGAGGACGGCACCGGGCAGACGGCCGGCCTCACCGGCCGGGACAGCGCGGGCAAGACCGGCACCACCAACGACAGCCGCCAGGTGTGGTTCGTCGGCTACACCCCGGAGATGGCGGGCGCGACCGTGGTCAGCGACACCGACGACCCCAAGCCGCTGGACGGCCAGCGGATCGGCGGCCAGGTGGTCGGCCAGGCCTTCGGCGGCACCCTGGCCGGCCCGATCTGGCGCGACGCGATGGACGGCGCGCTGGCGGGCACCCCGGCCGGCACCTTCACGCCGGTGCAGCTGCCCTGAGCCACCGGTGACCCAGGGCAGCCGGTGACTCAGCGGTAGAGCGCCACCCGGGGCTCGACCGTGCCCTGGAGCGGCGCCTTCCCGACCACGGTGACCCGGTAGTGCGCGGTGAGGGTCTGGTGGCCGTGCAGGACGGTCTTGGCCGGGACGAGCCGGGTGTACAGCGTGCCGGTCTGGCTGCCGAGCGGAATGGCGCGCCAGTGGCCGTCGGGGGAGAGCACCTCGATCCGGATGCCCGCCGGGTTGAGGAAGGGCCCGTTGTCCGGCGACTCGACGAGGATCTGCGGGGCCACCGTCCGGTCGGCCGAGGAGTCGTTGCGGTACGTGACGGTGATCGGCCGGGTCGCGTGGTCGCGCGGCAGCGCGGTCTCGGGGAGCTCCACGAAGGACACCGGCGGGGCGGCGGTCGCGGTCCGGGCACCGGTCGCGGCCTGGGCCGGGGCGACGAGCGCGGCGGTCGGCAGGGCGGCGAGGGCCGCGGCCAGGGCCAGGCTCCGACGGGGGATCTTCAGGGTGCGCATGGCGCCTCCTTCGGCCGGCCGCCGGGTCACCGGTGGCGCCGCGTGGTTCGGGCAGGTCCGTACGGGACCACCCTGCCCCCTCACTCGGAAAGCCGCACGCGGTGGAGCGGTGCCGGGCCCGGGCGGGGCGTCGCGAGCCGTGCTCCGACTGGGCCGAACGTGCGAGCGCCGGGGCCACCACGCCGCCGCACCACCCCTGCCGTGACCGGGCCCCGTACCTTGGGCGCAACCTCCGCCGGGCGGCTGCGCGCCGGGCGGGGCGCCCGAACAGCGGGGGACGTCGCGAGAACGGGAGGGACGGCTTGCGGGCGCGTTCCGTCGAGGAGCCGGGGCCGCGGCTGCCGGTGCTGATCAGGTACGGCCACTGGTCCTGGCTGGTGCCGCTGGCGGTGCTGGCGGCGGTGGTGGGCGTGGACGCGGCCACCCCCGTCACGTTCGCGTCCGTCAGCTGGCTGGCGATGGTCCCGGTGGTGACCGCAGGGCTCTGCGGCCCGGCGGCCACCACGCTGTTCGCCCTCCTCGCCGTCGTCGCCTACCCGGCCCTGGACAGCATCTGGAGCAAGTCCCAGGGGATCGAGGACTTCCTGCTGGTGATCGCGGGGGCCGCCGTCTCGGTGCCGATCAGCATCTTCCGCGCCCGGGCCGCCGCCTACGTCCACCACCTCCAGGGCACGGCCGAGACCACCCGGCAGGTGGTGCTGCGCCCGGTGCCGCCGGGCTGGGGCGGGGTGGACTCGGCGGCGCGCTACCTGGCCGCGGACGTCGAGGCCCGGGTGGGCGGCGACTTCTACGACGTGCTGGCCACCCCGTTCGGGGCGCGGGTCATCCTCGGCGACGTCCAGGGCAAGGGCCTGCCGGCGGTCTCCGCGGCGGCGGCCCTGGTCGGCTGCTTCCGGGAGGCCGCCTTCCACGAGGCGGACCTGGCCACCGTCGCGTCCTGGCTGGAGGAGCGGCTGCACCGGCAGAACCTGCTGGCGGAGCGGCTGGGGGAGCAGGAGGAGCGGTTCGCCACGGCGGTGGTCGTCTGGTTCCCGGCCGACGCGCCGGGGGAGGTGGAGGTGGTCAACTTCGGCCACGACAGCCCCCACGTCCTCGGCCCCGCGGGGGTGCGCCAGCTGCCGCCGGGCAACGGCGCACCGCTCGGGCTGGCCCAGCTGGCCGGCGGGCTGCCGGAGGTCCGGCGGCTGAGCCTGGGCCCGGAGGAGACGGTCCTGATCGTCTCGGACGGGGTGACCGAGGCCCGCGACCGGACGGGCGCCTTCTTCGCCCTGCGCGACCACCTGGAGCGCCTGGCCGCCCGGCCCGGGGCGGTCGACCCCGGGCGCCTGGTCGACGAGGTGGCGGCCGAGGTCCTCCGGCACACCGGCGGCCGGTTGACGGACGACACCGCCCTGCTCGCCGTCCGGACGCCCCCGGTGGCGCCGGCGGTGCCGGCCGGGTCGGCGGACTGAGTCGGCCTCAGTCCTCGGCGTGACTGACCGCGCAGGTCAGGACGCCCGGGAGGCGGGCCAGTTCGGCGGTGAGGGCGGACAGGTCCCCCCGGCCGTGCACGGTGAGGTGCACCTCCGCGATCCGCTCGTCGACACCGCCGCCGCCCTCGTCGGGCGGCCCGGCCCGGTCCACGGTCGCCAGTTCGGCCACGGCGAACCCCGCGGCGGTGATCCGGGTGAGCAGCAGCCGCAGCAGGCCGTTGCCCTCGGTGTAGGTGACGTGGCAGCTGACCGGCCGGGTGCGCAGCCTCGGCAGCCGGTGGGTGAGCGGCCGCAGCACGTAGCCGACGAAGAAGTAGGCGGCGGTGGCCGCGGTGGCGAGCAGCGGCAGTCCGGCGGCCGCCGCCGTGCCGATCGCGGCGGTCAGCCAGACGGTGGCGGCCGTGGTCAGCCCCCGGATCGAGCCGCGCTGGACGAAGATCACCCCGGCGCCGATGAAGCCCAGTCCGGAGACGATCTGGGCGGCCATCCTGGACGGGTCCAGGGTGACCACGCCGGACTGGACCACGTCGCTGAAGCCGTACTTGCTCACCAGGGTGAAGAGTGCCGCCCCGAGGCCGACGACGGTGTACGTGCGCAGTCCGGCGGCCTTCTGTCTGATCTCCCGTTCCAGGCCGATCGCGCTGGCCAGGACCAGGGCGATGGCGAAGTCGGTGAAGTGGACCCATCCTTGCCCGAAGGGCTCGACGAACGCTCCCAGCGTCCTCAACTCCTCCTGCCGTCTCAATCGTCCCGCCCGCCCCCGGGAGGGCGGGCACCGATCCCGGTTCGGCGAAGCGGGTGCCGTCGAGCCTACGGTTCATCAGACGATCGGACCGGCGCTCGGACGGGCCGACTTGACGGTCAGGGGGTCGAGCGGAGGCGAACCGACGGCGCGTCGGCTCGGTGGCCCCGCCCGGTGCGCACTCACCGCGCTCCGTCGGCGCCGACGGGCGGGCCGCTCTCCCCGGCCGTCGGGGGCACGGGCCGCAGCCGGTAGGCCTCCCCGTCGGCGAGGACATGGCCGGCGGTGGGCGGGGCGAAGTGGGTGCCGAGCAGCAGGGTGTCGGTACCGGCGAGGGAGGCGAGCAGCGCCCGGCGGGTGGCGGCGGACCGCCGGGGGTCGATGTCGACGCAGGCGCCGATGGCGGGGTGGGCGAGCTGCACGGGGTGGTGGAGGCAGTCGCCGGTGATCAGCGCCGTCCGGCCCCGGCTGGTCAGTTCGACGGCGACGTGCCCCGGGGTGTGGCCGGGGGTGGGGAGCAGGCGCAGGCCGGGGACGATCCGCAGGCCCTCGGCCGGGACGTCGACCAGGTCCAGCAGGCCGGCCCGCTCGACCGGGAGCACCGAGTCGCGGAACAGCTGGGCGCGCGCCTCGTCCATGGGGTACCCGGCCCAGAACTCCCGCTCGGCGCGGGTGGTGAGGTAGCGCGCGCCGGGGAAGGTGGGCTCCCACGCGCCGTCCACCTGCCGGGTGTTCCAGCCGACGTGGTCGGCGTGCAGGTGGGTGAGGACCACCAGGTCGACGGAGTCCGGCGGGAAGCCGGCGGCGGCCAGGCGCTCGGGGTAGTCGGTGCGCAGATCGTGCCAGGCCGGGTTGGCCCGCTGCTTGCCGTTGCCGATGCCGGTGTCGACGAGGACGCGCAGCCCGTCCACGACGACGGCGAAGCTGTGGCTGTCCAGGCGCAGCACGCCGTCGGCGTCGGCGAAGTCGGGGCGCAGCCAGTCCTGGCCGGCCACCAGTTCGGGGGTGGCGTCGGGCAGCAGCCACGGCCCGGTGGCGGGCGGCAGCGGGACTTCGTCGACGCGGTGGACGGTGAGGTCGCCGACCGTCCAGGAAGGGGTAGGGGTGTCGGGCATGGGGCGGTTCCTCCGCTGCAAAAGCCATTCGTTTGCGTTAACGCGACCATAGAACCTACAGTCTCGCTAACGCAAACCCTTAGCTTTTGGTGGGGTGCCTCGTGGTGCCTCGCACCACCCCCGCCTCGCCCACGATCAGGAGCGCATCCATGTCCAATGCGGAGCTCACCCCGCCCGAGGCGGCCCGCCGGGCCGCCCGGGCCGGGCTCGACCTGCCGGCCGACCGGCACGCCGCGGTGGCGGCCACCGCCGAGCACATCCGGTCCGTCGTCGCCGTCCTGCGGGAGCTGGACCTCGGGGACACTCCGCCCGCCGCCGCCTTCCGTGCGGAAGGGGGGCGCCCCGATGCAGCCGTATGAGCTGACCATCGCCGCCGCCTCGGCGCGGATCCGGGAGCGGCGGCTGTCCCCCGTCGAGCTGGTCGACTCCGTCCTCGGCCGCATCGACCGGGTCGAGCCGCACCTCGGCGCGTACGTCGCCGTCGCCGCCGAACAGGCCCGGGACGCGGCGCGCGAGGCCGAGCGGGAGATCGCCCGGGGCCGGTACCGGGGGCCGCTGCACGGCGTCCCGGTCGGGCTCAAGGACCTGATCGACGTCGCCGGATCGCCCACCACCGCGAGCTCCCGGGTCCGGGACGGCCACCGCGCGGCCGCCGACAGCACCGTCGCCGCCCGGCTGCGCGCCGCCGGCGCCGTCCTGGCCGGCAAGACCCACACCCACGAGTTCGCCTACGGCCTGACCACCCCGCAGACCGCCAACGCCTGGGACCGCGAGCGGGTCGCCGGAGGCTCCAGCGGCGGGTCCGCCGTCGCGGTGGCCGCCGGGGCGGCGACCTTCGCCCTCGGCACCGACACCGGCGGCTCGATCCGGGTGCCCGCCGCGCTGAACGGGGTGGTCGGCCTCAAGCCGACCTACGGGCTGGTGCCCCGCCACGGCGTCACCCCGCTGTCCTGGTCACTCGACCACGTCGGCCCGATCACCCGCACCGTGGAGGACGCGGCGCTGGTCCTGGCCGCCCTCGCCGGGCACGACCCGCGCGACCCCGCCTCGGTGGCCGCCCCCGCCGTCGACTACCGGCCGGAGCGGGAGCCGGACCTGACGGGCGTGCGGGTCGGCGTGCCGGTCAACCACTACGTCGACCACGTCGACCCGGAGGTGGCGGCCGCCGTCCACCACGCCGTCGCGCGGCTGGAGGCGCTCGGCGCCCGGCCCGTCGAGGTGGAGGTCCCGCTGGCCCGCTACCTCCTGCCCACCCTGTGGGGCCTGGTGGCGCCGGAGGCCTCCGCCTACCACGCCCGCACCCTGCGCACCGTCCCCGAGCTGTACCAGGCGGACGTCCGGGTCCTGCTGGAGGCCGGCGAGCTGATCGACGCGGGCGACCACCTGCGCGCCCAGCGGGCCCGGACGCTGATCCGCGACGCGTGGGCACGGGTCCTGGAGGAGGTCGACGTGATCGCCGCCCCGACGGTGCCGACCACGGCGGTCCGGGCCGGCCAGGAGACGGTCACCTGGCCGGACGGCACCTCCGAGGGCGTCGCCGACGCCTACGTCCGGCTCTGCGCCCCGGCCAACGTCACCGGCCTGCCCGCCCTGACCGTCCCGGCCGGCCACGACGCGGCGGGCCTGCCGATCGGCCTGCAACTGCTCGGGCGGCCCTTCGACGAGCGCACGCTGCTGCGTGTGGGCCACGCCTACGAGCGCACGCAGCCCGCGCGGGCGCTCGCACCGGTGGTCTGACCGGGCCCGGCCCGCCTTAACGCAAAGGCGACGCTTTAAGATGGCGGTATGAGTCCTCGCCAGATGGCCCGCCCGGGCGGGCGCAGCGCCCGCGTCCAGGAGGCGGTGCACACCGCGGTCCGCGAGCTGCTCGCGGAGGTGGGCCGCGAGGCGCTCACCGTGCCGATGGTCGCCCAGCGGGCCGGCGTCACCCCGTCCACGGTCTACCGCCGCTGGGGCGACCTCGCCGAGCTGCTGTCGGACGTCGCGGTGGAGCGGCTGCGCCCCGACGCCGAACCGGAGGACCGCGGCGGCCTGCGCGCCGACCTCACCGCCTGGGCCGAACAGTTCCTCGACGAGATGGCCTCCGCCTCCGGCCGCGCCTACGTCCGCGACGCCCTCCTCGGCGACCCGGACGGCGGCAACGCCGGCCAGTGCTCGGCCTACGCCGCCGACCAGCTCGGCCTCGTCCTCGCCCGGGCCCGCGCCCGCGGCGAGGACACCCCCGAGGTCGAGACCGCCATGGACCGCCTCGTCGCCCCCCTGATGTACCGCATCCTCTTCCGCCCCTCCGGCCTCACCCCCGCCTACGCCCGCCACCTGGTCACCGACCTCCTCGGCACCCCGGACGGGGCGTAGGGCCCGCCGACGGGCAGAGTCCGGCGCGGTGTGCCCGGCCCGTCCGCTGTGCCCGCCGGGGCGCGGACGGGTCCGGGCGGCCGCCGCGATCCGTCACGCCGTCCTCGCACGCCTCCCGGGCGGTGGCGCTCCGTGGCACCGTCAGTGTGCAAAGCAGTTCGGGGTTCCCTCGTCGGAGGTTCGCATGAACGCTGTTCCGTCCCGAGTCGTCTTCTCCCGCCTCGCCGCCGCGGCCGGGGCCGTGGCGCTGGCCGGCGGGCTCCTCCTCGTCCCGGCGAGCGCGCCGGCCCGTGCCCAGGGGGTGGTGGACGTGCAGTGCACCGGCACGTTCACCGACGAGTTCACCCCCGCGCTGACCAACCAGCCGCAGAACGTCACCATCGCCACCCAGAACTCCTACGCGACGTGCGTGACCGGCCTCCCCGGGTCGAGCTCGGTCACCAACAACGAGCCCGGCGAGACCTGCCTCAACGTGCTCCACACCCTCACCCCGTTCGACGAGACCATCACCTGGAGCGACCAGACCACGAGCACCGTGCACTGGGCCTCCGTGGAGGACACCGGCGGAGCCGCGACCTTCACCGGCACCGTCACCGCCGGCCGTTACCTGGGCGATGCCGCCGTGAAGGCCACGGAGGCCGCCGACATCACCGGGACCAACCCCGAACTGTGCCCGGTCGGGGGCGGCACCATCACCGGAGCCAGCGGCCCCGCCGACCTGACCCTGACCTCGGTGTGACGAAGTCCGGACCCGTCCGGCCCGTGGTCCGTCGGAGGTGTCCGACGGGCCGCGGGCCGGGGAGCGTCGGCGGCAACGCGTCCGAAATTCTGAAATGACATCAAGTCGCCGATGTCATCGGCAGGTTGGCATCAACAGGGAAGCTCTGGTCCACCGAGGGCGATAGCCCGGTGACGGTTGGTCATGGCAGGATCAGCGCGGGTCGACACCGTGTCGACCGAAAGGAGGAGCCATGGCCGAGGACAGCGAGGCGAAGCCGTCCGGCTCGTACGCGGGCACCGAGATCAAGATCGAGGGCGAGGACCACATCATCCTCCGGGAGGACGAGGTCCCGGTGGCCGCCGACGGGGAGTGACGCGCCCACGCTTCGGTGTGGGGAAAGGGCCCCGCCGGTCGCCACCGGAAGGGCCCTTTCTGCTGCGCCGCTGCGGGACTTAGGCGCGCCCTCCGCCGTCCCCGGACCGGATGGACCCGGCCGCGCGGACGGCCGAAGCGGCCGCCTATGGCTGCGGGGGCCCCGCGAGGATGATCGGCCAGTCGCCGTCGGGGCCGAGGAGGTCGTCGAGCGGGGCGTCCGGCGGGCCGAGGAGGACGGCGGCGCCTTCGGCGAGCCGCTCGGCCACGTCCGGGGCGACGGCGGTCTCGGCGCGCAGCACGAGGACGGCCGCCGGGTCGGCGGCCGAGCGGAGCGGGAAGCCGGCCGGGTCGATCTCCGCCCGTTCCAGGACGGCCGGGTGGACGGCGACGGCGACGGTCAGCAGGCCCCCGTCGTAGCTGTGTTCGGCCCAGCCGTCGGTCTGCACCAGGTAGAGGACCTCGTCGCCCTCGTAGCAGTGCCCGCCGAGGCGTTCCAGGGCCTGTTCCCCCGGGGTGCCCTCGGGGTCGACGACCAGGGCGGCCGCCGGGGTGTCCGGCTCGTCGGGGTCGAGGCCGGAACGGACGTGGAGTCGGGCCATCGGGGTGCCTCCGGGGTCGTGCGGGCGGGCGGCGGGTCGGGCACCAGTACACACCGCGCCACCGACAGTCCGGGCCGTCGGGCCGTCAGCGCCCGCCCATCAGGCGGTACATGCCGATCGAGTCGTGGGCGGCGGTGTCCGCGAAGCCGAACTTCTCGTAGAGGAAGCGCGCGGGCCCGTCCGCGATCAGCGAGACGTACGCGGTGGCGGGTGCCCGGCGCTCCAGTTCCCCGGTGAGGGCGGCCATGATGCGCTTGCCGAGGCCGTGGCCCTGGTGCGCGGGGTGGACGCAGATGTCGGTGACCTGGAACGCGGTGCCGCCGTCGCCGATGATCCGCCCCATGCCGACGGGCTCGCCCTGGTGGTGGAGGACCACGCCGTACCAGGTGTTGGGGAGGGCGAGCGCGACCGCCTCGGGGGCCTTGTCGGAGAGGCCGGCGTCGGTGCGCAGGCGGCGGAAGACCTCGACGGTGGGCACGCCGGGGCGGATTTCGTAAGGGTCACTACTCGGAGTCATACCTTACATGCTACCCGCTCGGCCCCGCCGCCCGGCTCCGGCCGCTCGGGTGAACGCGCGGCGCGACATACCGGACGGGACGGGGCGTCACGGGGGCGGAAGCGATGATCGCCGGGTTCCCGGAACCCCACCCCGTCGGAGTCGTACATGCGGATTCTTCTCCTCGCCAGCGCGTTCAACAGCCTCAGCCAGCGGCTGCACGCCGAACTGCGCGACCGGCTCCACACCGTGGACGTCCAACTGGCCGGTGACGACGAGGAGTTGCTCGACGCGGTGCACCGCCTGAAACCCGACCTGGTGCTCGCGCCGATGCTGCGCACGGCGATCCCGCGCGAGCTCTGGTCACAGCTCACCTGCCTGGTCGTCCACCCCGGCCCGCCGGGCGACCGCGGCCCGTCCTCCCTCGACCGGGCCGTCCAGGAGGGCCGCACCGACTGGGGCGTCACGGTGCTGCAGGCCGAGGCGGAGCTGGACGCCGGGCCGGTCTGGGCCTGGGCGCCCTGCCGGCTGCCCGGGTACGGCAAGAGCGACCTGTACCGCAACGAGGTCGCCGACGCGGCGGTGGCGGCCGCGCTGCTCGCCGTCGAACGCTTCGCCTCCGGCGGGTACGCGCCGGAGCCGCAGTCCGGCCCCGGCTGGAGCGGCACCGTACGGACCCGGCCCGCGCTGCGCCAGGAGGAGCGCCGGATCGACTGGGCGGCCGACCCCACCGAGGCGGTGCTGCGCAGGCTCCGCGCGGCGGACTCGCGCCCCGGGGTGCTCGACGAGCTGTGCGGCGGCGCCTGGTACCTGCACGGCGGGCACCGCGAGCCGGTGCTGCGCGGCCGCCCGGGCGAGCTGATCGCCACCCGGGCCGGCGCCGTCTGCCGGGCCACCTCGGACGGCGCGGTCTGGATCCCCGAGCTCCGCCGTCGCACCCCCGGCGGCCCGGCGGGCGTCAAGCTCCCGGCCGCCACGGCCCTCGGCGGGCTGCTGCCGGCGCTGCCGGAGGTGGCGGCGCCGCTGATGCCGGGAGAGGGGGACGGCCCGGTCTGGTCGGACCTGCGCTACCGCGAGGACGGCCCGGTGGGCTTCCTGCGCTTCTCCTTCCCGGGCGGCGCGATGTCCACCGGCCACTGCCGCCGGCTGCTGGCCGCGTACCGCTTCGCCGCGGCCCGTCCGACCTCGGTGCTGGTGCTCGGCGGCGGCCGGGACTTCTTCTCCAACGGCATCCACCTCAACGTGATCGAGGCCGCGCCGGACCCGGCCGTCGAGTCCTGGGACAACATCACCGCGATGGACGAGCTGGTCGACGCGGTGCTCACCACCACCGACCGGCTGGTGGTCGCCGCCGTCGGCGGCAACGCGGCGGCGGGCGGGGTGATGCTGGCCCTGGCGGCGGACGAGGTGTGGTGCCGCGCCGGCTCCGTCCTCAATCCCCACTACCGGCTGATGGGGCTGCACGGCTCGGAGTACTGGACGTACACCCTGCCGCGCCGGGTCGGCGCGGCGGCGGCCGAGCGGCTGACCCGCCAGGCGCTCCCGGTCTCCGCGGCGACGGCCGAGCGGATCGGCCTGGTCGACCGGGTGCTGGCCTGCGGGCCCGAGGAGTTCGGGCCGTCCGCGGCCCACCTGGCCGGGCTGCTCGCCGCCTCGCCCACCGCCCAGCAGCGGATCGCGGCGAAGAAGGCCGCGCGCGAGGCCGACGAGCGGACGAAGCCGCTCGACGCGTACCGGGAGGAGGAGCTCGCGGTGATGCACCGGCAGTTCTTCACACCCGAATCGCCGTATCACGCGCTGCGTTCCGCGTTCGTCCACAAGCGCCCGGTGCCGACGGGGCCCGCCGCGCGAGCGTGACCCGAACGGCCCCGCCGGGCTTGCCTCCCCGGGCGCCGGCTCCCGCCGCGCGGACCGGCGCCCGGCCCGGACCGTTGCTAAGACTGGCTTCGAGCCATTCCCTCCGGCTCCCATCCCCGAGGAGGCATCCTCATGGGTGCTGCAACAGCTCCAACCGCTTCGACGGCCGGGACGGCCGAGGCTGCCGCGAAGCCCGACACCGACGCGGTGCACATCCTCTGGATCAACGCGGGCCTCAGCTGCGACGGCGACTCCGTCTCGCTGACCGCCGCGATGCAGCCGAGCATCGAGGAGATCGTCACCGGCGCGCTGCCCGGCCTGCCCAAGGTCGCCGTGCACTGGCCGCTGATCGACTTCGAGTGCGGCCCGGTCCAGGGCGCGGACAACTTCGTCGAGTGGTTCTTCAAGGCCGAGCGCGGCGAGATCGAGCCGTTCGTGCTGGTCGTCGAGGGGTCCATCCCCAACGAGAAGATCAAGAAGGAGGGCTACTGGTGCGGCTTCGGCGACGACCCCGCCACCGGCCAGCCCATCACCACCAGCGAGTGGCTGGACCGGCTCGCCCCGAAGGCGACCGCCGTGGTGGCGATCGGCACCTGTGCCACGTACGGCGGCATCCACGCGATGGCCGGCAACCCGACCGGCGCGATGGGCGTGCCGGACTACCTGGGCTGGGACTGGAAGTCCAAGGCCGGACTGCCGATCGTCTGCGTGCCCGGCTGCCCGATCCAGCCCGACAACTTCGCCGAGACCCTCACCTACCTGCTGTACCAGCTGGCCGGCTCCGCGCCGATGATCCCGCTCGACGACAAGCTGCGGCCCGCCTGGCTGTTCGGCGCCACCGTGCACGAGGGCTGCGACCGCGGCGGCTACTACGAGCAGGGGCAGTTCGCCACCGACTACGGCACGCCCGAGTGCCTCGTCCGGCTCGGCTGCTGGGGCCCGGTCGTCAAGTGCAACGTCACCAAGCGCGGCTGGACCAACGGCATCGGCGGCTGCCCGAACGTGGGCGGCATCTGCATCGCCTGCACCATGCCGGGCTTCCCGGACAAGTTCATGCCCTTCATGGACCCGCCGCCCGGCTCGCACGTCTCCACCGCCGCCAGCAGCGCGTACGGCTCGGTGATCCGCAGGCTGCGCGCGATCACCCAGAGCACCCTCGACAAGGAACCCAAGTGGCGCCGCACCGGCAGCCGCCTGACCACGGGCTACCGCCCGCCCTGGTGACGCCGCGGGGCCGCACACCGCCCGGTGTGCGGCCGCCGCCTTCCCCCGCCCCGTCCGCCGGGATCCCCTCCGCGGAGACCCCGCTCCCACGCCCCCCATCCGCACGGCCCCCGCTCGCCGAGGCCCCGCTCCCAGAGACAAGGACACGACAGACACGATGGCAACACCGACCACCAGGGCGGCCGGCGACGGCAGCGGCCTGACCGAGATGTCCTGGGACCCGATCACCCGGATCGTGGGCAGCCTGGGCATCCACACGAAGATCGACTTCAAGCAGAAGCGGGTCGCGGAGTGTTACAGCACCTCCTCGGTCTTCCGCGGCTACAGCGTCTTCATGCGCGGCAAGGACCCGCGCGACGCCCACTTCATCACCAGCCGGATCTGCGGGATCTGCGGCGACAACCACGCCACCTGCTCCGTCTACACGCAGAACATGGCGTACGGGGTGAAGCCCCCGCACCTGGGGGAGTGGATCATCAACCTCGGTGAGGCCGCCGAGTACATGTTCGACCACAACATCTTCCAGGAGAACCTGGTCGGGGTCGACTACTGCGAGCGGATGGTCCGCGAGACCAACCCCGGCGTGCTGGAGCTCGCCGAGCGCACCGAGGCCCCGCACGCCGGCGACCACGGCTACAAGACGATCGCCGACATCATGCGCTCGCTCAACCCGATCGAGGGCGAGTTCTACCGCGAGGCGCTCCAGGTCAGCCGGTACACCCGGGAGATGTTCTGCCTGATGGAGGGCCGCCACGTGCACCCCTCCACGCTCTACCCGGGCGGCGTCGGCACCGTCGCGACGGTGCAGCTGTTCACCGACTACCTGACCCGGCTGATGCGCTACGTCGAGTTCATGAAGAAGGTCGTGCCGCTGCACGACGACCTCTTCGACTTCTTCTACCAGGCCCTGCCCGGCTACGAGGAGGTCGGCCGGCGTCGGGTCCTGCTCGGCTGCTGGGGCAGCCTCAACGACCCGGACCACTGCGACTTCACGTACCGCAACATGACGGACTGGGGCCGGCGGATGTTCGTCACCCCCGGTGTCGTGGTGGACGGCAAGCTCGTCACCAACGACCTCACCGAGATCAACCTCGGCATCCGCATCCTGCTCGGCAGCTCCTACTACGAGGACTGGCAGGGCAAGGAGCTGTTCGTCACCCACGACCCGCTCGGCAACCCCGTCGACCCCCGGCACCCCTGGAACCAGCACACCATCCCGCAGCCGCAGAAGCGCAACTTCGACGACAAGTACAGCTGGGTGATGTCCCCGCGCTGGTTCGACGGCAAGGACCACCTCGCCCTCGACACCGGCGGCGGCCCGATCGCCCGGCTGTGGTCCACCGCGCTGTCCGGGCTGGTCGACATCGGCTACGTCAAGGCCACCGGCCACAGCGTGCAGATCAACCTGCCCCGCTCGATGACCAAGCCCGAGGTCACCTTCGAGTGGAAGATTCCGCAGTGGAGCAACGCCATCGAGCGCAACCGCGCCCGCACCTACTTCCAGGCGTACGCGGCCGCCGCCGCCCTGCACTTCGCCGAGAAGGCGCTCGACGAGGTCCGCGCCGGGCGTAGCCAGACCTGGGAGCGCTTCGAGGTGCCGGACGAGTCGATCGGCTGCGGCTTCACCGAGGCCGTGCGCGGCGTGCTCTCGCACCACATGGTGATCCGCGACGGCAAGATCGCCAACTACCACCCGTACCCGCCCACCCCGTGGAACGCCAGCGTCCGGGACAGCTACGGCACGCCCGGCCCGTACGAGGACGCGGTGCAGAACACCCCGATCTTCGAGGAGAACCCGCCGGACACCTTCAAGGGCATCGACATCATGCGCGCGGTCCGCAGCTTCGACCCCTGTCTGCCCTGCGGCGTGCACATGTACGTCGGCGGCGGGCGCACCGTGCAGACCATGCACGTGCCCACCGGCCTGAGCGGGCTCACCGCATGACGGCCGAGCAGACCGGGCTGCGGATCCAGCAGGCCCTGGACACGCTGGCCGACAGCGGCTCCGCCGCCGAGCGGGCCGGTGAGCAACTGGTCCGCGACCTCATGGAGTTCTACGGCCAGGGCCTGGCCCGGCTGGTGCCGGCACTGCCCCCGCCCGCCCTGGACCGGATGCTGGACGACCCGGTCGTGGCCGGGCTGCTGCTCCTGCACGACCTGCACCCCGAGGACCTCCCCGCCCGGATCGAGCGGGCGCTCGCGGCCCTGCCCGAGCGGGTCGAGGCGGCCGGCTTCGACCCGGCCACCGGCGTCCTGCGGCTGCGCCGCACGGCCACCGGCTGCGGCTGCGGCGAACAGGAGGCGCAGGCCGTCCTCGCCTGCCACGCGCCCGAGGTGACGGCCGTGGAACTGGAACGCGCCCCGCAGCTGCTCCAGATCGGCACCCGCCCGCCGCAGCCCGCGGAGGCGCGATGAACACCCGCCGGATCTCCCGCGACGGGACCGCCCTGCTGCACCGGCTGCGCGAACCGGCGCCGCCGCGCCCCGAGCAGTGCGCCTTCTGCGGTCGGGACCTGCCCGGCGGCCACCGCCACCTGGTGGACGTCGAGGATCGCGCCCTGGCCTGCGCCTGCACCGCCTGCGGCCTGCTGTTCCAGCAGCCGGGCGCGGCCGACGGCCGCTACCGCACCGTGCCGGACCGCTACCTCGCCGACCCGGAACGGGAGTTGGACCAGCAGGCCTGGTCGGTGCTGGGCATCCCGGTGGGCACCGCCTTCCTGTTCCGCAGCACCGTGATGGACCAGCTGCTGGCCTTCTACCCCGGCCCGGCCGGCGCCACCGAGAGCGAACTGGACGAGCAGGCCTGGCAGCGCGCCCTCGGCGGCAGCCGACTGGCCGCCGCCCTGGAACCCGACGTGGAGGCGCTGCTGGTGCGCCGCACCGAGGAGCGCGTGGCGTGCTTCCTGGTGCCGATCGACATCTGCTACGAGCTGGTCGGCCGGCTGCGGCGGTGCTGGCACGGCTTCGACGGCGGCGCCGAGGCGCGGGCCGAACTCGACGCGTTCTTCGCGCGCCTGGCCGACCGGGCCCGCCCGCTGCCCGCGGAGGTGACGGCGTGACGGCGCTCGGCTTCGCCTGCACCGGCGTGCGGTCCGACCCGTACGCGGCCGGGCCGACCCTGGTCTTCCGGCTGCGGATCACGGCCCCGGCCGACACCCGGGTGCACGCCCTCGCCCTCCAGGTCCAGCTGCGGATCGAACCGGTCCGCCGGCCGTACGGCGAGGCCGAGGGCGGGCGGCTGGCCGACCTGTTCGGCGGACGGGAGCGCTGGGCGACCACGCTCAACCCGATCCAGTTCGCCACCGTGCCGCTGCTCGTCCCCGGCTTCACCGGCGAGACCGAGATCGACCTCGCGGTGCCGTGCACCTACGACCAGGACGTCGCCTCGGCCCGCTACTTCCGGGCACTGGACGGCGGCGAGGTGCCGCTGCTGCTGCTCTTCTCCGGCACCGCCTTCGCCGGCCCCGGCGGCTTCCAGGTCAGCCCGGTGCCCTGGGACCGGGAGGCCCGGGTGCGGATGCCGGTGCGGGTCTGGCGGGAGGCGATCGACCGGCACTTCCCCGGCAGCGGCTGGCTGCGGCTGCCGGAGGACGTCATGGCCGAGCTGCTGGCCTACCGCTCGCGGCGGGCCCTGCCCTCCTGGGAGGCGACGGTGCGCGAGCTGCTCACGGCCGCGGCGATCGGGGAGGGGGCCCGGTGAGCGGCCTCCCGGAGCGGATCGAACGCGGCTTCGCGGCCGCCCGGCAGATCGCCGACGCGGTACTGCTGGAGGGCTACGTCCTCTACCCGTACCGCGCCTCGGCGGCCAAGAACCGGCTGCGCTGGCAGTTCGGCGTCCTGGTGCCGCCCGAGTACACCGCGCAGGGCGGCGAGCACTCCCACCAGCGCACCGAGTGCCTGATGGAGGCGCGCGACGGGGACCGGCTGGCGGTCGAGCTGCGCTTCCTACGGGTCCAGCGGCGCACCGTCGAACAGGCCACCGCCGCCGGCTTCGAGTCCGTGGAACGGCTGGAGCTGGCCGACCGGGACCTCGTCGAATGGGACGAGGGCGTCGAGGAGCGGATCGAACTCCTGGTGCCAGTCGAGGAGTTGGCCGGCGAGGGGGTGCAGCGGCCGTTCCGGCTGCCGGGCGTCGGCGAGACCGGGCTGGTGCACGAGCGGGACGCCGTCGTCGGCCGGGTGATACGGCGCCGCGAGCAGGTCGACGGCCTGCTCTGGCTGCGGGCCGAGGAGCTGCCCGGCCCGTACCGGGCGCAGCGGCTGACCGTGGAGGTGGAGAACAGCTCCGCCTGGCGGCCGTCCCGGCACGCCACCCGCGACCAGGCGCTGCCGCGCTCGCTGGTCTCCGCGCACCTGCTGCTCGGGCTGGAGCACGGCCGCTTCCTGTCCGTCACCGACCCGCCCGAGTGGGCCCGCCCGGCCGTCGAGCGGTGCCGCAACGAGCGTACCTGGCCGGTGCTGGCCGGACCGGAGGGCGAGCGCGGGGTGGTGCTGTCCTCGCCGATCATCCTGGAGGACCACCCGCGGATCGCCCCGGAGAGCCTCGGCACCCTGTACGACGCCACCGAGATCGACGAGATCCTGGCGCTGCGGACGGCGGCCCTGACCGAGGAGGAGAAACGCGAGGCCCGGGGCACCGACGACCGGGCCGGCGCGGTGATCGACCTGGCCGAGTCCATGCCGCCGGAGGTGCTGGACCGGCTGCACGGCGCGATCCGCGGGCTGCGCGAGGCCACCGGCAGCACCGCCCTCGGCCGTCCCGAGCAGCCCTGGTGGGACCCGGGCGACGACCCCGGGGTCGACCCCGAGCGGGACCGGGTGCTGGTCGACGGCCACCAGGTGGGCGCCGGCAGCCGGGTGCTGCTGCGGCCCGGACGGCGGCGCACCGACGCCCAGGACCTCTTCCTGGACGGGCGGACCGGCATCGTGGAGGCGGTGCTGCACGACCTCGACGGCTCGGTGCACCTGGCCGTCACGGTGGAGGACGACCCGGGCGCCGACCTGTGGCGGGCCCAGGGGCGCTTCCGCTACTTCCAGCCCGACGAGGTCACGCCGATGGACGGGACCGCCCCGGTGGACGGGAGCGCTGCGCTGGACGGAGCCGCTCCGGTGGAGGGGCCATGACGGACCGCACGGTGCTGGTCGCCGGGGTGGGCAACATCTTCCTCGGCGACGACGGCTTCGGGGTCGAGACCGTACGGCGGCTGTCCGCCCACCCGCTGCCGGCGGGCGTCGAGGTGGTCGACGTCGGCGTGCGCGGCGTCGACCTGGCCTACCGGCTGCTCGACGGCCACCGCACCGCCGTCCTGGTGGACGCCGTCCACCGGGGCGGGGCGCCCGGGACCCTCTACCTGATCGAGGCGGCCGCCGAACAGCCGCCGGAACCGCCCGCCCTCGACGGGCACCGGATGGGGCCCGACGCCGTACTGGCCCTGCTCGCCACGCTCGCCGCCGGCACCGGCGGCGAGCCGCCCGAACGCGTCCTGGTGGTCGGCTGCGAGCCGGCCTCGCTGGAGGAGGGCATCGGGCTCAGCGAGCCCGTCGCCGCCGCCGTGGCGGAGGCGGTGCGAATGGTCCTGCGGGTCGTGGACGAGGCCGCGCAGCCGGAGAAGCAGCCGGAGAAGGAGACAACACCATGCTGAGGAAACTGTTCTGCGCGGCCCTGCTGGCCGGGATCGGCGCACTGGTCTGGCAGAACCTGCCGGACCTCAAGCGGTACGTGCGCATCTCCCGGATGTGAGGCGCGCACTGCTGCGAACGGCGCAGCCCCGCGGACGGTGGCGGCGCGGCTGCGGGCCGCCGCCGCCACCGAGCCCTGTAATGGGGCGCGTTGCCGCCCGCTCCGGGAAGGGACCCATGCACGAGATGTCGATCGCCGAAGCCGTCGTCGAGCAGGTGGACACGGCCGCGCGCGAACACGGGGCCCCCGGGGTGGCACGGGTGCGGCTGCGGGTCGGCGAGCTGGCCGGCGTGGTGCCCGAGGCCCTCGACTTCTGCTTCGAACTCGCCTGCGCCGGAACGCTGGTGGCGGGCGCGGCGCTGGACACCGAGTCCGTCGCGGCCCGGGCCCGCTGCGCCCCCTGCGCGGTCGAGTGGGCGGTCGGCATGCCGCCGGACCTCGGCTGCCCGAGCTGCTCCGGCGGTGGCGGCGTGGAGCTGCTGTCCGGCCGCGAGCTGCAGATCCTCGACGTCGAGTGGGCCCGGGAACGCTGACGTCCGGGCCGAACCAGAAAGGCTGATGCCGATGTGCCGCACGGTCGACCTCCGTCAGGCGGTCCTCGCCCGCAACGACGACAGCGCCCGCGGACTGCGGGCGGCGCTGGCCGCGCGGGGGACGGTCGCGGTGAACCTGCTGTCCAGCCCCGGCAGCGGCAAGACCGCGCTGCTGGAGGCCGAGTTGGGGCTCGCCCGGCGACGCGGGGTGCCCGTCGCCGCGCTGACCGCCGACCTCGCCACCGAGAACGACGCGCGCCGGCTGGCCCGCTCGGGCGCCCCGGTGAAGCAGGTGCTCACCGACGGGCTCTGCCACCTGGAGGCGCGGATGCTCGCCGGGCACCTGGACGGTTGGCTGCCGGACGACTGCCGGCTGCTGTTCGTGGAGAACGTCGGCAACCTGGTCTGCCCGGCCTCCTACGATCTCGGCGAGACGCTGCGGGTGGTGCTGGCCTCGGTGACCGAGGGCGAGGACAAGCCGCTCAAGTACCCGACGGCCTTCGGGCTGGCCAACCTGGTGCTGGTGACGAAGACGGACCTCGCGGCGGCGGCCGAGTTCGACGAGGCGGCGTTCCTGGCCAACGTCCAGCGGGTCAACCCCGGGGTGGAGGTGCTGAACACCTCGGCCCGGACGGGCGAGGGCGTCGGGGCGCTGCTGGACCGGGCGCTCGGCGTCCTGGACGGGGCGCGGCCGCACCGGCCGGTGATGGCCGCGGCGGCGCCGCACGACCACGGGCACTCTCACGACCACGACCATGGGCACTCTCAGGATCACGACCACGGCCACGACCACGGCCACACCGCCGTGGGGGAGCACGCGTGACGGCCGCCCACCCCGGGCTCGACCGCGAGCGGCGGCGGGTCGCCGTCCGCGGCCTGGTACAGGGGGTCGGCTTCCGGCCGTTCGTCCACACCCTGGCCGGTGAACTCGGACTGGCCGGCACCGTCACCAACACCGGCGAGGGCGTCCTGGTCGAGGTCGAGGGCAGCCCGGACGCGCTGGACGCCTTCTGCCGGCGGGTGGCCGGCGACGCGCCGCCGCTCGCCCAGGTGCACGCGGTGGAGCACGCGCCGCTCGCCGCCACCGGCGCCACCGGCTTCCGCATCGTCCCCTCCCGCCCCGACGGCGCCCGCGCCACCCTGATCCCGCCCGACACCGCCGTCTGCGCCGACTGCCTGGCCGAACTCGCCGACCCGGCCGACCGCCGCCACCGGCACCCGTTCATCAGCTGCACCAACTGCGGCCCCCGGCACACCATCGTCACCGGCCTGCCGTACGACCGGGCCAACACCACCATGGCCGGCTTCCCGCTGTGCCCGGACTGCGCCCGCGAGTACGCGGACCCCGCCGACCGCCGGTTCCACGCCCAACCCGTCGCCTGCCACGCCTGCGGGCCCCGGCTCGCGCTGACCGTGCCCGGACGCCCCGACCTCGGCGGGGAGCAGGCCCTGGCGGAGGCCCGGCGGCTGCTGGCCGACGGCGCGGTCCTCGCCGTCAAGGGCATCGGCGGGTACCACCTCGCCTGCGACGCGCGCGACGCCGCGGCCGTCGCCCTGCTGCGCCGGCGCAAGCGGCGCGGCCGCAAGCCCTTCGCCGTGATGGCCCGCGACCTCGCCACCGTCGAGGGCCTGCTGCCCGTCGTCCCGGTCGAGCGGGAACTGCTCGCCGGGCCGGTCCGGCCGATCGTCCTGCTGCGCCGCACCGGCCTGCCGGTGCCCGAGGGCGTGGCCCCGGGCAGCCCCGACCTCGGGGTGATGCTCCCGTACACGCCGCTGCACCACCTGCTGCTCGCCGCCCCCGGGCCGGACCTGCTGGTGATGACCAGCGCCAACCTCTCCGGCGAGCCGATCGTCACCGAGGACCGGGAGGCGCTGGAGCGGCTCGCCCCGCTGGTCGACGGCTGGCTCGGCCACGACCGGCCGATCCACGTGCCCTGCGAGGACTCGGTGGTGCGGGTGGTGGACGGCGAGCAGCTGCCGCTGCGCCGCTCGCGCGGGTACGCGCCGCTGCCGATCCCGCTGCCGGTGCCCGTGCGCCCGGCGCTGGCGGTCGGTGGCGACCTGAAGAACACCTTCGCGCTGGCCCGGGACGGCTACGCCTGGCTGTCCGGCCACATCGGCGACATGGACGACCTGGCCACCCTGCGGGCCTTCGACCGGGCGGTCGAGCAGCTCGGCACGGTCAGCGGCGTACGGCCCGAACTGCTGGTCGCCGACCGGCACCCCGGCTACCGCTCGCTCCGGCACGCCGAACGGACCGCCGCCGGTCGGCCGGTGCACCGGGTCCAGCACCACCACGCCCACATCGCCGCGGTGATGGCCGAGCACGGACTGGACGGCAGCCGCCCGGTGCTCGGGGTGGCCTTCGACGGCACGGGCTACGGCGCGGACGGCGCGGTCTGGGGCGGCGAGGTGCTGCTGGCCGACTACGACGGGTTCCGCCGCCTCGCCCACCTCGGGTACGTGCCGCTGCCGGGCGGGGACGCGGCCGTCGAGCGCCCGTACCGGACGGCGCTCGCCCACCTGCGCGCGGCCGGGCTGCCCTGGCTGCCGGAGCTGCCGCCGGTCCGGGCCTGCGGAGCGGCGGAACTCGGCCTGCTGGAACGGCAGTTGGAGCGGCGACTGAACTGCCTGCCGAGCTCCAGCATGGGGCGGCTGTTCGACGCGGTGTCCTCGCTCGCCGGGGTTTGCCACCGGGCCGGGTACGAGGCCCAGGCGGCGATCGAACTGGAGGCGGCGGCCTGCGGGTTCGGCCGCGCTGACGGCCCCGGGGCCGGGTCGGCGGCGCGGGCGGACGACGGCTACGCGTTCGGGTTGTCGGCGCGGGCCGGCGGCTGGACCGCCGACCCCGGGCCGGTGCTGGCCGCCGTGGTGGCCGACGTGACCGCGGGCGCCCCCGCGGGCCTGGTCGCCGCCCGCTTCCACCGTGCGGTGGCCGACCTGGTCCGGCGGAGCTGCGCGGCCGTCCGGGACCGGTACGGCACCACCACGGTGGCGCTCAGCGGCGGGGTCTTCGCCAACGCACTGCTCTCCTCGGCCTGCGCGAGCGGCCTCGGGGAGGACGGATTCACGGTACTGCGGCACCGCCGGGTGCCGCCCAACGACGGTGGTCTGGCGCTCGGCCAGCTGATGGTGGCCGCCCGGTCGACGGCCACCCGGGAGGAGTGAGAGCGGATGTGTCTGGCTGTGCCCGGCAGGGTGACGGAGATCGGGGAGCGGGACGGGGCGAGGATGGCGGTGATGGACTTCGGCGGCGTGGTCAAGGACGTGTGCCTGGAGTACCTGCCGGACCTGGCGGTGGGGGACTACGCGATCGTCCACGTGGGCTTCGCGCTGCAGCGCCTGGACGAGGAGTCGGCCCGGCGCACCCTCGCCCTCTTCGAGGAACTCGGGCTGTTGCAGGAGGAGTTCGGCGATCCCTGGGAGGCCGCCGGGGCGGCGGCGGGCTCTGGGGCCGAGGCTGAGGAGGCCGGACGGTGAAGTACCTGGAGGAGTTCCGCAACCCCGAGCTGGCCGCCGGGCTGCTCGCCGACATCAGGGCGACGGTCACCCGGCCGTGGGCGCTGATGGAGGTCTGCGGCGGCCAGACGCACAGCATCATCCGGCACGCCATCGACCAACTCCTGCCGGAGGAGGTCGAGTTGATCCACGGGCCGGGCTGCCCGGTGTGCGTCACCCCGCTGGAGATGATCGACCGGGCCCTGGCGATCGCGGCCCGGCCGGGGGTGGTCTTCTGCTCGTTCGGGGACATGCTGCGGGTGCCCGGCACCGACCGGGACCTGTTCCGGGTCCGCGGCGAGGGCGGCGACGTCCGGGTGGTGTACTCGCCGCTGGACGCCCTGCGGATCGCCCGGGAGAACCCGGACCGGGAGGTGGTCTTCTTCGGCATCGGCTTCGAGACCACCGCCCCGCCGAACGCCATGGCCGTCCACCTGGCCAGGAAGCAGGGGCTGCGCAACTTCAGCATGCTGGTCTCGCACGTCCGGGTGCCGCCCGCGATCGAGGCGATCATGGACTCGCCGGACTGCCGGGTCCAGGGCTTCCTCGCCGCCGGGCACGTGTGCAGCGTGATGGGCACCGCCGAGTACCCGGCGCTGGCCGAACGCCACCGGGTGCCGATCGTCGTCACCGGCTTCGAACCGCTGGACATCCTGGAGGGCATCCGGCGCACCGTACGGCAGTTGGAGCGCGGCGAGCACACCGTCGACAACGCCTACCCGCGGGCCGTCCGCCCCGAGGGCAACCCGGCGGCCCGCGCCATGCTGGAGGACGTCTTCGAGGTCGCCGACCGTCCCTGGCGGGGCATCGGCGTGATCCCGCGCAGCGGGTGGCGGCTCTCCCCGCGCTACCGCGACCACGACGCCGAGTACCGCTTCGACGTCGGCGGGATCACCACCCGCGAACCCGCCGCCTGCCGCAGCGGCGAGGTGCTGCAGGGGCTGCTGAAGCCCCACCAGTGCGAGGCCTTCGGCACCGTCTGCACACCGCGCACGCCGCTCGGCGCCACGATGGTGTCCAGCGAGGGGGCGTGCGCGGCGTACTACCTGTACCGGCGGCTGGGCGTACCGGGGACGTCCGTCCGGGCCCAGGAGCCGCAGGAACGTCGGGAGCTTCAGGCGCCTCAGGAGGCGGGTCGCGTTGGCTGACACCGAACTGCTCAGCGGGCCCGGCGCCGACCCGGGCACGGACCCGGGCACCGAGCGGCCCGACTTCTCCGGCTGGAGCTGCCCGCTGCCGCTGCGCGACCACCCCCGGGTGGTGATGGGCCACGGCGGCGGCGGGGCGATGTCCGCCGAACTGGTGGAGAACCTGTTCGCGCCGGCCTTCGGCGGCCCCGTGCTCGCCGGGCTCGGCGACTCCGCGGTGCTGGAGCTGGGCGGCGCCCGGCTCGCCTTCTCCACCGACTCCTACGTGGTGCGGCCGCTGTTCTTCCCCGGCGGCTGCATCGGCGACCTCGCCGTCAACGGCACGGTCAACGACCTCGCCATGAGCGGGGCCCGGGCGGCCTACCTGTCCTGCGGCTTCATCCTGGAGGAGGGGGTGGAGATGGCCGTGGTGGACCGGGTCGCCCGGGCGCTCGGCGCCGCCGCCCGTACCGCCGGGGTCGAGATCGCCACCGGGGACACCAAGGTGGTCGAGGCCGGGCACGGGGACGGCATCTACCTGAACACCGCCGGCATCGGGCTCGTCCCGGCCGGGGTCGACATCAGGCCGCAGCGCGCCCGCCCCGGCGACGTGGTGATCGTCAGCGGGCCGATCGGGCTGCACGGGGTCGCGATCATGAGCGTCCGGGAGGGCCTGGAGTTCGGGGTCGAGGTGCGCAGCGACAGCGCGGCGCTCGGCGGCCTGGTCGAGGCGATGCTCGCGGCCACCGCCGACCTGCACGTGCTGCGCGACCCCACCCGGGGCGGCCTGGCCGCGGCGCTCAACGAGATCGCCGTCGCGGCCGGGGTGGGCGTGGTGCTCAGCGAACGGGCCGTCCCCGTCCCGGAGCCGGTGGCCAACGCCTGCGCCGTGCTGGGCCTGGACCCGATGTACATCGCCAACGAGGGCAGGCTGGTCGCCTTCGTCCCGCGGGTCTCGGCGGACGCGGTGCTCGCCGCCATGCGCGCCCACCCGCTCGGCGCGGAGGCGGTGGTGATCGGCGAGTGCGTCGCGGAGCACCCGGGAATGGTCGTCGCCCGGACCGGCTTCGGCGGCACCCGGGTGGTCGACCTGCCGATGGGCGAGCAGCTGCCGCGGATCTGCTGAGGGCCCGACCGGTTACGCCGCCGCCCCGGGAGGCGATTCCCGGGGCGGCGGCGTACGCGGTCGGGGTCAGTCCAGGAAGCGGCGCAGCGAGTCCGCCATGGCCCGGACGAAGCCCTCCCGGACCTCCTCGGCGACCAGGTCGAGGGAGAGGTAGGGGTTGAGGTCCTCCAGCTCGACCAGGAGCAGGCGCCCGTCCGGCGCGCGGCAGGCGTCCACCCGCTGGATCCCGTGGGCGAGCGTGTTCCAGTCGACGAAGCCGCGGGCGAACGCGAGGTCGGCGGCGCTCGGCTCGTACGGCTCCAGGACCCAGCGCCGGGCCGGGTCGGGCGTGTGGAGGGCGTACTGGAAGGCGTCGTCCACGAAGTAGAACGAGACCTCGTACCGGAAGTCGATCCGCGGCTGGACCAGCACCTCGCTCCACTCGACGCCGTCCAACTCCTCGCGGGTGAGGAAGCGCAGGCCTATGCTGTCGGCGCCCTCCTCGGGCTTGACCGCGTAGCGCTCGGCGGCGGGCAGCCGGTCGAGGTCCTGAGGCCGGTCGACGGTGGGGATGACCGGGTGGCCCGACGCGGTCAGGTCCAGCAGGTACCGCTTCCCGGCCATGTCGCCCCGCCCGGTCAGCGGGTTGTAGACGCGTACGCCGTCGGCCAGCGCCTGGGAACGGAACCGGGCGTACTCCTCCCGGTAGTGCAGCACCGGGCCGCTGTTGCGCACCACGACCGCGTCGAAGCGCCCCATCAGGGCCCGGGCGTCGAGCGGGTGGCACAGGGCCAGGTCGAAGTGCTCCCGCAGCCGGGAGGTGAGGAGGACGTCCTCGTCGCCGTAGCGCCGGCCGCGGGCGGGGTAGGCCAGGTCGGTCACGTACAGCAGGCTGGGCCGGTCGGGCACGGGGACTCCCTCGGTCGGTGGTGAGGGAGCGAATCTACCGGCCGACCGGAATCCCGCCGTCCCCGCCGCCTGTCGGTGCGGCGTCCGTGCGTCGGCTCAGGCCTGGAAGGTCCATTCGTTCACCAGGTCGAGGTTGCGGAACACCGGCGGCCCGTCGCACAGGGCGGCGGCCCGCGCGGCGAACTCCGAGGTCTCAGGGCGGTCGGAGTTCCGCATCGCCGCCTCGTGGGAGGGGAACTCCACGATGTTCAGGTACACGTTCTCGCCGTCGCGGTCACGGGTCTGCAGCGAGCGGGTCGCCAGCCGGTGGCCCGCGTTCTTCTCGACCCAGCTGTCGAGCAGGGCGTTGAACTCGTCGATCCGACTCGTCCGGTACTCGATGATCTGGATGAACCTCACGGGTCAACCTCCTCGGCTCCGCGCGGGGCAGCCGGCCGCCCCCTCCAGGGTCCCCCCGGCGCGTGTGCCCTGCCACCTCCTGGGATGGACGGGCACCGGGGGAGCCGCTGGGACGAAGCCGCCGCTACAGGAGGGCCAGGTCGGGCTCGACGCCGGCCGCTTCGCAGCTGGCGTCCCACAGGCGCGCGGCGAGGGCCGGATCGGTCATGTGGGCGCGGACCGGCTCCAGCTCCGGTGCGCCGCGCAGGCCGAAGGCCCTGGGCCCCCACAGCTGTCCGCCGCGCACCCGCGGGTCCAGGACGGCCCGGACGATCGGCCAGGCCCCGCGGTCCTTGCCCTGGAGCAGCAGCCCGGCGGGCGCGCCCCGCAGCCGGCTGCCGCGGGTCGCCGCGTGCACCCCCGGGCGGGCCGGGGTCAGCGAGTCCAGGGCGCCGCCGGGATGCGCCACCAGGCTGAGCACGGTGCTGCCGCGGGCGCGCAGGCGGCGGTCGAGCTCGAAGGCGAAGGACATCTGCGCCAGCTTCGACCGGCCGTAGGCGCGCTTCGGGCGGTAGTCCCGGGCCGACTGGAGGTCGTCCGGGTCCAGCCGCTCGGAGCGCGCCGCGAAGCTCCCCACAGTCACGACCCGGGCGGCGGGCGCCGCGGACAGCAGCGGCGCCAGGGCCCGGGTCAGCGCGACGTGCCCCAGGTGGTTGACCCCGAACATCAGCTCGTGGCCGTCCTTCGTCGTGCACCGCGGCGGATCGTCGAGCGCGACACCGGCGTTGTGGACCACCGCGTCGAGGCGGTCGAGTCCGAGACCGTCCGCGGCGGTCCGCACGGACGCCAGGTCGGCGAGGTCCAGCCGGAGGTGGCGCAGCCGCGCGCCGGGGACGCGGGAGCGGATCGAGGCCATGGCGGCCGAGGCCTTCGCCCCGTCCCGGCTCCCCAGCACCACGACGGCCCCGGCCCCGGCGAGCTGCTCCGCGACGAAGTAGCCGATCCCGGCGTTGCCCCCGGTGACCAGGAAGGACCTGCCGGCGGCGGAGGGCAGCCGGTGGACGTCCCACGGCGGGCTGGGGTGGGTGGAGGACATGACGGGGGCTCCTTCGGCTCGGGCGGTGCGTCGTCGGCGACGCACCGCCCGGCCAATGAACAACGCGCCACCCACAGACCGCTGATGGATCACCGTCACCACCGGCAGACCGCCGACACCGTGCCTAGTACAGGTCGGAGCTGCGAATCGTCGCCCAGCTGATGCTCCGGCCGCCGCTGGGGTTGACGAAGACGACCTTGAGGCCGCCGAGGGCGGAGACCGCGAGGCTGGCCTTCGCCAGGGAACTGGGCTTGAAGGTGTCGGCGCTCCAGCAGGGGTGGCTGTTGACGTCGTAGACGACGAAGTTCCCGTCGCCCTGCATGATCGCCTTGTAGCCGCAGCCCCAGGTCTTGGGCGCCTGCCACACGGCGTGGACGAGACTCGGGTCCTGGTAGGCCCGGTAGAGGACGAGGTTGCCGTCGTTCTGCAGGACCAGCTGGGTGTCGCCCGCCTCGATGTGGCCGCCGCGGTAGAGGATGCCGGGCTCGTCCAGGTACGCGGCGGGCGGGCCGTCGGCGTGCGCGGTCCCCGCCGACGCCACCGTCCCGACCAGGGCCAGCATGCCGGCCGCGATCCCGAGCACGGTGTGCCGCAGCTTCTTCGTCGTCTTCATGTCCCCGTGTGCCTCTCTCGTCCGTTCGCGCCCGTGAACGTGTGGGGCGCGCTCTGCGGGATCGATCGTGCGTGACGGCGGTAGACAGACGATCAACGCCCAGGTGGACCGGCGTCAGCCGAGGGCCCTGGGCGAGCGGATCCCGGCCATAGGCCTAAGCGGGCTCCACGTGGTTGTCCGCGGCGGCCGCGGTGGGGGCGGGGACCGTTCGGAGGGTGGGATCGCCGGGGCGGGACTGGGCGAGCAGCCAGTCGTAGACCTCGGGGTCGTCGTACGTCCGGGTCCAGGAGTCGTGGCCGACGCCCGGGTAGCGGGTGAACCGCACCGGGCCGCCCAGTGCGCGCAGCGCGTCGACCAGGCGCTCGGTGTGCGAGACCGGGATGACCTCGTCCTCCTCGCCGTGGAAGGTCCAGACGGGGACGGCGGTCAGGCGCGGAGCGGACTCCCGCAGCCAGGAGCCGCAGACCGGTACGGCGGCGGCGAACCGGCGCGGGTACCGGGCGGCGAGCGCCCACGAGCCGGTGCCGCCCATGCTGAGGCCGGTCACGTACCGGCGGTCCGGATCGATCCGGACCTCCCGCTCCACCTCCGCCAGGAGGGCGGCGAGGCTGCTCAGCTCCGCCACCCAGGAACTGTGGGCCGGGCACTGGGGGGCCAGCACCACGAACGGCAGCCTCGCCCCCTCGGCGATCTGCCGGACCGGGCCGTGCGCGGCCAGGACCGCCGGGTCCTCGCCGCGCTCCAGGGCGCCGTGCAGGAAGAGCAGCAGCGGCCACGGCCCGGGCCCGTCCTGGTAACCGTCCGGCAGCGACAGCAGGTACCCCAGGTCGTTGCCGTCGTCGTCGACGGCGAACCGGCGGTGCTGGAACGGTGCGGACATGGGGTTTCCTCCCGGACGCCGGGTCAGGGGCGGGGCCGCCCCCGTCACCTGTACCCGGTCGGCGCCCCGGTATCGCCCGGTGGCGGCCGCGTCAGGAGGTGGTCCGGGCGGTGCAGGTGCCGAGCTGGTCGCCGGGCCGGAGGGTGCCGTCGCCGAAGGTCTGGTTCATGACGGTGGCGAACTCGGGCAGGACGCTCATCCAGATGTCGGAGAGCGCGAGGTTGACGCGCGGCGGCAGCACGGACTGCACGTCCGGGCTGATCCGGGGCCGGGTGGGGATGTTGTACACCGGGAGGCGGGTGCCGGCGGGGTCGCTGCTGGTCTGCACGACGAACGTGCTGTCGCCGGAGAGGCTGCCTTCGAGGTTCGAGACCTGCACGTAGTGGCCGGAGGCATCGGTCAGGGTGAAGCCGCCCTTGGCCGCCGTCCGGATGTAGACGGAGTTCGCCAGGGTGACGGGGTTGCCGACGGAGGTGAGGTCGATGGTGACCGTCCCGGTGGCGTCGACGTCCCGGAAGGACGCGGCGTTGCCGCCGGGCGTCAGGGCCTTGAAGGTGATGCCGGGCTTCGCCCAGGTGAGCGTGCACTCGGCGCTGCCGGTGGCCATGTTCAGGGTGACGGGGGCGCCCGCGAAGGCGACGTGGGCGAGGGCTATGGTGCCGACGAGGCCCGCGGCGAGCGCGGCGACGGTTTTCGGGGACATCTGCGGGGACTCCTGGTGTGGCGGGTGGCTCCCCCCGGGCTCCCAGCGTTCCGGGCCCGCTGACGGGCGGCAAACCCGCTGCGCCGAGTAGCGTCATCACCCGCTGTCACGGGTGGCGGGGTCCAGGAGCCCGGGGCGGGTGTCAGGCGACCAGGGCCGCCCGGTAGGCGGTGATCACCAGGTGGACGCGGTCGCGGGCGGCGAGCTTCGCCAGCAGGTGGCCGACGTGGGTCTTGACCGTGCCGGTGCTGACGCACAGCCGCTCGGCGATCTCGGTGTTGGTGAGCCCGCGGCCGATCAGCGTGAGCACCTCCAACTCCCGTCCGGTGACGGCCTGGAGGACCCGCTGCCGCTCGCCGTCGCGGTCCGCCGACGGTTCTGCGGGGCCGGTGGAGGCGGCGGCGAACGCGCGGATCAGCCGGCGGGTGACGCTCGGGGCGAGCAGCGCCTCCCCGGCGGCGACCACCCGGATCGCGGTCAGCAGCTCCTCGGGCGGGGTGGACTTGAGCAGGAAGCCGGAGGCTCCGGCGCGCAGCGCCCCGTAGATGTACTCGTCCAGGTCGAAGGTGGTGAGCACGAGGATCCGTACGCCGCTCTCGGCGGTGATCCGCCGGGTGGCCGCCAGGCCGTCGGTGCCCGGCATCCGGATGTCCATCAGGACCACGTCCGGGTGCTCGGTGCGGGCCAGCCGGACGGCCTGCGCGCCGTCGGCGGCCTCGCCCACCACGGTGAACCCGTCGGCGGCGGCCACGATCCCGGCCAGGCCGGCCCGGACCAGCGCCTGGTCGTCGGCGACCACGACCCGGATCGGCGGGGCGGGGCGCTCCCCGGCCGTCGTCATGACGCGGCCTCGACCGCGGCCTCGGCCAGCGGCAGGACGGCCCGGACCCGGAAGCCGCCGTCCGGGCCCGGCCCGGCCTCCAGGCGGCCCCGGTACAGGCCGACCCGTTCGGCGATCCCGGCCAGGCCGTGCCCGCCGCCGCCTGTCGCGATGCCGCCCGTCGCGACGACCGGCGTGCCGCACCCGGGGTCGGTCACCTCCAGCACCAACCGGTCGTCCTCGTACGCCACGTCCACCCGGGCCGAGTCGGTGCGCGCGTGCCTGGCCACGTTGGTCAGTGCCTCCTGGACGATCCGGAACGCCGACAGCTCGACGCCGTCCGCCAGCGGCCGCACCCGGCCGCCGACCCTCAGCTCGACCCGCACCCCGGCCTCGGCGCTGCTGGCCACCAGCCGTTCCAGGTCGGCGAGTCGGGGCGCGGGGGCGAACTCGGCGCCCGCTCCACGGTCGGCGCCTTCGGCCGGGGCCCCGCGCAGGACGGTGAGCAGGCCGCGCATCTCCACCATCGCGTCCCGGCTCATCGCCTGGATGGCGTCCAGTGCCTGCTCGGCCTTCGCCGGATCCCGGCCGATCACGAAACGGCCGTACCCCGCCTGGACGTTGACCACGCTCATGCTGTGCGCGATCACGTCGTGCAGCTCCCGGGCCAGCCGGATCCGCTCCTCGGCGAGCTCCTCCGCGAGCTCGGCCCTGGCGAGGTCCAGCTGGTGACGGCGCAGCTCCGCCCCGTACGCGCGGTAGCGGGCCGCCGCGCTGCCGAGCGCCCAGGCGGTGACGACCGCCAGCGCGGCGAACACCAGGTTGTTCCACAGCTCCCGCGAGCCGAACCCGCTCAGCCCGGCGCCCACCAGCCCGAACGCCAGCGCGGCCGCGCCGACCCGCGGCGCGCCGACCGCCGCGACCAGGTAGACCGTCATCGCGGCGGCGAGCACCACCTGGAACCCGGCCAGGTTGGCGATGGTCAGCCGTCCGGCCACCGCCACGACCACCACCCAGGCGGCGAACACCACCCCGGCAGCGGCCACCGGCGCGAGCCGCCGCAGGCCCGCCGCCGCGCCGACGACGACCACGCACCCCAGCACCGCCACCAGCTCGGCCGTGGTCGGCTCGGCGTAGCCCCGGTGGTGCGGGTCGAACACCCGGTAGGCGTCCAGCACCCGCAGCCAGGTGAGCACGGTCAGGGCCAGGGAGACCGCCAGGTCGACCAGAACCCAGTGGCCCGGGCGGAGCCTTCCGGTCACCGGCGGGCGCGGGATGTCGGACATCGCCCCAGGCTAGCGGCGGCCCGCCGCCGGGGCATCGCCCCCCAGGCCTACGACCACGGGCAGAGACCGGCCCCCGTCCGATGCCGGGATTCCGCCCACGGTGGGAGGCCGGGCCCCCGGCGCGGACGGGAGCGTGGAGGCACGCCACAAGGAAAGGCAGCACGATGATCGAGGTACGCGACCTCAGCAAGCGCTACGGCGGCACCCTCGCCGTGGACGGACTCACCTTCACCGTCCACCCCGGCCGGGTCACCGGCTTCCTCGGACCGAACGGCTCCGGCAAGTCCACCACCCTGCGGATGATCCTCGGCCTGGACGCCCCGACCGCGGGGCGGGCCACCGTCAACGGCCGCCCGTACGCCTCGCTGCGCCACCCGCTGCGCGAGGTCGGCGCGCTGCTGGACGCCGGCGCCGTCCACCCCGCCCGCTCCGCCCGCCACCACCTGCTCGGCCTCGCCGTCACCAACGGCATCGGCCCCCGCCGGGTCCGCGAGGTGCTGGAACTCACCGGTCTGGCGACGGCGGCCCGGCGCCGGGCCGGGCGCTTCTCGCTCGGCATGAAGCAGCGCCTGGGCATCGCCGCCGCGCTCCTCGGCGACCCGCCCGTCCTGCTGCTCGACGAACCCGTCAACGGCCTGGACCCGGAAGGCGTCCAGTGGATCCGCACCCTCCTGCGCGACCTCGCCGCCGAAGGACGGACCGTCCTGCTCTCCTCGCACCTGATGAGCGAAACGGCCCTCACCGCCGACCACCTGGTGGTCATCGGGCGCGGACGGCTCGTCGCGGACCGCTCGACGGCCGACTTCCTCGCCGAGTACGCCCGCACCGACGTCCTGGTGCGCTGCGCCCGTCCGGCGGAGCTGGCCCGGCTGCTGCGCGCGGCCGGGGCGGCCTCCGTCGGCGAGGAGCCCGCCGGAGCGCTGGCCGTCGTCGGCCTGGAGCCGTCCGCCATCGGCGAACTGGCCGCCGGGCACGGCATCGGTGTCCACGAACTCACCGTCCGGCAGGCCTCGTTGGAGCAGGCCTTCATGGACGCCGTCGGCGGCGCGGTCGACCACCGGGCCACCTCCACGGCTTCCGCCACGACTCCCGGAAAGAGGACCGCATGAGCACCGCACCGACCACCCGGGGCGCCCTGGCCGGGGAGTGGGTCAAGCTGCGCAGCGTCCGCGCGACCCCGCTCGCGGCGGCCGTGGCCCTGGCCGCCGCGCTGTTCATCGGCCTGATCGACTACGCCAGCGCGGCCGACAACTGGGCCTCCTGGAGCGCCGAGCAACGCGAGCGCTTCGATCCGGTCCGCTACGGCTTCTCCGGCGGCTTCTACGTCGCCGTGCTGGCCGTCGGCACCCTGGGCACGCTGGCCGCCTCCAGCGAGTACACCACCGGCCAGATCCGCACCACGCTCGCGGCCGTGCCCCGGCGCGGCCAGGTGCTCGTCGCCAAAGCCCTGGTGGTCGGCGGGGTTTCGGCGCTGCTCGGGCAACTGCTCGCCTTCCTGACCTTCCTGCTCGGCCGGCGCGCCCTGAGCGGCCGGCACCTCGCTGTCCCGCTCGGCGCCCCCGGCGTGGCGCGCGCCGTGGTCGGCTGCGGCCTGTTCCTGTCCGCCTTCGCCCTGCTCGGCCTCGCGCTCGGCTTCGTCCTGCGCCACACGGCGGGCGCGGTCGCCGCCCTGTTCGGCCTGTTCTTCCTCTCCCCGATGCTGCTGGCACCGCTCGGCGACGGGGTGTCACGGTTCGGCCTGCAGAGCGTCTTCGAAGGCCTCGGCACCACGGTCGCGTCGGCGGGCGCCGACCGCCTCGGCCCGGTCGGCTGCTTCGCCGCCCTGGCCGGCTACCTCGCCGTCGCCTTCACCCTGGCCGCCCTCGGCCTGTCCCGCCGGGACGCCTGACGCCGGGGCCGGTACGGAGCGGGGGATCCGCCCGTACGCTGAACCCCGTCGTACGGTCGACAGCCTCACCCCGGACGGGCCGCCGTCCCGCCGGGCCGCCACCGACCCCGATCAGCAGGAGGCGACGTGAAAGCGTTCCACCCGACCTTCGGACAGCGGCCCTGGCCGGACGGCCTGCGCGCCCTCCAGGTGTACGCCCTGCCCGACCTGCCGGCGGGCTCGGCCCTGCACACGCTCCTCGCCGGCCTGCGCGAGGTCCTGGCCGGCTTCCCCGTCCTGCCGGTGCCGGACGAGCGGACGCACATCACCCTCGACATGCTCACCTCCGCCCCGGCGGACGCCGTCACCGACGCCGAACGCCGCGACCTCGCCGACCGGTTGCGGGCCGCGGTGGCCGGGAGCGGGCCGATCGCCCTCCAGGCCGGCTCGCCGCTCGCCCACCGCACCGGCGTCCGCCTCGACCTCCACCCCGACGGCGAACTCGCCGCCCTCCAGCACCGCGTCCGCGGCGCCGTCCACCGGGTCTTCGGCCCCGACTCCACCGCGTACCCGCTCGGCGTGCTCCACACCACCGCCGCCTACGCGGCCGCCGACACCGACAGCGACGAGCTGGCGCAGGCCATCCATCGGGTCCGGCCCGGCCACGCCCCGTTCACCGTGAACCGGATCATCGTCAACGAGGTGTTCTGGCGGCGCGTCCCGGTGCCCGGTACGGACCTGCCGGGGTGGCGGATCTGCTGGGACACCGTCGCCACCGTCCGGCTCGACCCGTAGGCCCTTGGTGGTGCCGGCTCCCCTGTGCGGGGACGGGTGTCCTCGCACAGGGGAGCCGGTGGGGGCGGGCACCGTCAGGCGGCGGAGGGCGGGAGGAGGCCGGTGAGCAGCTCCCGCAGCTGCGCCGTCTCCTCTAGGGGCAGCGGCAGCAGCGGCGGCCGGGGCGGCCCGGCGGGGCGGTTCCGGATCTCCAGGCCCGCCTTGACGGTCCGGGGGAGGCCGTGCCGGACGATGAACCGCAGGAAGGGCAGCAGCTCCCGCAACAGCGCGTCCGCGCGCTCCTGCTGTCCGCCGACGGCCGCGGCGTGGAGCTCCAGCACCGGCTGCGGGAGGAGGCAGGGGGCGGCCGTGCACCAGCCGGCGGCTCCGGCGCGGAAGGCGTCCAGGGCGAGCGGGTTGCTGCCGTTGTAGACGGACAGCTCTCCGTCGGACAGCTCCCGGATGGCGCGGAAGCGGGACACCTCGCCCGAACTCTCCTTGACCATGGTGAGGTTGGGGATCTTCCGGGCGAGCGCGACCACCGTCTCCGGGCGCAGGTCCACGCCGCTGGTGCCGGGGTTGTTGTAGAGCATCATCGGCAGGTCGGTGGCGCGGGCCACCTCGTCGTAGTGCCGGGCGAGTTCGTCCTCGGTCAGCTTCCAGTACACCTGGGGCAGCACCATGATCGCGGTGGCGCCGTGGCGGGCGGCCACCCGGGCGCGGCGGACGGTGCCCTCGGTGCTCCAGTGGGAGACGCCGACGAGGGTGGGCACCCGCCCGGCCACCGCGTCCAGGGTGGTCTCGCAGACCGCGTCCCACTCCTTCCCGGTCAGGTAGGCGCTCTCGCCGGTGCTGCCCAGCGGGGCGACGGCGTGGCTGCCGGCGGCGACCAGGTCTCCGGTGAGCGCGCGCAGTGCGGCCAGGTCGACCTCGCCGGTGGCGGCGTCGAAGGGGGTGACCGGGTAGGAGATGATGCCCTGCAGGGGCGGATTGGCCATCAGAGGTCCACCTGTCCGTTGACGCAGTCGGGGTGAGTGCGCAGTGCCTTGCGCGCGTAGTACGCGAAGTTCGCCCGGCTGCGCCGGTCGGTGGAGGTCCAGTCGTGGGCCTCGCGGGCGAGCGCCGGGTCCAGGGGCTGGATGGTCCCCGCCGACATCGCCAGCAGTTGCAGGCGGGCGGCCCGCTCGATGAGCAGCGCCAGGGTGCACGCCTCCTCGATCGTGGAGCCGGTCACCAGCTGGCCGTGGTGGGCCAGCAGGACGGCCCGCTTGTCGCCGAGGGCGGCGGTGATGATCTCGCCCTCCTCGTTGCCGACCGGCACGCCCGGCCAGTCCTTGAGGAAGGCGCAGTCGTCGTACAGCGGTGTGGTGTCCATGTGGGAGACCACCAGCGGGACTTCCAGCATGGCCAGTGCGGCGGTGTGCAGCGGGTGGGTGTGGATGACGCAGTTGACGTCCGGGCGCGCCCGGTAGATCCAGGAGTGGAAGCGGTTGGCGGGGTTGGGCATGCCCGTGCCCTCCAGGACCTCCAGGTCCTCGTTCACCAGGAGCAGGTTGTCCTCGGTGATCTCGTCGAAGCCCAGGCCCAGGCGCTGGGTGTAGTAGGTGCCAGGCTCGCGCCCGCGGGAGCTGATCTGCCCGGCGAGCCCCGAGTCGTGGCCGCCGTCGTACGCGATCCGGCAGGTGAGCGCCAGCTTCTGGCGCGTGGTCAGTGTCGAGTCCCCGAAGTGCCGGTCCATCTGCCGCGCGGCGCGGTCGACGAGGACGTCCTTCGAGTCCTGCAGGGTGTTCGCCATGTGTGTGCTCCGGTTCTCCGGCCTCGCCCCGGCGGCCAGGCCTGTGTCCGGAGCCGTGGCTCCGGAGGAAACATTGTTCACCATAGGACACAAGGTTTCCTGCGACAAGGGCGGCGAGTGCGACAGGGCCTCCCGGGCGCACCGGCGGCGCCGCGGCGTAGCATGGCCCGCCAGAGGACACGGTGTGTCATCGGAGGTGGATGGCACGGGAGAGGAAGAACCAGTGATCAACCGGGTGCGGCAGCTGCGCAAGGAACGGCTGATGACCCTGGAGGCGCTGGCCGAGCGGTCCGGCGTCACCAAGAGCTACCTGTCGAAGGTCGAACGAGGTCAGAGCGTTCCCTCGATCGCCGTCTGCGCCTCCCTCGCCAAGGCCCTCGAAGTCCCCCTGGACAGCCTCTTCGCCGAGGCCGAGGAGCTGAGCGAGGTCACCGTCACCCGGGCCGCGGAGCGTCAGGCCCTGACCGCCCCGGACGAGCCCGGCACCCGCTACGAGGGGATGGCGCTCGACGCCGGCGCCAAGGGCATGACCCCGTTCATGCTCTACCCGCCGCTCGACGACGGCCCCGCCCCGTTCCGGGACCACCCCGGCGAGGAGTTCGTCTTCGTCCACGAGGGGCGGGTCGAACTGGTCCTGCCGTCGCGCGCGATCACGCTCGACCCGGGCGACTGCGTCTACCTCAAGGCCACCACGCCCCACCGGCTGCGCTCGCTGGGGGCCCGGCGCGCCACGGTGCTCCTGCTGGTCTCCAGCGACCACGGGGCTCCGGACGACGCCCGGCCCCCGTACTCCCGGCTGCCCTGAGCCGCGGCGGGCGCGCCTGTCCGGGCTCGCGCTCCGCCGCGGGCGGTGACGCCGATGTCGCCGCCGGTGGCGTCGAGGCCGCCGCCGGCGCCACCGCCCCGGGGGCTCGTCGTCCCGGGCGGGCCGACTACCCGGCGCTCATCCGACGCTCACCTGGCGGTCTTCGACAGCGGCACCGCCAGCTGCATGAGGTTGGGCAGTCGGCCGAGGATGTTGTCGCCGCTGAGGAACAGCAGCCGGTCGCCGAGCCGCGTCACCACGATCTCCTCGCTGTGGTACGGGCCTTGGGGTACCTTCTTCACGTCGACGGCCTCGTCGCCGAGCCCCGGCACCGGCTGCAGCGTCACGGTCAGCGGAATCGCCTTCCCGTCGATCCCCTTGCCGGTGAAGGACGTGCAGCGGTCCGCGTACGCCCGGATCTCGCCGAGCAGCTTGGCCGCGTCGCCGGCGTGGTAGGCGCCCAGGTAGACCTCGACCCTGTTCTCGCCGTCGTAGACCTCGTTCGTCGCGCCCGAGGCCCTGTAGTCCAGGGAGAGGACGCTTCCGGCGAGGCGCATCTGGGTGCACGGCTCCTGGGGCAGGACCGGCTTGGCCGGCTCCTCCAGGACGTAGGTGCCGGAGTCGTTCTCGCTGCCGTTGCCCTCGATCCGCCACCCGGCGGGCAGCGTGGCGGCGGTCGGCAGCAGCTCGCGCAGGGCGGCTCCGGTGGGGATCGGCGGGCCGGTCGGCGTACTGCTGGGCGAGCCGAACGCCGGGGCGCCGGACGCCTGGAGCGTCGGCGTGGACGTCGGGGCGGCACCCGGGGAGCCGGCGCCGCCCGAGGTCGCGGCCGGCTTGTCGGGGGCGGCTCCCGGGCCGGTTCCCGGCCCCGCTCCCGGATCGGAGGAGCACCCGGCGGCGACGGCTGCGGCCATCGCGGCCGCGCCGACCACGAGGGGAATCCTGACGTTGTTTCGGACCATGGACACAAGAACCCTTCCGCACAAGCTCACTGACGGTGAGCATCGTGCCCGATCCAGTTGGCCCGGGACATGAGTATCCGTACTCAACTCCTGCCACCCCACCCGCCTCAGGAGCCTGGCGGCGCGGCATCCCCTCGGGCGGCAGACCAGCCGAACGGGTGAATCCGGCGACGCCCGTCCGCCGCCCGTCCGCTTGGCATATGCGCTGAACCATGCCCGGATCGTGCTCGAAAAGTCCCCGTTCGACCCGGGCTCGCCCGGAGGCGAATCCACTTGAACGCCGCGCTCGAACAGCACCATCATCGGACGCCCAGCCGCCCGTAACGACTCCGTCGGACCGGTCAACTCAGCCTGAGGAAAGGCCACTTGAGCTTTCCTGTCGGCCGGGACCGGTGAGTCCGCACGTCCGCGCACCGCTCCGCTCCTGGAGGATCTGTGGCCTGTTCCCCCGCCCCGTCGATCCACGTCCCACCCGTCCCCGGGGCCCTGGTGGCCCGCCTGCCGCTGGCCCCCGCCCCGCGCGAGGAGGCGAACGCTTGAGCACCACGACGGCGTCGGCCGAGGCCGCCGACGAGGAACTGCAGTGGCTCGCCGACGGACGCCGCATCGAGGCGATCGAGGCGATCAGCGTCAGCGCGATGGCCCGCCGCCTGCCCGCGCTCGTCGTCCGCGCCTTCCGCCTCGGCTGGCGCATCGACCGCACCTCTGTCGCGCTGCTCCTGACCTGCCAGGCCGTCTCCGCGGTGCTCGGCGCGGCCGGCCTGTTCGCGACCACCGGCACCATCTCGGCCCTGTTCGGCCCGGGGCAGGTCGGCGACAAGCTCACCCGCGCGGCGCCGTCGATCCTGGTCATCGCGGCGGCGGCCGGCGCCCGCTCCCTGCTGGGCATCACGATCCGGACCGTCACCATCCACCTGTCGCCCCGCATCTCCCGGGAGGCGGAGGCCGCGGTGCTGCGCGCCACCGTGGCGGCCGAACTGACCGCCTACGACCACGCCGGCTACAACGACGAACTGGAGGCCGCCGACCGCGGCGCCGAGGTCTGCGTGGACATCGTCGGAGAGGCGCAGAACCTGCTCGCCTCCCTCGCCTCGCTCCTCGGCGCGGCCGGCGTGCTGACCGTGCTCCACCCCGCCCTCCTGCCGCTGCTGGTGCTGGCGGCGCTGCCCCAGGGCATCGCGTCGGTGCACGCCGCCCGGGTGCAGTTCCTGGCGAACCGGGCGGCCGTCGGCGACCGCCGGATCATGGCGAACCTGCGCTGGTACATCCACCTCAAGCGCAACGCCGACCAGGTCCGCTCCGACACCATGGGCGAGTTCCTGCTCGTCAAGTACGACCAGGTCGGCCGGCGGCTGGACGCCACCTCGCGCCGCGCGGCGATGCAGAGCGCCCGGGTGTCGGTGATCGGGGCCGCCGCCTCCGGCCTCGGCACCGCGGTGGTGTGGGCGGCGATGCTGTGGCTGGTCAGCACCGGCCGGATGAGCCTGCCGCGCGGCGGAGCGGCGGTGTTCGCCCTGACCGCTGTCAGCACCAGCCTGCGCGGCATCGTCGGCTACGGCGCGGACCTCTTCCGCACCGGCATGTACCTGGACGACTGGTCGAGCTTCCTCGACACCGCCGGCGGCCACCGGCCCAAGCGCGGCACCGGGACGCCCGAGGCCCCGCACCGGATCGCGGTGGAGAACCTCGACTACGCCTACCCCGCCTCCGACCGCAAGGCGCTGGACGGGGTGAACCTGCACGTCGAACGCGGCGAGATCCTGGCCCTGGTGGGGGAGAACGGCTCCGGCAAGACCACCCTCTCCAAGCTCCTCGCGGGGCTCTACCTGCCCGACGCCGGAGCGGTGCGCTGGGACGCGGCCGACACCCGCGACCTCGACCCGCACGCCCTGTGGCGCCAGGTCGCCGTCGTCCCCCAGGACTACGCCCGCTGGCCGCTGACCTGCCGCGAGAACATCACCCTGGGCCAGCCCACCGCCGAGGGCGACGCGGCGGTGCTGCGCGCCGCCGACGCCTCCGGGGCCGCCGACGTCGTCGCCCGGCTCCGCCGGGGCCTGTCCACCCTGCTCGCGGTGGAGTGGATGGGCGGCGAGGAACTGTCCGGCGGCCAGTGGCAGCGCCTGGCCATCGCCCGGGCGTTCCACCGCGAGGCCGGGCTGCTCGTCCTGGACGAGCCGACCGCCGCCCTCGACCCGCGCGCCGAGCACAGGATCTTCCAGAACCTGCGGGCGGTCGCGCGGGAGCGGGCGGTCGTCCTGGTCACCCACAGGCTCACCAACGTGGCCGTCGCCGACCGGATCGTCGTCCTGGAGGACGGGAAGGTCCTCCAGGAGGGCACGTTCGCGGAGTTGGTGGCCGAGGAGGGCGGCCGGTTCAGGGAACTGTGGGACCTGCAGAACGAGCGCACCGGCCTTCCCGCCCAGCGTGGAGGTGCCGCGGTCCGGTGCGCTGTGCCGGAGGAGGACGCGTCGTGAACTCCAGCATCCGGTGCCGGTAGTGGACCGACCGGCCCAGGACGCTCCGGCGGTGCCGACCGGGTTCAGCGGAACGCGGCGGCGTGCCGGGCGGCCCAGTCGGCGAAGGTGCGCGGGGCGGTGCCGAGGACCCGCCGCACGTCCGGGCTGACGCGCAGCTCGGCGGGGTTCGGGGAGCCGAGGATGTCCAGGGTGTCCTCGGCGAGCTCCACCGGCATGCTCCGGGCCATGGCGGCCCGGGCCTCGTCGCGGGTGAGGTCGTGGAACCGCACCGGCGTGCCCAGCGCGGCGGCGACGGCCTCCGCCTGCCGGCGCGGGGTGATCACCTCCGGACCGGTCAGCTCGTACACGGCGCCGGTGTGCCGGTCGTCCACCAGGCAGGCCGCCGCGACCTCGGCGATGTCCGCCGGGTCGACGATCGGCACACCGACGTCGCCGAAGGGGGCGGCGACGACCCGGTGCGCGCGGACGGACTCGGCCCACCACAGGGCGTTGGAGGCGAAGCCGCCCGGCCGCAGGATGGTCCAGTCCAGGCCGGAGTCCCGCAGCGCGTCCTCCACCGCGCGCATCGCGATCCGCGTCGGGCCGAAGGGCCTGGTCGCCACGCCCTGGGAGGAGAGCAGGACGATCCGGCGGACCCCGCCGGCCGCGGCCCGGCCGATGATGTCGGCCGGGCCGGCTCCGGCGGCGTGCAGGTCGCCGGACAGCAGCAGGAACAGCGCCTCCGCCCCGGCCAGCGCCGGTACGAGGCCGGCCGGATCGGCCAGGTCGGCCGCCACGTGGCGGACACCGTCCGGCACGGGCGCCGCGTGCCGCGACACCGCCGTCACCGGCAGGCCCGCCTTCGCCAGCGCCCGCGTCAGCGGTCGGCCCACATTCCCGGTAGCCCCGGTCACCACGATCATGGTCAGCTCCTTTTGCCCGATGGACTCTGTGGCCTTCACGCTAGGAGCGGCGGCTAACCCTTGGTAAGGACGTACCTTGACGTAAGCTCAGCACATGGAGGTAGGTGCGCAGGACAAGCAGGCCGAAACCGGGCGGCGGTATGAGGTGTTTCACACCGACTGCCCCGCGCGCGACATGGTCGACCACGTGACCAGCAGGTGGGGCATCTGGGTGCTGATCTCCCTGCGGGCCAACGACCTCCGGTTCTACGAGCTGCGCGAGAGCATCCAGGGCATCAGCGAGAAGATGCTCGCCCAGACCCTGCGCGCGCTGGTCCAGGACGGCCTGGTCTGGCGGAAGGTCGAGCCGACGACGCCGCCCCAGGTCACCTACGGGCTGACCGAGTTCGGCCGGGACCTCGGCGAGCCGCTGGAGGACCTGTTCGGCCGGATCACCCGACGGCTGCCGCCGCGCGGCTGACGGTTCGCCCGGGTCGGGCTCGGCCGTCGGTGCTCGTCGGGACGGACGTGTTGCCCGTACGGGCAGTGCATCGTGCCCTCGCGCCCCTTACCCGCGACCGCCGCACCGGGTATGTAGGGGGAACACCACGAAACTGCCGTCCCCACGAGCGGAGTTCCATGCACGCGCACGAGCCGACGAAGGACGAGAAGCAGCCGCAGCGCACCCCCAGGAGCGCGGCCACACGGTCCGGGGAGGCCCCGCGCGGCGGCCAGGCGCCCGACGGGCTCCTCGGACTGCAGCGCACCGTCGGCAACGCGGCCGTTGTCCGGATGCTCCAGCGGAGCGGGCACGGGCACGGGCACGGGCACGGGCACGGGCACGGGCACGGGCACCGGCACGGCGCGGGCTGCGGCCACCAGCCGCCCGTGGAGGAGCCGGTGCAGCGCTCCGCCGTGCACGACGTGCTGCGTACGCCGGGCAGGCCGCTGGACGAACCGCTGCGGCGGGACATGGAATCCCGCTTCGGCGCCGACTTCTCCGACGTCCGTCTGCACACCGGCTCCGCGGCCCGCGACTCCGCCGCCGAGGTGGGCGCCCGCGCCTACACCTCCGGCAGCCATGTCGTCATCGGCGACGGCGGCGCTGACAAGCACACCCTCGCCCATGAGTTGACGCACGTCATCCAGCAGCGCCAGGGTCCGGTGGCCGGTACGGACAACGGGTCCGGGCTGAGCGTCTCCGACCCCGGGGACCGCTTCGAGCGCGAGGCCGAGGCCAACGCGGTCCGGGTGATGAGCCGGATGCCCGAGCAGAGCGACCACGGCCTCGAAGAAGCCCCCGTCCAGCGGACGGTGGACGCCACGGCCCGGGGTACGGCGCGCGCCGCCGGCGCGACGGCCGTCCAGCGCTACGCCCAGGTCACCACCGAGGAGTTGGGGCCCGCACGGGTCTCGCAGAACGGCCTCTACCTCCTGACCGCCGATCCCGCGGCGGACACCACCGTCATCTGGGTCGCGGAAGGCGCCCCGGCGCCCCGGTACTGCAAGGCCACCGGGCAGAGCGGGCAGATCGCGGGACGCACGTACGCGGAGTACGAGCCGAAGACGTCCTTCCTCGCGGACTGTGCCCACACCGCCGAGGAGATCATGCACCGGCAGCGGCTGGCCCTCGGGCAGGACGCCAGCGAATTCGCCCTGGGCGGACACCAGTTCGGCCTGGGCGACGCGGAGAACGCGCAGGGAGCGGCGGCCTACGCGAACGCCCGGCCCGGCGGCCCGAACGCGAACGGCGAGGAACGGCCGGGCCCCGGCCAGGCGTTCGCCATCGTGGAGACCGCGTGGGACGAGGACTTCGAGCACCCGGACAACACCAGCGGGTGGCCCTACCACGTGGCGGCGGTCGTCGCCGAGGACGGCGACGACCGCATCACCGTGGAGCAGGCCGCGGACGGCAACGACGCCAAGGCCCGGCAGGGGTACGAGGGCATCGTCGACATGTATACGGCGGGTACGGACCCGACCAACGGGCAGGCGCTGCCGCACAGTTTCCACGGGCGGAACACCGGCGGCCCGGTGCAGCACTTCTCGGCCGGCGCGATCACCGTCATCCTCCAGCCGATCAACGTGGGCGCTCTGACAAAGGAGGGCGGCAGCCGGAAGCTCATGTGATCCGGCCTGGCCTGTCCGCCCTGACCCTGATCGCGAACTCGCCTGCTGTTACAAGAAAGTGACGTTCCGTCCACAACCGAAGTGCCCAGCGGGGCGTCCCTATAGGTGACAGAGCCCGAGTCACGTCGATCGCATCGATCGGGCCTCGGGCCGAACCCTCCTGTGAAAGGAGTGCACCCGTGATCGTCTCCAAGCGGAACTCCCTGCGCCTGGCCGCCGTGGCCACCCTCAGCGCGCTCACCGTCGGGCTGGCGGGCACCGCCATGGCGGCCACCCCGGCCGTCCAGCCCGTGTCCGCCGCGCAGTCGGCCGCCGCGCAGGCCGGCATCACCGCCAAGCCGTCGGTCTCCTCCGTCCAGGCGTGGCAGTTGTTCCGGGTCACCGGCACGACCACCGGCCTCAAGGCCGGAAGCACGGTGACCCTCCAGCAGAAGCAGCACGGCGCGTGGGTCACCCTGCCCGCCTCCGTCCACACCAACAGCAAGGGTTCCTACTCGCTCGGCGTGAAGCTCGGCATCAAGGGCCTGAACGAGCTGCGCATCGTCAGCGGCAGCACCGCCTCGCCCGTGTTCACCGTCACGGTGCGCTGACCCGCACTCCCCGACGCCGACCCGCACGGCGTGCCGAGGTGGCCCGACCCTGAGGTCGGGCAGCCGGATCGGTGCCGTGCGGGTCCTGGCGTGCTCGTACGGCCCGGTATCGGGGGATGCCCGGGCCGTACGCCGCTCGACCGGGAGGCGGTGGTGCCGCGCTGTCGCAGGTCCTCTGGATGGGTGTACCGAGTGCGTCGAACAGGCCGAGGGCCAGGCGCAGTTCGCGTTCGGCCCGGGGCGGGTGGCTCCTGGTGTGCCGCCCGCCCCGGGCCGTGAGCCGCGGAGAAGGGGGCCGTGACCGGTGTCAGCGCACGGTGACGGTGAAGACCGGGGAGGCGGTGTCCCCGCTGACGATGCGCAGCTCGTTCAGGCCCGTGATGCCGAGCTTCACGCCGAGCGAGTAGGCACCGCTGCTGGTCGTGGGCACCGAGGCGGGCAGGGTGACCCACGCGCCGTTCTGCTTCTGCTGCAGGGTCACCGTGCTCCCCGCCTTGAGCCCGGTGGTCGTGCCGGTGACCCGGAACAGTTCCCACGCCTGGACCGTGGTGACCGACGGCTTGGCGGTGATGGTGGCCTGCGTGGCCGCCTGCGGGGTGGCGGGCTGGGGCGTGACGGACGGCGCGGTGACGGACGGCCCGGTGGGCGCGGGGTCGGTGGTGGTGGGGCCGGCCGCCAGGGCGGTGCCCGCCAGGCCGAGGGCGAGGGTGCTGAGGGTGGCCACGGCGGCCAGGCGCAGGCGGTTCCGCTTGGAGACGATCACGGGTACCCCTTTCCGGGGGAGGTGGTTGCTCGCCCGAAGGCGTGGATGCCGCGATTCGGGCTCTGCCATCTTTGGGGACGTCCTGGGCCGCCCATCGATCATGGGCGAATTGTCACCGGATAGTAACAGTCAGCGATCAAACCGGGTCGGAAGGCGACCGGGGCGTGCTCGCTTCACAACAGTACGGAGTGCGGTCGGCGGCCATGACCGAAAGGTCGGAACTGCCCCGTAGTGAACCGCTGTTGACCACTTCTGATTGCCGATGGCCATGAATGCGCCGATCCGCCCGGAATCCCCGAGGTCGCCCTCGGCGGCCCGGTCCACAGCCGGTCCGGTTCCCGTCCGGGTGAGCGGAGCCGCCCCTCCGGGGTTGCTCGGCCCGGGTGAACATCGCGCACGGGAGGCGCGGGCCGCCGTCCGGCAGGGCACGGGTGGGGGACCGAGACTCCCGTGAGAAAGGCCTGTGCCGTGGGGCGTGCACTGATCGTCGTCGATGTGCAGAAGGACTTCTGCGAGGGCGGAGCCGTTCCGGTCGGAGGCGGTGCCGGGCGGGCCCGCGCCATCGCCGAGCTCGTCGAACGCACCGCCGGCCGCGAGTACACGCACGTCGTCGCCACCCGCGACCACCACCTCGACCCGGGCGGCCACTTCTCCGACCACCCGGACTTCAAGGACTCCTTCCCCGTGCACTGCGTCGTCGGCACCGAAGGAGGCGAGTTCCACCCCGACTTCGCGCCCACGGCCGAGACGATCGTGGACGAGGTCTTCTACAAGGGCGCGCACTCCGCCTCCAAGAGCGGTTTCGAGGGCTTCACCTCGGACGGGACCGCCCTCGCGGACTGGCTGCGCGCACGGGACGTCACCGAGGTGGACGTGGTCGGCATCGCCACCGACCACTGCGTGAAGGCCACCGCGCTCGACGGGGTGCGGGCCGACTTCGCCGTCCGGGTCCTGCTCGACTACACCGCGGGCGTCGCCGCCGACACCACCGCCCGGGCCGTCGCCGAACTCGGCCGGTCCGGCGTCGAGTTGACCGGTGAGCCGGTCGTCGTCGGCTGACGGCGGGGAGGCGGGCCCGCCGTGGAGCGAGCCCGCCCGATCCACGCGGACCCGGACGCCTGAAGGCGTCCACCGAAGCCGCTGACACGCCCTCGATCGGGTGAGTTGCGGTACCCCCGGGGCAGCGGGCGGCCAGGGTAACGGCCGTGATCAACATTCGAATCCGCACGGCCGCCAGCGCGGTCGCCCTCGCCTGCGCCGTCGTGCTCACCCCCGAGAGCCTGGCCGCCGCCGCCCCCGCTGCCCAGGCCGACGCCGCCCCGTTCCGCTGTCTCGACCCCAGCGGGGAGGCGCTCTGGAGCGGCCCCCAGTGCGACGGCGTCATCGTCCGTGAACTCGGCACCGAGGCCGTCGCCATCGTCCTGGACGGCCGGCGCATCGACTTCGCCGACGAGGCCGAACTGCGTGCCGACGACTGCGCAGACCGGCCCGCCGTCACCCTCCCCGCCAGCACCTTCGAGAGCATCCCGGAAGGCCCGGACCCGCTGTACGCCGCTGTGGACCGCCGGGTGGACGTACCCCGCATCACCCCCACGCCGCACTGGCGCAAGAACTGCCACCCGCTCTTCCGCTCGGACGGCCGCGACCCGTCCGTCATCTTCGAGCAGGGCTTCGCGCCGAAGGACACCGTCAACGGCCAGTACGACATCACCAGTTACGTCCTCCAGAACCAGCCCTCGCCGTTCGTCAGCACCACCTACGACCCCGAGCTGTACAAGAAGTGGAAGAAGGTGCCCTGGGACTACTTCATCGACGCCCCCGGCGGCATCGACGTCAACGCGACCATCGGCGACCAGCACCAGTACGCCGACCAGGTGGAGGTCGCGTTCCCCGGCGGCGTGGACCGGCACTTCATCAGCCGGGCCTGCCCGGTCGACCGGGCCACCGCCTCCCTGGTCGAGTCCGGCTGCGTGGACAACCCGAACTACCAGCCCTGGCTGCACTGACCCGCCCGCAGTCCGCCGCCGACCGGCCGCCCGAGGGGTGTGGCGCGCCGCCACGGTACTCCCGGAAGTGGCCCCGGTGTCCCAGCTCGGACACCAGCCGCAAAGTAGCGGGGTGATCACATGCTCGCCGCCGTGGCGGCCTGCTCGTCGTGTTCGCGGAGCATCCGCATGACGGTGGCGGGTGAGGGGTGCCGGCCCTTCTTCGCCCCGATGGTGGTGACGAGCCGCTTGGCGATATCGCGCAGGCTCATGTCCTGGTCGCGGAGGTGGAGGGCCATGGACAGTATGGAGCCGTCGGTGACGCCCGCACCGCCGATGGTCTTGCCGCGCTTGCGGGCGGACTCGTGGCCTTCGAGGGTGCGGTCGCGGATGTACTCGCGCTCCATGCCGGACATGGCCGCGAGCACGGTGAACACGATGCCGGAGGGGTCGTGTGAGCCCTTCAACTCCCCGGTGAGGAACTCCAGGCCGACGTTGCTGGCCTTGAGCTCTTCGGCGAGCATGGCGAGTTCGATGCCGCGGCCGAGCCGCTTGTGCTCATGGACGACGAGGGTCACGGCGACGCCGGAGGAGCGGATCTCTCCGGCGAGCTTCACGGCGGCCTCCAGCTCGGGCCGGCGGGTGGCGCGGGTGGAGATCTTCTCCGAGAAGACCCGGGTCACCCCGGCCTCGGCGAGGGAGTCGAGCTGTGCGTCGAGGGACTGCCGGGCGGCGCGGTGTTTCACGAGCGACCACCTATGAAACACGCCCTGGCCACGGCCGCTGGCCTCCTCTGTGGAGCGCCGTGCGGTAGGCGGCTGGGGTGACGCCGTAGGTGCGGGTGAACCATCGGGTGAGGTGGGCCTGGTCCGCGAAGCCGGCCTCGGCGGCCACCGTCGCCGGCGCCGTGCCCTCGGCCAGGAGCGCACGGGCTCGGCGCAATCGCAGATCGCGCTGGTAGTCGCTGGGTGCGAAGCCGTACGCCGTGCGGAAGCCCCGGTAGAGCGCGAAACGGCTGCACCCGGCCGCCCGGGCCAGCTCGTCGGCGCCGACGTTCTCGGCGAAGCGCTGCCGCAGCAGATCGCGGGCCCGTGCCATCGCGGCCAGGTCCACCCGGCCCCGCTGGTCCGGAACCGGCGCGGACCGCGTCGCGGCACGGCGGGTCAGAGCCAGCACGGAGGCGGCGAGGCGTTCCTCGACGATCAGCCGGGAGGCGTTCTCGGCGACGGCAGTATGGAGGCGGGCCACCGCTCGGGCGAGGACCGGGTCGTCCACCACCGGAGTGTCGAAGAGTGGCAGCCCGGCGTCGCCGGGCGCCGCGTCGGCGAGGACCTCCCGGACAAGACCTTCGCCGAGGTGCAGCATCCGGTAGCGGTAGCCGTGCTGGACCGCCGACCGCCCGTCGTGGGGATCGTCCGGATTGAACGCCATGACCAGCCCGGCCGCGCTGACGTGCCGCCCTCCCCTGCACACGAACGACTGCGCGCCGTCGTCGGTGACGCCGAACGAGTACGTGTCGTGGGCGTGCATCGGATACGCGTACCGCTCGAAGCGGGCGTCCATGGCCTCCAGCGCAAGCCCGGGAACCCGCCAGTAGGCGGCGCGCTCCCCGGCAGAAGTCATGTCCCGAGTGTGCCGCACGAGCGTTCAAGCCCCCGCGCGCTTCCACGGCGCACGCTGGACACCAGCACCTCGACCAGCGAAGGAACCAGGGGAATGACCGGGAACGCCTCAGCAGCACCGACGAGCCTTCACGCCACGGAGCGGGTCCGCCTGGCCGTCTACCACGGATTCGCCCGCACCGGACACGCTCCGAGCGTGCCGGAACTCGCCGCACTCACCGGACTCGCCCCCGATCAGGTGCGCCAGGAACTGCGCGCCCTTCACGCAAACCACGACGTGGTCCTGGACCCGCAGGACGACGACCAGGTCGTGATGGCCCACCCCTTCGCGTCCGTGCCGCTCGGCTTCTCCGTCATGGGGACACACACCCTGTGGTGGGGCGGCTGCGCCTGGGACTCGTTCGCCATGCCCCACCTGCTCAAGGACGAGCCCGACGTCCTGGTCGCCACGCGCTGCCCGGCCTGCGACACCCCGCACGCCTGGGTGGTCGGCCGGGAGGCACCCCCGAAGGGCGACCAGGTCGCCCATTTCCTCACCCCCATGCACCGGGTCTGGGACGACGTCGTGCACACCTGCGGCAACCAGCGCCTGTTCTGCTCCACCGACTGCGTCGACACCTGGCTGCGGAAAACGGGCCAGGAACGCGGCTATGTCATGGATCTGGGCACCCTGTGGCACTTCGCCGGTGACTGGTACACCGGACGCCTGGACCCGGGCTACACCCGCCGCGACCCCGCCGCCGCCGGCGCCTACTTCGCCGAGGTCGGTCTGCACGGCTCCTTCTGGGGACTGCCCGACTGAGGCCTGGCTCCTCCTGCCGCCCCCCTGAAACGGGGCGACGAGCTGTGTGACCTCTCGCCGCCCGGTCCGACTCTGCTCGACACGGCTGCGTGCGGCGTCCGCACCCGTCGGATCGGTCAACCCGACAAGTGTGTCTGGGCGACCGATTAGTCGGCGGTGCCGGCCGGCAGGCGTTTTTCCGCTCGACGTGCCAGTAGATCATCACGCCGTCGCCGCCGTAGCGGGTGTGGTACTCGGTCATGAAGTTCGAGGACCAGGACCCGAACTTCTTCGAGTCCGACGCGCACGCGGTGCCTTGCCCCCACCATGCGGTGTCGCGGGCGGCGAAGGTGGAGTTCACCAGCCTGATGACGGCGGCCCGCAGGTTGTCGACGGTGATGAAGTGCCGCAGCGCGGCCTCGCTCTCGCCATGCTCGCCGGTCGCCACGATCGCCCGGATGCCCATGTTCGTGCCCAGCGCGAAGAGGGCCAGCAGGAGGCGGCGCTGGAGGACGTCACGCTCGATGCGCTCGTACGCGGCTACCGAGGAAAACTCCTCGGTGAAACCGGTCAGGAAGTCGGCGCTCTTCAGCACGTCCAGCACGTCCAGGACGCCCCAGCGGCGTGCGACCTCCTCCTTGAGGGCCGCCAGGCCGGTGGGCTCGGCCAGCGGCTCTCGTCCCGCTACCCACGACCTACTTCGCGGCTGGTGTCTGAGCTAGGACACCGGGGCCGAAGCGGGCGGCCCGGTCGGCGGCGGCCCGCCGCTGTCACGCGCCGATCAGGGCCCGTGGGTCGAAGCCTTCGTCGTCCCAGCCGTAGGTGGAGAAGCCCCTCCCGCCGGAGAGGTGGTGGGTGAGGGCGGCGTGGGCGGTCGGGAACATCGGCAGCGGTAGCCCGTCGGCCGGGGACCAGACCGCGTCGAGGTGCTTGTCCGGCTCGGTGTTCGTCAGCTCGCCGCGCCACGCGGTGGCGAGGAACACCGACAGCAGGAACGGGTGCTCGCCGTCCCAGCCCGTGCGCACCTGGACGGTGTGTACGAGCCGCAGGTCCGCCGGCTCGACGAGCAGCCCGGTCTCCTCCCGCAGCTCGCGCGCGGCGGCCTCGTCGAGGCGCTCACCGACCTCGACCTTGCCGCCGGGGATCGTCCACGCCGACGCCGTGATCCAGCTGTTCGCGGCGTAGTGCAGGGTCGCGACCAGGTTCCGGTCGCGGTCGTGGGCGATCACGGCCACGGCCTGGAGAAGGCTCTCCACGGTGCTGCCTCCGGGGTGGGTGAGCGGACGGTGGTCGGGGCTCGAGGAACATCCATGCCAGTGCCGGCCCTGTCCGAGCCACCGACACGGCGTCAAGCATCATCGCGCCGCCACGGCGCCACCTTCAACGGTTGGACTGTCCGTCATCCGCTTCGAGCTCGGTCGCCGGCGCCTGGTGGGTGGCCGCCCACGAGGCGAGGAGCGCCAGATTGTCAGCGGTCGGTGTGCCCGCGGGTGCCGTGTAGACGTTGAGGAGCAGGCCGGGTTCGGCGGGCAGTTCCAGGGACTCGACGTCCAGGTCGAGCCGGCCCACGATCGGATGGCGAACACGCTTGCGGCCGGACCGGTGCAGTCGCACGTCCTGGGATGCCCACCGCTGCCGAAACAGCTCACTGCGCGTCGACAGTTCGCCGACCAGGGCGATCAGCTCCTCGTCGTGCGGATCGCGGCCGGCTTCCATGCGTAGCTTCGCGGCCACGTCACCGACGATCTGGTCGTAGTCGACGAAGAAGTCCCTGGCCGCCTCGGGGTTCAGATAGACGAACCTCGCCGTGTTCGCGGGCCGTCGCGGGTCGGCCAGCACCGGTGAGAACAGCGCGCGAGCGAGGTTGTTCGTGGCGAGCACGTCATAACGGCCGGTACTGACCCAGGCCGGTGCGTCGGAGACCGCGTCGAGCACCTGCTGCAGCGTCGAGCGCACCATCACGGCGGGCCTACGCCGGGGTGGGCCGCCGGGCACCCTGGACTGGCGTGCGAGGTGGAACAGGTGGTGGCGCTCGGCCTCGTCGAGTCGCAGGGCGGAGGCCAGCGCGTCCAGCACGCCATCGGAGGCACCGGCGAGGCTGCCGCGCTCCATGCGCACGTAGTAGTCGACCGACACCCCCGCCAGTAGCGCCACCTCTTCGCGGCGCAGACCTTTGACCCGACGGTTGCCGCCGTAAGCGGGCAGGCCCGCCTGCGCGGGTGCGATGCGGGCGCGACGCGAGCTGAGGAACTCCCGGATCTCGGTGCGTGGATCCATCGTGGCCATCTCCTCACCGTAAGTCCGTTCCGCAGTCTAGGGGGTACCCGATGCGGTCGTCGCGATGCCGCCGTCCACCGGGATCACGGCGCCCGTGAGGTAGGAGCCGGCCCGGCCGGCGAGGAACACGGCGATACCCGCCATGTCGTCGTCGCGGCCGATTCGGCGCAGAGGGGCCGCCGCCGCGATCGTGTCGCCGATGGCATCGAGTGCGGACGCCGTCATCCGCGACGGGAACACTCCCGGTGCTACCGCGTTCACCGTGACGTGCTGGGGGCCCAGCTCCCTGGCAAGCACTCTGGTGAGTTGATGGAGTGCCGCCTTGCTGCTGGCGTACGAGTAGTTGGGCGACTCGGCGACGTGGATGGCGGCGATACTGCCGATGTTGATGATCCGCGCGGGATCATCGGCGGTGCCCGCCCTGCGAAGTGCGGGGAGCAGCGCCTGCACCAGCCAGAACGGCGACTTGAGGTTGAGGTCGATCACCGCGTCCCAGGCCTCGTCCGGGAACGTCGCCAGCGGCTCGCGCCACATCGCTCCCGCGTTGTTGACGAGGATGTCCAGGCGTTCCGAGTCGCCCTTGACGAGATCGGCGAGGCGCTGACACTCGTCGTGCCTGGACAGGTCGGCGGGGATTGCCTGAACGTCGCCGAATTCGGACAGTAGACGCTGTGCCTCCGCGCACCTGTCCGCGTCGCGTGAGCTGATGACGACGCGGGCGCCCGCCTGGAGAAGGCCGCGCGCCATCATCATCCCGATGCCACTGGTGCCGCCAGTGACGAGGGCGTACTTCCCACTCAGATCGAAAAGCCCTGTGTGGGTGGTGAACTGGTTGTCCGCCATTGGTCTCCGTCCCCCTTCTGTCGTGGACGAACGAGCCGACATGGTCGCGGATACGGGGCAGCTGAATCGACCTGATGGAGGTAGAGCCGCGGTGCGTGTCCATGGAGTGTTGTCGGCGCGTTCGACTCAACCAGGTTGGCAGGCGTTTCGGACGTCCGGGAGACCCTGGTGATCCAGGTACTGCGAGAGCCCCCGATGCTCGGCGACGGCCGGGCCCGCCGGTCAGTCGATGCCTTCGATGATGCGGAAGTCGCGCTCGACGCTGCCGGAGAGGGCCACCAGCGCCTCCTGGTACGCCTCGCTCTCGTAGGCCGCGACGGCCAGTTCGAAGCTGTCGAACTCGATCAGAACGACGCGTTGCGTGATTCCGGCCTCGTGGGCGACGACCCGACCGTCAAGGGACAGGAGACGCCCGCCCCCGGCCCGGACAGCCGGACCGGCCAGCTCCGCGTAGGCGGCCAGCGTCGCGGGGTCGGAAACGGCGGGGTAGGCGCTGACCCAGTAGCCCTTGGCCATGGAAACCTCCTGTGTTCGGCCGGGCACGTCCGACGTCGGACCGACAATCGGATCGATCGATCCCGGTATGCGCAGGCTAGGGCTTGACGGGCGGTCGAGGGAAAGACCGGTACGGACTAGGCTCAGAACGGATCGTTATCAATCGGCGGGGAGGGCGCGTGGCGCCGGACACGGTGAGCCTGCGGTACTTCCTGGTGCTGGCACAGGAGTTGAACTTCACCCGCGCGGCCGCACGGATCGGTATCGCACAGCCCGCACTCAGCGCCCGGATGCGCCGGTTGGAGGCGGAACTCGGGACGGCCCTGCTGGTCCGCAACACGCGCTGCGTCGAACTGACCACGGCCGGTGCGGCTTTGGCGGAGTCCGCGCCGCCCGCGCTGGCGGCGCTGGACCGGGCGTGGGACACCGCCCGGAGCGCGGCGGCCGGAGCACTGGGCACGCTGCGCATCGGATACAGCCTCAGCGCCGGGGCCGAGACGGCACCGGCCCTGGTGGACCGGCTGATTCGCGACAACAGCGGACTCGAGGTCGGCGCGGTCCCGATGGCGACACCGGAGATCTCCCCGGCGGTCGCCGACGGCCGCATCGATGCCGGGATCACCCGCGGTGAACAACCGGGCGATGGCGTGCGCCGGTTCCTGCTGCGGCGTTCGCGGATCGGGGTCCAGCTGGCGCAGCACCATCCGCTGGCCGAACGCGCGGAGATCGAGATCGCCGACGCGGCCGCGTACCCGCTGCGGCTCCCGGACCGTGCGGCCAACCCCGTGGTCCACGATCAGCTGTCCGCGCTGTTCCGGGACACCCGACCGCACCCCCGGTTCCACACGCCCGCTGTCGCTTTCGACCTGTCCCAGCGGGACCTGCGGGACGGGGTCACCCTCGCCCCGGCCGGAGAGGCCGCGGCCACGGTGCAACCGGCCGGTCTCACCTGGCGACCGCTGAGGGGTGCGCCCGGCCTGACGCTCCACCTGGTCCTCCCGCGCGAGCAGTCGCCCCTGCACCGCCGCATCCGCGCCGTCGCCAAGGCCCTGGCACGCGAACTGCACTGGCTGCCGGACTGACGCACGGGAGGTCGAGCGAGACGGACCTCCGCGGCTGGTCGGTGCGAGGGGGTTCGGTGGTGCCGGCGTCACACCGGCCAGCCGTGGGCGGAGAGCCGGTTGCCGTGGGTGATCTCGCGGAGGGCGTGTGCGGTGTAGGGCACGGTGTCGGCCGGCAGTCCGTCGAGCGGCCACCAGCGCAGTTCCGCGCACTTGTGCGGCTCCGCGTTGCGCACCTGACCGGTGTGGCGGGCCGGGCGGAAGAACAGCTGGAGGCGGCTGTGGTCGGTGTCGAGGTGGTGCAGGGTGTGGACGAGTTCGAGGTCCTCCTCGGCGATGGTGATGCCGAGTTCCTCTTCGGCCTCGCGCGTCATGGCGCGGGTGACCGGCTCGCCCCGCTCCATGTGCCCGGCCGGGAGGTGCCACAGCCCGTTGGCGTAGCTGGTGTTGCGGCGCCGTCCGAGCAGCACCGTGCCGCCGTCGAACAGGACGAGGTGGACCCCGACGACCAGCGCGAGCGGGTCGGTACCCGGTGCCCCGGCGGCCGTGTCCGCGAGGTGGCCGGTGTGGTCGGTGGGGTCGGTGCGGTTCATGCGGTGCTCCCGGTGGACTGGTCGGCTGCGGCGGCGAGCAGGGGCAGGTAGTGGTGCAGGTAGGGCGGGACCTTGAGGCCGAGCACCTCGTCGAGGGGGACCATGCGGACGGCCAGGCCCTCGTCGCCGAGCCGCAGGTCGCTGTCGGGGCCCTCCCAGACGGCGTGCAGGACGCGGGTGAGCGGGAGGCCGTGGTCGTGGTGCGGGTCGGGGAGGGGCCGCAGGCCGGTGATCTCGAGGCCGGCCTCCTCGCGGACCTCGCGCACCGCACTCTCCCGGGCGCTCTCGTCGGCCTCCCGCCAGCCGCCGATCGGCGTCCAGTAGCCGGGCCAGGCCATGCCCGGCCTGTCTTCGCGCAGGTTCATCAGCAGTCGACCGGCACGGTCGGTGACGAAGACCAGGACGCCCTCGAAGTCGTCGTCGGTCGGCGTGGGGCGCTCCAGGTAGAGCGGGACACCGGAGCGGTGGGCGCGCAGCACCTGCCGGAGCCGCTGGTACCGGGCGGGGGTCAGCCGGGCGTGCCAGTCGTGGGCCGTCTCGAACCGCCACTCGGTGTGCTCGGCCGGATCAAGGCGGATCCGGGCCTGCTGCTCGCGGGTCAGGACGCCGCCGTCGAAGACGAAGCCGCAGGCGGGGACGGGCTGGTCGGCGCCGGCCTGTTCGTGGATGACGGCGACCAGGCGCCTGCGGGCGACGGCTTCGGGGTTCTCCGCGGCGAGGTCGAGGCCCAACTCCTCCCGGGCCTCGCGCAGGGCGGTGGTGAAGGGGGTCTCGCCGTGCTCGACGTTGCCGCCGGGGAAGTTCCACACGCCGGGGTCGACGGCGGAGCGCATCCCGAGGACGCGGCCCCGCGGGTCGGTGACCAGGAAGCAGCCGTAGGCGCTGGGCCGGGCGACGGTGGTGAGGTAGCCGCCGGCCGGCCGCCAACCGGGTACGGCCAGACGGCCGGTGAGCCACTCGATCACCGCGCGCTGCCCTTCGCCGGTCGGCGGCAGCCGCTCCGCGTCGGCCCACTGGTGGCCGTCATGGTCGGGCGAGAGGACGACCGGGGTGCCGTCCGGCACGACGGCGGTGAAGACGAACTGGCGTACGCGCAGGCCCTGTTGGCTGCTGAAGTCCAGGTGCCGCGCGTACTCCAGCGGCAGGCCGGTGAGCCCGGTCTCCTCGGCCAGTTCCCGCGCCGCCCCGGTCGGCACGGGTTCGCCGTCCTCCCGCCCGCCGCCCGGGTACTCCCACAGGCCGGGCAGGACGTCGTGCGCGGCCCGGCGGATCATCAGGATCCGGCCGGAGGCGTCGCGGACCACCACACCGACGCCGATCCGCTCGACGCCCTCGCGGAAGGCCAGCTCGGTCAGCACCTGGAAGTCGATCACCTGGCGGACTCCTCGGACTCGCGGGCGGGCGCGGGGGACTGCTGCTGCGGCACCGCTCTCGTCAAGACGCATACCCGGAAGTCGAGTTCGGGTATGTGCCGGGGACGTCGCAGGCAACCGATGATGGAGCTGTTCGAATCCGGCGTTCAAGTGGACCGGCTCTGGGCGAGCCCAGGTCGAACGGGGACTTTTCGAGCATCCACGGCACAGGGCAGGGCAGCCTCCGACGGCCTTGTCCCTCATGGCCGGTCTCAGAACCGGTGGCATTCCCCCGTGAGGGTGAGGTCGGATCAGGCGGTTTGCCAGTGTCGGCCGAGTACACCAGGCTGAGCTCGAAGCACGAGGACTGCCGGCGAGCCCGGATCGCGCACCGATGAGTGTCCCGAGCCGCGCCGGTCCGTACGCCGGACACCCACGGACGGAAGGCTGGGCCATGCGGAAACTGGTCTACGGCATGAACCTGACCCTGGACGGCTACATCGCCGCGGCCGGCGACGACATCGCCTGGAGCGGACCGCCGAGCCCCGAGCTGTTCCAGTGGTGGCTCGACCAGGGGCGGGCAAGTGGCCTGTCGCTGTACGGGCGCAAGCTGTGGGAGACGATGAGCTCCTACTGGCCGACGGGCGACCAGCAGCCCGACGCCACCCCGGCGGAGGTCGAGTTCGCCCGGAACTGGCGGGACACGCCGAAGGTGGTGTTCTCCTCGACGATCAGCGAGGTGGACTGGAACACCCGCCTGGTCACCGGCGACGCGATCGCCGAGATCGCCCGGCTCAAGGCCGAGGACGGCGGCCCGATGGACATCGGCGGTGCGACGCTCGCCGGGGCGGCCATGCGCGCCGGGCTGATCGACGAGTACGTGATCGTCACCTATCCCGTCCTGGTGGGCGGCGGCACGCCGTTCTTCACCGCGCTGGACAGCTGGGTGAACCTGAACCTGGTGGAGACACGGACGTTTCCCGGCGGCGTGGTCCTGACCAGGTACGAGACGAGGCGCTGAGCAGCAGGGTCGTCGGCCCCGGCGTCCGCCCGCCGCATCCTGGAGCTGTTCCCCGCGCGGTGAGGACAGGACGTGCCGGGAACGCGCGGGAACGCGAGAGGACCCGGGAGCGTAGCCTGCTCCCGGGCCCCTGTTTGCCGCCCAATTGCGCACACCGGCACGTTTAAGGGTCGCGGATCAGGTTGAAATCGACGCGTTCTACCTTTGAACTACCGTGCCACGGAGCGGCACAGACAGGACTTGAACCTGCATTCGTCGATATTCGTCCGCACCCGGTCGATCCGGTGTTCGGCGGCGAATGCTGAGACTGGAGCGAGAGTCTGAGATTGACAGGGCCTGCCTCTGCCTGATTGGGCTACCCCGGCCGGTGGTGCCGGGGGGAGGGCTCGAACCTCCACTGTGACCCCTGGTCAGCTTCAACGTCAGTGTCAGCTTTTCGCACCGCGCACGGGCCCACCCATCCGGCTTCCCAGGCAGGGGACTTGTCGCGCTCGGCGCACCCGCCCGGCTCCCCGGGCGGGCGATCATGAGGCTACCGGAACAGGTAGCCGAAGACGGCGTCACCCACCCGCTGGTCGGTGACCTCGACGGCGTTGGCTTCCTCGCGGGCGAACTTGACGGCCTGCTGGAGCTTCTCCACCCGCTCGGCGAGCTCGTTCACCCGGCGGGCCGGCAGCGCACCGGAGAACTTGACCGTGGTCCAGTAGCCGACCGCGACGTCCTCGTAGTAGACCTCGACCTGGGCCGGGTGCTTCTCGGTGGCCTCGGCCTTGACGTGGTTGCGCGGCACCTTCTTGGTCCGGATGGTGCGCACCGGCTCGGTCTTCCAGGCGTCGGTGGACGGGTCGAGGTTCCAGGACTCGGAGGCGTCCAGCACCGGGAGCTTCTTCACGAAGGTGAACAGGTCGGTGAGCTGCTTCTCCAGGAAGAGCAGGTACGGCACCGGCACCCGGGAGAGGAGCACCTGGCCGTCCACCACGACGTCGGCGCGGGCGTCGATGTTGGCCCAGTCCTTGGTGGCCGTCACGTCGAAGAGCCGGGTGAGGGTGTTCGCGGTGGACCGCAGGATGTCCTCGGCCTTCAGCTGCACCCGGGTCGACTCCGGCGGCAGCTGCTCGCCCTCCTCGTCCTTGGGCTGGTAGGCGCGGGAGATCCCGGCCAGCAGCGCGGGCTTCTGCAGGTCCTGGTGGGCCTGCGTCAGCTCCTGGAAGGACTTGGACTTGACGCCCTTTTCAACGGCGATGATCTGGTTCAGCTTTGCCACGTCCGGGACGCTATCAGTCCGGGACTGATCGGCGACACCCAATTATCGACCGGCTGTTCGGCGCTCCCGCCGGTCACCTGGCCTGGGGTCATGGTGCCTCGTCCACCCGGAGGTTGAGCCGGAGAGCCGGGCCGGCGTCGGCGTCCGCGCCCGTCGGTGGATTACGCCAGCAGGCCCCGCAGCACCTGGTCGACGAGGCGCATCGCGTCCGGCTTCGCCATCACCGCGCGGAACAGTGCCACGCGTGCCAGCACCGGCCCGATCAGGGCGTCGACGACCAGCCTCGGGTCGGTGTCGGGGCGCAGCTGCCCGGTCGCGATGCCGTTGCGGACGATGCCGATCGAGTGGTCGAGGCGCCGGTGCCAGTACAGGGTGCTCTCGCGGTCGAACTCCGGTGACACCGTGACGGTGGCCAGGCGCACGATGGCCGCGCCCTGGGGCGTGTCCAGGTAGTCGACCAGGGACGCCATGGTCGCGCGCAGGTCAGCCCGGACGTCGTCGCTGACCGGGTGCTGCCGCAGGGCGCCGTCGGAGTAGCGCGACGCGGCTTCGTAGAGGAGCTTCTCCCGGGTGCCGAACTGCCGGTACAGCGAACTCTCGTGGACGCCGGCCACCGCCGCGACGGCCGCCATGGTTACCGCCTGCGGTCCACGCTCGGTCAGCAGGCGCATCACGGCCGCGAACACCGCGCTGCGCAGTTCGGGGATCACATACAAAGTGGACTTGAGTCCAGATTAGTATTGCAGTACATATTGATGCTCGGGCGCGTCGATCGGGGGGACCGACCAACGACCGCCCTCCGGTGACGACGCGCTCGCCAGCGCGGGCTCGAACCACGGTCGCCCCGGGGCCGTGGCGCACGACCAACTCCTCAAGCGGGGATCAGACGCCACCTGTCGAGCGGGGGCAGCCACCCCGAACCGGCAGCCCTGCCATCGCGGGGCACTCCACACCTGAAACGGACCCATGGATCCACAACGCCCACCGATCAGACAGAACACCCCCGTCCGGCAGGCCGCCGGACACCGCGACCGACGGCCTGATGGCGAGGTGACCGCGGCTGTGACGCTCCCTCATTCCCGGGCGCTCCTGCGGACCGGCGCCTTCCTGCTGTCCCTGTCGCTGCTTCTGGCCGTCCTCATCCGCCCCGCCCACGCTGCCGAAGCCGAGGCAGAGGTGGACTTCAAGGATCGGCTCGCGACCGTCATATCGAATCTGCGTCAGGGGTTGCACGGAAAGCCTCACGACTTCGTCATCACGGAGGACCAGGAATCCGGTGACCCGAAAACCATGAACGTCACGAATATCGAGCTGACGGGTGACGGCATCGCGCTGCTCGACATCACCTCTCTCGGGTTCGGGGGAGAGAAAAGCGTTCAGCTGATCATCAGGGAAGCCAACTCCTACGTCATCGGATTCCACATCGACAGCCGGTACTTCTACCTCCGCAAGGACGGCGGCGCCATCGAGACGGAGGGCCCCGGAACCGGTTCCGAACGGGTCGACCTCGGCTACGGGAGCAGATACGGGGACTTGGAGGGCAAGGATAGTGCGGTGTACAGCATCGCGAAGAGCGGAATCCAAGGAGCCGTGCGCGCGCTTGCCTTCGCGAGACCGGCGGTGAGCGGGGAGCCGTACCGCGATCTGAGGAAACCACTGCTCGTCCTCATTGTGGCAGTGGCCGAGTCGGCCAGGAACAGGTCGGTCGAGAAGCGCATGTTGGCCGCTGTCGACGATTCTTCCGGCAAGGGGGATTTCCCCGTGATCCGCTACAAGGACATGATTCTCGAGTGGGGCAAAATGGGGAAGGCGATCGACGCCGGCACGTCCTACGAGGTGATGGCTCCCGGTGGGAAGCGTGTGGAAAAGGGCACCGACTTCCTGCGCTGGCTACTGGCCATGAAGCTCTCCTGCAAGGCGGCATCCCAGCTGTCCGTCCGCGCGGGCTCGGAGTGCTCGGACGGTTCCGAGGCCGTCGTGTCCATGGGCGACAGCTACATCTCCGGTGAGGGCGGCCGCTGGGCCGGCAACGGGGACTACCCGAGTTCCGGCTCCGGTCTCGGCACCGACCGCGCCGCGACGGACTGCACCGGGGAGGTCGCCGAAGCGGAGACCTGCCGCTACGACCTGACGAAGGTCTACGGCGGCACCTCCTACCAGGGCGGCAACGGGTGCGACCGCTCGGACGTGGCCGAGATCAAGGGCGTCGACCTCTACGGCATCCCTCCGGCGAACCGCTTCAACATCGCCTGCTCCGGAGCCGAGACGAAGCACGTCCGCAGCGAGAGCCACAAGGGCGAAGCGCCACAGGTCCAGCAACTGCGCGAGCTGGCGAAGCAGCAGAACGTCAAGGTGATCGCGCTGTCCGTCGGCGGGAACGACCTCGACTTCTCCGGCATCCTGAACCGCTGTGCCCAGCGGTTCCTGCTCGGCCGGGGCGCCTGCCACGAGGGCGAGGACGCTCCCCTGAAGAGCAAGGTGGCGGGCCTTCAGGGCAGCGTGGAGGGCACGGTCGACGACATCCGCGCCGCCATGCGGGACGCGGGGTACGAGGACGGCGACTACACCCTGGTCGTCCAGTCCTACTCGAGCCCGTTCCCGCAGCCCCTGGGCATGCGCGAGACCGGCGACACCTACGACCGGTACACCAAGGCGGGGTTCCCCTTCTACGACGAGGACGCCGCCTGGACCAACCGCACCGTCACCCCGGCGATCTCCGACGCCCTCAAGAAGGCCGCGGTCGCGAAGAAGGCCGTCTTCCTCGACCCGCGGTCCGCCTTCGCGGGGCACGAGCTGAACTCCAAGGACGCCAGGACGGCCGGGGTGGAGAACTCCCCGCGGTCCCCGTTGGCCGCCGACGCCGCCGAGTGGGTGCGCTGGGTCGACCACCTGCCCGGCGTGCCGAGCACCCGCAAGCAGGGCGAGGCGCAGGAGTTCGTCCACCCGAACGCCTTCGGGCAGCAGGCCCTCTCGGAGTGCCTGAGCCAGACGGTGCGGCAGCACGACGCGCACCCGCAGTACGGCACGTTCGCCTGTGACGGACGGGCCGGGGCGGCACCGGGTGCGGTGACCGTCCGGCACACCGGTCTGGAGAGCCGGGACCCGTGGGACGTGCCGAAGCTGACGGTGATGCCGCTGGGCGACTCGATCACCCAGGGCGTGGGCAGCGCCAATGACAGCCTGGGCTACCGCAAGGAGCTGTGGCAGGCGCTGAAGGACCACACCGGCAGCCTGGACTTCGTCGGCTCCCTCAAGCACGGCGACGGAGGCTTCGACGGCGATCACGAGGGCCACTCGGGCTGGCGGATCGACGAGTTGACGGACAATGCGGGCTACCGCGAGGGGGACCTCGACACCTGGCTGCCGGCGGCGAAGCCGAACGTGATCACGTTGATGGCGGGCACCAACGACCTCAACCGCGGCGCCCCGACCACACCCCAGGACGCGCGCGACCGGATGGACACCCTGCTGGGGAAGATCCACGCCATGGCGCCGGACGCGACGGTGGTGCTCGGCTCGGTTCCCCCGACCGACCCCGCCACGCCGTGGGCGCGCTTCCAGCCCCTGTTCGAGGCCTACAACAAGCTCCTGCCGCCGCTGGTGGACAGCTGGCGGGGCAAGGGCATGAAGGTGGGCTTCGCGGACATGGGCGCCGTCACCGCGGGCGACATGAGGGGCGGCGACGGCCTGCACCCGACCCCGAGCGGCTACACGAAGATCGCCGACGCCTTCTACGAGGGTGTCGCCGCCGCGGCCGCCGACGGCTGGATCACCGAGAACGTCGAGGTCAAGCCCGCCCCGTACAGCGGGGGCGTCCTGGGTGACGGCCCGGTGGACATCGACGGTGACGGCAAGGCCGACTACCTGGTGGTCGGCGACGACGGCTCGGTCCAGGCGTGGCTGAACCGGGGCACCGACGCCAAGGGCGGCGGAGGCTGGCAGAGCGTCGGAAGGATCGCCGCCGGGGTCGCGCCGGGCGGCAAGGTCCGCTTCGCCGACCTCGACGGCGACGGGAAGGCCGACTACCTCGTCCTGAACGACGACGGCTCGGTGCAGGCCTGGCTCAACCGGGGGACCGACATGCCGGGAGGCACCGGTGCCCCCGGCGGTGGCGGAGGGATGGATCCGTCCACAGGATCCGGCGGAACCACCGGCACGGGCACGCCCGGCAGTGGCGGGGGGATGGATCCGTCGACCGGCTCCAGTGGGACCACGGGTACGGGCACGCCCGGCAGTGGCGGGGGCATGGACCCGTCCGGCGGATCGGGCGGGACCACCGGCACGCCCGCCGGAGGCGGCTGGCAGGCCGTCGGCACGGTGGCGGCCGGCGTCGCCCCCGGCGGCAAGGTCCGCTTCGCGGATGTCAACGGCGACGGCAAGGCCGACTACCTCGTGGTCGAGGACGACGGCTCCGTCTCCGCCTGGCTCAACACCGACGGCCGGGGCGGCTGGACGGGCGTCGGGCGGATCGCGGCCGGAGTGGCCACCGGGGACAAGGTCCGCTTCGCCGACTTCGACGGCGACGGCAAGGCCGACTACCTGGTGGTCGGCGACGACGGCTCGGTGAACGTCTGGCTGAACAAGGGCACCGACATGCCCGGCGGAGGCGGCTGGAGCGCTCTCGGAAAGGTCGCCGCGGGGGTCGCGCCGGGCGGCAAGGTCCGCTTCGCGGACGTCGACGGCGACAAGCGGGCCGACTACGTCGTGGTCGGCGACAACGGTTCGCTGGACGCGTGGCTCAACAACGGAGGCGACACCGCCGAGCGCGGCTGGACCGAACTCGGCCAGGTCGCCACCGGTGTCGGTCTGCCGAGCAAGTACGTGTGGCTGGGCGACATCGACGGGGACAAGAAGGTCGACTACCTCGCCAGCAAGGGCGGTGGGGTTTTCGACCAGTGCATGCTGTTCAACCGGGGCGGTGACGGGCGCGGCGGCTGGGAGGAGCCGGTCCCGAAGGAGTCCTCCTGTGACCGAGGCCCCGATGAACTCCCTTACTCCACACCGTACTTCACGGACTTCGACGGCGACGGCAAGGCCGATCACCTGGAGGTGATGCCGGACGGCCGGGTCATGTGCTGGGCGGGTACCGGGAAGGGCGGCTTCCGCAGCGGCGGCACGGTGGCCGCAGGCGTCGCCCCGCCCGCGAAGGTACGACTCGCCGACTTCGACGGTGACGGGAAGGCCGACTACCTCGTCCTGGAGGACGACGGCTCGGTGAGCGTCTGGCTGAACAAGGGCGGTGACGGGTACGGAGGCTGGGAGGCCATCGGCCGGGTCGCCGCCGGCGTCGCCCCGAGTGGGAAGGTGCGCTTCGCCGACGTCAACGGCGATCGACGCGCCGACTACTTGGTCGTGGAGGACGACGGCTCGGTCAAGGCGTGGATCAACAACGGCGGTGACGGGCACGGTGGTTGGCGGGAACTCGGGCAGATCGCCGCGGGCGTCGCCCCCCGCGACAACGTGCGGTTCGCCGACTTCGACGGCGACGGCAGGGACGACTACCTCGTCCTGGCGGACGACGGCGCGATGAGGGTCTGGCTCAACCACGGCGGCGACGCCCCGGGCTGGATCGAAGCAGGCCGGATCGCCGCCGGTGTGGCTCCGGCCAACCGGGTCCGGATCTGACCCCTCCGGGCTCCGGATCCGATCCCTCCGCCACGACGGCCACGACGGCCACGACGGCCACGACGGCCCCGGCACGGCACCGCCCGTGCCGGGGCCGTCGTCGTGTCGCCGTCCGCCGGGTGGCATCAGCGCTGCGGCGCCGGGCATGTATGAGGGGTTGTCCGGCATCGGGCCGTGACGATCCGGAACCGGCCCCGGACTCGGCCGGGGCGGGTACGAAGGAGCGGCGGCCATGGGCGAACCGGACGGTAGGACGGCACTGGTGACGGGCGGGTCGCGCGGGATCGGGCGGGCGGTCGCGCTGCGGCTCGCCGCCGACGGGGCGCTGGTCGCGGTGCACTACGGCGGCAACGAGGAGGCCGCCGCGGAGACCGTGGAGCTGATCGCCAAGTCCGGCGGCCGGGCGTTCGCGGTGCGGGCCCGGTTCGGTACCAGTGGTGCGCTGGACGAACTGTTCGAGGGCCTCACGGCCGGGCTGGCGGAGCACGGCGAGGACGGCCTGGACGTCCTGGTGAACAACGCGGGCATCCACCTGGCCGGTTCGATCGGACAGATCACCGAGGAGGAGTTCGACCGGGTGATGGCGATCAACGTCCGCACGCCGGTCTTCGTGATCCAGCGGGCCCTGCCGCTGCTCCGGGACGGCGGGCGGATCGTGAACGTGGCCTCGGCCGCTGCCCGGATCGGCTCGCCCCTCCAGATCGGCTACAGCGTCAGCAAGACGGCGCTGGTGGCCCTCGCCGCGCCCCTCGCCAACGAGCTCGGCCGGCGCGGGATCACCGTGAACACCGTCAACCCCGGCGTGATCCTCACCGACATGACCTCCGCGTGGACGAGCGCCCCGGAGGCGATGGCCGGACTGGAGTCCATCACCGCCCTGGGCCGGATCGGCCTGCCGGAGGACGTCGCGGACGTCGTGGGCTTCCTCGCCGGCCCGCAGGGCCGCTGGGTGACCGGCCAGACCATCGACGCCTCCGGCGGCACCTACCTCGGCCCGATCCCACCGGCGTGACCCGGGCTGGGCCCCCTTCGGGGACGTAAGGGCTGGCCCGTCACCTGGGCGGGTGAGGGGCGGTCCGTTCGTAGACGGCCCCTCCGGGGATGAACCATCCTGCCTTCTTCCGGACGGCCGGGCTCGGGTCCTGCGCGGAGGACCTGCGCAAGGCGGCGACGGCTCGGGCATCGGTGTGGGCGAACTTGCCGACGAGCTCGGCGGCCATCGCCCTGGCCCGCGGGTCGGGGTCGGAGGCCAGGTGCCGCAGCGCTGGTTCGAGGACCCGGTCCGCGCCCGGTGCGCACGTGTCCCCCTTGCACCGGTCGCACGCCAGGGCGTGGAACGCGGCGATCCTGACCCGGGCGTCGGGATCGTCGGCCATGGTGATGAGCTCGCCCATGGACTCGGTATCGACCAGGTGGTCCAGAAGCCGGCAGCAGCCTTCCCGTACGGCTGCGCTCTCGTGGGACAGGCCGGCGCGGATGGCACCGAGCGCGTCCTCCGTGCGCCGCAGCAGCTCCCGGTAGGCCGCTACGGCACGTTGCGGGTCGCCCAGGCACGAGACGAGGGCTTCGTTGTCGGTCCTGACGAATCCGAGCATGGGCTCAGTGTCGAACCACGCGAGGCGGCCGGGCAAAGGGATTTCGCATTGGCGGAGGGGCCGCCGGGCTCAGTGGAGGGGCTGCTGGAAGAGGACCTCCGGGTACGCCGTCGACGAGCGGTCGAGCAGCCGCTGGGGGATGCCCTTCAGGTGCAGGTCGAAGAAGGCGCCCACGTAGGACCGGGTGATCTTCTCGGCGCGCAGTGGGGCGAGCGTGGCCTCGGGGTCGGGCAGGCCCGCGCGGGCGCCGATGAGTGGTGCGTCGGTGAAGCTGCCGTGGTCGGAGCCGGTCACGGACAGCCAGCGCTTCCAGCCGTCCGCGCGGGCCCAGGCCTCGTTCCAGGTGGTGTCCCAGCCCGAGGGGTTGTGGACGGACTGGGTGCCGAGCATCAGGAAGGGCCGTCCGCCCAGCCCGCCGGTGGGGAACGGGTCGAAGAACTTGCCGTCCATGTTGACGCCGGCGCGGATCCGCTGGTCGGCGGCCATCGTGCTGGCCGCGGAGTTGCCGCCGATGGAGTGCCCGGCCATGCCGATCCGGTCCCGGTCGATCATGCGGGCGTGCGGCCAGGCGGGGCGGGGGCCGGTCAGCTGGTCGAGGACGAAGGAGATGTCCTTGGCCCGGCTCGGGGGGACGGCCGCGATCTTGTCGTCGTTCAGGTCCTGGCAGACGGCGCAGGTCAGGGTGCGCCCGTCCGGGAAGGTGGTGCCGGAGGTCTCGAAGGTGTGGTCGACGGCGGCGACGACGTACCCGCGGCTGGCCAGGTCCTCGGCGAGGCCGGTGAGGGTGCCGCGGGGGAGCGTGAACCCGGGGGAGAGGACGACGAGCGGGTACCTGCCCGGCGTCGGGCGCGCGTCGGTGCGGGCCCACGGGTGGAGGCCGGTGGCCGCCTCGGGCGGTATGGTGCCGCCCGGCACCTGGAAGTCCAGCAGCAGCCGGGCCTCCTCGGCGGTCAGGTACGGGGTCGCCGGACCGCCCGTCCCGGGACGGGCCGGGTAGTACATCGACACCATCAACTGCCGCGCCCCCGCGGCCGGCACCCACGGGTCCGGGCGGTCCCGGTCGACGAGGTGCAGCGTGCTGCGGCCGACGGCCTGCGACCCCGTCGGCCGGGGCAGGTCGAGCTCTGCGGCGGACACCTCCGCCGAGGAGGCGGCGGGAGCTGTGGCGGTGGCCGCGAGCGCCGAACTCGCCCCGGCGATCGGCAACGGCAGGACGAGGGCGAGCACGGCGGCCACGGCGGCGCGACGGAGTCTGGTCATGTGAGAAACGGTAGGTCGCGAACTCCGATCCGACCTCGCCGTGAAGACTGAGACACCGTCATCTCCGAGGCGTAGCAACGCATCACCTCCGCGGATGACAGGAGCCCGCGCTTCCCGGCCGTACGGCGGACAACCGGGCAGCGGGCGTACTGTGCATGCCGTACCCCGGCAGCCGTTCAAGGTGTTGCGGGCGAAGGCGTTCGCCCGCGCCCGAGCGAGGGCGGTGGCACCGGCCGGACCGGTTGCCGGTGCTCAGCGGCGGTACGCGGCCGTCGCGATCTCGACGAAGGACCGGATCAACGGGTTGGTGTCGCCCTCGTTCCACGCCGCCACCACGCGGCTCGGCGCCATGTCGGTCAGCGGCACCACGGCCAGCTCCGCGGGCAGGTCGTGTCCGAGCGGGGCCAGGCCGACGCTGCCGTTCCACAGGACGGCCTGCTGGCACTCCTGGACGGTGCGCACCACGGCGCCCTCGCGCGGCCTGCCGCCGTTCCAGTACGACTGCCAGACGGGGTCGGTACCCTGGGGGAACTGGAACCAGCGGCGGTCGTCCAGTTCGGCGAGCCGGAGTCGGCCGCGGCCGGCCAGCGGATCGTCGGCGCGCAGGACCACGCCGACCGGGTCGCTGCGCAGTGTGCGCACCGTCAGGGCGGTCTCGTCGAACGGTGCCCGGGTGAGGGCGACGTCGACGAGTGCGGCGCGCAGCCCGCAGGTGGGGTCGGTCAGATCGGTGTCGCGGACGCGGATGTCGATGCCGGGGTGGCGTCGGCGGTAGGCGGCCGCCAGCCTGGTCACGCCGGGGTCGGTGAGGTTGCCGAGGATGCCGACGGTGATGGTCGCGGCGCCGGCTGCCGAGCTCACGCGGGCACGGACGCGGCCGGCGTGGTCGAGCAGGGCCCGCGCCTCGTCGAGCAGCACCGTGCCCACCGGGGTGAGCGAGACGCCGGCGGGCGAGCGGTCGAACAGCAGGGCCCCCACCTCGGCCTCCAGCTGCTTGATCGCCCGGCTGAGCGGCGGCTGGGTCATGTGCAGTCGGGTGGCTGCCCGGCCGAAGTGGAGTTCCTCGGCGACCGCCACGAAATACCGCAAGGTACGAAGCTCCACGCTGCAACGATACCCGCCGGGTATCGATACCGCAGGACGGGTCTTGGACACCCGTGAGGCCCCGGCGGTGCACTGGTGGACATGAGCGAAGAGACCACGCCCGAAGAAGCCACGCCCGAAGAAGCCAGGACCGAAGAAGCCATGGCCGAAGGACCCAGGACCGAGGAGACACGGAGCAACGGACCGCAGGTCGGCCCCGCCCTCTCGGTGGTGGGCCCCGGCGGCGGCGAGACGATCGTCCTGGGCACCACGCGCATGCGCGTCCTGGAGGACGGCAGCCACACCGGGCACCGCCTCGCGATCGCCGAGTCCGTCCTCGCCCCGCACACCCAGGGGCCGCCGCAGCACCGCCACGCCCGGCACGACGAGGGCTTCTACATCCTCTCCGGCACCGTGCGGTTCACCGTCGGGGACGAGGACCACGACGCCACCGCGGGGACGCTCGTGATGGTCCCGCCCGGTACCCCGCACACCTTCGCCAACCCGACCGACCAACCCGCCACCATGCTCAGCACGTTCACCCCCGACCTGTACGTGCAGTACTTCCGGGACCTCCAGCAGGTGCTCGCCGACGGCCGGCCGCTGACGCCGCAGGCCAACGCCGAGGCGATGAGCCGCTACGCGACCGAGCCCGCCACCGACCTCGCCTGAAGCAGTCGACCGGTCCCCGTAGACCGGTGACACGTGAACAGGAACACCGAACGGAAACCATGAACATCGCCTACTGGCTCCTCGCGGCACCGCTCGCCCTCTTCTACGCCTACGCGGGCACGCTGAAGGCTACCCGCAGCCCCGATCAGCTCCGGCCGATGATGGCCTGGGTGGACCGCGTACCGTTGCCCGCCCTCAGGGCGCTGGGGACGGTCGAAGTGCTCGGCGCGATCGGCCTGGTCCTGCCGCCGCTGACGGGCGTCGCGCCCCCGCTGGCATTGGCGGCGGCCGTCGGCCTCGTGCTGCTCCAGGCCGGCGCGGTCGCCGTCCACCTGACCGGCGGCGACCGCCGGATCGCGCTCAACCTCGGGCTCGTCACCACCGCGGCCGTGACCGTCTGGCTGGCCGCCGGACTCTGGTAGGGCACTGCCCTCCACCAGTGCAACCGCTCAGATCGGCAGGTCCCAGCCCGGGCCGTCCTCCGTACCGATCCACACCCGTTGTCCGGCCGCCGAGACGGTGATCCCGAAGCCTTCCTGGTGCGGCTCGCCGGCCCGCTGCCAGAGCCGTACGGCCTCTTCGACGCGGTCCCACAGCCGCAGCGGGCCCCGTTGGGTGACGGTCCATCCACCGTCGGGGCGGGGTGCGGTGCGGGCCTGGGAGCCGGTGGCGACGTCGGAGAGGATCTGGGTCGCGCCGTTGCCCATGCGTTCGGCGGAGGGGGCGGCGAGCTGGGCGACCCAGCTGCCGGTCCAGGTGTCGACGGCGGCCGGGTCGATCAGGCTGGGCCGTTCGTCGCCGGGCAGCATGGTGAGGGTCGAGCGGGGCGGGCGGTCGTGCGGGCGGGCGATCATGAAGCTGGTGTAGCCGGGCAGGAACCGGCCGGTGGCTTCGCCGGGGCCGGTCACGGTGAGCTCGGCCAGGCCGGAGGCGTAGCTCCAGCCGGACAGGGTGACCAGGATGCGGCCGCCCGGCTTCACTTGGTGCAGCCAGGGCATCGGTAGGTAGCGGACCGAGCAGGTGGCGATCAGCCGGTCATAGGCGCCGCCGCCGGGGTCTCCGCGCAGTCCGTCGCCGACGAGGAGGCGGGGCTGGTAGCCGGCGGTCCGGAGTGCGGCGGCGGCGCGTTCGGCGACCCGCGGGTCGTACTCGATGCTGGTGAGGTTCCCGTCCCCGAGCCGGTGGGCGCCGAGGGCGGTCGAGTAGCCGGTGCCGGTGCCGATCTCGAGGACGCGGTGTCCGGTGTCCGTGCCGAGCCGCTGCCACATCCCGAGGACGAGGGACGGCAGGGTGGAGGAGGAGGACGGGGCCCCGACCACGGGTTGTCCGTCCGCCTCGTCCGCGCCGGTGTGGCCGTCGAGTTGGGTGATGAGCGTCCGGTCGGTGTAGATCCCCTCCAGCCAGCCGGGGTCGCCCTGCCGGACCGGCCGGTAGGCGGTCGGGTCGCTGCCGTCGACCGGGAGGAAGTACGCCCCGGCGAAGGCTTCGCGGGGGACCGCTTCGGCCGCCTTGATCCATGCCGGGTCGGACAGCGCGCCGTTCTCGGCGAGGTCGGCCGTCAGGGCGGCGCGCAGCTCTTCGGACGTGCTCATGCGTCGGGGCCTCTCTGCAGCTCGTCAGCGAGTGCGTGTGCGATGCGGTCGGTGGTCTCGGGCGGTTGCCAGGCCCACTGGCCGTTGGGGTTGCATTCGAGGAACGACCAGCTGCCGTCCGGCGTGACGGCGAAGTCGAACGCGCCGAACACCAGCCGGAAGTGGCCGAGGTAGTCGGCCACGGACCGCGCGACCGGTTCGGGTACGGCGATCGGCGTGCAGGTCATCAGGTCCTGCCGGTGGCGCCAGTCGAGGTCCGGGCTGTCGATCCGCACGCCGAACAGCCGGTCGCCGACGGCGGTCACCCTGACGTCGTACGCCTTGGGGACCCGGGCCTGGAACAGGTGCGGGCAGGCCCGGACCGCGTCCGTGATCTCCTGCGCCCGGACGTCCCGCACCCACACGGCCCGCGGTTCGCCGTCGACGGAGTACGGGGTGTTCCACACGGGCTTGTAGACCGCTCCGGCCCGCTGGAGGGCCACGAAGTCCCGTGCCTCCTGCGGGTCGTTGGTGATGAGGGTGTCCGGGACAGCGAATCCGGAGCGCTGCGCGGCGGCGAGTTGTGCGGGTTTGTGTTCGGCGGCGCGGTTCGCCCACGGGTGGTTGACGTAGTGCGCCCCGGGGAGGGAGGCGAGGATGCCGCCCGCGCCCCACACGGACTGCGAGGCCGCGAAGCGGCGTTCCGGGCCGTCGAGGTCGGCCGGCCCCTCGTAGGGCGAGGCCCGGCGCACCCACACGGCCCCCACCTCGGTGAGGTCGAGCTCCCGGCTGGGGGTGCGCAGGGTGCCCCGCCGGCCGTCCGTACGGAACGAGGCGGTCAGCGAGGCGCCCGTGTGCAGGTCGGTGCCGGGGTCGAGACGGACCACGGGGGAGCGGCGGTGCGCGAGGACGCGCAGGACCACGTCCGCGGTGACGTCGTAGGGGTTGGTCAGCACCAGCACCGGCCGACGGTGTCTCGGCGTCAACTGCCGCTCTGGTCCTGGTCGTAGGACTCGGTGCTGTCGGCGTCGGTCGCACCGCCCGGAGCGGCCCCGTCGCCGGGGCGGGTGCTGGTCGGGGTGAGTCCACTGGTGCTGGTGCCATGGGAACCCAGTTCCACCGTGCGGCCGTCCTCGTCCACGACGACCGCGATCTGCGTCTCGGGGTCGATCACGGGCGTGAGCGCCGGGAGCGTGGCAGTGGTGGCCGCGTACGGCGTCATCCTGCCGATGCCCCACGGTACGGGCGTCTGCGTCATGCATCCTCCTCGTATCGATGGTGCCGGTTCACTGGCGACCACTTTGCTGGTGCACGAAGGTGCTTTCAAGCCCGTTCCGGCGGACGGAATATGCCAGGTTGCGGAGGCGATCTCCCGGGCCCCGCCCCGACGGCCACGGGGCGTGGGCCGTCGGCGTCGCCGGCCCGTGGCCCGTCTGCGAGTGCTGCACCGGGGACCGGTCACGGCCGCCGTCGGGCGGGTGGCCGTCGGGGCGGCGCTCCTGGCGGGCGTGGCTGTGCGGTTCCGTCCGGGGCAACGGTTGGGGCGGCTTGGCGGGTTCACCGTTTCGAGTAGAGAATTCCGGAAAGAGAAGTTGCCTGGTCAAGGGCGTGCGGTGAAGCCGGAGTTGTGAAGTGCGCATGGCATTTCGACGACTTGCCGCCGGCCCGGATCCCGCCAATGCAAGGAATTCGCTCAGTGCTTAGTTGATTCGTGCGAATCCCTTCCGTTCCTCGATCGAATCTGACAGCATCGTCCGCTATCCGGCGACCGATTGCCGGTGATCAGTGCGCCGCACGCGACCGCGATCGCGGCCGCCCCTGCTGCTGTCGGCCTTCCTCATCGGACGCCGCCGTCGAGACGTGGCCGCCCGCCCGCGCCACGTGGAGGAGATGTGACCACCCAGGCCGGCACCCGCGTGCCCACCCCCGACACCGCCCGGCGCCCCGCGCGCTGGGTCCGCACCAGGCTGCGGGCGAACCCGCTGGCCGCGCTGCTCATGGCGGCCCTCGCGTTCGTCACCGTCTTCCTGGCGGCGGCCTTCCCCCTCGTCATGGACCGGGGCGCGGACACGGCGCTCCAGTCCTTCGTCAGCGAGAAGGGCGTCAACCCGACCAGCCTGCGGACCACCTCCAAGACGCGGGAGGACGACAGCATCGCCGAACTCGACCGGGTGCAGCGCCAGCTCGTCGAGCAGGTCGACGGGCGGCTGACGCTGTCCCCGTCGGGTCAGGCCTACGGCGCCCGCGCCCTGGCCGACCGCTACATGACCAACCCGGGGTACGCCCACCTCTCGGACAAGGAGCCGTACCCGGCCCTCAGCCTGCTCTACCTGCACGACCTGGCCGCCCGGGCCACCCTCACCGAGGGCACCTGGCCGACCCCCGGCGCCGTCGGCGATCCGCTGCCGATCGTGGTCAGCAAGAAGGCCGCCGAGACCATCCGCATCAAGCTCGGTGACGTCATCGACAACGGCGACGAGGGCGCGGGTGTCCGGCGGACCACCGTGGTGGTCGGCCTCTACGAGGTCAACGACCCCCAGGACCCCTTCTGGGACGACCTCGGCTGCCCGGCCCGCGCCTGCCTGAACACCGACGCCGAGCACGAGCACTGGACGACCAGCGGGTTCGTCGACGGCGGCAGCCTATCCGCGTTGGTCCACTGGGGTTCGAACGCCGAGAACTTCTGGCGGCTGCCCGTCGACCCCGCCTCGCTGCACGCCGACCAGCTCGACCGTACCCGCGGCGTCATCACCTCCTTCCTGACCGGGCACGACGCCACCGTTCTCCACGACGCGATCGGGCGCCCCGACCTGCACACCGTCTCCGGCCTGCGCGACGTCCTCACCAGGGCGGACGAGCGCTACCGGGCCTCGCTGCCGCTCAGCGTGATCGGACCGGTCGGCGTCGCGGGCGTCGCCACCGTGGTGCTGTTCCTGGCCGCCGCGCTCACCACCGACCGGCGCGCCGCCGAGATCCGGCTGCTTCGGGCCCGCGGCGGATCCGTCGCCGGGGTGCTGCGGCGGTTGATCGGCGAGGGGGCGGTCACCGTCCTGCCCGCCGCCGTGCTCGCCACGACGCTCGCCCTGGTGCTGCTGCCCACCCCCCGGTGGGACCGCGCGGTGCTGGCGGCCCTGGTCGCGACCCTGATCGCCCTGCTGGGCTTCCCGGTCCGCGCGGCCCTGCTCTGGGTGCGCCGGCGGCCGGTCAGCGGCCGACGCCGACTGGTCGGCGAACTCGCCGTCCTGGCGGTCACCGCCGCGGCCGTCGCGGAGGTCCGGCGCCGGGGCGTCGGCCACCCCGGGGCCGGAGTGGACCCGCTGCTGGTCGCCGCGCCGCTGCTGCTCGCCGTCACCGGCGGACTGCTGCTGGCCAGGATCGAGCCGGTGGTGGTCGGCCGGCTGGCCGCCCTCGTCGGCCGGGGCCGCGGCCTGATCGGCTTCCTCGGCCTCTCCCGGGCCGCCCGCGACGCCTCGGGCCGCCGCAGGCCCTCCGTGCTGCCGCTGCTCGCCCTGCTGATCGCCGTCACCACGACCGGCTTCGGCGCCACCGTGCTCGACACCGTCGACGACGTGCGGACCCGCGCCGCGCGCATCACCACGGGCGGGGACATCGGCGTCTCCCTCCCGGACTACGCCACCCTGACCGAGCCGTTCACCAAGGCCGCGGCCGCCCTGCCGGGCGTCCGGACCTCGACCGGGGTCTGGATGGAGACCAAGGCCCGCGTCTTCGGCGGCGACCAGGACTACACCGAGGCCAACCTGGTGGTGGTGACCGATCCGACGGCGTACGCCGAGATCGCCCGGGCCCTCGGGGTCGGCGAGTTCGACCCGGCGAAGCTGGCCGGGACGCCAGGCGGCCGGGACACCCCGGTGCCCGCCCTGGTCAGCCGCGACCTGGCCCAGCACCTGGCCGCGGGGCCGTCCCGGGTGCGCACCCTCAACGGCAACGACCTGCGCCTCACCGTCGCCGACACCGTCGGCGCCACCCCCGCGCTGCCGGACCCGGGCAAGCCGTTCGTCGTCGTCCCCGCCGGCCCCACCTGGGAACGACTGCCGGACGCCAAGCGGGTGAACCAGTGGTTCGCCGTCGGCGACATCGACCCCGACCAGGTCAGGACGGCCCTGCGGGACAACGGCGGAGCCAGGCCCGTCGGTCTGGCCAAGCTCATCGCGGACGGCTCCACGGCCACCGGCAAGGACACCCACGGCCTGCCCGCCGGGTACACGGTGCACAGCAGCCGGGAGACCGCCGCCGCGCTCGGCGCCGACCCGCTGCAGCACGCCGCCGAGCGGCTGTTCTGGTACGCGGCCGCCGCCGGAGCCGGATTCGCCCTGCTCGCCGTCCTGCTGACGCTCTTCCGGGCCGCCCCCGACCGCACGGCCGTGCTCGCCCGGCTGCGCACCATGGGCCTGCGGCCCCGGGACGGGCTGGCGCTGATCATGACCGAGGCGCTGCCGCAGACCCTGGCGGCGGCCGTCGGCGGCGGCCTGGTCGCGCTGGCGGCGGTCGCCCTGCTCGGCGGCGCCTTCGACATCTCGACGCTGGTCGGCGCCAAGGTCGGGGACGTCATCACGCCCGTGCTGCTGCCGGTGCTGCTGCCCACCGCGGGCCTGGCCCTGCTGGTCGGCCTCGGGGTGGTGCTGGAGACGCTGGTCGCGGGCCGGCGCCAGATCGCCACCGAGCTGCGGGCGGGGGAGCAGGCCTGACGGCGGGACCGGCGCCGGGAAGCCCCGTCGTCGGCCCGTCACCAGGATCGGTCGGCCCGTCAGCCGGGTCACTCGGCCCGTCACCCAGATCACTCGAAGAGGCGATTTCGGCGCGGTGACGCCACGGGGGCGCGGACCGGCGGCCGGGCCGGGCGGCGCCTTACCGGAGCGGCCCGAACGCCGGAGGAGTTCCGTGGACCGGTCGGTGACGATTCACCCGATGGGCTGACAGGGCACCGGCCCGGGGTGGCTCCGACCGGTATACGTGACGTCATCCATCGTTCGGAGAACCACCTGCGAGGGGCCCATGACCGATACGGCCGACACGTCGTCAAGGACGGCCGCCGAGAGGCTGCCGGCCGCCTACGCGCCCCGGGTGGCCCTGATCCGGGGCGCGATGGAGGCCGGGAACACGGCCCTCGCGACCCGCCTGGCCGAGGAGCTCCACCGGTACGTCGCCCTGGAGCGCGGCACCCTGCACCCCGAGACGCTGCGGGCGCAGGAGGTGCGGGCGTACGTCGCGGCGGTCGGCGGCGACCCCCTGCGGGCGGCCGACCTGTTCGCCGTGGCCGCCACCGCGTGGGCCGGGCTGGGCGCGTCGGAGCAGTGGGCGGCGTCGCGCAACGCGGAGGTCTGCCGACGCCGGGCGGAGTCGGCGGCGGCCGCCCCCTCGGCGGTTCCTCTGGCGGTCCCCGTCGCCCGGCGGCCGCCCGGCTGCCCGTCCCCGGTCCGGGCGTTCGGGCGCGGCACGGTCGTCGCGGTCGTCCTCGCGACGGCACTGCTCTCGGGAGCGGCGGACGCCGGCCCGCGGGCCTACCTCGGGATGGGCCCGCGACCGGTCCCCGACGACCAGCCGGTCGCCCCCGCCGTCGTGGGGGTCCTGGAGCGCTCCGCGCCCTCGGCCTCGCCGGTGCCGGTCCCCGTGCCGTCCCCGTCGGAGCTCGCGACCGCGGAGCCCGTCCCCGCGCCGGACGCCGGGCCCGCCGGCGACCAGGAGGACCAGGCCGCCGACCAGGGCGACGGCGGGCCAGGGCGCACACCGGTGCCGAGCCCGGGGCGGCGACCGGGCTTCCCGGCCGCCGGCTCCCGACCGCGGCCCGCTCCCGAGGCCGGGCGGCCGTCCGGCGGCCAGGCCGCCGACGCGGACCCCTGCGCCGCCGCCGGCGCGTACGGCGGCCAGTTCCTCGGCTCCCTCGTCGAGCTGTGCCACCGCGCCGCCGGGGTGTCGGGCAAGCGGTCACCGGCCCCCTGACCCCGTCCTCCGGGAGGGAGACGAGCCGCGGAAGCCCGGCAGCGGGCAGCGCGGCTCGTCCACGGCAGCGCGGCCACGACTCCGGCGAGGTCAGCGGTCGAGGGCCCACAGGTCGTCATCGCACAGACCGGTCCGGCAGCACACGGGCAGCCAGTCGGCCGCGAGCTCCCGGACACGGTGCAGGCGAGCCCTGTCGGGCTCCACCACCGTGAGGATCTCGAAGGCGGTGCCCGCCCCGACGAGGGACCGATTCGCCATCACCTCCCCGTAGAGCAGCCAGAGACCTTGCGCGGCAACGTTTCTGCACAGCTCCGGAAGATCGAGTCCTCGTCGGGCGGACTCCGCGTCCGTGCCCTCGCCCGCCACCAGGCACTGAAGGAGCTGGAGGAAGCGCGCGCGGGCCGCCGGTGCGACGTCATCGGCCAGTGCCGCCAGCGCAACGGACGCCACCGCGGGAGCCGGCTCCCACAGGACGACCGGGGACCAGACATGCCATTCGAGGTCGACCTGGCCCGGCTCCGCCCCGGATCCCCCGCCCGCGAGCCGCAGCAGATCCCGGGCCAGGTGCTCCGCCGAACCGCCGCAGCCGCACAGCATGCCCTTCCAGTCCTGCCGGGCTGTCTCCATCTCGACCAGTCGCATAGCTCCCACACCCTAAACGCACTCGCGAGGCCCGACGACACGCGGGGCGCCTCGGCCCCGTGCCCTCCGGCAGCCGCCCCGTCCGTCCTCTCGTCCGTCCCCTCGGCGTCCCATTCCGGCGTTCCAGGCCGGCCTCGTTCCCGCTGGTCAGAGCTCCCTTCGCCGTCCCACCCTCCCTGGTGCGGCGCCAGACGTGGCGGCTGGGACGGACCGTCGCGCAGGCTTCGGCCGTCCGACCGACGCAGCACCCGAGCCCATGCCGAAAGGGGCGCGACCACATGTCCGTCCGTACCTCCCGCACCCGTCTGGTCAGTGCCGCCGCGAGCGTCGTGGTCGCCGCCTTCTCGCTCACCGCGTGCAACGACAGCGGGGTCATCGATACGGCGACCGGCCCCTCGCTCAGGGCTGCGGCGCCCGCCGCTGCGTCCGCCTCGACCTCCACGGCCCCGTCCGCCGACGCCGGTGGCACCACCGGTTCCGCCAGTCAGGAGCCGGCCGCCGCACCCCGGCCCACCGCCCCGAAGCCCACCACCGGCACCCCGACGCCGAAGACCCCCGCCGCCCCCGCGGCCGCCAAACCGGTCACCTGCGAAGGCTCCAACACCGCGACCACGGCCGCCCCGCTGAACCGCCCCGTGAACCACCTGCTGCTCACGGTCACCAACACCGGCTCCGGCACCTGCTACCTCTACGGCTACCCGGCCGTCCGCTTCGGCGACGCCCAGTCCGTACCCCCCGTCATCACCGACTCGAAGCCGCAGGCCGTGGTCACCCTCCAGCCCGGCGAGTCCGGCTACGCCTCCGTGAACCTGTCCTCCACCGACGGCACCGACGGCTCGAACGGCCACACCGTGAACTCGCTGACCGTCTACTTCCACGGCCCCTCCGGCAACGAGAGCGTCGGCACCGGGGCCCACCCGTCGCTGCCCGCGGAGGGCGCCTACGTGGACGACTCCCTCAAGGTCGGCTACTGGCAGCAGTCGCTGGACGACGCCGTCTCCTGGTGACCCGGGCACCCTCCGACAAGCCGACAGCACCCTCCGAAAGACCGACAGCACCCTACGAGAGCAGGCACACCAGCATGCGCAGCACGCCCCGCAGGATCGCCCGGCTCCTGGTCGCCTACGGCGGCGCGGCCTTCCAGGTCCTCGTCCTGGGCCGTCAGGACGGTCCGGGCCCGGTCTCGTCGAGGAAGCCGCCGTCACCCGGTGCCGATTCCTGACGCCCCGTCGCAACCCGCCGACCTCGGCAAGCGGGCCCGGATTCCGCGCGCCCGCAGAACGCTGCTTGGAGTCCCCATGGCCCTACGGATAGCCGTCACCGCCGAGCCGATACCGTCGCACGTGTCCGCACTCGACTTCGTCATCGGCCCGCGCGGTCCGGCGCACCGTCGCGGCGTTCCGGACCACCGCCCCCGAGCGGCCGGACCGTCCCGCCTCCTCCCGCCCGCTCGTCTACGTGAGCCTCGGCACCCTGACCACCGCGATGTCCGGTCTGCGCGGCGTCGTGAGGAGCGTGTACCGGGAGGTCATGGCCGCCCTCTCCGCGACCGGCTGCGAGGCGATCGTGTCCGCCGGACACCTCGCGCGGGACCTGCCGAGCGCGGACCCCCGCATCACGGTCGTCGAGCACGTCCCGCAGCCCGCGATCCTGCGTCAGGTGGACCTGTTCGTGACGCACGGCGGACGGGCCTCCCTGCTCGACGCGGTGCAGGCGGCGACGCCCGTCCTGGGCCTGGGCGTCCTCGCCGACCGGCCCGGCAACACCACCGCATTCGCCGGTCACGGCCTCGGCCGCGCGCTGGAACTCACAGCGACGCGCGACGAGATCGCCGACACCGTCACGGCCCTCCCCGCCGACTCCCGCTACGCCGCCGCCATGGCCGCCGCCGACGCCGAACTGTCACGGCTGCCACCGCTGGACCTCACGGAACTGCGGGCCTGTGTGTGACCCGTGGGCCTCAGCACGCCGCGCGCTGCGGGGACGACGCCTGGACCTCGTATCCCCGGATCGCGAGGGGGAGTACGCCGGATCCGTTCGTCCTTGACGGGCGGTCACCGTCGGCTTCCGCCCGAGCGGCTCGCCGACCCGGCTGTGCCCGCTCTCCCGCGTCATCCCGTGGGGGCTTCCCGGGGTGCGGCGCAGACGGTGCCCCGGTTGTCGACGACGGCGCAGGCGCGGGCGTCGGCGGGGCGGGCGGCGCGGACCATCTTGCTGTGGGCGTCGTGGCCGGACTGCTGGCGGTACTCCTCCTGCTCGGGCGGGGTGCCGAAGACCTGGACGCGGTCGCCGGGGGAGCCGCCGCTCATCTTGGCCCAGGCGGCGTGGCAGGAGGGGCTGTAGCGCAGTTCGATCAGGACGCCGAAGTCGCGGTCGGCCGCGGCGGTGGCGGCGTCGCGGTCGCAGACGGTGCCGACCGGGTCGACGTGCAGGCAGGACGCCCCGTCGCAGGAGGCGGCCGCCGTGGGTGCGGGCATCGCCTGCGGGGCGGGCGCGACGGTGGCGCCGGTGTCCGGGCCCGCCAGGGCGTAGAGGAGTGCGCCGGCGGCGGCCGCCGCCACGGCCGCGCCCCCGGCGGCCCACGCCGCCCGGCGCCGTCGCCCGCCACGGGGTTCCTGACCGGCCGTCGGCTCGGCACTGGGCGCCGGTGCCTCCGGCGCGGTCGCCACCACAGATTCCGGTACCGGCTCCGGTGGCGGCGCGCCGCCCGTGCCGCCGTCGATCGCCGCTCTGAGCCCGAGCGCGCGGACGAGCTCGCCGTCGGCGACCGCGTAGTACGCGGCCAGGGAGTGGAGCGCCGCTTCCGGTGCCGGGTACCTGCCGTCGGGGTTCTCGTAGCGGGAGAGGGTCGTCTGGGCGATCGCGGTGCGCCGGGACACGGTCACCTGGGTGGGGTTCCCGGCCTCCTGACGCCACCTCCGCAGCGTCCGGGCCAGTTCGGCGCGGGCGGCGGTGGCCGTCGGCTGGTCCGGTTCATCGGCTGCCTGCGGCGGCCGGTTGTGCGTCATCGGCTCGGTTCCTCTTCCCTCGGCTGTGCGTAGGCCCTGGTCAGGGCCGTACGGAGGCGCTCCGCATATGCATGGGTAACCAGGTGTTCACACAGCGTAGGAGTCCGGCGGTCGGGCGTGCAATCGTGGTGGTCGGCCGGAGGGCGGATCCCCGGCGGAAACCCCACCTCCTCCCGTGTCCCGGGCAGGCTGCGGCCTGCCCGGGGTGGTGGAGGGCGCATCCAAGGAGAGATCATGAACATGACACACTCGCGTCTGCTCGCCGCCCTCGTGGGCCGCGCCGGAAGGACCACCGCCGTCGCCCTGGTGGCCGCCGGTACGCTCGGCGGCCTCGGCACCGCCGCCGCGGCCACCATCGGCGCCCTCCCGGCCGGTGCGCACGCCGTCCGGACCACCACCGACACCGACTCCGCGACCGACACCGCCACCGTGTCCGACGGCGCCACCGCCCGTTCCGCGCTGCGCGAGCGGATCGTCTCCATCGCCCGCGGCCAGATCACCCCGGCCGGCCAGGATCCCGAGAAGACCGGCACGTGCGACAAGTACTTCGCCTACGCCGACGGGACGGAGAAGCAGAGCAAGTGCGCCAAGACCGCCTGGTGCGCCGCGTTCGCCGACTGGACCTGGCACCAGGCGGGTGTGAAGCCCGCGCCGACCACCCTGTCCGGACGCGGCGTCGGCAAGTGGGGCCAGGAGCACCACCTCTTCCACAACCGGCAGCCCGCGCGCGGCGAGCGCCCCTACACCCCCGTCCCCGGCGACCTCGTCGTCTACGGTCCGCCCGCCTACGCCAAGGGTGGCCACGTCGGGGTCGTCGTCGCCGTCAACCACGACGGCACCATCGACACCGTCGAGGGCAACATCGGGGACAAGGTGACGCACCGCCACGTCAAGCCCGCGGACGCCCGCGGCGGTGGGCAGAAGCTCCACATCTCCGGCTACGTCAGCGTGCCCGGCGCCTGACCGGCCCGCCTCCACCAGCGCCGGGGCCCGGGCGGATCATCCGTCCGGGGCCCGGCCGTCGCCGCCTGGCCGTCGCTGCCCGGCCTCGACCGGTAGGTTCACCGTGGCGCGTTCGAGCACCTTCGACGCACTTCACGAGGGGGAGACCACCGGTGGACGTACTGGCGATCATGGAAGCACTGGCCGAACAGGGCATCACCGTGCTGCTCAAGGCCGACGCCGAACGGATGGCGGAGCAGCGCAAGCCGTGGACGTTCGTGGCCAGCGGCGCCCCGCTGCGTGACGACATTCTCGTGCGCACCGATGCCGCCTCGGTGGAGCAGTGCCTCGAAGCCTGTCTGCCCCGCCTGCGGGAACTGGGCATTTCGCTGCCGGAGTGACGTGAGCGGCCCCGAGGCCGACGGCGGCCGTCGACGTACGAGCCGCTCCGGTCAGTCACCGCCTGGTCGGTCGGCGGGCGCGGTCGCGTCGTCGCCGTCGGGCAGCGGCCGTCCGCCGGTGAGCCAGGCCCGGAGGATGTTCTTGCGGACCTTGCCGAGCTCGTTACGGGGGAACCGCGGCACGGTCTCGACGCGGGTGGGCCAGTACCAGTCGGTCATGCCGCGCCCGGCCAGCCAGGCGTGCAGTTCGGCCAGCTCGGGGGCGTGCTCGCCCGCGGGGACGACGACCGCGCAGGGCAGGTCGCCGTGCTCGGCGGGGTAGCCGACCAGGGCGACGTCGGCGATCGCCGGGTGCTCGCGCAACTCCGCCTCGACGTCCAGGACGGGGATCATCAGCTGGGTGGTGCCGGAGATCCGGTCGGAGGCCCGGCCCGCGTAGCGCAGGCCGCCCTCGCCGTCGGGGCGCATCAGGTCTCCGGTGGCGTACCAGCCGTCGGTGTCGGCGGCGCGCCACCGGAGGCGTCCGGTGTCGCGGTCGAAGGTGCCCAGGCAGGTGGACGGGCTGCGCACGTCGACCGCCGAGGCCTGGTCCGGTCCGGTGGCGGGCGCCATCCGCAGTTCGATGCCGGACATCGGGCGGCCGATGCTCCGGGCGGCCCGTTCGGGCGGGTCGGTGGGGCTGGTGGCGAGGATTCCGCCGGTCTCCGTCGAGCCGAGAGCGTTGACGACGTGCCCGCTCAGGGTGCGGCACAGGAGGTCGACCAGCTCGCGCGAGGGGCTGGCGGCCATCGCGGCCACCGCCTCCCAGCCGGGCAGGTCCCGCGGTCGGCGGCTCTGTTCGGCGGCGAGGGCGGCCAGCATGGCCGGCGGGGCGAACAGGGCGCCGGTGCGGTAGGCGCTGATCAGGTCGAGCCAGCGGCCGGCCTCCCACGCGTCGCAGTACAGGGCGCTGGTGCGGTGGACGAGTGGCCGTAGCACGCCGTTGCGCAGCCCGGCGCCGTGGCTGAGCGGGGTGAGCACCGGGAAGGGCTGCCCCGGCAGCAGGGGCGGGATCGGCAACGGCCGGCGGACCCCCGCGTACAGGGTGTTCAGGCTGTGCACGACGGCGGTGGCACTCCCGCTGGTGCCGGAGGTGAACAGCACTGTCGCGACCTCGTCGGGTCCGAGGGCGGTGCCCTGCGGCGCGGGCGGGGCGGCGGCGCGCAGGCAGGAGTCGAAGTCGAGGACGTTGGTGGCGGAGGCGTCGCCGAGGACCGCGTGGTGGCGCAGGGCGGGCAGGCCGTCGGCGAGCCGGGTGAGGGCCTCGACGTGCTCCGGACCTGGCTCGCGGTCGGTCGTGACCAGCAGGACGGCTCCGGTCGACGCCAGCATCCGGCCCACCTCGCGTCGGCCGAACCGAAGGGAGACCGGCATGGTCACCGCGCCGACCCGCCAGCAGGCGAGCGTGAGCACGGCGGCCTCCCACCGGTCGGGCAGCTGGAAGGCAACCACCTCGCCCTGCCGTACGCCCAGCTCGGACAGTGCGGCGGCGAACCGTTCCACCCGGGCGGCGAGGTCGGCGAAGGTCAGGGTGACGGCCCGGCCCTCCTCCGCGCGCCAGCTGATGATCACGCGCTGGTCGGGCGACTGCCCGGCGGCGTCGCGCAGATCGTCCAGGAAGGTCCGGTCGCGCCACCAGTCCTGCTCGCGGTAGCGGGCGGCGGTGGCGGGCAGCGGCCGTACGGCGTCGAACAGCTCCGGCATGGGTTCCTGCTCCCTCGGTGTGGCGAGGACGGCTGTCGGCGAGGCCGCCCGTCGGCGGGGGACCGGTCGACGGCCGCGGGCTCGTCGCTGCACAGGCTCGCCGGGCCGTGCCAGCACTCTGGCACAGCCGGGGCCGCCGGTGCGGGTGGACGCGGACGAACGGGCGGCGCGGGTGTGTCGGAGGGGCTCTTCCGGGGCAGCCGCTCGGGTGTGGGGCCCCTCGCGCGGCCCCGGGCTCCCCGGGCCGGGGCGGGGCGGCGCGTGGGGCGGTGCGGTTCGTTCGAGGGGGAGGAGGAGCACATGGGCGGGACGATCGGCTCCGTGTGGGGCGGCGACCGGCTGGACCTCGACGCCTATCTGGCCCGGATCGGGTACCGGGGGGAGCGCGAGCCGACGCTGGAGGTGCTGCGCGCGCTGCACGCCGCCCACATCGCCGCGCTCACCTTCGAGAACCTGGAGGTCGTCCTGGGCCGGCCCGTCCGGCTCGACCTGGAGTCCCTGCAGGCGAAGATGGTCCGGCGGCGACGCGGGGGCACCTGCTGCGAACAGACCCTGCTCTACGCCGCGGCGCTGGACGCGATCGGCTTCGCCTTCACCGCGACGGCGTCACGTGTACGCCTGGGAGAGGAGCGGATCCGCCCGGCCACGCACATGTCGCTGCGGGTGGAACTCGACGGCGAGGACTGGTTCACCGACGTCGGCTTCGGCGCCGAGGGCCTCCTGGAGCCGCTGCGGCTGCGCGACGGCGAGGTCGCCCGGCAGTCCGGCTGGACGTACGGGCTGCGCCGTGAGGAGGGCCCGACCCGGGGCGCCGCCGGACCGCTGGTGCTCCGGCGGCTGAGGCGCGACGGCTGGTTCGACCTCTACGCGATCGGGACGGAGCCGCGCTTCCCGGTCGACTTCACCGTGACCAGCCACTTCACCTCCACGCATCCCCGCTCGCCCTTCCGCGGCAAGCTGCTGGTGCAGAAGCCGGCGGCCGGTCAGCGGCTCGTCCTGCGTGACACGGAACTCACCCGGCTGCTACCGGACTTCACGGAGGAGAGCCGCCGGGTGTCGGCGGGCGAGCTGCCCGGGCTGTTGAGCGGGGAGTTCGGGCTCGCGTTGGACGCCGAGGACACCGCCGCGCTCGTCGCCCGCCACGAGGCGGCGTCGGCGTCGTAGGGGCAGGAGCCGGGGTCGACGGCCGGGCACCGTACCGGGGCGGTCCGGCCGGTGATCCCGGCCGGTGGTCTACGCCGGGGTCTGCGCCGCCCTGGTGAGGAAGCCGTCGATGAGGGTGTCGACGGCGAGGCGGAATCGCTCCTCGGCGTCGCCGGCGACGAGTTGGGCGGCGTGGGCGGTGATGAGGGGGAACGCGTCGGGCGACTGGGCGGTGAAGTGCCGGTACAGCTCCTCGGCCTGCTCGTGGTGGCCGACGGGCCGTGCTTCGGCTTCGACGGCGGCGTGGTGCACCAGGGTGGAGAGGAAGTCGGCGGCCCACGCCGCGTCCTGGGGAGTGAGGCCCCCGGCGAGGAGGACGGCGAGCATGTTCTCCAGCGGGCGCAGGACCGCTTCGCTCCGGGGCGGCACGGTCGTGAGCGTCATGGCGATCCCGGGGTGGGCGGCCAGCGCGTCGCGCAGGCGTCCCAGGAGCGTGTGCAGCTGGTCGCGCCAGCGCGCCGGGTCGGCGGTCTCGAGTTCGACCGTCGCGAAGATGCGGTCCTGCATGGCGTGGATCAGGGCCTCGCGGTTGGCCACGTAGACGTACAGCGAGGCGGGCCCGGTGTCCAGGGCGCTGGCGACCCGTCGCATCGACACGGCCGGCAGCCCCTCTGAGCGCAGGACCTCCAGGGCCGCGTCGACGACGGCCTCCTCGCTGAGCGGCGGCTTGGCCGGGCGGTCGCGGGTCGAACGACGGCGGGTGGGGGGCATCGGGGATCGGCCTTCTGCGAGGGGAAGCGGGAGCAGCACTCTAAGCGACCGCCCGCTTTCGTCCGAACGAACGGCGCCGAACGAACAGCGCCGAACGAACGGCGTTCGTGACGTACGCTGTTCGTGAAGCGTCGTCCACGCCTTCCGGGGAGGCCACCATGACCGACAGGACCGCACTCATCACCGGCGCAGGCCGGTCCGCCGGGCTCGGCATCGCCGTGGCCCGGGCTCTTGCCGCGCAGGGCCACCACGTCATCGTCACGGCCCGCGACGGCGGCCAGGCCGAGGAGCAGGCGGCCGTCCTCCGCTCCGAGGGCCTCAGCGCGGAGGGCCTCCGCCTCGACCTCGCCGACACCGACGACTTCGCGCGCGTCGCCGCCCACGTCAGGGACGGGCACGGCCGCCTCGACGTCCTCGTCAACAACGCCAGCTGCATGCCCGACTTCGACACGCCGTCCATGCTGGACGCCGACATCGACTACGTCCGCACGGCGCTCGACGTCAACGTGGTCGGGGTGTGGGCCCTCGTCCAGGCCCTGTCCCCACTGCTCCGGGCGGCGCCCGCGGCCCGGGTGGTGAACGTTTCGAGCGGGGCGTACCAGCAGATCGCGGCCGGGGCCGACTACCCCCGGCAGGTGGGCGCCCCGGCGTACTCGTTCTCCAAGTACGCGCTCAACGCCCTCACCGCGAGCCTCGCGGCGACGTTCCGCGACACCGATGTCCTCGTCAACGCCGTCGACCCGGGGCGGGTCGACACCCACCCCGAGCTCGGCGTCGACGAGGAGGACCGGCCCGCCTCGGAGAGCGCCGTGTGGGTCGCCTGGGCCGCGACCCTGCCCGCCGACGGGCCCACCGGCGGCGTCTTCTTCGACGGCGAGCGCCTCGCCTGACAGCGGGGGGCCGGCCTGCCGCCGCGTTCAACCCGGTGTCCCACCTCTGCGGTTCGGAACGGAGTCCACGATGAAGTCAGTACGGTTCAGCCGTTTCGGCGGCCCCGAGGTCCTGGAGGTCGTGGACCTTCCCGACCCGCACCCGGGCCCCGGCCAGATCCGCGTCTCGGTACGCGCCGCCGGCGTCAACGCCAGCGACTGGAAGAAGCGCGCGGGCCTGATGGACGAGGGACTGCCGCAGACGCTGGGACACGAGGCGGCCGGTGTCGTGGACGAGGTCGGCGAGGGCGTCACCGACGTGTCCGTCGGCGACCGCGTTGTCGGCCTGTCCGAACGCGGGGGCGCCCAGGCCGAGTTGGCCGTGCTGTCGCACTGGGCGCCGCTGCCCGCGTCCGTCCGCTTCGCCGACGCCGCCGCCCTGCCCGCCGCCCTCGAGACCGCGGCGCGCGGCCTCGACCGGCTGGGCGTGGGCGGCGGCACCGTGCTCCTCGTCAACGGCGCCTCGGGCAACGTCGGCAGCGCCGCGGTCCAACTCGCCGTGGCCCGCGGTGCGCGGGTGATCGGCACCGCCGGCCCGGCCAGGCACGCGTACGTCCGGGCGCTGGGAGCCGAGCCCGTCGCCTACGGCCCGACCCTCGTGCCGGCGGTCCGCGCGCTGGCGCCCGGCGGCGTCGACCGCGCCCTCGACGTCGCCGGCAGCGGAGCACTGCCCGACCTCATCGACCTCACCGGCGGCCCCGAGCGCGTCGTCACCCTCTCCGACGTCGCCGGCGCCCGTGAGCACCGGGTGGCGTTCAGCCGCGGCGACGACGGCCGGGCCCTCTACGTCCTCGCCGACCTCGGCGAGCTCATCGCCACCGGACGCCTCGCGCTCCCCCAGGTGCACACCTTCCCGCTCGACCAGGTCGCACAGGCGCACCACCTCGGCGAGAGCGGCCACGCGACCGGCAAGATCGTCCTGGTCAACGCCTGATGCTTGGGCACTGCCCCCACCCGCCCCAGCGCCCGAGGGCCCGCGAGCCGCTGGCGTACGCCCACCTCGCCGAAGCCCGCGGGGAGGTGTTCAGCCCTCCAGGCGGCGTTGGCTGAGCCAGGCGACCATCTCGGGGTCGCGGTGGTCGAAGAACAGCGTGGCGCCGGTGTCGAGGGCGGCGATGGTGGACATCTGGTCGTCGGTGAGGCGGAAGTCGAAGACGTCGATGTTCTGCGCCATCCGGTCGGGATTGACCGACTTGGGGATGGTGACGACGCCGCGCTGGATCAGCCAGCGGAGCACGACCTGGGCCACCGACCTGCCGTGCGCCTCGCCGATCCTGCCGAGGACGGGGTGGGTGAACAGGTCGTTCTTGCCCTCGGCGAAGCCGCCCCACGACTGGTGCTGCACACGGTGCTCGCGCATGAGGTCGTGGTCGGCGGTGCGCTGGAAGAAGGGGTGGGTCTCGATCTGGTTGACCTGCGGGGTGATCTCGTTGTTGAGGATCAGGTCCAGGAGGCGGTCGGGGTAGAAGTTGGCGACGCCGATCGCCCTGGCCAGGCCCTCGCCGGTGGCGGCCTCCATGGCGCGCCACTGGCCGTAGACGTCGCCGTAGGGCTGGTGCATCAGGTACAGGTCGACATGGTCCAGGCCGAGCTTGGCCAGGGAGGTCTCCAGGGCGCGGCGGGCGTTGTCCTGGGCGGGGGCGTCCTGGACCCACAGCTTGGTGGTGACGAACAGGTCCTCGCGGGGGATGCCGCTGTTCCTGATGGCGCGGCCGACGGCTTCCTCGTTGCCGTAGGCGGCGGCGGTGTCCAGCAGGCGGTAGCCGGCGGTGAGGGCCTCGGTGACGGCCCGCTCGGTGCTGTCGGAGGGGATCTGGTAGACGCCGAAGCCGAGAATCGGCATCTCGACGCCGTTGTTCAAGGTGACGTGCTGCACGGGGGGGTCTCCTGGAAGGACGGGGGCGGCGGAGGATGCCGGTTCAGTCGGCGGGTTCGGTGACCGTGGCCGGGACGTCGGATCAGCGTTCCATCATCCGCACGCCGGCCTCGTTGTGGGTGTCGCCGATCTCGGTGGCGATGGCGGCGACCTGGTCGCGGCGGCCCTTGAGAGTGCGGCCGACGAGTTCCTCGTCGGTGCAGGGGCCGTAGACCTCGGCGGTGTCGATGAGGGTGAAGCCCAGCTCCAGGGGGGGTGGATGGTGCGCACGGACTGGTCGTCGTCGGTGCCGGCGTCGGTGTAGCCGTGGGACATGCCCATGGCGCCCAGGCCGATGCGGGAGACGTCCAGGTCGCGCAGGTGGATGTGCTTCACGGGAAATCCTGTTCGTTCGCTGGGCGACGCCGGTTCGCCGGGCACCGGGTACGGGCCCGTCGCGGGTGGGCGACCGGCATGGGAGGTCCCGAAGGACTCCCGCGCCGCGGCCGGCGTCGGTGTCGCAGCGGGTCCCTGCCTGCCCTGCGTGGTGACAATGCGTGGCCGGCTGCCCGGTGACGGGTCGGCGCCCGGCGGTCCGGAGGGTCCGGATCGCCCCGACGTAGCCATTGCAGCACCGGCCGCCAGAGGGCGCGAGGGACGGCCTATCCGTGTACCGGCAGTCACTCCTACAGATCCTCGACCGGCCATACCGTGGATGACAGGGATGACAGGGACGACCGGGCCGAGGTGCCGCCGCTGGTCGGCCCGCCCCATCCGGCCCGGCCGGACGCACCGTCGTTTCCCTAGCCGTCGGAGTCCGCGGTCCAGGCGTCGCGCCCGTTACGGAGGGCCGCGCTTACCTGCCCTGTGGAGTGCGGGAAAAGGTGTTGCTCGCGCCCCCGGGCCCCGTGGCACCCTGACCCGGTGCTCAACACGCTCTACCCCACAGACCTGACCTGGGACGACGTCGACCCCGCCGACCACCCCTTCGACCCCGCCTCGGTGGCGGGGGTGATCCGCTCCCTCGGGCCGGCGCGGCGGGTGCCCTCCCGGCTGGACCCCAACCTCGATCTGACCAAAGTCAACTGGGCCTGGGAGGTGGCCAAGCCCTGGTCCGACGCCATGACGCACGTGCTGATGGAGCGCTACGGCCGCTGGGCGGCCGGGTGGCGCTGGTCGCTCGGCGAGGGGGACGTCGACGGCGGGCCGGTCGGGAACTGGTGCTGCGGATCGCACTCGATCACCACCCCGGAGCAGACCCTCGACCGGGTCGTGGCGGCGCTGTGCGAGTGGCGTGACTGGCTGGAGCGGCTCGCGGAGTGGTTCGAGGCCTACCCCCTGGACCCGGAGACCCTGGACGCGGACCGGATCCTGTGGGAGCGCGCCGCCCGCAACCTGATCCTGCAGGTGGCCGACCGGACGGGCGCCGAGAGCGGCTGGTACGGGCACTGCCGGCAGGTCCTGGAGTGGTTCCTCGGCTACTGGGGCGTCGCCCCCGAGCCGGCCGAGCGACTGGTTCGACAGGCGGTCGGCGGCCGGTTCAAGAGCTGGACCGCACCCGACACCGTCCTGGCCGACGAGGTCGCGGAGCGACTCGTCGGCCCACTGCGTCCGCAGGACGTTTACTGGTCGCCGGACCCGGGCGAGCTCCCGGACCACCTGGAACGCTGGCTCGCCGTGCGCGAGAGCGTGCCGTGGTCGGACGGCGCCGACGGCGAGGACGGCACGGACAGCGGGCCGGTGGCCCCCGCCCGCGACGGAGCGGCGGAGGACTTCCGCTTCTTCGACGCCGCCGTGGACCCCGCCCGCGCCGCCGGCCTGCTCACCGCACTGGAGCTGGTGCGGGCCGACGCGGCGCGTGGTGCCGTGCTCGACTTCGAGCTGCTGCGCGGCTGGCAGCAGCACGTGCTGGGCACCCCCGAGCCGCCGCCGCTGCGCACCCGCCCCGCCTTCGCCAAAGGCGGCGAGGAGCGCTACGGGATCGGCCCCGACACCCGCGCCCGCCTCGACGCCTGCCTGGCGCAGGCCGCCGACGGCCGGATCCCGCTGGCCGCGAGGGCGGCCCGGGTCTACCTGGATGTCTGCTTCTTCCACCCGTTCGACGACGGCAACGCCCGCGCCGCCCTGCTCACCCTGCTGTTCGTGCTGGCCCGGGCAGGCGTCACCCTCGACTCGGTGCTGCTCATCCGCCGGTTCGGCTACCGGGCCGACGACCCGCACGACGCGCTGAGCCTGTGCCGCTCCGTCGAGATCCACCTCAGGCAGAGCCGCGCCGCCGCTCAGTGACCGGCGGCCGTTGACACGGGGCCCAGTGGGGGCTGCTACAGGTCCGCGAGCCAGGGGTGCCCCGGGTGTACGCGGGCGAGCAGGCCGGTCAGGGTCTCGCGCTGAGCCGGGGTCAGGTGCGGGACGGTCGCGTCGAAGTCCAACTGGTCCTTTTCGCGGACGTGCTTGGCCTTGAACAGCAGGACCAGTTCGGGGGCCAGATACGGGATGCCGTCCCGGGTGTGGTGGATGATCTCGCGGTAGGGGAGCCGGATCGTCTCGTCGCGCCGGCAGATCCAGGTGTCGCCGTCGTGCGGTTCGCGGAACACGTCGAGCAGGTAGTCGCCGGTGGCCGGATCGCGGAGCCAGGTCTGGTGGACGGCGGCCAGTACCTCCGGCGCGGCGTCCGCCCAGATCCGGCCGCTGCCCGCCGCGTCGAAGGCGTACCCGGGAAAGCGGTCGCGGACCTCGGGGAAGCCCGCGGCCGGAATCCCGATCTCGATGTCGCCGTGGGCGCGCGTCCGCCTGCCGCGGAACAGGTCCAGCGCCCACCCCGCGGCCACGTACCAGGGCGTGCCGATCCCGGCCAACCGCTGCGCGACCTCACCCGGAGTCCAGCAGGACGACCACCTGGCGGGGAGGGCCTCGATGTCGTCGGGGGACAGTTCGACGCCGCCGTCGGGTAGTTGCTCGCTCATCGCTGGAACCTATCAGCGGAGGGCCCGCCGTGGCCGTGGGCGGCGTACGTCCCGCGACCGCTCCGCTCGGCCACGGCCCCACACGGCCCGTCAGCTCACGGGCCGCCGCGCCCAGAACAGGACGTGGCCGCTGTCGCCCTCGGGGACGAACTCCTCGTGCGCCACCTCCAGGCCGGCGTGCAGCAGCCAGGACCGGTTGGTCGCCGCGTCCGCGTGACTCCACCACATCGCGGCCCCGCCGCCGAGCCAGTTCTCGTCGGTGCCGGTCCAGGCCTGGTGCCCGGTGGTGACGAGGAGCCAGCCTCCCGGCCGCAGCCACGAGGCGATCCGCCCCAGCAGGGCCGGCTGCTCCCCGACCGGAATGTGGATCAGCGCGTACAGGCAGACCACGGCGTCGAAGGTCCCCGGCGGGAACGCCAGGGTCGTGGCGTCCGCCCGGATGAACTCGGCCTCCGGCACCAGCTCCCGTGCCCGCCGGATCTGGACGTCGCTGATGTCGACGCCCGTGACACGGCGCCCTGTTGCGGCGAGGGAGCGGGCCACGGGGACTCCGGTCCCGCACCCCACGTCCAGCACCGTGCCCGCCTCCGGGAGCCGCCCGAGCAACTCCTCGATCCACGATCCGTACTTCGTCTCGCTGTTGAACGCGCGTTCGTAATGCGCGGACAGCAGGTCGTATCCACGCCGGACCAGGTCCTTCGGGTCTTCGTCATCCACAACGGCGCACCGTAGCCGTCCCTGACCGGCGGAGCGACAGCATTTCGGCTGCCGCCGCCGGCCTCGACGGGTGCCCTCCTCCCGGCAGCGTTCTGGAGGCTGACTGTGCGTGCCGGTGGTGTTACGCTCCCAGTAAGAGAGAGTTGACTCTCACTTGTCGGCCGGAAGGGCACTCGTCCGCCCTGGTCCGGACGGGCAAGGAGAGCACGGCTCCGTCAAGCGTTCACTGCTCTTGTGGCCCTTCGGCCGGCGAGGAGAGACCATGACCGCCCCCGCACCGCAGTTACCCTTCGAGCGCCCCAACGCCCTGGATCTGGCGCCGCTGCTCGCGCGCCTGCGCGAGGAAGGCCCGATCGCCCGGGTGACGACACCCGCCGGCGACCCGGCCTGGCTGGTGACCCGCTACGAGGAAGCCCGGGAGATCCTGAGCGACACCCGGTTCTCCCGGCTGCGCCCCGACACTGAGGGCGCCCCGAGGATCTCGTCCTCGGCGCTGCACACGCGCCCCGCCCCCTCGCCCGAGGAGGAGGACCGGGAGCACACGCGGATGCGCCGGATGCTGGCGCCCGCGTTCAGCGCGCCGCGGATGCGGCGGCTGGGCGAGCGGATCGGGGAACTCGCCGCGTCCTGCCTGGACGCGATGGACGAGGAGCGCTCGCGGGATCCGCGACGCGCCGTCAACCTGCACGACCACCTGTCGTTCCCGCTGCCGGTGATGGTGATCTGCGAGCTGCTGGGCGTGCCGGTCGAGGACCGTGGCCTGCTGCGCGGCTGGTCCGAGCGGATCGCCGCGCTGTACGGCGGGGCCGACGGGGCGGCCGCCATGGCCGAGTTCGAGGCGTACGTGTCCGCCATCGCCGAGGAGAAGCGCAAGCGGCCGGGCCAGGACGTGATCAGCGACATCCTGGCCGTACAGGCGCAGGACCCCTCGTTCACCGAGGAGGAGATGGCCCGCCTGGCGGTGGGGCTGCTGTTCGCGGGCCACGAGACGACCTCGGCCCGGATCGACCTGGGGGTCCTGTTCCTGCTGAGCGACACCGGTCGGCGGGACCGCTTCGCCGCCGACCCCGAGGGGTCGGCCCGCGCCACCGTGGAGGAGGTCCTGCGGATGGCCGGGCCCGGCGCCCTGGGCCTGACCCGCTACGCCCGCGAGGACGTCACCCTCGCGGGGACGGCGATCGAGAAGGGCGAGGCGGTGCTGGTGGCGATCAACGCCGCGAACCGGGACGGGCGGGCGTTCGAGGAACCGGACGCCTTCGACCCGTCGCGTTCCCCCAATGCGCACCTCGCCTTCGGGCACGGCGGCCACTACTGCATCGGCAACGCGCTGGCCCGCACCGAGATGCAGATCGCGCTGACCGCGCTGTTCCGGCGCTTCCCCGGCCTGCGGCTGGCGGTGGACGCGCACAGCCTGCGCGACCACTCCGAACGGCTGGCGGGCGGCCTCGGCGAGGTCCCGGTCCTGTGGTGAACAGGGAGCGGCAGCGCGAGCGGCCCGCCGCGCGGGTGGTGGCGGACACCTCGCGGTGCGTGTCGTCGGGGCAGTGCGCGGTGACCGCACCGTCGGTGTTCGACCAGGACGAGGCCGGGCAGGTCGTCGTGCTCGCCGCCGAGCCCGTCGGACGGGCGGCGGAAGAGGCCCGGGAGGCGGCCGCCAGGTGCCCGGCCTCGGCGCTCCGGCTGGATCCGGCGCGCTGACGGCCGGTGGTGTCGGCGGCCCGGCGGGGCCGCCGACACCAGGCGGGGCGTCAGGGCGTGCGGGAGTGCAGTGCGGGGGCGGGGCAGGGCAGCGGGCGGGCCCCGGCGGGGGAGAGGCCGTCGAGGACCAGGGCCAGGTACCGGCGCCAGCCGTCCTCGCGGGGGTCCATCGTCCACAGCACCGAGACCAGCATGACGACGATGCGGTGCAGGTCGTCGGGCACGAGGTCGGCGCGGATCACGCCCGCGCTCTGACCGCGCGCCAGGAGGGCGTCCAGGGCGGCGAAGAACTCCTCGCCGGTCGCCGGGGTCAGGACGCCGGCGGCGCGGGCGGCGGCCAGGACGTTGTAGTCGCCGGCCACCGACTCCAGGGCCGCCGCCAGTACGCGGGCCAGCCCGGACGCGGGGTCGGGGTCGTCGGCGGCGGCCTGGATGACGGGCCGGACGCGCTCGCCGAAGCCCTGGTCCAGTACGGCCCGCAGGAGCGCGGCCTTGTCGGGGAAGCGGCGGAACAGCGTGGCGGCCCCGACACCGGCCCGGCGCGCCACGTCGTCGAGGTGGGCGTCGGGGCCCTGTTCGGTGAAGACCTCCCGGGCGGCCCGGATGATCTTTTCCGCGTTGCGGGCGGCGTCGGCGCGCAGCAGCCGGGGGGCGTCGGGGATCATCCCGGCAGCCTATCCAAGAGTGGGTGGACCGCCGCCGGCCGTCCGGGGCGCGTGCCCTGGCCGGGTGTCAGACCGTCCAGGCTCAGCTGCCGGGGTTAGCGGCCAGGCTCAGCGGCCGGGGGCCTCGGCGATCCGGGCGACGTGGGCCAGGACGGCACCGGCGCCGTCCTCGCCCGCCATGAGCCCGGCGACGGCGGCCGCACGGCGGCGGACCGGCTCGGCCAGAGCGGCCGTGATCGCGGCGGCGAGGCGCTCGGCGGTGAGGTCGGCGAACGGCACGGGCTGCGGGGCCACTCCCAGCCGGTGCAGCCGTGCCGCCCAGAACGGCTGGTCGGCCATCACGGGCACCGGTACGGCGGGGACCCCGGCGCGCAGCGCGGCGCCCGTGGTGCCCGCCCCGGCGTGGTGGACGACGGCGGCCGTGCGGGGGAACAGCCAGTCGTGGGGCACGTCGCCGACGCAGAACACGCCGTCACCCGCCGCCTCCAGCCCGGCCCAGCCCGCCTGGACCACCGCGCGCACCCCCGCCTGCCGTACCGCGGCCGTCACCAGCTCGCCGAGCCGCTCGCCCTCCCCGGGGGCCATGCTGCCGAAGCCGATGAACACCGGGGCCGGACCGGCCTGGAGGAAGTCGACCAGGTCGCCCGGAGGCTGCCAGCCGAGCGGCCGCGCGGGCCACCAGAAGCCCGCCACGTCGACCGGGGCCGGCCAGTCCGCCGGGCGCGGCAGCAGAACGGGGCTGTAACCGTGGACGACCGGACGGGTGTGCCCGAGCGGTTCCGGCGACGTCCTGCCGGGAAGGCCGAGGCGCTCGCGCATCCGGTCCACGGCACTCGAGAACATGCGGTCCGCGCCCCGGAGCCGCTCCTGGCCGGCGGCGAGATTGCCCTCCGGTCCCAGGTCCGCGCCGCCGGCGGGGCCGGGCAGCGGGAACTCCGTGGTGGCGAAGGCGGGCGTGAGGTACGTGCCGAGGACGGGCACACCGTACGCGTCCCCCGCCGTCAGGCTGAGCGGCGACGGGGCGAAGGCGGTGAGCAGCAGGTCGGCCCCGCCCGCGACGGCGTCCGCCACGCCGTCGGCGAGCCCGTCCACGAACGCGGTCATCAGCGCGCGGGTCTCCTCCGGGGAGGTCGCGCGGGCCCTGGCCCGGATGAGCTCCTCCGGATCCCCCGGCAGCGGCCGGTGCTCCAGGCCGCAGGACTCGAGCAGCGCCGCGAAGGTCGGATGGGCGACCACGGCCACCCGGTGTCCGGCGTCCACCAGACGCCGGCCCAGGCCCGTGAACGGCGCGACGTCCCCGCGGGAGCCGGTGGTGACGATCAGAATACGCATGGGGCAATTCTCCACGCCGGGGCCGGTGTTGATCCAGGCTTGGCCCCGGAGGGGGAGCCTCCGTCCACGTGGGGCCGGTTCGTCCGAGCCCGGCCCAAGAGGGCGTATCAGGAGAGAAGAGCCATGCCCACCGCACCGATCGCCCCCGGCGACTTCCCCACCAGCCCGCTCGCGCTGCGCTTCGCCGACCCGGCCCGGCAGGCCAAGGCCCGCGCCTTCGCCTCCGAGCAGGCGGCCGCCGCCACCGAAGCGGCGGACCTGCTGGCCCAGTTGTGGGACACCGCCCCGGGTCGGCCGGCCCGGGCGGCCGCGCTGGCCGCCGTTCACGAGCGGCTGGTCGACTGGCGCTACCGTCTCGCCGTCGCGATGGGCCCGCCTCCCGGTCCTGCCGGTGCCTTCTTCAATCCGGAGCGCTTCCGTACCCCGATCCGGGAGGGCGACACCAACTTCGACCGGCTCGGCGAGGTCGGCCGTCTGCGCGAGGGCGCGGAGTGGGACCAGGCCACGCGCACCTACACCGGGGGCCGGGCGACCCCGGCCTCGGAAGCGATGCTTCGCTACGGCCGTCTCGCCGAGCGGCGCTTCGCCGCCGAGGGCGTCGAGGGCGACACCCTCCAGAACTGGGTGCTCCTGCCGGACGGGCGGCGGATCGCCGGCAACCGCCTCCTGCGGGGCGAGGCCGCGTACCGCGCCGACGCCGAACTCGTCGCCCGCTACGCGGCCCGGGGCCTGGACGCCTCCCGGATCGAGACCGGCGGCAGGCCGGTCTACTCGGCCACTCCCACACCGCGGGACAGCGCCGTCCTGCACTCCGCCGCCCTCGACCTCCTCGCCCGCCCCCACCTCACCGTCGCTGACTACCTGGCGGCCCGCTACCTGCTCTTCCAGGCCCCACAGAACAAGAAGGGAAGCGACGCCGTGACCAGGACGTTCATCGTCACGGTCGGCGCCGTCGCCCTTCCCGGTGCCGCGCCCGTCCTGCCCGAGGACGTCGACCTGCGCTGCTACGTGCTCGGCCAGAGCCCCTGCCACCCGTAGCCGGGCAGAGCCCTCTCCGGCCCTTGGCCCGCGTCACGGCCGCCAGCGCCCGCCGGAGAGCTCGGCGAGCGCCTCGGTGAGGTCGGGAGGCAGGGTCCGGACGACGTTCATCGGTTGCACCAGGTACCACCCGTCCCGCCCCCGCCAGCGGGCCGGGGGCAGGGGCGCTCCCGTCCGCGGCCGGACGTGGATGCCGTGGACGGGGGTGTCACGGCCGCGGAGGTGCACCCGGCGGACGGCGACCTCGTCCACGTCGCGCCACTCGTAGCGGCAGCGGTGCCGGCCCGTCCGGGCGGCGATGAAGGTGTCGGTGATGTGCAGTTCGATGTGCCGCCGGCGCAGGAGGCTGATCAGCATCACCAGCAGGCCGAGGGCGGGCACGCCGACGATCGGCTTCCAGGAGTCGAGTCGGTCCCAGGTGCCGCTCACCGTGATCCGGACCAGGTGCAGGCCCAGCAGGGCGCCGAGCGGGCCCCAGTGCGCGAGCATGACGGCGCGGACGCGGCCGGTGAGCAGGTACGAGTCCGGGTCGCGCCGTACGGTGAGGCCGCGCCAGGTCGAGGCAGGGGGCAGGGTCAGGTCGGCGAGGGGACCCGTCGCGACCGTCGTCGCTCCGTCCGGCGTCGCCCGGGGCGCGGGGACCCCTGCGGCCCGCTGACCTCCCGAACCTCCCGAGCGGGGCCCGGCCTTGGCGGCCAGGTGCTGCTGGAGCCGCAGGTTGCGGAAGCGGTACGTCCCGGCGGTGCGCTGGAGCAGGCCGGCCCGGTGGGCGTCCCGCAGGAAGGTCATCAGCGGCCAGGGCAGCCGGCCGACGAGGGCCAGCGAGCACCGGGCCAGCAGCCACCGGCTCCACGGGCTGAGCAGCAGGAACGTCGCGCCGGCCCCGCACCAGGTCGCCAGCGGATAGGACCAGTCCACCTGGCTGTACCGGTAGAGGTGGGTCCGCGACCAGTCCATCAGCCCGATCCCGGCGGCGAGCAGTGGTGCGAGGACGAGCAGCGTCACCAGGACCGAGGTCCGCTCCGAGCGCAGCAGCGCGTCGGGGGTCGCGGCGTCCACGGTGTCCGAGGGGGCCGCCAACGCGACCATCAGATAGGCGGACAACAGCACCGCCGCCACCAGTGCGAGACCCTCCGCCGCCGGTGCCAGGAGCTGGAGCACGACCAGGGCGAGGATCACCGGCGGCCCGCCGATCACCACCGTGAGCCGCCAGGCCCGGCCCAGCCTCCCGTTGCGGCCGGCCGAGCGCAGGGCCCCGGCGAAGCGCAGCGGGTTGACCCGCCGTCGGGGTGTCGAGGTCTCGTCCCCGAACCAGCCCTGCCCGGCCGTGCGGACCAGGCCCGCGAGGGCGACACCGAGGCCCACGGCGGTGCCGAAGCCGAAGGGGTGGCCGGAGCCCCCGACGGCCCCGAGCCCCAGGTCGATCAGCACCGACAGGGCGATCCCCACCACGATCAGCGCGGGCGCCGCCAGTGCCCGCGGCAGTGGCGCGCCGAACAGCCGCCACCAGGCCAGCTCGGCGGTCTCCTGGCGGTCCATCAGCCGGGCCAGGAAGGACAGCCAGGCCCGGGCCCGGTCCGGTTCCCACCGCCGGGGCGGGTGCAGGCGGTCGGGCGCCGGCGGCAGCGGCGGGAACGAGGCGGGCACGATCCGGTCGAGCAGGTGCTGCTCCACCTGCCAGGCGGTCGCGAAGCGCCCGCGGTCCAGCAGCTCGCCAGGGTCCGCCGGGGCCTGCTCGTACCCGCGCCGCAGCAGCCAGACCATCAGCGGTGTCGACAGCGCCCGGCTCACCGGGCTGCCGGGCGCCGTGCGGAGTTCGGCGAGCAGCGGCGCCCACTGCGCGGCGCGCGAGGGCTGCCGGGCCCGGTGCAGGTAGGAGGCGACGTCGCCGGGGGCCAGCGGCAGCGCCTCGATCGCCGAGTCCACCCGGAGCACGTCCCGCTGGGTGGCCACCAGTTCGCGGTAGGGCTCGGTCCGGCAGATCAGCACCACCCCGCCCTCCTGGCCCAGTTGGCGCCCGAGGGCGCCGAGCACGGCGGTCCGCCGGTGCTCGGGCAGTTCGTCGAGGCTGTCCAGGACGGGCAGCAGGCGGCGCTCGCTCACCAGTCGGCGGGCGGGGTGGAGCCCGTCCACCCGGGGCAGACCGGGGTGCTCCTCGGTGATCCGGCCGGCCAGCCAGTCGTGGAAGTTGACCCGCTCGGCGTCCCAGGACTCCAGCGAGAGCATGACGGGCACCGGGACGTCCTCGCCGCGGGTGAGCCGGCGGGCGAGCAGCTCCAGGGTGAGCAGCACGGCGAGGGTCGTCTTGCCCGCGCCGGCCCCGCCGAGGATCAGCAGGCGGCGGTGGTCGAGTCCCAGCAGAGCCTCCGCCATCGTGCCGACCCGGTCGCCGCGCCCGCCGAGTTCGGCCCCCGGCGCGAGCGCGGTGCGGCTGTGCACCCAGCGGACGGCCAACGGTTCGGGGTCGGCCATGTCCCAGGCGTCGGCCTCGGCCCGCCACTGGTACAGCAGGCTGCGGGCGAGCCGCTCCTCGGCGAGGCCGAGCGGTGTCTCCGCCGCCACGGCCCGGGGCGGCACGGTGAGGTGCAGCTCCCCGTTGAGCACACCGATCTGCACCAGGTAGTGGACCGTACTGTCGGTGACGACGTTCCGGATGTTCGTGGGCCCGTGGCCGTCTTCGAATTCCACCACTCCCCGGCTCCGCCCCTGTGTCGACCGCTGCCGCGCGAACTTCCTTTCTACCAGCGCCCGTCCACCCTGTTCGACGGACCGTCGGTTCTCCCGCGGTTCCGGTCCGGGCCGGGCGGACGGGCCCGGCCCGAACCGGTACTCGGCCGGAAGAGCACCAGGCCGACTGGTCTCACCCAGCCCGTGCGCCCGGCACCTCGGCCCACGGGGCTGTCACAGCCCCCTGCGATGATCGCCGGCAGTGTCGACAGAACCGGAGCAGAGCATGGCCGAGCAGGTGGAGCAGGGCGTCGCGCGGGTGGCCGAGAGCATCGCGGCGAACGCGCCCGAGGGATGGACGGAGGCGGTGCTGGCCAGCCGCCAAGGCCTGTTCGGCCTGGGCGTCTCCGGTCGGTACACGATCGCCGGTGAGAAGCCGCGGCCGGTCCACGGGGCCGCGATCTTCCAGGGCCTGGGCGACGTGACGGCGGCGGTGGGAGCGGCCCGCGGTTGGGAGCGCACGAATCTGGAGATGCGGTGCCGGCCGTCCGGCGAGTTCGCCCTGACGGCGTCCCGGCAGGTCGTCTCCCGCCTGCACGATGCCCGTCCCGGGTTCCTGGCCGTCCTGGACCACGACTGTCGGCTGTCCCAGCCGGGTTTCGCCCAGGAGGAGGGCGGCGCTGCCCCGGCGGGCGATCCGGATCTCGCGGTCACCCGGCTGCGGGCCTACCTGGAGCGGCGTGCCGACATCCTGGGACACGCCGAGAGGCTGCCACCGCCGGTGACCACCACGGCACTCGACGACGCCGAGCGCCGGCTCGGCCGGCCGCTGCCCGCCGACCTGCGAGCGCTCTACCTGATCGCCGACGGCAGTGGGGACGAGGCGCTCGGCCTCTTCGGCAGCCTCGCCTGGATGCCCCTGGCACGCCTGGTCGCCGTCAACGCGAACCTGTGGGAGCCGGTGTGGTCCGGCTGGGAGACCTCCTGGGACTCGGTCGTCCTCGACGCCGAGCCGCTCGACACCGTCCGGCGCTGCCACGAGCACCCGGGCTGGCTGCCGTTCGCGACCGCCGACGACGGCAACTACCTGGCGGTCGACATGTCCCCGGCCCGGGCCGGACGTCCCGGCCAGGTGATCCAGATCGGCCGCGACTACTACGACGGGCCGCTCTACGTCTGCGACTCCGTCACCTCACTCCTCGCCCGCTACCTGGACCTGCTGGAGCGGGACGCCTACGAAGTGGAGGAGGACGAGGTCGACTACATCGAGTTCGTGGAAGGCCCACGTGAATTCGGCTCCAGCCCCGAGCTGGTGGCGGACGGAATTCCTCAGGACGTCCCGCCCGGCGTTCAGACCGTCCTGATCCACTGCAACGCCCCCAGTGGGCTCATGGACCTCACCCCGCTCACCGCCGCTCCCCACCTGCGGCGCCTCGAACTCCACCGCCGCCCTGTCGAGGACCTGTCCCCGCTTCGGGAGCTGCCCGTCGAGTTCCTGGGCGTCACCCTGCACGGCGGCGACCTCGCGCCGCTCGCGGGCCACCGGTACCTGACCGCCCTCGACCTCGCCACATCCGGGCCCGTCGACATCGCCCCACTGCGCACCGTCCCGAACCTCCGCGGCCTGGACCTCTCCCGGGCGGAGGTCCGGAACCTCACCGCGCTCGCAGAGTGCCCCGACCTGCGCTACCTGGCCCTCACCGCCGGCCAATGGGCCGTCCTGCTGGACCAGGGCGCGCTCCCGGCCACCCTGGCCGCCGCCCGCCTGGCCGGAGCGGAGGTGCCCGATGACGTGGCGCTGGCCTGGGCCGAACGACTCGGGCGGTTCGTCGGGGAGCCGTTCACCGTCACCGGGACCCTCGCTCCTGACGGCGGGTGAGAACGGCCGCGACCGACGGCCGCCGCCGGCCGCTCCGTTGACGTCCCGCGCCGTCCCACGGTTTACCGTCCCGTACGAGGAGGTACCGTTCGCCTGGCAACGGTCCGCGCGCGGGGCGGGAAAGGGTGCGCCGGCCGGAGGAACCTGAGCGGGACTCTCGTCGAGGGGGCAGCGATGCCGACGACCGCCGGCACGGGCCGGCCGCTCACCGCCGAACTCGGGCAGCGGGAGCGCGAAGTGCTCCACGCGGTCGGCTGCGGGCTGAGGGACGACGAGATCGCCGCCGCCCTGGCCTCCTCGGAGGAGGCCGTGTCCGAGCAACTCGCGGGGATCCTCGGGAAGCTCGGGCTGCGTGACCGGGCCGCCGCCATCGTCCACGCCTTCGACTGCGGACTGGTCGCCCCGGGCCGCGGCCCCCGCGTGCGGCCGGTGCGCGCGGCGGCGCGGGGCACCGTCGGCCGTACGGTCGGGCCCGCGGTGCGGATCGCCGTGCTCGGGCCGCTGCGGGCCTGGCAGGGCGGACGGCCCTTGGAGCTCGGGCATCCGCGCCGGCAGGCCGTGCTGGCGGCGCTGGCGCTGCGCGGGGGACGGGCGCTCAGTCGGCAGGAACTGCTGGACGGCGTCTGGGGGTTGGAGCAGCCGGTCACCAACGTGGTGCCGGTGCACATCTACCGGCTGCGCAAGATCCTACGCATCGGGGACAGTCCGGACTCGGTGATCGGGCACGACCGGGGCGGCTACCGGCTGGTCTCCGGCGCGGCCGAGGTGGACCTGGCGCGGATGGAGGACCTGGTCACCGCCGCCGGCGCGGCCCACTGGGCGGGCGACCCGGCCGAGGCGGTCCGGCTCTGCTCCCAGGCGCTCGTGCACGGGATCGGCTTCGCGTTCCGGGGCGCGGCCCTGGAACCGTCGCGGGTCCGGATACGCCTCGGCGGAAGGGCCGGAGGGGGTGCCAGGTCCGGTTCCGAGATCCTCGCGCGCGCCGGGGTCGGGCTCGCGGCAGGGTTGGTGGGCGGGGCCGGGATCGGTCTCCTGCAAGGGGTCGGCAGCACCCTGCGCTCGGGGGACCCGGAGACCGCCCTCATCGCGTCTCCGGCCCCAGCCGCCGGGTGACGGCCGCGCGGCGAACACGGAACCGACCCGGCCCCGACAGGGACGGCGGCTGCGCCCGGTCGGGGCCTGGTCAGAGGTGCTGGACGAGGCCGAGGCCCAGGGCGATGAGCGCCGCGGCGAGGAGGAGGGCTCCGCCCCGGGTGAGGTGGGTGCCGGGGGAGGAGTGGCCTTCGGTGCCGAGGGCGAGGTGCAGGAAGAAGCCGCCGGACTGGGCGAGCACTCCGGCCAGCAGGAGGATGCCGAAGAGCCACTCCGTCCCGGAGGAGAACCCCGCGCGGGGCAGGTAGAGGAAGTAGACCAGGGACAGGATCAGCAGCACGCCGGCGTGGGCGTGCCCGGCACGGAAGGACCGTTCGCGCAGCGGGGTGAGCGTGCCGTTCTGGACGGTGGTCAGCTGCAGCAGCGCGTGTCCGCCGAACTCCACGGTCACCAGCGAGAAGACGGCGACAGCCGGCAGGAGTGTGGACGCTTCCATGGTGGGCCGCCTTCGAGGTGTCGGGCCGGGCAAGTGGTCGCAGGCTACGGGGGCATCCGCCGGGCTCCCGCCGGTCGCGGGCGGGGCCCGGTACGGGTCCACCCGGATGCGGGGCGCGAGGAGAGGTCGAGGGCCGGTAGGACCTGCTCGTGGCCGCCTGCGCGGCGCCACCGGGAAGGCTGGTCACGGACGGTAATCTGACGGTCACTTCCTTGTATTCGCAGTACTCGCACCGCATGACGAGGGTGGTACGACAGTGACCGACGTGATCAAGACGCTCAAGCCGCTCGCCGAGCGGGCCCCGAGCGCACTGCTCCTGCTGGCGCACGGCAGCCTCGCGCCCGAGGCGCAGGAGTCCACCCGGGCGCTCGCCCGCGCGGTCGAGGCCTCCCACGGGAGCCGGGTCGAGGTGGCCTTCCTCCGGCACGCCGGCCCCACGGCCCGTGAAGTGCTGGGCGCGCTCGCCGAAGCCGGGCACGAGGAGGTGGTCGTGGTGCCGTTGCTGCTGACCGCCGCCTTCCACGCCCGGGTCGACCTGCCCAAGGCGCTGCTCGACCCGCCGGGCAAGGCGCCGATCGTGGCGCCGGTGCTGGGCGGTCCCACCGGCGTGCCCGACGGCCGGCTGGTCGCGGCGCTGCGGCGCCGGCTCACCGAGCTGGACGTCGAGTTCGACGCGGCGGTGCTGGCGGCGGCGGGCAGCGTCGACGCCGCCGCGTCCTCGTCGGTGGCCGCGATGGCGTCCGCGCTGGGCACGGAGCTCGGCCTGCCGTGCCGGGCCGCTTTCGCGTCGGCCACCGAGCCGACCCCCGGCGAGGCGGTGGCGGAGCTGCGCCGGGCCGGGGCCCGCCGGATCGCGGTCGCGTCCTACTGCTTCGCCGCCGGCCTGCTGTTCCGCGTGACTGTCGAGGCCTCGACCGCGGCCGGCGTGGTCGGTGTCTCCCAACCGCTGGGCGACGCACCCGAGTTGGTCGAGCTCGTCCTGGAGCGCTTCCACCAGGCGCGTGACGCGCAGGTCTGACCGGCGGTAGCTCTACCCCGCCGGTCCGGCCCGGCGGTGCTACAGGTCGTCGGTGAACAGCAGGAGGTTGGGGGTGCCCTCGCGCACGTCGGTCAGGACGTCCGGGGTGGCGGTGTACTGGAGGAAGTCGGAGACGTCGATCGGCTCGGCGTCCGGGTGTTCCGCGAGGTAGAGGGCGGCGGTGCCGGTGACGTGCGGCGCGGCCATGGAGGTGCCGCTGAGGGTGGTGCTGCCGCCGCCGAGCTTGGCGGACAGGATCGCCTGGCCGGGGGCGTGGAGGGCGACGCAGGTGCCCCAGTTGGAGAAGTCGGCCTCCTCGTCCCGCCGGTTGGTGGCGGCGACGGTGACGACCCCGTACGCGGAGGCGGGGGAGACGGTGCAGGCGTCGACGGCGTCGTTGCCGGCGGCGACGACGGGCAGGACGCCCTGGTCGGAGAGCGCGGTGGCGGCGTCGTTGACGGCCCGGGAGCGTTCCTCGCCGAGGGAGGCGTTGAGGACGGCGGGGTACCGGGCGTTGCTCGCGACCCAGTCGAGGCCGGCGATCATCTGGGCCTTGTCGCCGTTGCCGGCGCAGTCCACGACGCGGACCGAGACGAGACGGGCCTGCGGGGCGACGCCGTAGGTGCGGCCGCCGACGGTGCCGGCGACATGGGTGCCGTGGCCGTGGCAGTCGAGGCCGTCGCGGCCGTCGCCGATGGCGTCGAAGCCGGGGACGGCGCGCCCGCCGAACTCCGGGTGGGTGTAGTCGATGCCGCTGTCGAGGATGTAGGCGGTCGCGCCGGCGCCGTGGCCGCGGGTAGTGAACTGGCCGTCCAGGGGCAGGTACCGCTGGTCGATGCGGTCCAGGCCCCAGGTGGCGGCCGGTGCCCGGGTGGTGTGGCCGGGCCGGTCCGCACCGTCGACGGGGGTGGGGAGGCGGAAGGCGGTGTTCTCCTCCACGGCCTCGACGGCGGGACTGGTCCGTACGGTGTTCAGCAGGAGCGGGTCGAGGGCGGCGGCGAAGCCGTTCAACGCGGCGCCGTAGGTGAACCTGGGGGTGATGCCCAGCGCTCGCAGGACCTCACCGGGGTCGCGGCCGTGCTTGAGGGTGACGATGTACTGCCCGGGTACGGCCCGGGCGGAGTGCGCCACGGCCAGGGGCACGGCGGGGGCGGGCGGTTGGGCGCCGTGCGCGGCGGCGGGGGTTGTGGCGGGCAGCAGGGCCAGCAGCAGGGCCGCTGACGCCCGGCGGAGGTGTAGGTACACGGATGTGCTCCGATCGGTCGGGATCACGGTGGTGAACGACGGCTGCCCGTACGGGTGGCGGGCGCCGGGAACGGACTACTCGTCCGTGCGTCGGGTGCCGGAGCGGACGCGGGGCCGGGCGGTCCGTTGCGGGACGGGCCGTCACCCGCCGGGTGGGTGGCTCGTTGAGCCGGGTGCGCCGCCCCGCGTGCGCAGTGGTAGTCGGAAGCGGCCTGAGGGAGTCTGCGGTGTCCACCGTCACCAACCCGTTCACCGGTGGCTACGCCCCGGTGGAGGAGGAAGTCACGGCCTTCGACCTGCCGGTCACGGGGACGATCCCGGCCGAGCTCAACGGCCGGTACCTGCGCAACGGGCCCAACGGGATGCGGCCGGAGGACCCGCGGCCGCGGCACCTGTTCGCCGGGTACGCCATGGTGCACGGGGTGCGGCTGCTCGACGGGCGGGCCCGGTGGTACCGCAACCGGCTGGTGCGCAGCGCGGCTGTGGCCGAGGCGCTGGGGGAGCGGCCGCGCCCCGGCGCCGTGCCGCGGATCGCCGATGTCGCGCCCAACACCCACGTGATCGGGCACGCCGACCGCACCCTCGCGCTGGTCGAGGGCGGCTTCCGCCCGTACGAACTCTCCTACGAGATCGAGACGGTGGGGGCCGGCGACTTCTGCGGCACGCTGCCCGACGGGTTCGCCGCCCACCCCAAGCTCGACCCGGTCACCGGCGAGCTGCACGCGATCACCTGGCAGCGGGACGACAGCGAGAGGCTGCGCCACCTGGTGGTCTCCCCGGAGGGCGTCGTCGTGCGCGCCGTGGACATCCCGGTCCCGCACCGGCCGGTGGTGCACGACATGGCGCTGACCCGGAACTTCGCCGTCGTCCTCGACCTCGCGGGGCGCGTCAGCATGCCCGACAACCTGGCGCGCAAGACGTATCCGGCGGTCTGGGACGAGACCCGTGGCGCGCGGGTCGGGCTGCTGCCCCGCAACGGCACCGAGGTCCGCTGGTTCGAGGTCGAGCCCTGCTTCGTCTTCCACACCCTCAACGCCCACGAGGACGGCGACCGGGTCGTCGTCGACGTGGTCCGCTACCCGAGGATGTTCGCCGGCGGCGCGGTGGACGGGCAGAGCAGCCCCTCCCTGGACCGCTGGACGGTCGACACCGTCTCCGGCACGGTCGCTGAGACCCGGCTGGACGACCGGCCGCAGGAGTTCCCGGCGGTCAACCCGGCGGTGGTCGGCGGTGCCCACCGCTACGGCTACTCCACCGTGGCCACCCCCCTGCTGCGCCACCTCGCCGCGACGGCCGACGACCTGGACGCGCTGCCCCCGGAGGCCGCCGGGGACGCGTTGATCAAGCACGACCTGCGCCGGCAGTCCAGCACCGTACGGCAGTTCGGCGCGGGCCGGTACACCGGTGAGGTCTCCTTCGTGCCGAGGGAGGGCGCCCGCGGCGAGGACGACGGCTACCTGCTGACCTACGTCCACGACCCCGAGCGGGGCGCGAGCGACCTGGTCGTCCTCTCCGCCGAGGACTTCACCGGCGCCCCGCTCGCCACCGTCCACCTGCCGGTGCGGGTGCCGGCCGGCTTCCACGGCAGCTGGATCCCCGACCCCGTCCGAGAGGACTCCCAGTGAACACTCCGGCTGTGACCGCGCCCTCCGTGACCGCGCCCGCCGTATCCGCCCCGGCCGAGACCGTCGCCCGGCTGCGCGCGGCCTTCCGCACCGGCCGCACCCGGCCGCTCGCCTGGCGCACCGAGCAGCTGGCCGGGCTGCGCGCCCTGCTGACCGGCCACCGCGAGGAGATCGCCGACGCCCTCCACGCCGACCTGCGCAAGCCGCGCGCCGAGACCGACATCGCCGAAGTCGACTTCACCGTACGGGAGATCGACCACACCCTGCAGAACCTGGAGCAGTGGCTGCGCCCCGAGCCGGTGCCCGCCGCCGCGCTCACCCGGCTGCCGCCGGGGACGAGCGCCCACACCGGCCACGCCCCGCTCGGGACCGTCCTGGTGATCGCGCCCTGGAACTACCCGGTGCAGCTGCTGCTGGTGCCGGTGGCGGGCGCGATCGCCGCCGGCAACACGGTGCTCGCCAAGCCGAGCGAACTGGCCCCGGCCTGCTCGGCCCTGCTGGCACGGCTGCTGCCCCGCTACGTCGACCCGGCGGCGATCGCCGTGGTGGAGGGCGGCGGGGAGACGACCACCGCCCTGCTCGCCGAGCGCTTCGACCACATCCTCTACACCGGCAACGCCCGCTTCGGCCGGACGGTGCTGCGGGCCGCCGCCGAGCACCTGACCCCGGTCACCCTCGAACTGGGCGGCAAGTCACCGGTGTTCGTGGACCGCGGCGTCGACCCCGGGGCGGTCGCCGCCCGGCTGGCCCGCGCCAAGTTCTCCAACGCCGGGCAGACCTGCGTGGCCCCCGACTACCTGCTGACCGACCCGGCCACGGCCCGCGCGCTGGAAGGCGCCCTGGCGCGCGCCGTCACCGAGCTGTACGGCCCCGACCCGGCGCGGTCACCGGCGTACGGGCGCATCGTCGACGAGCGGCACTTCGACCGGGTCGTCGCCCTCCTCGACTCGGGCCGTACGGTCTTCGGCGGGCAGCACGACCGCGCGGACCGCTACATCGCGCCCACCCTGCTGGCCGAGGTGGAGCCGGACGCCCCGGTCATGCGGGAGGAGGTCTTCGGCCCCGTCCTGCCCGTCGTCGAGGTCGCCGGCCTCGACGAGGCCATCGCCTTCATCAACGACCGGGACCACCCCCTCGCCCTCTACGCCTTCACCGAGGACGGGCACGCACGCCGCCGCCTGGCCGAGGAGACCGCCTCCGGCGCCCTCAACTTCGGCCTCCCGGTGGCCCACCTGGGCATCCCGGAACTCCCCTTCGGCGGGGTGGGGGAGAGCGGCTCCGGCCGCTACCACGGCCGCTGGTCCCTCGACACCTTCAGCCACCGCCGGGCCTGCCTGGACGCGCCCCTGGTGTGACCGGCCGGGGCCGGATCCCCCCGGCTAGTAGTCCCAGGACATCGTGGCGGTGATGGCGGTCAGGACCAGCCAGCCGAGGAGGGGGAGGGCGATGGTGAGGGCGAAGGGCCACTGGGCGGTGATGAGGATGATGCTGCCGAGGACGGTGAAGAGGACCAGGAAGGGGAGGACGGCGAGCGGGAGTGCCCAGCTGACGAGGCGGCGCAGGAGGAGGCCGTAGACGGCGAGGACGGTTCCCGTGCCGACCAGGAGGGCGAGCTTGAGGGCGGTGAGCCAGGGGGTGCTCTGGACGGTGGAGCGGTGGCCCTGGTGGGAGAGCTCGACCACGCGGCCCCGCCAGAGGGTCAGGTCCACGTTGACGCCGTTCTCCAGGCTGTCGTAGAGGCCCTCGGTGACGCTGTAGGTGGCGGTGGGCACCGTCTCACGGGAGACGGTCAGGCCGTAGGTGGTGGAGTCTCCGTTCGAGTCGGTCTTCTTGGCCGTCACCCGGCCGGTCTCCTGCTTGGCGCAGTCCGCGCCGGGTGCGGTGGCGGGGGCGCCGCAGACCGGGGCGCCGCGGTAGGCGAGCGCCTCGTCGTAGGTGTCGACGAACCAGGAGAAGCCGAGGGCGACGGTGGACAGGCCGATGACGACCAGCAGGGCCTGGGCCACGATGCGGGCGGCCGGGGCGGCGGACCGCCGGCTGTGGTGCCGGGGGTGGCGGGGTGGCGGGGAGGCCGCCTGGTCGGTCGGCGGAGTCGGGACGCGGTCGGTCGGCGGCTCACTCATCGTCGTCGCTCAGCGCCGGCCCCGCCAGCTCGCGCTTCCGGTGCAGCCAGTCCCGGAGCTCCGCCGTCTCCCGCAGCCCGTCGCCGCCGGCGACCTTGATCCGCGCGTCCATCGCACTCCCTCGGCCTCGCCCGGGCGCCTCCCGGGTTCAGTCGGGATGATGGCAGGGGCCGGCGGTGGCGGGGGAGTGGCCTGGCGAGCTTGTGACCGACTTGTGGAACTCGGCCGGGGCGTGGGGCTGGTGGTGCGCCCGGCGGCGGGTCAGGGCAGTAGCAGGCCGGCGAGTTCGTCCAGCAGTTCGGTGACCCTGCGCGCCTTCTCCGGGTCGGGGACGGCCTTGGCGATGACGGGCTCGGCGGGCCGGGCGACGTGGGCGCGGATGGCGTGCCGGGCCGACTCGGAGACGGTCAGCAGGGTGCGGCGCCCGTCGGCCGGGTCGGCGGCGGCGTCGAGCAGGCCGCGTTCGCGCAGCCGGGCGACGGAGACCGAGACGTGGCTCTGGGCGAAGCCGGTGCGGACCCGGATCTCCTGGACGGAGGTGGCGGGGTGGCGGTACACGTCGGAGACCACGGCGATCTCCCCGGCGCTGAGGTGCTCGGCGGCCGGGTCGGTGATCATCGCGCGGCCGAGTTCCGTCAGCCGCTTGCCGAGTCTGAGGAGTTGCACGCCGTCCATGCCCGCAAGAATACATCTTCACCGATATATCTCCACCAATACATCTTCACTGATGCATCGGCGCCGATGTAGATTGCCGAGCATGACGACCTCCGAACCGCTCAGCCCGGTCTCCCGCACCGCCCTGTCCGTCGCCCGGGTGCGGGCCTACGAGAGCTCCCGACCCGACCCGCTCTTCGTCGACCCGTACGCCCTCGCCTTCGTGGACGCCGCCGGCCTCGAACCCGCCCTCTCCGGCCCGGTCAGCAGCCTCGCCAAGGCCCTCGTCGCCCACGGCATCCTGCGCACCCGCTTCTACGACGACCGGCTGCCGGCCGCCGGCGCCGACCAGGTGGTGGTGCTGGCGGCGGGCCTGGACACCCGCGCCTACCGGCTGGACTGGCCGTCCGGCACCCGGGTGTTCGAGCTCGACCTCGGCCCGGTGCTGGACTTCAAGCAGCAGGTCCTGGACGGCCTCGGCGCCGTGCCGAAGGCCCGGCGCACCGCCCTGCCCGTCGACCTGGTCGACCCGCGGTGGCCCGAGCGGCTGGTCGCCGCCGGCTTCGACCCGGCCCGGCGCTCGGTCTGGCTCGCCGAAGGCCTGCTGGTCTACCTCGCCCCGGACGAGGCGGCCGGGCTGCTCACAGCGGTGGCCGGGCTGGCCGCCCCGGGCAGCCGCCTCCTGCTGGAGCAGGGCGGGGACGTGAGCCGCACACCGCAGGACCCGGCGCTCACCCACCTCACCGGGCTGTGGCGCGGCGGGCTCGGCCCGGGCACCGGCGACTGGCTGGACGGGCACGGCTGGACGGTGGAGACCACCGCCCTGACCCGGCTCGCGGAGACGTACGGGCGCCCGCTCCCGGACCCGTCGACCACGAGGGCGTTCATCGAGGCGGAGCGGCGTACCGCGGACTGACGCCCGGGCCTGACGGATCATCACTCCGGGTCGGCGGGCTGGGGCGGCCAGGTGTCCGGGGCCAGGACGCCGGTGGTGTAGGCGCGGGCGACCAGGGCGGTGCGGTTGGGGACGCGCCAGCGGCGGGAGAGCCGGGCCAGGTGGTAGTTGACGCCGTCCGGAGTGATGCCGAGGGCCCGGGCGATCTGCGCGGTGGTGTCGCCCCGGGCCGCGGCGGCGAGGATGCGGGCCTCGACCGGGCTGGCCTCGGCCCGGGGGCCGAACGGCGGGGCCTCGGCCGCGGGCTCCGCCGCCTGCAGCGACAGCAGGAGGTTCGGGGTCTGCTCCGGGGTGTCGCTGACCAGGTCGACGGTCATCTCGCCGTGCCGCTCGGTGCCGCCGGCGGGCGTCCAGGAGACCCGGGCCGGGTACTGCGAGCGGCGGTGCAGCCGGACGGCCTCGGTGAGCGCCTCCAGGGTGCCGGTGTCCCGCAGGGTGAAGAACTCCAGAATCCTACGGTGGCGCAACTGGCCCGGCAAGCAGCCGAATTCGGCTGCCATCGCGCGGTTGACGATCAGGATCTGCCCGCCGAACTCGCACACCGCGATGGGCATCGGCACGTGGTCCATCAGCCGCAGCGCCCGGTTGCGCCAGATCACCGCCGGGTCCAGGCGGCCGCCCGGCAGGGGGGCGCAGTCCTCGGTCGATCGCATCGGTGGTTCTCCTCTCCGGGGCCAGGGCTGACGGTTCGTGGGCAAGCCCGTCGGAGCCCCTGGTACTACACAATCATGTAGTGATCGGGGTCTGACCTTCCGCCCGGTGGGCGCACAGTGGTGGAAGACCGAAGTTTTCCTGCCGTGGGAGGGGCCACAGCGATGACCGAGACCGTGGAGAGCACGACCGAGGGCCAGTGGACGGCCGAGGACGGGTGGACGGACGGCGGCGAGCGGGCGGACGGGGCCGGGAGCGGTCGGGCCGTCCCCCTGGTGGACATCTCGTCGGCGCCGCCGATCGCCGCCCCGATGCTGCGCACCATGGAACTGGCCAGAGAGCACGGCCCGGCCTTCGTCCAGCGGCTGCACGGCCGGGACAGCCTGATCGTCAGCGGGCTGGAGCTGGTCGAGGAGCTCGCCGACGAGACCCGGTTCACCAAGTCGATCGGCCCGGGCCTGGAGAACGTCCGCCAGTTCACCGGCGACGGCCTGTTCACCGCCTACAACGACGAGCCCAACTGGGCCCGGGCGCACGACATCCTGATGCCGGCCTTCGCGCTCGGCTCGATGCGCACCTACCACCCGGTGATGCTGCGGGTGGCCCGCCGGCTGGTCGACTCCTGGGACCGCCGGGAGGCCGCCGGACTGCCGGTGGACGTGCCCGGCGACATGACCCGGATGACCCTGGACACCATCGGACTGGCCGGCTTCGGCTTCGACTTCGGCTCCTTCGAGCGGGACGAGCCGCACCCCTTCGTCGAGGCGATGGTGCGCTGCCTGGGCTGGGCGATGAACAGGCTCACCCGCGACCCGGAGGCCGACCACCGCGAGCGGGACACCGCCTTCCGGGCCGACGCCGACTACCTGGCCGCCGTGGTGGACGAGGTGATCGCCGCCCGCTCCGCGGAGGGAACCGCCGGGGAGGGAGCTGTTGGGGAGGGCGAGCAGGCCCCGGCCGAGGACCTGCTGGGCCTGATGCTCGGCGCGGTCCGCCCCTCGGACGGGACCCGGCTGGACGCCGAGAACATCCGCAACCAGGTGATCACCTTCCTGATCGCCGGCCACGAGACCACCTCGGGCGCGCTCTCCTTCGCGATGTACTACCTGGTCAAGCACCCGACGGTGCTGCGCCAGGTGCAGCGGGAGGTGGACGAGCTCTGGGGCGACCAGGCCGACCCGGAGCCCTCCTACGAGGACGTCGGACGGCTGCGCCACACCCGCCAGGTGCTCAACGAGGCGCTGCGGCTGTGGCCGACGGCGCCCGCGTTCAGCCGGGAGGCCCGCGAGGACACCCTGCTCGGCGGCCGCATCCCGCTGCGCGCCGGGGAGACCGTCTTCGTCTCCACGCCGATGCTGCACCGGGACCCGTCGTGGGGCGACAACCCGGAGCTGTTCGACCCGTCCCGGTTCGACCCCGAGTGCGAGGAGGCCCGCTCCCCGCACGCCTTCAAGCCCTTCGGCACCGGCGAACGCGCTTGCATCGGACGGCAGTTCGCGCTGCACGAGGCCGTCATGCTGCTCGGCATGCTGGTCCACCGCTACCGGCTGATCGACCACGCCGACTACCGGCTGACCATCAAGCAGACGCTCACCATCAAGCCCGACGACTTCACCCTCGGCCTCGCCCGGCGCACGCCCGGCCGGGCCGCGACCGCCTCCGGCTCCACCGCTGCTGCCACCGGCACCGCCGAGCGGCCCGGGACGGCCGGGCGGGTCCGCCAGGGGACCGGGCTGCTGCTCCTGCACGGCTCCAACTACGGCGCCTGCCGGGAGTTCAGCCGGCAGCTCGCGGAGGCCGCCGCCGACCTCGGCTGCGAGACGGAGACCGCCCCGCTGGACGCGTACGCGGACGGGCTGCCCACCGACCGGCCGGTGGTGATCACCGCCGCCTCGTACAACGGGCAGCCGACCGACGACGCGGCCCGGTTCGTCCGCCGGCTCCAGGAGGCGCAGGACGCCGGGGAGGGGCAGGAGCGCGGGACGGCCGAGGGCGTCGAGTACGCGGTGCTCGGCATCGGCGACCGCACCTACGCCGCGACCTACCAGCGCGTCCCGGGGCTGATCGACGACCGGCTCGCCGCGCTCGGCGGCACCCGGCTGCTGGCCCGCGCCGAGGCCGACGCCTCCGGCGACCTGGCCGGCACCGTACGGCAGTTCACCGCCGAGCTGCGCGAGACCCTGCTGGCGCGCTACGGGGACGCCGACGCCCCCGCCGAGGCGCGGCCGGCGGCCGCCTACTCGGTGACCGAGGTGACCGGCGGCCCGCTGGCCGCGCTGGCCGCCCGGCACGGCATGGCGGAGCTGACCGTCACCGCCGTCGGCAGCCTGACCGACCCCGCGTACCACCGGGTCAAGCGGCTGGTCCGGCTGGCCCTGCCGGAGGGCACCGGCTACCGGACCGCCGACCACCTCACCGTGCTCCCGGCCAACGACCCGGCGCTGGTCGAGCGCGCCGCCAAGCTGTTCGGCGCCGACCTCGACACGGTGCTGGGCATCGTGGCGCACCGGCGCACCGGACTGGCCGTCGACCGCCCGCTGACGGTGCGCGAACTGCTCACCCGCCACGTCGAGTTGCAGGACCGGCCGAGCGCCGAGCAGCGCGCCGCCCTGGCCGCGCTCAACCCCTGCCCGCCCGAGCAGGCCGCGCTGCGGGCGCTGCCCGAGGACGACCCGCGCACCCTGCTGGACCTGCTCGAGGACCACCCGGCCCTCCAGGGGCGGCTCGGCTGGCCGGTGCTGCTGGAGCTGCTGCCGCCGATCCGGCCGCGGCACTACTCGATCTCCTCCTCGCCGGTCGGCGACCCGGGCCGGGCGGAGCTGATGGTCTCGGTGCTCAGCGGGCCGGCCCGTTCGGGCCGGGGCACCTTCCGGGGCACCGGCTCCGGCTACCTCGACCGGGTGGCCGTCGGCGACACCGTGCTGGCCCGGGTCCAGCCCTGCCGGGAGGCGTTCCGGATCGGCCACCGGACCCCGGTGGTCATGATCGCGGCCGGCACCGGCCTGGCGCCCTTCCGGGGCGCCGTCGCCGACCGCCGGGCGCTGCTCGTCGAGGGGGCCGGGCTCGCCCCGGCGCTGCTGTACTTCGGCTGCGACGACCCGGACGCGGACTACCTGCACCGCGGTGAGCTGGAGGCGGCCGAGCAGGCCTGCGCGGTCTCGCTGCGGCCCGCCTTCAGCGAGCGGCCGCGGGACGGGCGGCGCTACGTGCAGGACCGGATCGCCGCCGAGGCGGCCGAGGTCTGGGAGCTGCTCGAAGCCGGTGCCGAGGTGTACGTGTGCGGCGACGGCGCCCGGATGGCGCCGGGCGTCCGGGAGGCCTTCCGGACGCTGTACCGCGAGCGCGTCCCGGGCGCGGACGAGCAGCGGGCGCAGGCCTGGCTGCAGGGGCTGATCGAGGCCGGGCGGTACGTCGAGGACGTGTACGCGGGCTGACGGCCCACCCCTCCTGACATGGCCGTGGGGGGGGGGGCCCCCGGCCGGGGGGCGCCCGCCCGCGGGGCGGGGGGGGCGGGCCGGGCCCCCGGGCCGGTGAGGCGGGGGCGGCGCCGGGAGCT
>NZ_JBHVVE010000009.1:363039-396366 GCF_042883725.1 Kitasatospora sp. NPDC058184
GGCGGGGGGGGGGGGGTGCGTGGGGGGGTGGCGATCCTGGGTGCGTTGGTCGGGCGGCCCCCCCCCCCCCCTACTGGCCCGGGCGGGGGCCCGCCCCCCGGGGGCCCCCCCCCCCACGGCTCGGCGGGCGGGGACGGCGTCAGTACACGCTGACCTGGTACGCGGAGAGCGCCGCGTTGACGGGCTGGTAGAAGGTCGTCCCGCCCGAGGTGCAGTCGCCGCTGCCGCCCGAGGTGAGGCCGAGCGCCTTGGCCCCGTCGTACAGCGGGCCGCCCGAGTCGCCCTGCTCGGCGCAGACGTTGGTCTGGATCAGGCCGCGGACGGTGCTGCCGTCCGTGTAGCGCACGGTGGCGTTGAGCCCGGTGACGGTGCCGCCGTGGGTGCCGGTGGTCGAGCCGGTGCGCTGCACCGCCTCGCCGACGACGGCGTCCGGGGCGGAGGTGAAGCCGCCCGGGTGGCTGAGCGCGCCGTTGTCGTAGCGGACCAGCGCGTAGTCGTGGCCGGGGAAGGTCGAGCCGATGGTCGGGCCGATCAGGTTGGCGTGGTTGACGTCGGTGTACCAGTTGGCGGCGACGTTGCCGCAATGCCCGGCGGTGAGGAAGTAGTAGGTGCTGCCGCTGACCACGTTGAAGCCGAGCGAGCAGCGGTACTGGCCGCCGTAGATGGCGTCGCCGCCGGCGAGCAGCGGGGTGAACGCGCCGGGGACGCGGTGGACGGTGATGGTGGACGCGTCGGCGCCGGCGGAGCTCATCAGCTTGGCGAGCGAGACCGGGGAGACGGTGCTGTCGGCGGTCACCACGACGTGTCCGGCGGCCTCGTCGACGTACCAGGCGGTGCCGTTGACCTCGGCGCCCAGGATGGCCTCGCTGACCGCCAGGAGCTGTTCCGGCCGGGCGGTGGGGGCCGTGGGGACGGTGGGGGCGGTGGGGATGGGAGCGGCTGCGGCGCCCGGCGTGGCGACCGCGGTGGCGGTCAGCAGGCCCAGGGCCACGGCGAGCAGGCGGAAGCGGCGCGTGCGGCCGGTACGGCGGGTGGTGCCGGGTGTGGTTCCGGTGCGGGGCGTGGGGCGCATGGTCCTCACCGATCTCCTCCAGAGGGGGGCGACGGCCCTGAGGGTTGGGGCCGTGAAGCGCGGTCAGGCGATGGGCGGACCCCGGCCGGTGCTCTCCGGAAGCACGGCGGATGATCAGCTCCTGACCGGCGCTGACCGGAAGTATGAGGAAACGGACCGTTCGGTACAAGCTTTCTGATGGGGTGTCGGCGGACCCGCAGGCTCAGGAGTGAGCCCGCGGGTCCGCCGTTCGGCGGCTGCCGTGCCGCTCCTACACGGCGGGCACCGGTTCGGACCCGGCGAGCCGGCGGCCGCGGTGGAGGGCGCGCAGCGAGAGCGCGCACGCCGCCCCGAGGGCGCACAGCGCCAGCCAGGGGAGCGCGGCGAGCCCGGCCGCGCGGGCGGCGTCCAGGGCCGCGCCGGTCAGCAGGTTCCCCAGGGTGATGCCGACCCCGCAGACGGTGTTGTAGAGCCCGTAGTGGGTGGCGACCAGGCGGTCCCCGGAGAGCCGGACCACGGTGTCCATCTCGAACGGGTACGCCAGCACCGTGCCCAGGGCCAGCAGGAACGCGGCCAGCGCCGGCGGCCCGGCGGCCAGCGCCCAGCGCCCGGGGCCCGCCTCGGGAACAGGCAGGGCCGAGGCGGCGAGCAGCGGCAGGAAGGCCGCGCCCATCACGGCCACCCCCGCGACCAGGGCCGTCCCCGGCGCGATCCGGGCCCGGCACCAGGCCGTCACCCTGGTCTGGAGCAGGATCGTGCCCAGCCCGGACACCACGAACAGCAGCGCCGTCGCCACCGTCCCGCCGGTGCCGCCGCCGCCCAGCCGGCGGACCTCCAGCGGCAGCGCCAGGTACACCTGGAAGGACAGCACGTACGAGCCGGTCATCGCGCCCGCGAAGAGCAGGAACGGCCGGTTGGCCAGCACCCCGCGCCACTGCGCGAGGACACCCGTACGCTCGTGCCCCTCGTCCGGCCCGGAGCCCCGGCGGGCCGGCAGCGACCGGATCTGCACGGCGCTGAGCACCGCGAACACCCCGGCCGCGACGAGGCAGGTGGTGCGGAAGTCCACCGCCGTCAGCGCCATGCCCACCAGCGGGCCGAGCAGGACGCCCGCCTGGTAGAAGACGTTGAACAGGGCGAACGCGGCCACCCGCCGCTCCTCGCCCGCGTCCCGTGCCAGGTACGCCCGCACGGCCGGGTTGAACAGCGCCCCGGCCAGGCCGGTGGCCGCCGAGGCCGCCACCAGGGCGGGCAGCGAGGAGGAGAGGCCGAGCGCGGCGAAGCCGGCGGTGCGCAGCAGGCAGCCCGCCACGATCAGCGGCTTGTAGCCGAACCGGTCGGCCAGCGTGCCGCCGACCAGGAACATGCCCTGCTGGGTGAAGTTGCGCACCCCGAGCACCAGCCCGACCGTCCAGCCGGCCAGGCCCAGGCCGCCGGACAGGTGCGCGGCCAGGTAGGGCATCAGCATGTAGAAGCCCAGGTTGATGGTGAACTGGTTGACCATCAGCAGCCGGACGCTGCGCTCGTGGCCCCGGAACTGGGCGGTCAGCCCCCTCACGCGGCACCGCCGGGGGCGCCCGGGAGGGTCAGCGGGTCGACCACCTCGGCGCAGCGGGTCCAGCGGGTGACCTCCCGCTCGTCCGGCCGGGCGAGCTCGTCCGGGCCGTCCGCCGGCGGGTGGTCCAGCAGGTCGTGCGCGGCGCCGTACTCGTCGTCGTAGACGGTGCCGAGGTAGCGCTGCGGCCCGTCCGGGAAGATCGCGGCGATCCGGGTGCCGGCGGGCCGGGTGCGGGCCAGCCAGCCGGCCACCAGGGCGACCGCGCCGACGCTCCAGCCGCCGGTGGCGTAGTGCGAGGCGGCCAGTCGGCGGCAGGTCCAGACGGCCTCGGCCGGGGCGACCCAGTGGACCTCGTCGAAGGCCTGGTAGGCGACGTTGCGCGGGTAGATGCTGGAGCCGAGGCCGCGCATCAGCCGGGTCCGGGCGGGCTGCCCGAAGATCGTGGAGCCGACGGTGTCCACCCCGACCACCCGCAGCCCCGGGTAGAGCTGGCGCAGGACGCGCGAGGTGCCGGCCGAGTGCCCGCCGGTGCCGACGCTGCACACCAGCACGTCCAGGTGGCCCAGTTGGGCGGCGAGCTCCAGCGCCAGCGGGGTGTAGGCGGTGGTGTTGTCGGGGTTGTTGTACTGGTCGGGGCACCACGATCCCGGGTGGCGGGCCAGCAGTTCGGCCACCCGGTCGCGCCGGGCCTGCTGCCAGCCGCCCCGCGGGTGCGCACTGGCGACCGCCTCCACCTCGGCGCCGTACGCGGTGAGCAGCCTGGTCATGGTCGGCTCCAGCCCCGGGTCGGTGACCAGCGTGACCGGGTGCCGGTACACCATGCCGGCCAGCGCGAGCCCCAGTCCCAGCGTGCCGCTGGTGGACTCCACGATCCGGCCGCCCGGGCGCAACTCGCCCCGGGCCCGGGCCCGTTGGACCATGTGCAGGGCCGGGCGGTCCTTGATGCCACCGGGGTTGAAGCCCTCCAGCTTGGCCCAGAAGCCGCGGCCCGCCGGGGCGAGCGGCTCGCCGATCCGCAGGACCGGGGTGTTGCCGACCAGGCCGCTGAGGGCCGCGTGGTCGTCCGTGCGATGGGTGAGGGACATCATGTCTCGTCTCCTGTCGGGAGGTTGGCGGAAGGTACGGCAGCTCGGACGGACGCCGAGCCGCTATATCCGCCACCGACCGGTGACCAGCAACGGGCCTCTCGGCCCGGACGTACGGGCGGCGCGCCCGGCGGCGGCCGTCGGGCGGAGCGCGGCAGGCTCCGCCCGGTCCCCGCCGGGGGCGGTGGCAGGGGACGGAGCGGGCAGCGCCGTCGACCGGACGGACCGCTGCGCGGGCGCGGCGGCTTCCCCGGTCGCGCAGTGCCGCTCCAGGGAGTCGGCGGGGAAGTCGCCCGGCTCGGCCGGGGCGGTGGCCGCGGCGGGGGAGCGGAGCGGATGGGGGTCGAGGTGCTGCTGCGGGCAGCCGACGGGCAGCAGGGAGAACAGGCCGAGCAGCAGCGCGGCCAGGAGCCTGATGGGCATGACGGGACTCCGCGCGGCCGCGCGGGGGCGGCAGCGGATCGCGGGGGCGGAGGGGGTGGACGCGGGCGACGGGCGCCGAGCCGCACCGAGTGGCGGGCGTGGCGGGGCGCGGCCCGGGGCCGGTCTAGACCCTCAGCCGGGCGATCCGGTGCGGGGGTTCGAGTGTTCCGGGAGCGGTGCTCCCGGCTCCGGCGTCTCCGGTGCCTCCGGCCGTCGGGCCCGTCGGGTCGGGCGCCGGTGCGGCGTCCCCGAGGGTGGGCTGGGCGGCGACGGCCGACCAGGCGGCCTCGGCGTCGGGGCCGTCCTCGGGCTTCCCGGACAGGCACTCGCCGCCGGGGTGGTCGGCGTCCTCGCCGTGCTCCTGCTGGTGGGCGGGCCGCGTGGGCTGCGGAGCCTTCGGGGTGTTCGGAGCCTGGGGGCTGTCGCCCGCCGCCGTGGCGTGGGCGGACCAGACGATCCGGATCGGATCGGTGTGCCCGGCGCCGGTCTCCGCGCTGAACCCGTGGGACGCGAACACGGCCATCAGCAGGGCGCCCAGCCAGAACAGCCGCGCCGCCACCCCTCGGGGGTGGGCGCGTCGTGTACGCAACGGCGACCGGGCGGTGACCATGCCGTGATCCTAGCCCGACTTCCTGCTTCGCCATAGCGCGCCTCGGTTGGTGTGATGAATCATCAACTGGCCTTGCTAGGAGCACGATCGGAAGAAAGTGTTATCGGCGAGGGCGGGGAGGGTCTCCTGGGCACGGGAGCGAACGCGCGATGCCGTGGGTGAGGTCCACGGCGGGAACGCGGAGTGCGAGATGGGGCGCTCCGCGCGGAGCCAGAGGTCTCCGACCGCGTCCGCTCCCGACGCGCCGCCGGACCGTCCCGTCCGGCCGCGCACCCGGCGGTCCGCACGCTCCCCCCCTGGCTGCGGACCGCCGGGGTCACCGGACCGCCGGGGCCACCGGGTTATTGAGCCGAGGCCCGTTCCTTGGTCAGCCGCCAGACCAGTTCCTCCCCGGTCTCCGCCGGGGCGAGCACCTCGGCGGGACGGCGCAGGTGCTCGGTGAAGCCGAGGCGGGCCGGGACGGCGCCGCTGGCCCGGTTGGCCGGGTCGTGGACGATCTCGACGGCCTCCACCCCGGGGAGGCGGAAGGCCTCGTCGGCCAGGGCCCGCGCCGTCCGGGTGGCCAGCCCGCGCCCGGTGGCGGCGGGGTGCAGCCAGTAGCCGATCTCGCGGACCTCGTCCGGGGTGTCCTCGCGCCGGAACAGCCCGCAGGCACCGACGATCGCGCCGTCGAGCACGATCGCGTACGTGAAGTCCCGCCCGTTCGCCCAGAGTTCCGCGCGGCCGGCGAGGAACTCGGCGGTCTTGGCGCGGCTGTGCTCGCCCACCCAGGGCATTCAGGGCCGCAGGTGCTCCAGCGACTCCTCGATGACGGCGAAGAACTCGGGCAGGTCCGCCTCGCCGTCGAAGCGGCGCAGGGTGGCCCCGTCCAGGGCGATGACGTGCTGGGGATGGGTCATGGCAGGAGGATGGTCCGTGCACGCCTCGCCGGGCAAACGGGTTTTCCGGCCGGGGTCGTCCGATCGTCAGTCCGGGCCGTCCGTCGGGGTGCGCCGCTGCAGCAGGACGGCCGCCTCGCGGTCGGTGACCTCGTGGAACTCGCCGTACCAGGGCCCGGCGGCGTGCGCGTAGCGGGGCAGGTGCAGGCAGACCACCGCGTCCACGTCCCGGCGCAGGTCGGCCGCGATCCGGGCGTCGCCGACCGGCGCCGCGAGGATCAGCCGCTCCGGGTGGTCGGCGGCCAGGGCGTGGAGGGCCGCCCGGGCGGTGAGCGCGTCGGTCAGCCCGTCGGAGACCAGGACGGCGGTGCGCCCGCTCAGCGGGAGCCGGGCCCGGCCAGGGCGGTAGAGCGCCTCGCGGCGGTGGACCTCGACCCGCTCCCGTTTGACGCTCGCGTCCAGTTCGGCCGAGGTGATCCCGAGGCTCTCCAGGGCGTACCGGTCGAGCAGCGGCGGGTCGCCGTCGGCGATCGCGCCGACCGGGCGGTCGTGGCCGGGCACGGTCAGCGGCCGGACCACCGTGGCGTCGAGCGGGGCGCCCAGCGACTCGGCGACCTCGGCTGCCACCGGCAGCCCGCCGGGGGCCAGGCCGAGGACCACCAGCCCGGCACCGGCCCGCCCGCCCAGCAGCGGGGCGAGCCTGAGGGCCAGCTGGTGGCCGGCGGTGCTGCGGTCGAGGAATCTCACGGGCCCGTCCTCGTCCTCCAGGTGTTCGAGCGGCTCGGTCGGGACCGGGGCGGTGCGGACGGGCGAGCGGCCCGCGGGCGCCGTCCGTTCCGCCCCGTCACCGGGGCGGCTGCCCCGTTGTGGCGGGCTCTAACGTCCGGGCGCGATCCGGGGGTGGTACGGAACGGACGGCGCGTGTGCACCGGCGGGGAACGGGCAGGCGCGGGGCATGGACGGCCGACGGACGGTGCTCCCGCTCGCACCAGCGGTGAGGTCCGCCTGGCACCGTGCACCCGGTGACGGCCCCGTGCCGTCCCCGCCGGACCACGAGCCGGACGCCTGGCCGGGCGCCCGGCCGGAGGCGCGACCGGGCGCTCGGACGGCCCGGCCACGGCTGCTCGCGAGAACCGGGGCCGACCGCGTGCCACGGCTCCACCCCGGCCACCAGCGCACCGTCCGAACCGAACCGAGGTGAGGAGGCAGGCCGTGGACCGCCCCGGGAACGGTGGGCCGCCAGGCCGGGAGCAGGTCAGGCGACTGGCGCTCGAAGGCGGCCCCGGTACGGTGCGGCGCAGCCGCGAGTTCAGCCGACGGGCACTGGTGTCCTGGCAGTGGCTGCCGGCCGTCGACGAGGACCGGCGGGCCGCCGCCGAGGACGTCCTGCTGATGGTCGCCGAGCTGGTCGCCAACGCCTGTCTGTACGCCCCCGGCGGCCCGAGCGAGCTGCGGCTCCACTGGGACGGTGCCCGGCTGCGGGTGGAGGTCGCGGACGCCAGCCCCGTCCCGCCGCGGCTGCGCCCGTCCGCCGGTACGGGCCGCCCGGGCGGGCACGGACTGCGGGTGGTGGACCGGCTCTCCGCCGCCTGGGGCTCCCGGCCCGAGGCCGGCGGGAAGCTGGTCTGGCTGGAGGTGTCGCGCCCGCCGGCCCTGACGGCGGCCGGTGCGGACGGGGCGCCGGAACGGCCGGGCTGATCGCCGCACGTCCTCGCCCTCGTCCGGGGGTGCGTCCGGCGCTCCGCAGCCGGCGCACGGCACCCGTCGAACTCTGGGGCCCGGCGCGCCCTTTCCCGTTCCCGTGGCACCGCCCCCCGCTGCCCGACTACCGTTGCCCGGCATGACCGACACCGGGACCGACATCACCGCTGAGCTGGTCCGCGCGCTGCTGCGCGACCAGCACCCCGACCTGGCCGACCGCCCCGTGACGCTCGGCGCGCGCGGTTGGGACAACCAGCTGTGGCGGCTCGGCGACGACCTCGCCGTCCGGCTGCCCTGGGCGACGACGTCGGCGGACGAGCTGCTGCGCAAGGAACACGCCTGGCTGCCCGCCCTCGCCCCGCACCTGCCGCTGCCCGTCCCCGTCCCACAGCGCTTCGGCGAGCCCTCCGAGCGGTTCCCGCGGCCGTGGATCGTCACCACCTGGGTGCCGGGCGAGCCCGCCGACCGCGCGCCCGCCACCCGCGCCGCGCGGGCCGCCGACACCCTGGCCGCCTTCCTGACCGCCCTTCACCGCCCCGCCCCCGCCGGTGCGCCCGCCGGTCGCGGCCGCGGCGGACCGCTGGCCGACCACGCCGAGGGCTTCGCCAGGCAGCTCGCCTCGGCCGTCGAACTGGGGCTGCTCCCCGGCCCGGAGGCCGTCCGCGCGGTCTGGGAGGACGCCGTCACCGCGCCGGAGTGGACGGGCCCGGACCTGTGGCTCCACGGCGACCTGCACCCGGCCAACGTGCTCACCGCCGACGGCACCTTCTGCGGTGTGATCGACTTCGGCGACCTCTTCGCCGGTGACCCGGCCGGTGACCTCGCCGCCGCCTGGATCCTGCTGCCGGACGGCGCCGCCGACCGCTTCCACGCGGCCTACCGGCCCGCCCCGGACCCCGCCACCCTGCGCCGAGCCCGCGGCTGGGCGGTGCTGCGCGCCCTCTCCTGCCTGCGCATCGGCCACGCCGGCGACCACGGCCGCCCCGGCGGCAAGCCCACCTGGGGCCCACCCGCCCGGGCCGCCCTGGCCCGCCTCGTCGCCACGGCGGGCCGCTGACGGCGCGCTGCCACCGTCATGCGCTGCCCGGGCCGGCGACGGCGCCCCCCGCCGCCCCCGCCGACCCGCTACCGTTCGGCGAGCCCGGGCAGCACCGGCTTCACGTCCAGCACCGGGGTGCCGTCGATCGCCTCCAGTCCGCTGACCCGAAGCCGCGGGCCGTCCACGGCCAGGACGGTGACCCGGTGCAGCCCGATCGGGTTCGGCCGGTCCGGCGAGCGGGTCGCGAACACCCCGGTCTCCGGCCGGGAGCGGTCCCCGCGCGGACGCACCGCCAAGACCTCCCGGTCCGCCCGGTGCAGCCAGGTCAGCAACAGCACCTCCTGCCCGGCCACCAGGTCCCGCAGCCCCCGCTCCACCTCGGCCTCGAAGGCCACCCACGCCTCCGGCGCGCCCTCGTCCCCCTGCCTCGGCGCCCCCGCCCGCTCCAGCAAGGGCGACTCCACCCACCCGATCGCCCGCACCTCGAACCCGCGCTCCCGCTGGTTCCGCTCCCGCAAACCCCTGTCCGTCATTGCGCCCTCCGTGCACCCTCGGCTCCGTCCGGCAGCACGGTAGCGGGCCCGGGTGTCGGTGCCCCGGTGCAGACTGGAAGTTCCCTCTCGTGGTTGATGGCAGAGATGAGACGCCATGAACGAGTACGACGGTGAACTCCCTACGCGCAACCTGGTCTTCAACACCGACCTCGACCGCCTCCTCGACCTCGACCGAGACGACCTCGGTGTCCCCGAACAGCCCGGCCTGTGGCACCGGCTGCGCGCCGACCGGCGGCCGGTGGCCCAGCGCGGGCTGCTCTGCCCCATCTGTCGGGACGCCCGCCCCGACCAGCCGGAGTGGATGTACCTGTCGTTCCGGCGCGGTCGGCGCATCGCCTCCCACCACAACCCGCACCGCCGGGCCCACACCGCTGCCCAGGACGAGCAGCGCGAGGCCTACCAGGAGCGCTATGCCCGGGCCGCCGAGAGCGACGGGCACGCCGTCGAGATCGGGGCCGGGACGGCCGACGGGCGGCGGCCCGCCGTCCTGGTCACCGGCGCGGACGGCCGCCGGTTCGGGTTCGAGCCCCAACTCTCGTACGTCAGCGCGCAGTCCGTCCGGCGTCGGAACCGGCTGGCGCGGGAGGACGGCATCACCGCGGTCTGGCACACCGTCGACCCGAACGCGCCGCTCATCGACCAGGTCCACTGGGTGCGCACCGACAACCTGCCGGCCCGGGCCATCCGCGAGGACCGCGACCTGCTGCTGCGCGGCGGGGTGCGGACCCTCCAACTGCTGAAGTGCGACCGCGTCAGCCCGCGGCCCTGCCAGGTGCGCGGCGGCGGCGGCCGCTGCGGGCGGTGGCACCCGAGGTGGGCGGTGCTGGTCCCGCGGATCGACGACTTCGTGCGCCGGGTCGCCGGCGGCGTGTATGTGCCGATCACCCAACGGACCCGGAACGGCGGCCCGCTGCGCTTCTGGGCGCCCGAGGCGGACCGGCGCCGCTTCCTCGCCAACGGCGGGGTGCTGGCGGACCGGACGGACCGGCCGGTGGTCCCGCGTCAGCGCGGAGCCGACCACCCGCGGGTGCCGGAGCGGCGCCGCGCTCCGCACCGCCCGCCGCATCGGCTGCTGCTGCCCGGGGACCCGTACGACCCGGTGGGCGAGCCGCTCACCTCCGATCGGGTGATCCCGCCGGTGCGGCGGGAGATCTGCTCGGCGGGCCGGATCCCGTGCGGAGCGCCGGGAGCCCGGCTGTATCCGGGCGGCTGGTACTGCGACGCCCACCGGCCGGGGGCACCAGGGTGACGGCGCGGCGCGGCCCCGCGCGGTCGGCGCCCGGTCCGGCGGCGACGGCGCGAGGGGTCTCACCGCGGCAGGCAGGACTCCTCGCCGATCGCGACCAGGAGTTCGAGCGGGAACTCCCGGTCGGCCTGCCCGATGATCAGGCCCACCCAGCGCCCGGTGGACGGCACCCGCCACACCGGCAGGTGGAAGACGAGGGAGGCCAGGGAGACCAGCGGCTCGGGCCCGTCGGTGTCGGCGAAGTCCGGCTGGTCGTACCCGAGGTGGGACCAGAGGTCGATCGTGTCCGGGGCGCCCCAGCGGTCGGCCAGGACGGCGGTCAGGGCGGTGAGGTCGGCTTCGAGTTCCTCCTCGGCCTCGGTGACGGTCTCGGGGCCCGGGGCGTCCCAGAAGTCGCGGCTCGCCCGGAGCACGGCGAGCTGGTGCCCGGGGCCGCCCCAGCCGTGCTCGGTCCTCGTGTCCGCGCGCTCGGGGAACGGGGCGGCGAGCAGGGAGTCGAGGACCGACAGCTGGTCGTCGACGGAGCCTACGGAGTGCGGCAGTGACATGGCCCGGAGTGTAGGGCCGGCCCCTGACAGGCCCCGTCACGGCGACCGGACGGGGAGGACCAGCCAGGACGGTTCGAGCGGGAGCAGGTGCCCGGTGAGGGTGTGGACGTCGGTGGGGACGGCGGCGCGGGGGAGCAGGGCGGGGAGGTGGTCGGTGGTGTAGGCGTGGTGGGCGGCGGGGGTGGTCCAGAGGGTGGTGACGAGGTAGCGGTCGGGCGCGAGGCGGGTGACGGCGCCGCCGAGCATGCCGTCGGCGGCGGCCATGCCCGGGGCCCAGAGGCGGTGTTGGACGTCGAGGAAGTGGTCGGCGCGCCCCGGGTGGAGGCGGCAGTCGGCGGCCCGCAGGACGGTGGCGCGGGTGAGGGCGTCGGGGAGGGACGGGGAGGAGCCCGGCATGGTGAGGACGACCGGGCCGGTGGCGACCTCGATCGCGCTGTAGGCGGAGTGCTGGGCGGCGTCGGCGGCGGCCCGGTCGTGGCGTTCGCGCAGGAAGCGGGTGTAGGCGGGCTCGTCGGCCCACAGGGCGAGCAGGAGGGCGCGGTCGCCGTCCGGCGCCCAGCCGCCGGTCTGGCCGACCAGGCCCGGCTGGTCGGAGATCGCCGACCAGCGGCGCTGGCCGGCGGCGAACGCCTCGTGTGCTCCGGGCCGTACCCGGCAGTCGATCCACTTGCCCCACATGCGGGCCATCCTGCCGCCGGGAGGCGGAGGAGGGTCAATCGGGCGCTGGTCGCGGGGGCGGCACGGCCGGGGGCGTAGGCCCTCTCCTGCGGATGAAGAGCGGACCCGGGGCGATGGCCGGATCTTGCAGACTCCCGTCATTGCCGCCACGGCCGCCTCCGGGCGAGGGTGGGGGCATGGACGACGCACTCCGCCTGCCGCATCTGGTCGTGGTCCCGGTGTTCCCCGGGGTGAACGCGCTGGATGTGGCCGGGCCCGCCGAGATCTTCGCGCTGGCCGGCCGGCTGCTGCCGCCCGGGCGGCCCGGGTACGAGGTGCGGGTGTGCGCCGAGCGGAGCGGGCCGGTGGAGACCTTCTCGGGGGTGCCGCTACACGTGACCGGGACGCTGGCGCAGGCGCGGGTCCGCGCGGACACGGTGCTGGTGCCGGGTCGGGTGGACCTGGGGCCGGACGGGCCGGTGCCCCGGGTGGACCAGGCCGTGGTGGCCTGGCTGCGGGAGGCCGGGCCACGGGCCGGACGGGTCGCCTCGGTCTGCGCGGGCGCGCACGTGACGGCGGCGGCCGGGCTGCTGGACGGGCACCGCGCGACCACCCACTGGGCGACCGCCGAGCGGCTGGCCGCCGACCACCCGGCCGTCGAGGTGGACGCCGATCCGGTGTTCATCCGCTCCGGGCGGATGTGGACCAGCGCCGGCCTGAGCACCTCGATGGACCTCACCCTGGCGCTGGTCGCCGAGGACCACGGCGACGACCTCGCGCTGGAGATCGCCAGGATCATGGTGATGTACCTGCAACGCCCGGGCGGCCAGAGCCAGTTCAGCGTCCCGCTGGCCCACCGCCCGGGCGGCCGGGCGGACCTGCGGGACCTGCGCCGCTGGATCGGCGAGCACCTGGACGCCGACCTGTCGGTGCCCGCCCTCGCCGGCCGGCTCGCCATGAGCGAGCGGCACTTCGCCCGGGTGTTCCGTACGGAGACCGGTACGACGCCCGGGGCGTACGTCGAGGAGCTGCGGCTGGAGGCGGCGCGCCGGCTGATGGAGCGCACCGACCACCCGCTGCCCGGGGTCGCCCGGGCCTGCGGCTTCGGCTCCGTCGAGACCCTGCACCGGGTGTTCCGGGACCGGCTCTCCACCACGCCGGGGGACTACCGGAGCCGCTTCCGCGTCCGGGCCGAAAGCTGACTGACCATCAATTCATCACAAGGGAAAGAACACTGTGAAGATCAAGGCCACCCACATCGGCACCGCGACCGTCCTGCTGGAGGTCGGCGGGCTGCGGCTGCTCACCGACCCCGTCTTCGATCCGGCTCCGGCCGAGTACCGGCACGACCCGGTGGTTCTGCGTAGCACGGGTGCTCCGGCGATCGGCGCGCACGAGCTGCCGCCGGTGGACGCCGTGCTGCTCAGCCACGACGAGCACCCGGACAACCTGGACGCCACCGGCCGGACCCTGCTCGCCGGGCGGCCGGTGCTGACCACCGTCAGCGGGGCCGCCCGGCTCGGCGGCGGCGCGCTCGGGCTGGCGCCCTGGCAGAGCCGCACCCTGACGGTGGACGGCCGGACCCTGCGGGTGACCGGTACGCCGGGTCTGCACGGTCCGGTCGGGGACGTGACCGGCTTCGTGGTCGAGGTGCCCGGCGAGGAGGAGGCGCTCTACGTCTCGGGTGACACCGTGCACATCCCCGAACTGGACGCGGTGGGGCGGAAGTTCCGGATCGGTACGGCCTTCCTGCACCTCGGCGCGGCCCGGATCGAGGCCTTCGGCGGCGGTGCGCTGATCACCATGGACGGGGCGCAGGCCGCCACGCTCACCGCCTCGCTCGGTGCCCGCCGGGTCGTCCCCGTCCACTACACCTCGTGGGAGCACTTCACCGAGGGGCGGGCGGAGACCACCGCGCGGTTCGAGGCGGCCGGCCTGGCCGACCGGCTGCACTGGCTCGCCCCGGGCGTCCCGGAACTGCTGGGCTGACGGGCCGGCCCGGAGTGCGGCGACCGGCTCGGAACGCGGCGCCCGGGGCAGGCGGCTCAGAACGCGGCGACCGGGGGCAGCCGGTGCAGGATGCGTTCCATGCCGCCGGTCCAGTTGGCCTCCAGTGCGGCGACGGCCTGGTCGATGTCGCCGTCCAGCAGGCACTGGGCGATCCGCTCGTGCTCCTCGGCGGCGCGCTCCAGGATCTCGTGGTCGCCGACCACCACCCGCTCGTAGCGGTGCAGGGTGAGCTTCAGCGAGTCGATCATCTCGCGCAGCCGGGCGTTGGCGCAGCCGGAGAGCAGCAGGGCGTGCCAGGCGTCGTCGTGGCGCTCTATCGTGCCGTGCGGGGCCTGCGGGGCGGAGAAGGCGCGGGCCTCGGCGAGCAGCCGGGGGGCGATCTCCGCCAGGTGGGCCGGGTCGGAGGTGCGCAGGGCCAGCGACTCCAGGGCGATGACGATCGCGGTGAGGTCGAGGAACTCCTGTTTGCCGGTGGGGGCGAAGCGGAAGCCCTTGCCGCGTTCGCTGGTGATGATGCCCTCGCGCTCCAGGCTGATCAGGGCCTCGCGCAGGGGGGTTCGGCTCACGCCCAGTTCCTCGGCGAGCTGGACCTCGTTGATCGACTCGCCGGGGGTGAACCGGCCGCGGCCGAGCTGCTCCAGGAGTTCGTCCTTGACCTGCTCGCGCAGCGGACGCCGCTCGATCGCCATCGGGCTTCCCTTCTTCCTGGTCGGTAGCGTACCGGCCGGGCGACCGGCACCGGTGGCCGGGCGGCCGGCCACCAGCGGTCGGGCGCCCGGCCACCGGTGCCCGACCGCCCGGGCCGGGTCCTGGCGGGTGGTCGGTCAGGCGGTCAGGCCGTACCGGCGCCGTCCACGGCGATGACCGCGCCGCTGACGAAGGCGGCGGCGTCGCTGGCCAGGAAGGCGACGGTCTGCGCGATGTCCCGGGGCTGGCCGATCCGGCCGAGCGGGCGGTCGGCAGCGTCGGTGTAGAAGGCGTCGGGGCTCTCGCCGAGTTGGCGGGCCTCCTCGGCGAGCATGCCGGTGTCGGTGTCGCCCGGGCAGACGCAGTTGACCCGGATGTTGTCCGGGCCGTGGTCGATGGCCATCGCCCGGGTCATGTTGACCACGGCGCCCTTGGAGGCGCAGTAGGAGATGGCCCGGCCGCCGCCCTTGATGCCCCAGCCGGAGCCGGTGTTGACGATGCTGCCGCCGCCGCTCGCGGCCATCAGCGGCACCACCAGTCCGCTGAGCAGCATGATCGAGCGGACGTTGACGGCCATCACCAGGTCCCAGTCCTCGTCGCTGATCTCGGTGACGGTGGAGCGGCGGATGATGCCCGCGTTGTTGAACAGCACGTCCACGCCGCCGTGTTGCTCGACGGCGGTGCTGACGGCCCGCTCGCAGTCGGCGCGCCGGGAGACGTCGCAGCGGACGAAGGTGCCGCCGATCTCCTTGGCGGCCTGTTCGCCGCGCTCGGCGTCGAGGTCGAGGAGGACGACGGCGGCGCCGAGTTCGGCGAGCAGGGCGGCGGTGGCCCGGCCGATGCCGGAGGCGGCGCCGGTGACGATCGCGCGCTTGCCGTGCAGGTCGATCATGGGGGGCTCCTCTGTGGGTGGGAGGTCAGGCGGAGAGGCGGTACACGGCGCCGGAGCGGCGGCCGGTGATCACCCGGACGTGGCCGGAGAGGGCGTCGTCCAGGTCGGGGTCGCCGGTGTCCAGCAGCAGCGGGCGGCCCGCCAGGGCGGCGAGCTTCGCCTCGGTGGCGAGCACCAGCAGCCGTTCCCGGCCCGCGGCGCGCAGCAGTTCGGGGGTGAGCTGTTGGTTGCCGCGGCCGAGCAGGAAGCCCTGGCCGCCGATCGGGGAGAGGGCGATGCAGGGGGTGGTGGGCAGGGCGCGCAGCTGGTCGGCCCGGGCGTCGCGGATCAGGAGGCGGGCGGCGGTGGCGAGGCCGTCGGCGTGGCCGGGGCCGAGGGCGCTCGCGGGGCCGAGCCGCAGCAGGTCGACGCCGGTCAGGCTGGCGCCCGGCGCGCCGAGCGCGGTGGCCACCGCGTAGGTGGTGCTGCCGGGCCCGAGGAGCAGCAGCCCGCCGGGGCCGACGCGTTCGGCGACCTCGGCGGCGAGGCCGGCCGGTGTCCCCGGGTCGGGCCCGGAGCTGCCGGTCTTGCGCTGCTGGACCCGGGCGGGCAGCACGGGGACGGTCAGTCGGCCGTACAGCCGGGCGGAGACCCGGCCGGCCCGCAGCGCGGCCTCGTCCCGGTCCACCACCTCGGCGGCCGTCAGCCGGACGCCGCGGCCGGCCGCCCAGGCCGCCGCGACCTCGGCGGCGGCCCGGGGGTGGACGGCGAACACGGCGGAGTGCATCTTGACCCCGGCGGGGATGCCGAGCACCGGCACCCGGGGCTCGGGCCCGAGCGCGTCCAGCACGTCGCGGGCGGTGCCGTCGCCGCCGCAGAACAGCAGCAGCCCGGCGCCGGCCGCGACCAGGGCGCGCACCGCCGCCCGGGTGTCGGCGGCTGTGCTCGGTCCCCCGGTGCCCGGTGCCCCGGCGGCCCGCGGCCCGGTGCTGTGGTGGACGACCCGCGCGGGCCGGCCGGCCGCCCGCGCCGCGGCGGCGCCCATCGGGCCGTCGACGGTGATCAGCTCGACGTCCGGCGGAAGTTGACCGATCGTCAACGCGGCCCGGGCGACGGCCTGCGGACGGGCCCCGAGCGCCAAGGCCCGCCGCTGGACCTCGGCGCCGTCGCTGCCCTTGAGGCCGACCAGGCCGCCGAGGCCGGCGACCGGGTTGACCACCAGCCCGATCCGGGCGCCCGGGGCGGAGGTCACGGCCGCTCGCCCAGGACCTTGCGGCGGTAGGCGCGCCAGCTGACCGCCCAGACCGCCGGGTCGTCCAGCGGCTCGTGCCGGATCCGGTGCACGGTGGAGTTGTGCGGCGCGGTGCGGACGGTCTCCGGGTCCTCGTACGCCTCGCGGGCGACCTCGGCGAGGATCGCCGCGTACTCGTCCAGGTCGGCCCGGGAGTAGGACTCGGTGGGCTCCAGCGTCATCGGCTCCGGGACGACGTACGGGTGGTGGCTGGTCCAGTAGTGGGTGCCGAAGTCGGCGGCGCGGTAGCCGAGGTCCTCGCTGTGCAGGCCGGTGTCCTCGTTGAGCTGCTGCCAGCTGTAGCGGACCTGCTCGACCCGGGGGCGGCCCTCGGCGTACGGGACGGAGACGCCGCGGATCCGCCGCACCCGGTGCAGCAGGTAGTTGTTGTTGAGCACGGCGGTCTCGGCGGCCTCGCGCAGCCCCTCGGCGCCCAGGGCCGTGATCCAGGCGTAGGCGCGCACCAGGTTCGGCACGACGCCCAGGTAGGGGCGGATCTTGCCGACGGAGTCCGGCCGGTCGTCGTCCAGGACGTACCGCTCGCCGTCGAACTCGACGGTGGGGCGCGGCAGGTAGGGCGCGAGTTCGGCGGTGACGCCGCAGGCGCCGGCCGCCGGTCCGCCGCAGGCGTGCGGGGTGGAGAAGGTCTTGTGGAGGTTGAAGTGGCACAGGTCGAAGCCGGCCTCGCGGGCCCGGGTGATGCCGAGGATGCCGTTGGCGTTGGCCTGGTCGTAGGCGCACAGGCCGCCGGCCTCGTGGACGATCCGGACGAACTCGGCGATCCGGGGGTTGTAGATGCCGGTGTCCTCGGGGTTGGTGATGAGCAGCGCGGCGGTGCGCGGGCCGACGGCGGCGCGCAGCGCCTCGATGTCGGGGTAGCCGTCGGCGTCGGGGTGCAGGGTGATCACCCGGAAGCCGGCGGTCTTGGCGCAGGCGGCGTTGGAGGGGTGGGAGAAGGCGGTGGTGATGATCTCGTCGCGCTGCTCCAGTTCGCCGCGCGCGGCGTGGTGGGCGCGGATCACCGAGACGTTGGTCCAGATCGCCGCCGAGCCCGCGCCGGGCTGGAGGCTGACCCGGTCCATGCCGGAGACCTCCTTGAGCAACTGCTCCAGCCGGTGGACGAGTTCGAGCACGCCCTGGACGGTGGAAGGGTCCTGCGCGGGGTGCAGGGCGGCGATCCGGGGGTCGCGGACGAAGGTGTCGTTGACCTTGGGGCTGTACTTCATGGTGCAGGTGCCCTGGCCGACGTCCACGTTGAGATCGGCGCCGAGGTTCTCCTGGGAGAGCCGCAGGTAGTGCCGGAGCACCTGCTGCTGGCCGAGTTCGGGCAGGGCGGGCGGTGTGGCGCGGCGCAGCGCGGCGGGCAGCCGCTCGGCCGGGTCGCCGACGGCGGCGGTGACGGCGGCCTCGGGCAGCGGAGGCAGGACGCCGCGCTCGCCGGGGGCGCCGAGCTCGAAGACGAGCTTCTCGTCCCAGCGGGCCTGGTGGAAGCGGCGCAGGGCGGGTTTGGGGGCGATCCGCGGGTCCACCGGTTCGCTGGTCTGACGGTTCGTCACTTCGCGATCTCCTCAAGTGCGTCGGCGAGGCGGTCGATGTCGGCCCGGGTGTGCAGCTCGGTCACGCAGTAGCGGCCCTCACGGGCCGCGGCCCCGTCGGCCCCGATCGGGGTGCCGCCGTGCAGGCCGCGGGCGAGCAGCGCCTCGGCGGTCTCCGCGGCGGTGCGCTCGCCGGTGTAGCGGACGGTGAAGTCGGCGAAGTGGACGGCCCGTGGGTCCGCGAGCTCCACGCCGGGGACCTCGGCCAGCCGCTGCCGGGCGTAGGCGGTGTTGGCGAGGATCGTCGCGCCGATCTCCCGCATGCCGTGCGGGCCCATCAGCGTGAGGTAGACCCCGGCGGCGATGCCGTGCAGGGCGGCGGCGGTGCCGACCCACTCCTTGCCCTCCTCGCGCACCGCGAAGGAGGTGCGCTCGTACGCGACGTCGCCGAAGCCGTACTCGCCGGGGACGTCGGTGGGGACGAGGCCGAACAGCCGGCTCGGGTACTCGGCGACCAGGCGCTCGTCGTCCGGGCTGCCGATGAAGCCCGCGTTGCCGCCGCCGTAGCTCGGGTGGATGCCGAGCGGCTGGAGGTCGCCGCAGGTGAGGTCGGCGCCGAGCTCGGCGGGCGGGGTGAGCACGCCGAGGCTGAGCGGGTGGACGTGGGCGACGGCCAACGCGCCCGCCTGGTGGGCGAGTTCGATGTACCGCGGCAGCTCCTGGTCCACCCGGCCGTCGTGGTCGGTGAGTTGGGCGTAGACGGCGGCGGTGTCGCCCTCGGCGAGCGCGGCCCGGACGGCGGCGGGATCGGCCGGGACGAGGACGAGCTCGTGGACGCCCCGGACGTAGTCGCGGATCCGGGAGATCCGGTCCGGGTCGATCGCGCCGACCAGCACCAGCCGGCGCCGCCCGGTGGCCCGTCCGGCCATCCGCAGCGCCGTCGCGGCGGCCTGGAACCCGTCGTACGTCGGCACGTTGACGACGTCGACGGCCAGCAGCTCGGCCATCAGCGACTGGTACTCCCACAGCGCCTGGAAGCGGCCGTGGTCCTCGTACGGCTCGCCCGCGTAGGCGGTGAGGAACTCGCTGCGGTTGACGATCTCGTCCACCACGGCGGGCACGTGGTGGCGGTAGCAGCCGGCGCCGAGGAAGCTGCGGCCCGGCGGGACGGCGGTGTTGCGGGAGAGCAGCTCCTCCATGTGGGCGACCAGCCGGGCCTCGGAGCCGAGCGGCTCGGGCAGCCGCAGCGGGCGGTCCAGCCGGAGGGCGGCCGGGATGTCGGCGTAGAACTCCTCGACGTCCTGGGCGCCGACCTCCGCCAGCATCGCTTTCCTCACCTGCGGGGCGGAGTTGGGGATGTACGGGTGGGTTCGGGGGACGCGTGTGCTCATGCTGGCACCTTCCGCGATTTCAGTCACAAGCCTTGACGGGGTTGTGAATGCTGAGTTCTGTATACAGCATTCGGCATTCACCAGTCGGGAGGCAAGATGTCCGCACGAACCCGGCACAAAAAAGATCCCCAACCAGCCCGTGACCAAGGCGAATTGAGATCAGGTCCGGCACGGCGCCGGATCCTCTCCGCCGGACTCGCGGGCGGCGCGCTGCTGATGGCCGGCGCCACCGGCTGCGCGACCGGCGGCGCCGGCGGCACCAGTGCCAAGCAGCTCACCGGCAGCCCGGGCGCCGCCCTCTCCGGCAAGGTCGTCATCTGGTCCTGGGACGTCGCCGCCAAGGCCATGCAACGGCTCGGCAAGGCCTTCGAACAGGCCCACCCCGGCGCCACCGTCGACGTGGTGGACATCGGCTACGACAACGCCTACGACAAGATCTCCGTCGGGTTCGGCGCCGGCAGCGGGCTGCCCGACATCCTCACCGTCGAGGGCCACAAGCTGCCCACCTACATCGGCAACTTCCCGAACGGCCTGGTCGACCTCACCAGTCGCGCCGCAGGCCTCAAGTCCCAGTACGCGGAGGCGTCCTGGCGGACCGTCACGGATGCCAAGGGCAAGGTCTTCGCGCTGCCCTGGGACAGCGGACCGTGCGCCCTGTTCTACCGGCGCGACCTGTTCCAGCAGGCCGGCATCGACCCGGCCGGCCTCGCCACCTGGGACGACTACCTCACCGCCGGCACCGCGCTCAAGGCCGCCACCGGCAGGAAGCTGCTCATCCTGGACGCCAAACAGGACAGCTTCTTCGCCATGCTGCTCCAGCAGCAGGGCCAGCGCTGGTTCACCGACGGCAAGGTGGCCGTCGCCACCCCCGCCGCCGAACGCGCGCTCACCCTGCTCAAGCAGCTCGTCGACCGCGATCTGGTGGACTTCGAGAACGGCTGGTCCGGGCTCGTCTCCGGCACCCACGACGGCAAGGCCGCCACCACCCCCACCGCCGCCTGGTGGGACGGCACCCTCACCAGCGACATGGCCGACCTCGGCGGGAAGGTCGGCGTCGTCCCGCTGCCCGCCTTCACCCCCGGCGGCCCCCGCACCTCCAACAGCGGCGGCTCCACCCTGTGCGTCACCGCGCAGAGCCGGAACCCGGAGACGGCCTGGGCCTTCCTCTCCTTCCTGCTCGCCGACAAGGCCAACCAGGCCTCGATGATGCAGCACGAAGGCCTCTTCCCCGCCTACCTCCCCGCCCTGGACGACCCGTACTTCCAGCAGCCCGCCCCCTACTACGGCGGCCAGCCGGCCATGCAGCTGTTCGCCGGACTCACCCGCGCCATCCCCACCGTCGAGCTCACCGCCGACGACTCCAAGGCCGGCGACATCGTCACCACCGCCGTCAACCAGGTGCTGCACAACGGCGCCGACCCGGGCACCGTCCTGCGCTCCGCCGCCCGCCAGATCGCCACCGCGACCGGCCGCCAGACGGTCGGGTAGGCGGGCCCGATGACCAGCAGCCTCCCGGCCACCCTGCGCAAGCCGTCGGCGACCACCCAGGCCGCCCCCGCCCGCCGCCGACGCTCCCCACGCACCGCCGCCTGGCTGTTCGCCGGGCCCACCACCGCGCTCTTCGTCGCCTTCTTCGCCTATCCGCTCGGCGCCAGCCTCTACCAGAGCTTCACCGCCCGCCGCGACGGCGCCGACGTCTGGGTCGGCCTGGACCAGTACCGGCGGATGCTGCACGACCCGGCCTTCCTGCACTCCCTGGTCAACACCGGCCTGATCCTCGCCGTCCAGGTGCCCGTGATGATCGGCCTCGCCCTGGTGCTCGCCGTCCTGCTCAACCAGTCCTGGCTGCGGTTCCGGGCCGGCTGGCGGGCGGTGTTCTTCCTGCCCGCGATCACCACCCTGGTCGCCTACGCCGTGGTCTTCCAGGTCCTGCTGCGCACCGACGGCGGCCTCGCCAACCAGCTCCTCCAGGCGCTCGGCCTCGGCCCGGTCGACTGGCTCAACTCGCCCACCTGGGCCCGGATCTCGCTGATCGGCTCGGTCACCTGGCGGTGGACCGGCTACAACGCCGTCATCCTGCTGGCCGGACTGCAGGCGATCGGCCGCGACCAGTACGAGGCCGCCGCCCTCGACGGCGCCGGCACCGTGCGCACCTACAGCGGCGTGATCCTGCCGCAGCTGCGCCCGGTGGTGCTGTTCTGCGTCATCACCTCCACCATCGGCACCCTGCAACTCTTCGACGAGAACTACGTGCTGACCCGCGGCGGCCCCGGCGACGCGACCCTCACCCCGGTGGTCTACCTCTACAAGGTCGGCTTCCAGCAGCTCGACTTCGGCTACGCGGCCGCCATCGCCTGGGTGGTCGTGCTGATCATCGCGGCGGTCTCGCTGCTCCAGTTCCGGCTCTACGGAAGGGAACGCCGCCGATGACCACCGTGACCACCACTGCCGCTCGCAGTGCCGCCACCACCACCGCGCCGCGTCGCGGCGGCCGCGCCCCGCTGCCCGCCCGCCTCGGCCGGATCGCCGTCCTCACCGCCCTCACCCTCGGCGCCGTCCTCAGCCTGGTGCCCTTCGCCTGGATGCTGATCGCCAGCACCCACAGCAGCTCCGAACTGTTCCACTCCCCACCGCCGTTCCTGCCCGGCGGCAACCTGCTGCGCAACCTGGCGCACCTCCAGGAGACCATCGGCTTCGGCCGGGTCATGCTCAACAGCCTCGGGATCGCCGTCGTCTACACCGCGCTCAGCTCGCTGCTGTCCGCGATGTGCGGCTACGGGCTGGCCAAGTACCGCTTCCGCGGCCGCGGGCTGCTGCTCGGCCTGGTGCTGGCGACCATGATGATCCCGTTGCAGGTGCTGCTCGTCCCGCTGTTCCAGATGATGGCCAGCCTCGGCTGGATCGACAGCTACCAGGCGGTGATCGTCCCCTTCCTGGCCAACTCCTTCGGCATCCTGCTGATGCGCCAGGGCTTCCTGGACTTCCCCGACGAACTGCTGGAGTCGGCCCGGATCGACGGCTCCGGCGAGCTGCGCACCTTCTACCAGGTCGTCCTTCCGTGCGTACGGCCGCAGTTGGGCGCGCTGGTGATCTTCACCTTCATGGGCCAGTGGAACGGCTTCATCTGGCCGCTGCTGATGCTCAACACCGAGGACAAGTACACCGTGCCGGTCGCGCTCAACACGCTGACCGGGCTGACCCACGTCGACTACTCCGGCCTGATGCTCGGCTCCTTCCTGGCCACGCTCCCGCTGATGGTGCTCTTCCTGCTCTTCCAGCGGCAGTTCGTGGCGGGCCTGCTGGGCGGAGCCGTGAAGGGATGACCGCGACCGTGACCACCGACCGCCTGACCGTGACCACCGACCGCCTCACCCGGGTGCCCGGCCTGCTGTACGGCGGGGACTGGAACCCCGAGCAGTGGCCCGAGCAGGTGTGGGCCGAGGACGTGAAGCTGATGGCCGAGGCCGGGGTCAACCTGGTCACCGTCGGCGTCTTCTCCTGGGCCCGCCTCCAACCCGACGCCGACAGCTGGGACTTCGGCTGGCTGGACCGCCTGCTCGACCTCTGCCACCGGCACGGCGTCGCCGTCGACCTGGCCACCGCCACCGCCTCCCCGCCCGCCTGGCTGGTCCGAGCCCACCCCGACCTGCTGCCCGTCACCGCCGACGGCGTCCGGCTGGAGTTCGGCTCGCGCCAGCACTACTGCCCCTCCTCGCCCGCCTACCGCGAGGCCGCCGTCCGGCTCACCCGGGCGCTCGCCGAACGCTACCGCCACCACCCCGCGCTCGCCCTGTGGCACATCCACAACGAGTACGGCGACCACGTCCAGGAGTGCTTCTGCCCCGCCTCGGCCGTCGACTTCCGCCGCTGGCTGCGCGAACGGCACGGCGGCATCGAGGAGTTGAACCGCTCCTGGGGCACCGCCTTCTGGTCGCAGCGCTACACCTCCTTCGAGCAGATCGAGCCGCCGCGCACCGCGCCCGGCCCGGTCAACCCCACCCAGCTGCTGGACTGGCGCCGGTTCTGCTCGGACGCGCTACTCGCCCTGCACCGCGCCGAGAAGGCCGTCCTGGACGAGGTCTCGCCCGGCGTCCCCGTCACCACCAACTTCATGTCGATGCTCAAGGCGCTGGACTACTGGGAGTGGAGCCGGCACGAGGACCTCGTCTCCGACGACGCCTACCCCGACCCGGCCGACCCGCGCGCCCACGTCAACGCGGCGATGAACTACGACCTGATGCGCTCGCTCAAGGGCGGCCGCCCCTGGCTGCTGATGGAACAGGCCCCCTCCGCGGTCAGCTGGCGGCCGGTCAACGTGCCCAAACGCCCCGGCCTCTACCGCCTCTGGTCGCTCCAGGCACTCGCCCGCGGCGCCGACGGCGTCCTGCACTTCCAGTGGCGCGCCTCGGTGGCCGGCGCCGAGAAGTTCCACAGCGCGATGCTCCCGCACCGGGGCACCGCCGCGCGCGGCTGGCAGGAGACCGTCCGCTTCGGCGCCGAGCTGCGCCGCCTCGGCGAGATCGCCGGCAGCCGGCTGCGCGGACGGGCCGCCGTCCTGCTCGACTGGGACAGCTGGTGGGCGCTGGAACTCGACGACCACCCCTCCGCCCGGATGCGCTGGCCCGAACTGCTCCGCCCCTGGTACGCGGCGCTGCACGAGCGCGGCGTCACCGTCGACTTCGTCCCGCCCACCGCCGGGCTCGACGGCTACCCGCTGGTGCTCGCCCCCAACCTCTACCTGCTCGACACCGCCACCGCCGACCGGCTCACCGCCTACGTACGGGACGGCGGCCGGCTGGTCTGCGGCCCGTTCAGCGGCATCGCCGACCGGCACGACCACATCCACCCCGGCGGCCACCCCGGGCCGCTGCGCGAACTGCTCGGGATCGTCGTGGACGAGCACTGGCCGATCCCGGACGGCACGACCACCGCCGTACGGCTGGACGGCGCCGCGCCTGACAGCCCCCGGTCGGACGGCACCGAGCCGCACGCCGAGCGCTGGAGCGAGTGGATCGAGACCGAGGGCGCCGAGACCCTCGCCCGCTACGCCTCTGGCACACTGGCCGGCCTCCCGGCCGTCACCCGCAACCGGCTGGGCGCCGGCACCGCCTGGTACCTCAGCTGCCACCTCGGCGCCGACACCGGCCGGGTGCTCGACCTGCCGCTCGCCGAAGCCGGCGTGGGCGCCGAACTGCCGGACCTCCCGGCGGACGTCGAGGTCACCCGTCGCCACGCCGCCGACGGCCGCCAGTACCTCTTCCTGCTCAACCACGGCGGCGTCGAACGCCGTGTGCCCCTCGACACGCCCGGCACCGACCTGCTCACCGGCGCCGCCACCGGCGACGCCGTCACCCTCGCGCCGCTCGGCGCCGCCGTCCTCCGACTCCCCGCCGCCGAGGAGCGCCCGTGAACCCGCTGACCCGCCGCCACTTCCTCGCCGCCTCGGCGGTCGCCGCCGCCGGCACCCTGGCCGCCCCGGCCGCCCCGGCCGCCGCCCACGCCCAGGACGGACCGGACACGGTCGACGGCGAGCGCTACGCCGACGTCCTCGACCTGCACGGCACCCCCGCCCAGGCCTACCCCGGCGACGCCCGCGGCAACAACCCGATCACCGTCTTCGCCGACCTCGGCGCCTGGCACGCCTACGCCCTGCCCCGCCCCACCGACCCCCAGGGCGGCTTCACCGGCCCGCTGTACCTCGCCCAGGAGTACCCCTGGTGGCTCAGCGACGGCCTGACCCGCCTCCAGCTCACCGAACAGGGCCGCCCCCTGGACCTCACCGCCGGCGCCCCCGCCCGCGGCACCTCGCTGCCCGGCCTGCTGCGGCTCACCCACGACCTCGGCGGCGGCCTCGCCCTCACCCTGGACCTGCGCTTCGCCGGCAACCGCACCGCCCTGCTCCGCGCCCGGCTCGCCAACACCGGCCCGGCCGTACGGACCCTCACCGCCGCCTGGACCGGCCGGCTGCTGCGCCCCGCCACCGGCCCCCAGCGCGAGGCACCGATGCTGGTCGCCGCCGAACGCGGCGTGGAGGTGCGCTTCGCCAAGGTCCGGCAGACCTGGGACTACCTCACCGACGGCACCGAACGCTTCGCCGTCCGCCACGCCCGGCCCGTCCGGGTCGTGCTGAGCGCCGACGGCGACGGCCACCGCACCGAACTCGCCGAGCCCGTACGGCTGGCGCCGGGGGAGACCCGCAGCCTGGACTGGACCGAGAGCTACACCTTCACCGAGGCCGAGTACGCCCGCGCCGCGAAGGAGGCGGACGCCGCGCTGCGCACCCCGGAACGGGTCGCGGCGGAGGGCACCGCCCGCTGGCACGGGTACCTCGTCCGCGCCACCGAGGGCGTCCCGGCCGCCCGCCGCCGTACCGCCGCCAAGTGCGTCCAGACCCTCGTCACCAACTGGCGCAGCCCGGCCGGAAGGATCCGGCACGACGCCGTCACCCCCACGCTCTCCTACAAGTGGTTCAGCGGGGTCTGGGCCTGGGACACCTGGAAGCAGGCCGTCGGCACCGCCGCCTTCGCCCCCGGCCTCGCCGCCGACCAGATCCGCGCCGTCTTCGACCACCAGGTCCCGTCCGGCTCCGCCGAGCGCCCGCAGGACGCCGGAATGGTCCCCGACTGCGTCTTCTACAACGACCAGACCACCGGCGGCGGCAACTGGAACGAGCGCAACTCCAAGCCCCCGCTGGCCTCCTGGGCGGTCTGGGAGGTCTACCGGCGCAGCGGCGACCGCGCCTTCCTGCGCGAGATGCTGCCCAGACTGACCGCCTACCGGGACTGGTGGTACCGCACCCGCGACCACCTCGGCGAGGGCCTGTGCCAGTACGGCGCCACCGTCGACCCGGCCAACGCGACCGCCGAGGACTGCCGGGAGGCGGCGGCCTGGGAGTCCGGCATGGACAACGCCCCGCGCTTCGACACCTCCGCCGTGGTCCCCAACCGGGACGTGAACGGCACGCTGCTCGGCTGGTCGCTCGACCAGCGCTCGGTCGACCTCAACGCCTACCTCGCCGCCGACCACCGCCACCTGGCGCTGATCGCCGCCGAGCTCGGCGACCGGCCCGCCGCCGACCGGCTGCGCGCCGGCGCCGACCGGATCGACACCGCCGTGCGCGACACCATGTACGACCCGGCCACGGGCTGGTTCCACGACACCGACCTGGCCACCGGCGCCCGGCTCACCGCCCGCGGCCGCGGCATCGAGGGCGCGATCCCGCTCTGGTCCGGCACCGCGACCGCCGCCCAGGCCCGTACCGTCCGCCGGCTGCTGCTCGACCCGGCGGAGTTCGGCACCGCCATGCCGTTCCCGACCGTGGCCCGCAGCTCGCCCTCCTTCGACCCCGGCGGCTACTGGCGCGGACTGGCCTGGCTCGACCAGACCTACTTCGCGATCGAGGGCCTGCGCCGCTACGGCTGGGAGCAGGACGCCCGGCGCACCGTCGAGCGGCTGCTGGCCACCGCCGCCGGACTGGCCGGCGACGGCCCGGTGCGGGAGAACTACGACCCGCTGACGGGGGAGGGGCACAGCTCGACCAACTTCAGCTGGTCGGCGGCGCTGCTGCTGCCCCTGCTGCGCACCTGAGCGGCTTTGTCTCCGGGCCGTCCGACCAGGCATGATCGGGGCATGGTCGAACGAGTCATTGCAGCGTGTGACGGAGCAGCCAAGGGCAACCCCGGGCCGGCGGGCTGGGCCTACGTGGTCGCGGACGCCACCGGGGCGCCCCAGCGCTGGCAGGCCGGCGCGCTCGGGCACAGCACCAACAACGTGGGCGAGCTGACGGCGCTGCGGCAGCTGCTGGCCGCGACGGACCCGGGGGTGCCGCTGGAGGTGCGGCTGGACAGCACCTACACCCGCGACTCGGTGACCAAGTGGCTGAAGGGCTGGAAGCGCAACGGCTGGAAGACGGCGGCCGGCAAGCCGGTGGCCAACCAGGAGCTGATCCAGGCGATCGACGCCCTGCTGGAGGGCCGGGACGTCACCTTCGTGTACGTGCCGGCCCACCAGGTGGACGGCGACCCGCTGAACGCCATCGCCGACAAGGCCGCCAGCGACGCCGCCCGCACCCAGCAGGACGCCTCCGGCACCGCCGCCGACCTGCCCGTCCCCGACCCGGCCGCCGCCTCGAAGGCCCCCAAGGCCCGCAGCACCCGGCCCGCCGCCTCCGGTAGCACCGGCGCCACGGGTAGCACGGGCGCCGCCAAGCGGAGCGGCGGCTCGCGAACCCTGAACGCCCGCTTCCCCGGCACCTGCCCGTGCAGCCGCGGGTACGCCAAGGGCGACAAGATCACCAAGGTCGGCAGCTCCTGGGGCCACCCGGAGTGCGCCGCCGCCCACGCCTGACCTGCCGCCCACGCCTGACCCGCCGCCCCGTCCGACCGCGAGTACGCCGACGCCGCCGGGTGAGTATCCGTACTCATGCGGCGGCCCGGCCCGGCGGTGAACGATGGTGATCATGAGGAATCGCGCAACGAAGGACGGGCCTGGCCGCCGCACGGCCGTGCGGGTCACGGCGGTGGCCGGGGCCGCCGGGGTCCTGGTGCTCGGCACGGTCGGGTACACGGCGTACGGGGCGGCGGAGGCGGCCTGGACGGGCAAGCCGTACCCCGTGGCGGACCCGGCGGCCGTCGCGCGGCACCTGGACGCCCGGACGCAGACCGTCTACGAGGCCCTCGCGCTGCGCCCGGAGGCGACACCGGCTCCCGACCACCGCGGCGACGACGGGATCACGGCCCGGATCTACGGCGCCTGCTCCGCCCGGGGCCTCTCCCACCTCCTGGAGAGCATGAACGACACCGGCGCCGACCAGCCCCGCACGGCCGCCCTGCGCGCGCGGTTCACCCTCACCGGGGTCACCCGGCCCGAGTGGGAGGAGGCGGTGGGACGGGCCCGGCAGAGCCTGACCGCCCAGGGCTGGACGGTCGCCTCCTCCGACGAGTCCGCCCCGGTCCCCAGCCTGACGCTGACGCCGCCGGACACCGGCCCCGGCTCCCTCGCGGAGAGCGCCTCGCTGCGCTTCGACCCCGCGTACCACACCCTCGAGGTGAGCGCGGGCAGCGAGTGCGCCAGCTACCCCGACGGCACCGCGGTGGACCAGGAGGGCCGCCCGGCCGACCTGCCGACCGGCACGGCGCCGACCCGGCCGCCCGGCCGGTGACCGCGGCCGGCTCCGGCCGGAGGTGAACAGCCGGGCGCCGCGCACCGTACAGACGAGTGGGCGGGGCCCGAAGGGAGGTGAGCCCGGTGATCGTCTCGGAGACGGCGGAGTTCCACGTCGGGGACAGGGTGTGGGTCTACCGCGAGTCCTCCTACGCCGCGGTCGAGTGCGCCGTCGTGGTCGGCGCCCCGGCGGACCGCAGCCTGCGGCTGGAGTACGGGGACGGTCACCGCGGCCACCTCCGCGAGGGCCGGGTCGAACTGCTCGACCCGCGCTCCCGGCGGCCGTCGGGCGGCTGACCGATGAGGCGCGGCCGGGAGCACGCGGCCGGAAACGCGCGACCGGCCGACCGCTCGGGGGCGGTCGGCCGGTCGGGTCGGTACGGCTACGCCCCGGCGGGGGCGGTCGTCCTGGCGATCTCCTTGATGTCCTGGAAGGTCAGGCCGGCCTCGTTGTAGACGCGGGCCCGGACCTCCGGGATGCCGAGCGCGGCGAGCTCCTTGAGCTGGGCGGCGGTCAGCGGAGCGGCGGCGGGCAGGTCCTCCGGGTCCTCGTCGTCGGAGTCGTCCCCGGCGGTGGCCAGGCCCAGCACCGCGTCCATCAGCTGCTCGTCGGTCACCTTGACGGCGTCGGCCGGGGCCTGGACGTTCGGGGCCGCCTGGCTGAAGGCGAGCTTCACCGGGAAGTTGACGCCCGGCTCCACCTTGTCGGCCAGCTGGGCGAGGTCGAAGGTGGCGGAGGAGAAGGCGCCGTCCTTCAGGTAGAGGTCGACGCCGATCCTACGGTCCGGCACGTCGCTCGGGGCCTGGTCCGGGAAGTCGCCCAGCTGCTTGGGGAACTTGGCGGACAGCGGCTTGACGGCCTTGAACATCTCGTCCACCAGCTGCCGGGCCGGGGCGCTCACCCAGAGGTGCTCGGTGCCGTCCTTCTTGCCCTTGTCCTCGTACGTGACGGTGCGGCCGATCACGTCCTTGATCGAGTTGAGGAGCTGGTTCTGGAGCTCCGGGTCGAGCGTGGGGGCGGCGCTCGGGGCGGCGGCCTTCTTGCCGTCGGACTCCTTCGCCTGGTCCGCGAGCGACTGGAGGTCGAAGGAGACCCACTTGCCGGCCAGCACGTCCCCGACCGGCTTCAGCTGCTCGGGCATGCCCTTGCGCAGCTCGTCCACCACGGACGGGTCCTCGCCGGCCAGCTTGACCAGGCCCTTGGCGTCGGCGTGCAGGTACCCGGTGGCGTCGACCTGACGGTACTCCAGCAGCGCGGTGCCGCTGCGGTCGGCGAGCACGTAGGAGACGCGCACCGACTTGTCGAGCGTCAGGTCGGTGTTCTTGTCGGCCTTGGCGGCGTCCCTGAAGGCCTCGACGTCCTTGAGCGGCTTGTCGGCCGAGATGGCGACCGAGACGGAGAGGCCGGAGATCGCCTTGGCGGTCTTCTCGTCCATGTCGCCGTCGCCCCGGGCGGCACCGATCATGCCCTTGCCGCCCTTGTGCTCACCGGAGTTGGCGAACGCGGCGACCTGCTCGGGGGTGGCGTCGATGGACAGGGTGAAGCCGGCCGACTTGCCGTCGCGGACCTTGTCGAAGGCCTTCGACACCTTCTGCGCGGCGGACAGCTGCTGGACGGTGCCGCAGGCGGTGAGGCCGGTGGCGAGCACGGAGGCGGTGACGGCGACGGGCACGGCCCCACGGGCGGCCTTGCGGATGGCGGTGTTGATGGTGCGACTCCTGTTGATCGGGCCCGCCCGGTGAGGCGGACCGGTCCCTCCCCTGTGACGCACAACGCCACAGCGCCCACACATGTGATCACATTTTCGGCAAGAGGTCATTCGATTATTTGGCGTGGTCTTTAACCAGATCGGCCAAAAACATGACCAAAACCCGGAAGTCGGGCCCGAGGAGCCTTCCTGATTCCCGGAATCCCGCACGCCGACGGGCCGCCGTTCGTACGATCGGCTCCGTCCGGGACCGGCGCGAGCCGGTGCCGGCCGAGGGAACCAGTGGGAGGGGGAGCGATGGGGCCCGTGGGCTGGATCCTGACGGTCGCGCTGGTGGCCGCCGGAGCGGTGGCCTGGCTGATGCTGCGCTACCCCGGGGGCTGGCGGTGCGCCTTCGGCCCGGAGTACGCCGAGTACCGGCGCGACCTGGACGCCGCCCGAGGGAAGCTCCGCGACCTGAAGCGCGAGGCGGGCCGCGAACGCGGCAGGGCCCGCTCCGCGGTCGAAGCGGCCGAGCGGGCCCACGCGAGCCGGGTCGGCGAGGCCCGGGCGCACCTGGACCGGCTCCGGTCCCCGGACCGGGGGTCGCTGAGGTCTTCCCTCGGGGACAGCCTGCGGCTGTACGACCGGGCACTGGAGGTGACGGCCGAGGGCCGTACGGCGGAGTACCCGCTGCACGAGGTCGCGCTCCTCGACGAGTACTCCGGCACCGACGGCCACGTCTACGTGGCGCTTCCGACCGGCCGTCGGCAGATGGTCTCCGTCCCGCTGGAGGGGACGCCCGAGGCCGAGGTCCGGAGGTTCGTCGTCGAGGTGTTCAACGCCGCCGCCGACGCCAAGGCGGCCACGGCCGAACGCCAGGCGCTCGTGCCCCGGGCCGAGGCCGACCTGCGCGAAGCGGTCGAGGACACGGCCGACCAGGAGGAGGCCCGGCGCCGGCTCGCCGACGTGCTGGCCCGCCAGAAGGCGGACACGCGCATCCCCGGGGCCCGCCGCGAACTGGACGAGGCACGGGACCGGTGGCAGAGGCTCACCGGCCGGCGGCCGGTGTAGCCGGGCCGCCGCCCGTCAGGCCGGGGCGGGTCCTAGCCTTCGACGACCTGGACCTTGTCGGCCTGCATCCCCTTCTGGCCCTGGACCGCCTCGAACGTCACTCGCTGGCCCTCGACGAGGGACTTGAAGCCGGCCCCCTCGATCGACCTGAAGTGCACGAACAGGTCCGGGCCGGACTCCGGGGTGATGAACCCGTAGCCCTTCTCGTCGTTGAACCACTTCACGGTGCCGTTCTGGCGGTCGGCCATGTCCACTCCTTGCACAGGGATCACACTGACCGCGCCAGTCTCTCACGCAGCGGAGCCGCTCCGACGCGAAGCGCAGCGGCGGCCGCCGGGACGTTCGCGGTGACCGTGCCCCCGACCTCAGGTACGGCCTACTGGGTGGCGTCGCAGTCCTGACAGCGGCTCGTCGCGGAGCGCTGGGTGTTGCCCCCGGTGGCGTACAGCGGGCTGGAGGCGGAGAGCCGGCGCCACGCCCCCGGCGAGGGGTCGAGCACCCAGCCGTAGACCGGCGGTTCGACGTCGGCCGGGAGGATGTGGGGGCAGCCCGGCAGATGCGCCTTCCGGCTGGCGTGGACGATGATCGCCGACGGCGGCCAGCCGTCCCACTCGGTGCCGGGCGCGCCCTCGCGGGGCTGCGCCCGCGGAGCGCAGTCCGCGCAGTTGCTCAACTCGTGGCGGCAGTAGTCCATCGGTCCTCATCCCGTCCGGCTCGCGCCCGAGTCTACGGGTGCGCGAGTGGCGGATCGGCCTGCGACGGGGCGACGGACCGCCCGCTCTGCCGACGGCTAAGTCGGGCCCGGGCGGGGGCCGGTCCTCACTACAGTCCCGTTCCATGACGATGGTCACCACGCGTACGGTCGAGTACCCGGCCGACGGAATGACGATGATCGGGCACCTCGCGCTGCCCGCCGGAACCGGCCGCCGGCCCGCGGTCCTGATCGGGCCCGAGGGGCCCGGCCTGAACGACTTCCAGCGCCGCCGGGCCGACGCCCTCGCCGAACTGGGCTACGTGGCACTGGCCTTCGACCTCCACGGCGGGCGCTGGATCAGCGACCCGCAGGAGATGCTGGCGCGGGTGATGCCGCTGCTCGACGACCCCGACCGGATGCGGGGCATCGGCCACGCGGCCCTCGACGTGCTGCTCGCCGAACCGCGGACCGACCCCGAGCGGATCGCCGCCATCGGCTACGGCACCGGGGGCGCGATCGCGCTGGAACTCGGGCGCGACGGCGTCGACCTGCGGGCGATCGGGACGGTCAACGGCCTGGTCACGGGCCGTCCGGGGGAGGCCGCCCGGATCCGCTGCCCGGTGTGGGCCGGGGTCGGGTCGGAGGACCCGATCATGCCCGCCGAGCGGCGGGACGCCTTCGCCGCCGAGATGCAGGCCGCGGGCGTCGACTGGCGCCTGGTGGTCTACGGCGGCGCCCAGCACGCCTTCCACCACCCGACGGTCGGCCACGCCGTGCTCCCCGGCGTCGCCCACCACCCGCAGCAGGCCCAGCGGGCCTGGCGCGACATCGTCGGCCTGCTCGCCGAGTGCCTGCCCGTGCGGGACTGACCGGAGCGCCTACCCGACGGCCAGGCCGAGGGGCTGGGTCAGCCGCAGGGCGGTGTCGATCAGCGGGACGTGGCTGAAGGCCTGGGGGAAGTTGCCGACCTGGCGCTTGAGGCGCGGGTCCCACTCCTCGGCGAGCAGGCCGACGTCGTTGCGCAGCGCGAGCAGCCGGTCGAACAGCTCGCGGGCCTCCTGGACCCGGCCGATCAGGGCGAGGGCGTCGGCGAGCCAGAAGGAGCAGGCGAGGAAGGCGCCCTCGTGGCCGGAGAGGCCGTCCACGTTGTTGCCCGACTCGTCGTGGGTCGGGTAGCGCAGGACGAAGCCGTCCTCGGTGGACAGTTCGCGCTGGATGGCCTCGATGGTGCCGATGACGCGCTTGTCGTCGGCGGGCAGGAAGCCGACCTGGGGGATCAGCAGCAGGGAGGCGTCGAGTTCGGCTGAGCCGTAGTACTGGGTGAAGGTGTTGCGGTCCGGGTCGTAGCCGTGCTCGCAGACGTCGGCGTGGATGGTGTCGCGCAGCGCGCGCCAGCGCTCCAGGTGGCCGCCGGTGGGCTCGTCCTCGGGGGTCTGCTCCAGGAGCTTGATGGTGCGGTCGACGGCGACCCAGGCCATGACCTTGGAGTGGACGAAGTGGCGGCGGGGGCCGCGGACCTCCCAGATGCCCTCGTCGGGGTTCTGCCAGTGGTCCTCGAGGTAGTCGATCAGGCG
>NZ_JBHVVE010000010.1:0-275687 GCF_042883725.1 Kitasatospora sp. NPDC058184
CTCGGGCCCTGAGGCGTCCGGTCCTCACGGATCTCGAAGTCCAATGCATCCCCTGAACTGGGGTGTTGCAACGACTCCTAGAACCCAAGGCGTGGGAGGACCGCCCCTCGGACTGCCGTCCGAGACGTCGGGGAAGGGGTCAGCCCTTCTGCATGACCTCGGGCTCGTGCCGGCGCTGGAGCCGGGTGACGAGGACGCCGATGACGACCGAGATGGCCACCAGCACGCCCGCGTCGATCGCCCACTGGGCGACGCTGTGCTTCCAGAGCGGGTCGTAGTTGGGGTTCTGGAAGTCCTTGTTCCAGGGGCCCATGAGCGTGGACAGGTCCAGCGTGGTGGACACGATGCCGGTGCCCCAGCGGGCCGGCATCAGCCAGGCGACCTGCTCCAGGCCGGGCTTGCTGAAGATCTGGAAGAGGCAGCCGGTGAAGACGACCTGGACGATGGCGAACATGACCAGCAGCGGCATGGTCTTCTCGGCGGTCTTCACCAGCGCGGAGATCATCAGGCCGAACATCATCGCGGCGAAGCTGAGCAGGATCATGCCGACGGTCATCTCGACGATCGGCAGGTTCTTGACGAGCAGGCCGTGCTCGGGGAGCTTGCGCGGCAGGAAGCCGACGGCGGAGATGATCGCGCCCTGGATCACGCTGAAGAAGCCCAGCACGATGATCTTGGACATCATGTACGCCGAGCGGGAGAGCCCGGTGGCCCGTTCCCGTTCGTAGATCGCCCGTTCCTTGATCAGCTCGCGGACCGAGTTGGCCGCTCCGGAGAAGCAGGCGCCGATCGCCAGGATCAGCAGGATCGTCGCGGCCCCGTTGTTGAGGTGGAGCTGGGTGTTCGGGTTGGGCGCGAGCCCCGGTTCGTTGGGGATCAGCACGCTGACCGCGCCGATCACCGCGGGCAGCAGCACCGACAGGGCCAGGAAGCCGCGGTCCGAGGCGAGCACCGACATGTAGCGGCGCATCAGGGTCCACAGCTGCGAGCCCCAGCTCTGCGGCTTGGGCGGCTTGACGGCCTCCTGGGCGACCTGGACGTGCTGCACCTCGCCCGCCTCGACGGTCGGGGCGGAGTACTGCTGGTAGTGCACCGAACCGCGGTAGCGGCCGGCCCAGTCGTGGTCCGGGTAGTTCTCGAAGGCCTGGAAGACGTCCGCCCAGGTCTCGTACCCGAAGAAGTGCAGCGCCTCGTCCGGCGGGCCGAAGTAGGCCACCGAGCCGCCCGGCGCCATCACCAGCAGCCGGTCGCAGAGGGCGAGTTCGGCCACCGAGTGGGTGACGACCAGGATCGTGCGGCCGTCGTCGGCCAGGCCGCGCAGCATCTGCATGACCTCGCGGTCCATGCCCGGGTCGAGGCCCGAGGTGGGCTCGTCCAGGAAGATCAGCGAGGGCTTGGTGAGCAGCTCCAGGGCGACCGAGACGCGCTTCTGCTGGCCGCCGGAGAGCGCGGTGATCTTGTTGTCGGCGCGCTTGTCGAGGCGCAGCTCGTACAGCACCTCGTCGATCCGGGCCTCGCGCTCCTTCGCCTCGGTGTCCCCGGGGAAGCGCAGCCGGGCCGCGTACTTGAGGCCCTTCCGGACGGTGAGCTCGCGGTGCAGGATCTCGGACTGCGGCACCAGGCCGATGCGCGAGCGGAGTTCGGCGAACTGCTTGTAGAGGTTGCGGCCGTCGTACAGCACCTCGCCGCGGTCGGCCGGGCGGTAGCCGGTGAGGGCGCGCAGCAGGGTCGACTTGCCGGAGCCGGACGGGCCGATGACGGCCACCAGGGACTTCTCCGGGACGCCGAAGCTGACGTCGTCGAGCAGGACCTTCTTGCCGCCCTTGTGGTCGACCTCGACGGTCAGGTGGCGGGCGGAGAAGGAGACGGCGCCGGTGTCGACGAACTCCTGCAGCTGGTCGCCGACCAGGACGAAGCCGGAGTGGCCGACCGTCAGCCGGTCCTGCGGGCCCATCAGCTGACGCTGCACCCGCTGGCCGTTGAGGAAGATGCCGTTGTGGCTGCCGAGGTCGACGATCTCGTAGCGGCCGTCCGGGAGCTGGCGCAGCTCGGCGTGGTGGCGGGAGACCTGGAGGTCGGACACCACGATGTCGTTGTCGAGCGCGCGGCCGATCCGGACGGTGCGCATCGCCGAGGTCAGGTTGCGGATGATGGTCGGCTGCGGCCCGCCGTCGTGCGGCGGGGGCGGGAAGCCCTGCTGCGGGAAGCCGCCGTGCTGGGGCTGGGGCTGGGGCTGCTGCTGCGGGGCCGGCCGGTCCTGCGGCGGCGCGTACTGCTGCTGCGGGAACGGCGGCTGGGCCTGCTGCTGGCCGGGCCAGGCCTGCTGCGGCTGCTGCTGGTACGGGTCGTGCTGCGGCCAGCCCTGCTGCGGGGCGGGCTGCTGGGGCGTGGGCACCGGGCCGCGGCTGGTGGCGGCCTCGTGCATCGGGGTGGCCTGCGGGGCCGCGGCGTGCGGGGCGGCGGCCTGGGCGGGCGCGGAGAAGCCGAGCCGGGGGCCGTTCTCCGGGTTGCCCAGGTTCACCACGGCGCCGGGGAACAGCTGGGCCTGGAGGGTGCGGGCACCGGCCACGTACGTTCCGTTGGTGCTGCCGTGGTCGTCCAGCTGCCAACCGCTGCCGTTGAAGCCGATGGTCCCGTGCTGCCAGGAGACCCTCGCGTCGTCGAACGTGAAGTCCGACTGCGGGTTTCGCCCGATGGTGTAGGACCGCCCGGGCTCCAGAGTCCGCTGCTGTCCGTTGATCTCGATGACGAGTTGCGGCACTGCTCGCCTGCCCCGCTCTCTCGGTTCCCCCGAATTGTGGCCCCGGCCGGGGCCGCGATGTTCCTGTGACTGCCGGGGGAATCATTCCAGCCCGCCGACCGCCGGTGAAAGTCGGCCCGGGCGACTGTGACCAGGCTGCTACCGAGCCCGGACCTGCGGCGTCCCGCGAGGTGGGACGGGTGCTCCCGGGCCCTCGGGCGCCCGGTAGCGTGGGAGGCACCATGAACGCATCGCCCCTGGCCGCTGAGCCCCTCCCCGCCGCCCAGCACCGGACCGCGGACGAGCGCACCCTGCTCGTCAAGGTGTTCGGCAAGGACCGTCCCGGCATCACCGCCGGCCTCTTCACGACGCTGGCCGGTTTCGGCGTCGACGTCATCGACATCGAGCAGGTCGTCACCCGTGGGCGCATCACGCTGTGCGCCCTGGTCACCCCGCCCACCGCACCCGGCGCCGAGGGCGGGCTGCGGGCCACCGTCCACCGCTGGGCCGACGAGCAGAAGCTCCAGGCCGAGATCCTCTCCGGCATCGGTGACAACCGGCCGCGCCGTGAGGGCCGTTCGCACGTCACGGTGCTCGGCAACCCGCTGACCGCCGCCGCCGTCTCCGCGCTCACCTCCCGGATCACCGCCTCGGACGGCAACATCGACCGTGTCTTCCGGCTCGCCAAGTACCCGGTGACGGCGGTCGAGCTGGCCGTCTCCGGTGTGGCCACCGACGAGCTGCGGGCCGCGCTGGCCCAGGAGGCGGCCACCCAGCGGGTGGACGTCGCGGTGGTCGCCGCCGGTCTGGAGCGCCGGGCCAAGCGCCTGGTGGTCATGGACGTCGACTCCACGCTCATCCAGGACGAGGTGATCGAGCTGTTCGCCGCCCATGCGGGCTGCGAGGAGGAGGTCGCCGCGGTGACGGCGGCGGCCATGCGCGGGGAGCTGGACTTCGCCGAGTCGCTGCGGGCCCGGGTGGCGCTGCTGGCCGGGCTGGACGCCTCGGTGACCGAGAAGGTGCGCGCCGAGGTCCGCTTCACGCCGGGCGCGCGCACCCTGATCCGTACGCTCCAGCGCCTCGGCTACCAGGTCGCGGTGGTGTCCGGCGGCTTCACCCAGGTCACCGACCACCTGGTGGAGCAGCTGGGGCTGGACTTCGCGGCCGCGAACACCCTGGAGGTGGTGGACGGCCGGTTCACCGGCCGGGTGGTCGGCGAGATCGTGGACCGGGCGGGCAAGGCCCGCTGGCTGGCCCGCTTCGCCGAGCAGGCGAAGGTGCCGCTGGAGCAGACGGTGGCGATCGGCGACGGCGCCAACGACCTGGACATGCTGAACGCGGCCGGCCTCGGGGTGGCGTTCAACGCCAAGCCGGTGGTGCGGGAGGCCGCCGACACCGCGGTGAACGTGCCGTTCCTGGACACCGTGCTGTACCTGCTGGGCATCACCCGCGAGGAGGTCGAGGCCGCCGACGCGCTGCACGGCACCCCGACCGAGTAGGGCCCGTCCGGCGGCCGATGGAGTGAGGCGGCCGCCCGGAGAGGGCCTGTGGACGTACCAGAGGGGCGCGCGGATTCGATCCGCGCGCCCCTCGTGTACGGTCCCGCGGTCAGTCCTGCGGCGTGTGGTACGAGACCAGCTGGGCCACGCCCGGCTCGACGCCCTTCCAGGAGCCGCTGAAGCTGAGCACCGCGACCGCCGCCGTCGGGAAACCCCCGAGGCGCAGCCGCTCCAGCGCGTCCGGATCGCCCGCGTCCCCGGCCAGCACCTGGGTCAGCCCCAGCACGCCCGGGTTGTGGCCGACCAGCACCACGTCCGCGTACTCCTCCGGGGTCTCCTGGAGGACGGCGATGATCTCCCCGGGGCTGGCCTCGTAGACCCGCTCCTCGTACACCGTCCGGAGCGGCCGCTGCGGCAGCTCGTGCACCGCCAGCTTCCACGTCTCGCGGGCGCGCAGCGCGGTCGAGCAGAGCACGTAGTCGGGGCTGATGCCGGAGTCGACCAGCCAGCGGCCGGCGTCCGGGGCCTGGTGACGGCCCCGGTCGGCCAGCGGCCGGTCGTGGTCGTCCACGCCGTTCGGCCAGTCGGCCTTGGCATGGCGGAGAACGATGATCCTGCGGGGCGTGTCGGCGCTCATACCCAGCAAGCTTGGCAGAAAAGCGGCCCGGCGGCGCGATGCCCCGGGATGCCGCCACTCCGAGGGACGACCCGTGTCACCATGCCCCGTTCACCGGGGCGTCAGCCGGCGTACGGCCGTCCGTCAGCCCATCGTGGCGGCGACGGTGGCGATGATCGACACCAGCACCGCGATGGCGGCGAAGGCGAGGGCGATGCGGCCGAGCTGCTTGCGGCCGTCGGTGGGGTTTGGATCGAGAACGGGCATGTCCGGAAGTCTCCCACTCCGAACACGCCCGCCGTCCGCCGACCCCGCCCCCTTGGCCGGGTCTTGACCCTCGCCGTCGGGCCCGTCCCTCCCCGCGCGTCCTCACACCCCCGGCGGGGGCGTCACACCGCGGCCCGCTCCGCCGGGTGCACCGCCTCGTCCTCGATGTGCCGGGCCCGCGCCGCGCGCAGGCCGAACAGCATCTGCGGCACCAGCAGCAGCGACAGGAAGCCCAGCGGCCAGTACCACTCGCCGGTGGCCCCGTAGAGCCAGCCGACCAGGATCGGGCCCGGGATGGACACCAGGTAGCCGATGCCCTGGGCGAAGGCGGAGAGCTGCGCGACCCCGCCCGCGGACCGGGCCCGCAGTCCGATCATGGTCAGCACCAGCGGGAAGGCGCAGTTGGACAGGCCCAGCAGGACCGCCCAGAGCCAGGCGCCCCCGGCCGGGGCGATCGCCAGGCCGGCGTACCCGGCGATGCCGCAGCAGGCCAGCAGCACCACGAACAGCCGCTGGTCGCCGCGGCGGGCGGCCAGGTTGGGCAGCACGAAGGAGACCGGCACGCCGATCACCATGGTGACCGCGAGCAGCACGCCGGTGGTGCCCTCGCCGATGCCGGCGTCCTGGAAGATCTGCGACATCCAGCCCATGACCACGTACGCGCCGGTGGCCTGGAGGCCGAAGTACCCGGCCAGCGCCCAGGCGGTCCGGCTGCGGGTGATCGGCAGCCGGACGGGGGCGGCGGCGCCGCCGGCCCGCTCGCCGCGCTCCCGCTTGGCGATCAGCACGAACAGCCAGAGCACCAGGGCGAGCGCCCCCAGGACGGCCCAGACGCCCAGGCCGTAGCGCCAGTCGCCGCCGAGCGACTTGGTCAGCGGCACGGTGACGGCGGCGGCCAGCGCGGTGCCGGCGGACAGCGCCATCGAGTAGAGGCCGATCATCGGCCCGACCCGGTCCGGGAAGTACCGCTTGATCACCACCGGCAGCAGCACGTTGGAGACCGCCACCCCGGCCAGGGCGAGGGCGGTGAGCAGCAGGAACACGGCGGTGCCGCCGGCGAACGAGCGGGCCAGCACGCCCGCCGTGATGGCGCCCATGCCCGCCGTGACGACCGCGATCGGACCGATCCGACGGGCCGCCGCGGGCGCGGCGAAGCCGAACAGCCCGAAGCAGAGCGACGGGACGGCGGTGAGCAGCCCGGCGAGCGTCGGGTTCATCCCGAGGTCGTCGCGGACCTGCTTGAGCAGCGGCCCGAGGCTGGTGACCACGGGGCGCAGGTTGAAGGCGGCGGCGGCGATCGCGACGGCGAACAGCACGCCGAGGTACTTGGCGGAGCCGGAGGCGGCGGGCCGCTCTTCGGTCGGCGGCCGGCTCTCGGTCCGGGAGGAAGCGGTGGTGTCTGCTGCGGGCATAGAGAGCATCATAGAATGATGGGATGAATTGATGCACCTTGGAATTGGCATGATGTGCCGACCGTTCATCCACCGGCCACCTCCCACCCAGGCCCCACCCGAGCCGTAGCCGCAAGGAGTACCCCGTGGCGCTGTCCTCGCCGAGGCGCACCCCGCTGTCCGACCAGGTGATCGCACAGCTGCGTGCCCAGATCACTTCCGGGGAGTGGCCGGTCGGCTCGCGCATCCCCACCGAGGCCGCCCTGGTCGAACAGCTCGGCGTCGCCCGCAACACCGTCCGCGAGGCCGTCCGCGCCCTCGCCCACAACGGGCTGCTCGACATCCGCCAGGGCTCCGGCACGTACGTGCTGGCCACCAGCGAGCTGGCCGGCGTGATGCACCGCCGCTTCGCCGACGCCGGCCAGGACCAGGTCGCCGAGCTGCGGGCGGCCCTGGAGACCTCGGCCGCGGGCCTCGCAGCCCACCGCCGCACCCCGCGCGACCTGGAGCTCCTGGACGGCGCCCTGGCCCGCCGGGAGGCCGCCTGGCACTCCGGCGACGCCGAGGACTTCGTCCAGGCCGACGCCGCCTTCCACCAGGCCGTGGTGGCCGCCGCCCACAACGACGTCCTGCTCGCCGTCTACGCCGACCTCGGCGAGGTCACCCGCGAGCACCTGCGGCACGACGTCGGCCCCGAGCTGATCGCCGAGCGCTACATCGGCCACCACACCATCCTGGAGGCCATCCGGGACGGCGACGCCCAGCGCGCCTCCGTCGAGGCCGGCCGCGCCATCGGCGCCTGCGGCACCGCGGACGTCTGACCGCGCCGGCGTCCACATGGAACGCCGCTGCCCGGCACCCCCGCGAGGGAGGGCCGGGCAGCGGCGTACGGGCGGAGCGTCAGGCGCCGATGGCGTGCAGACCGCCGTCGACGTGGATGATCTCGCCGGTGGTCTTCGGGAACCAGTCCGACAGCAGCGCGACGATGCCGCGGCCGGCCGGCTCCGGGTCGCTCAGGTCCCACTTCAGCGGGGAGCGGTGGTTCCAGGTGTCGGCCAGGTCGCCGAAGCCCGGGATGGACTTGGCGGCCATCGAGCCGATCGGACCGGCCGAGATCAGGTTGCAGCGGATGTCCCGGTCGCCCAGGTAGCGCGCCAGGTAGCGGTTGGTCGACTCCAGGGCGGCCTTGGCCGGGCCCATCCAGTCGTACTGCGGCCAGGCGTACTGCGCGTCGAAGGTCAGGCCGACCACCGAACCGCCGTCCTGCATCAGCGGCAGCAGCGCCGTGGTCAGCGACTTCAGCGAGTACGCCGAGACGTGCATCGCGGTAGCCACGGACTCCCACGGGGTGTCCAGGAAGTTGCCGCCCAGCGCGTCCTGCGGGGCGAAGCCGATCGAGTGGACGATGCCGTCCAGGGTCGGCAGGTGCTCGCGGACCTGGTCGGCGATGCCGGCCAGCTGCTCCGGGTTGGAGACGTCCAGCTCCAGCACCTTGACCGGCTTCGGCAGCTTCCGGGCGATCCGCTCGGTCAGGCTCGGACGCGGGAAGGCGGTGAGGATGATCTCCGCGCCCTGCTCCTGCGCGAGCTTGGCGGTGTGGAAGGCGATGGAGGACTCCATCAGCACACCGGTGATCAGGATCCGCTTGCCTTCGAGGATTCCACTCATGATCAGTGACCCATGCCCAATCCGCCGTCGACGGGAATGACGGCTCCAGTGATGTACGCGGCCTCGTCCGACCCGAGGAACCGCACGGTGGAGGCGACCTCGGCGGGCGCCGCGTAGCGGCCCAGCGGCACGCCCGCGACGATCTCCGCGCGGCGCTCGTCACTGAGCACGGCGGTCATGTCGGTGTCGACGAAGCCGGGGGCGACCACGTTGACGGTGATGTTGCGCGGGCCGAGCTCGCGCGCCAGCGACCGGGCGAAGCCGACCAGGCCGGCCTTGGAGGCGGCGTAGTTGGCCTGGCCCGGGGAGCCGGACAGGCCCACCACGGACGAGATCAGCACGACGCGGCCCTTCCTGGCGCGCATCATCAGCTTGGACGCGCGCTTGACCACCCGGAAGGTGCCGGTCAGGTTGGTGTCCACGACGGAGGTGAAGTCCTCCTCGGACATGCGCAGCATCAGCGTGTCCTTGGTGATGCCCGCGTTGGCGACCAGCACCTCGACCGCGCCGTGCTTCTGCTCGATCTCGGTGAAGGCGGCGTCGACCTGCCCGGCGTCCGTGATGTCGCAGCGCACCGCGAGGACGTCGTACTTGGCCAGCGCCTCGGGCACCTCGCCCGAGCGGCTGGTGATGGCCACCTTGTCGCCCGCTTCGGCGAAGGCCTGGGCGATCGCGAGGCCGATGCCCCGGTTTCCTCCGGTGACGAGAACCGAGCGGCTCAACGATCCACCTCTCTCCGTGAGTGAGCGCGTACGTCGGAATGCGTACGCAGTGTGACGCTATCGGGCGGTCGGCGACGGCGGCGCATCGGTCTCCCACAGCGCCGCCCCGGCGGATCTGTCGCAATCCGACAATCCGTACCCGTCCGTGCCGTCCCGGCGACGGAGACCGCCCAGGCCCGGGCGCTGCCCGGATCGGGGCGACTGTACGGGAACAACACGGGCGGGCGCACCCGTTGCCCCCGTGGTGCGGGGCCGGCCCGGGACCGGCCGTACCGATCCCCGACCATCCCGGCGAGCGACGAAGGCAGAGCGGATGACCAAGGCACGGCCCGGGAGCACCCACCGACGCGGACGACTGCTGGCCCTCACCGCCCTGGCGGCCGGCCTGGGCGCGACCGCCTGGTCGCTGCGCGACCTGCCGGCGGCGTTCGGGCGACGGCCGGACGGCGAGCGCGAGGAGCGGGTGCGCAACTCCCCGCAGTACCGCGACGGCGTCTTCCACAACGCGCCCTCCGCGCTCGCCCGCGCCACCGGCGCCCCCGGCTTCGACGGCGCCACCGCCCGCCGGATGCTGTTCGAGCGGGCCGGCCGCGTCCCCGCCCACCCGGTGCCGACCGTCCGCCCCGCCACCCCGCCCGGGCCGGCCGCCGAGGGCGTGGAGGTCACCTGGTACGGGCACGCCTCCGCGCTGGTGGAGATCGAGGGCTTCCGGGTGCTGCTCGACCCGGTCTGGAGCGACCGCTGCTCCCCCGCCGCGCACGTCGGCCCCAAGCGGCTGCACCCGGTGCCGGTCGGGCTGGAGGAGCTGCCCCAAGTCGACGCGGTGCTGATCTCGCACGACCACTACGACCACCTGGACATGGCGACGGTCAAGCGCCTGGTGCGCAGCCAGTCCGCGCCCTTCGCGGTGCCGCTCGGCATCGGCGCCCACCTGCGCCGCTGGGGCGTCCCCGAGCACCGGATCATCGAGCTGGACTGGGACGAGACCTGCACCCTGGGCGACCTGGTGCTCACCCTGACCGCGGCGCACCACTTCTCCGGCCGCGGGCTGACCCGCAACACCACCCTGTGGGGCTCCTGGGTGATCGCCGGCCCGAACCGCAAGGTCTTCTACACCGGCGACTCCGGCTACTTCGAGGGCTACGCCCGGATCGGCGCGCAGCACGGCCCCTTCGACGCCGCGCTGGTCCAGATCGGCGCCTACGACGCGGCCTGGGCGGACATCCACATGACCCCCGAGGACGCCGTCCTCGCGCACCGGGACCTGACCGCCGGCCTGCTGGTGCCGGTCCACTGGTGCACCTTCAACCTGGGCCTGCACCCGTGGGCCGAGCCGATCGAACGACTGGTGAAGGCCGCCAAGGAGCAGGCCGTCCCGCTGGCCGTGCCGCGCCCCGGCGAGCGGGTCGACGTCGACAACCCGCCGGAGCTGGACGGCTGGTGGGAGACCGTCGGCTGACGGCCCGCGCCCGAGGGCCGCGGAGCCGGGCACCGGAGGCCCGACCGGACGGTCCCTCACTGCGGCGCACCGGTCGAAATGCGCTGGCCGGAAACCCGGTGGACGGGAAATGATGCGGTGCGGGCGCCCCTGTGGCGCCGCACCGCCACCCTCCGCGACCTGGGAGCCCGATTGCCTCCGATCCCTCCGGCCGATCGCTCCGGTGCCCCGCACGGGCGCGCCGTCGACCCGGCGTTCCTCGCCCTGCCGCTGCGGCCCCTCGCCGACGCCGCCCTCGCCCGCGCCCGCGAACTGGGCGCGAGCCACGCCGACTTCCGCCTGGAGCGGATCCGCAGCGCCTCCTGGCGGCTGCGCGACGCGCGCCCGGCCGGCACCTCCGACAGCGTGCAGCTCGGTTTCGCCGTCCGGGTGGTGCTGGACGGCGCCTGGGGCTTCGCCGCCGGTGTCGACCTCACCCCCGACGCGGCGGCCCGGGTCGCCGAGCAGGCCGTCGCGGTGGCCCGCCTCTCCGGCGGGATCAGCCGGGCGGCCGGCTCCACCGAGCGGGTCGAGCTGGCCGCCGAGCCGGTCCACCGGGACGTCACCTGGGTCTCCGCGTACGAGGTCAACCCCTTCGAGGTGCCGGACGCCGAGAAGACCGCGCTGCTCGCCGAGCGCAGCTCCCGGCTGCTGGCCGCCGAGGGCGTCTCGCACGTCCAGGCGGCCCTGCGGACCGTCCAGGAGAACAAGTTCTACGCGGACACCGCCGGCACGGTGACCACCCAGCAGCGGATCCGGGTGCACTCCGACCTGGAGGCCACCTCGGTCGACGAGCGCACCGGCGCCTTCGACTCGATGACGACCCTGGCCCCGCCGGTCGGCCGCGGCTACGAGTACGTCACCGGCACCGGCTGGGACTGGGACGCCGAACTCGCCGAACTGCCCGTCCTGCTGGCCGAGAAGATGCGGGCCCCGAGCGTCGAGGCCGGCCGCTACGACCTGGTGATCGACCCGACCAACCTCTGGCTGACCATCCACGAGTCGATCGGCCACGCCACCGAACTGGACCGCGCGCTCGGCTACGAGGCCGCCTACGCCGGCACCTCCTTCGCCACCTTCGACCAGCTCGGCTCGCTCAAGTACGGCTCCGAGCTGATGCACGTCACCGGCGACCGCACCGCCGAGCACGGCCTGTCCACCATCGGCTACGACGACGAGGGCGTGGCCACCCAGTCCTGGGACCTGGTCAGGGACGGCGTCCTGGTCGGCTACCAGCTCGACCGCCGCATCGCCGCGCTGAAGGGCTTCGAGCGCTCCAACGGCTGCGCCTTCGCCGACTCCCCCGCGCACGTCCCGGTGCAGCGGATGGCCAACGTCTCGCTCCGGCCGGCCGCCGACGGCCCGGACACCGCGGGCCTGGTCGGCCAGGTCGAGAACGGCCTCTACATCGTCGGCGACCGTTCCTGGTCGATCGACCAGCAGAGGTACAACTTCCAGTTCACCGGGCAGCGCGCCTACGCCATCAAGGACGGCGAACTCGCGGGCCAGGTCAAGGACTTCGCCTACCAGGCCACCACCACCGACTTCTGGGGCTCGATGGCGGCGGTCGGCGGCCCGCAGACCTACTTCCTCGGCGGCGCCTTCAACTGCGGCAAGGCGCAGCCCGGTCAGATCGCGGCGGTCAGCCACGGCTGCCCGTCGGCGCTGTTCCGCAACGTCAACGTGCTCAACACCCAGCAGGAGGCGGGTCACTGATGACCGCGAAGCAGCCCCACGAACTCGTCGAGCTGGCGCTCGGCCTCTCCCGCGCCGACGGCTGCGTGGTGATCGCCGACGAGGAGTCCACCGCCAACCTGCGCTGGGCCGGCAACGCCCTGACCACCAACGGCGTCACCCGCGGCCGCCGCCTCACCGTGATCGCCACCGTGGCCGGCGCCGAGGGCACCGCCTCCGGCGTGGTCTCCCGCGAGGCCGTCACCGCGGCGGAGGTGGAGGGCCTGGTACGGGCCGCCGAGGAGGCCGCCCGCGCGGCCGGCCCGGCCGAGGACGCCCAGCCGCTGATCGCCGGCGGGCCCTCCTCGCCGGACTTCACCGAGCCGCCCGCACTGACCTCCATCGAGGTGTTCGACGCCTTCGGCCCGGCCCTCGGCGAGGCCTTCGCCCGCGCCGCGGCCCAGGGCCAGCTCCTGTACGGCTTCGCCCGGCACGAGATGACCTCCAGCTACCTGGGCAGCTCCACCGGCCTGCGGCTGCGCCACGACCAGCCCACCGGCATGGTCGAGATCAACGCCAAGACCGCCGACCTCTCCAGCTCCGCCTGGGTGGGCGCCTCCACCCGGGACTTCGCCGACGTCGACGTCGCCGGCCTGCACACCGAGCTGACCAGGCGGCTCGGCTGGGGCTCCCGCAAGGTGGACCTGCCCGCCGGGCGGTACGAGGCGCTGCTGCCGCCCTCGGCCGTCGCCGACCTGCTGATCGTCCTCAACTGGTCCTCCGGCGGCCGGGACGCCCAGGAGGGCCGGACGGTCTTCTCCAAGCCCGGCGGAGGCACCCGGATCGGCGACAAGCTCAGCGCCCTGCCGCTGACCCTGCGCTCCGACCCGCGCGAACCCGGCCTGGAGGCCGCGCCGTTCGTGCTCACCCACTCCTCCGGCGGGGACTACTCGGTCTTCGACAACGGCCAGCCGATCACCGCCACCGAGTGGATCCGCGAGGGCGTGCTGAACGACCTGGTCACCACCCGCCACGCGGCCGCCCTCACCGGCCTGCCGCTGCGCCCGGCGATCGACAACCTCGTACTGGAGACGGCCGACCAGGAGTCCGCGCCGACGCTGGACGAGATGATCGCCCGCACCGAGCGCGGCCTGCTGCTCACCTGCCTCTGGTACATCCGCGAGGTGGACCCGGCGACGCTGCTGCTCACCGGGCTCACCCGGGACGGCGTCTACCTGGTGGAGAACGGCGAGGTCGTCGGCGAGGTCAACAACTTCCGGTTCAACGAGTCCCCGGTGGACCTGCTGAACCGGATCACCGAGGTGGGCCGCACCGAACGCTGCCTGCCCCGCGAGTGGAGCGACAACGTCACCCGCACCGCGATGCCACCCGTGCGTGTCACGGACTTCAACATGAGTTCGGTCAGCCAGGCCTCTTAGCCGCTGACCAACGGGGGATACGAGAGACATGATGGACGAGAAGCGCCTGGTCAGGTCGAGCAAGATGCTGTCGCGGATCCTGCGGCACGAGCCCGGGCTGGCGGGGGTCGCGCTGGACGCGTCCGGCTGGGTCCGGGTCGACGAGCTGCTCGCCGGGCTCGCCGCCCGGGGCCGGCCGCTCACCCGGGCCGAGCTGGACCACGTCGTGGCGACCAACAACAAGCGCCGCTTCGGCTACTCGCCCGACGGTCTCTCGATCCGCGCCAACCAGGGCCACACGGTGGCGGTCGACCTCGGCCTGACCGCCACCGTGCCGCCGCCCGTGCTCTACCACGGCACCGCCGACCGGCACCTGGCGGCGATCTTCCGCGAGGGCCTGCGCCCGATGGCCCGCCAGGACGTCCACCTCTCGGCGGACACCGGGACGGCCACCGGGGTCGGCGCCCGGCACGGCCGTCCGGTGGTGCTGACCGTGAACGCGGCGGCGATGACGGCGGCCGGCCACGAGTTCCGGCTCAGCGAGAACGGCGTCTGGCTCACCGACGCCGTGCCCCCGCAGTACCTCTCCCGCCGCTCCTAGGGCCTGTCTTCAAACTCCCGTCGTCCGCCCGGAGGGCGGGCGGGGCGGCGTTGGGGTGCGTGCATCGCAAGGCGGAGGAGGGAGCCACTGCGGAGCATTGGCGACCGACGACAACGCGGCGAGGTGCGTGCCCCGGCGTCGCCCCGCAGACGCGAGTTTGAAGACAGGCCCTAGCGCCGCACCGCACCGCCGAGGGCCTGTCCGCTCCGCCGGACAGGCCCTTCGCGTACCCGACCGGGTGGGTGCGGCCCACCCGGTCTCGTCGCCGGGTGCGCCCGGGCGTACCGTGAGGAGGCCGCGCGGCCAGGCGCGCGGGTGCGCGACGAGGGCGGTAGGACACATGGGCAAGAGCGCCGACGACGGGCAGGTCTTCCGGATCACGGGGGCGCGCAGCAGCCTCACCGAGGACGTCCGGGGACGCCAGCGCCGCTACGTCATCTCGATGCTGCTCCGCACGGTCTGCGTGCTGCTCGCGGTGGTGCTGTGGGACGTCCAGCGCTGGCTGGCGTTCGCGGCGCTGGCGGGCGCCGTCCTGCTGCCGTACTTCGCGGTGCTGATCGCCAACGCGGGCCGGGAGCGGGCCCCGGGGCTGCCGAGCACCTTCGACATCCCGCTGGACACCCCGCTGATGCTCGGCCCCGGTGGGACGGGTGGGGCTGGTGCGAAGGCTGGTACAGGAGAGGCAAAGGCCGTTCCCACCGATCCTTCACAGGACGTGGACTGACCGTCCGTTTCATGCCGCTTCACCCCCGTCCGGCTCAGCGAAAGCTCAAAAGAAGCTCAGATTAATCATGCAAGACCTCCCCATCCGAGGGTCTTGGCGTGACATACTGCGTACGCGCTCCGCATCCCCCGTCGGAGCGACGGACCGACGCCGGGCGGCTCCCCCCGTGGCTGCCCGGCGTCGCCATGCCCGGATCCGGTCGGCCCGGACGGGCGTGACAGACTGGCGGTGCAGACCCACCCGCCAATCGTTGAGGACGGCCCGATGGACACCCCGCAGACGCCGATCTGCTCCGCCAAGGGCTGCCGGACGGACGCCGGCTGGGTGCTGGTGTGGAACAACCCCAAGCTGCACACCCCGGACCGCCGCAAGACCTGGCTCGCCTGCGACGGGCACCGCGAGCACCTGTCCCAGTTCCTCTCGGTGCGCGGCTTCCTCAAGGAGGTCGTCGCCTTCGCCGACTGGACCCCCGAGCCCGCCGAGGGCTCCGGGAAGCCGGCCTAGCGCCTGCCCGACCGGCTCAACCGGCCCAACCCGCTCGGCCCGCTCGGCCCGCTCAGCCGCCGATCGCGGACATCGGCCGCTCGGGCTGGAGGAACTCCGGGTCGTCGATCCCGGCCCCGGCCTTCTTGCCCCACATCGCCGCCCGCCACAGCGCGGCCAGTTCGGCGTCGTCCGCGCCGGAGCGCAGCGCGGTGCGCAGGTCGGTCTCGCCGGTCGCGAACAGGCAGTTGCGCACCTGGCCGTCGGCGGTCAGCCGGGTGCGGTCGCAGGCCCGGCAGAACGGCCGGGTGACCGAGGCGATCACGCCCACCCGGCCCGGGCCGCCGTCCACCAGCCAGCGCTCGGCGGGTGCCGCGCCCCGGCTCGCGGACGGCTCCGGGGTGAGCGTGAAGCGGGTGCGCAGCAGGTCCAGGATCTCCGTCGCGGTGACCATCGACGTACGGTCCCAGCCGTGCTGGGCGTCCAGCGGCATCTGCTCGATGAAGCGCAGCTCGTAGCCCCGCTCCAGGCACCAGGCCAGCAGGTCGGCCGCCTCGTGGTCGTTGACCCCGCGCATCAGCACCGCGTTCAGCTTCACCGGTGCCAGCCCGGCGGCCTCGGCGGCGGCCAGCCCGTCCAGGACGTCCTGGTGGCGGTGGCGGCGGGTGAGGGTGTGGAACACCTCGGGGTCGAGGGTGTCAAGCGAGACGTTGACCCGGTCGAGGCCGGCCTCGCGCAGCGCCGTCGCGGTGCGGGCCAGTCCGATGCCGTTGGTGGTCAGCGAGAGCTCCGGGCGCGGCTCCAGCTCCGAGCAGGCGGCGACGACGGCGACCAGTCCGGGACGCAGCAGCGGTTCGCCGCCGGTGAAGCGGACCTCGCGCACGCCCAGGTCGCGCACGGCCACGGTGACCAGCCGGACGATCTCCTCGTCGGTCAGCAGCTCGGGCTTGGCCAGCCACCGCAGGCCCTCCTCGGGCATGCAGTAGGTGCAGCGCAGGTTGCAGCGGTCCGTGAGGGAGACCCTCAGGTCGACGGCCTGGCGTCCGAAGGTGTCGAGCAGCACGTTCGTCCTTCCCCGAGATGCGGCCGGCCCGGCCACCGTCACGGCGGGCCGGGCCAGCATAGTCATCGCGGGACGATCAGTGGGCGCCCAGCCCGGTCAGCGAGCGGACCTCCAGTTCAGCGTACTTCGCCGCGTCGGGGCGTTCCCTGGACAGCAGCGTGCCGAGCCAGCCGGCCAGGAAGCCGACCGGGATGGAGACCAGGCCGGGGTTCTCCAGCGGGAACCAGTGGAAGTCGGAGTGCGGGAAGAGCGAGGTCTTCGCGCCGGAGACCACCGGGGAGAAGACCACCAGCGTCACCGAGGTGAGCAGTCCGGCGTAGACCGAGCTGACCGCGCCGACGGTGGTGAAGCGCTTCCAGAACAGCGAGTAGAGCAGGGTGGGCAGGTTCGCCGAGGCGGCGACGGCGAAGGCCAGCGCGACCAGGGCGGCGGTGTTGAGCTTGTCCGCGAAGAGGCTGAGCACGATCGCCACCGCCCCGATCGCGACCGCGGCCCACTTCGCCGACCGCACCTCCTCCTTCTCGCTCGCCTTCCCGCGCCGGATCACGTTGGCGTAGAGGTCGTGGGCGAAGGAGGCCGAGGAGGCGAGCGTGAGCCCGGCGACCACGGCCAGGATGGTGGCGAAGGCGACCGCCGAGATCACCGCGAGCAGGATCGCGCCGCCGGTGCTCCCGGCGCCCCCGCCGAGCGCCTCGGCCAGCTGCGGGGCCGCGGTGTTGCCCGCCGCGTTCGCCGCCTTGATCGCCTTGGAGCCGACCAGCGCGGCCGCGCCGAAGCCGAGCGCCAGGGTCATCAGGTAGAAGACGCCGATGATGCCGATCGCCCAGAGCACCGACTTCCGGGCCGCCTTGGCGGTGGGCACGGTGTAGAAGCGGACCAGGATGTGCGGCAGGCCGGCGGTGCCGAGCACCAGCGCGATGCCGAGGCTGATGAAGTCGAGCTTGGCGGTGCCGCTGCCGTACTTCTGCCCCGGTTGGAGGAAGGCCTCGCCCTTGCCGCTCGCGCTCGCCGCCGCGCCGAGCAGTTCGGAGGGGTTGAAGTGGTACTTGGCCAGCACCAGGACGGTCATCAGCGCGGCGCCGGCGATCAGCAGCACCGCCTTGACGATCTGCACCCAGGTGGTGCCCTTCATCCCTCCTATCACCACGTAGACGATCATCAGCGCGCCGACCCCGACGATGGTCCAGCGCTTGGCGGCGCCCCCCTCGGCCCCCAGCAGCAGGGCCACCAGGGTGCCGGCGCCGACCATCTGGGCGAGCAGGTAGAAGATCGACACCACGATGGTGGAGACGCCCGCCGCGGTGCGCACCGGGCGCTGGCGCATCCGGAACGCGAGCACGTCCGCCATCGTGAAGCGGCCGGAGTTGCGCAGCGGTTCGGCGATCAGCAGCAGGGCGACCAGCCAGGCGACCAGGAAGCCGATCGAGTAGAGGAAGCCGTCGTAGCCGCTGAGCGCGATGGTCCCGGCGATGCCGAGGAAGGAGGCGGCGGACATGTAGTCGCCGGAGATGGCCAGGCCGTTCTGGAAGCCGGTGAAGCCGCGGCCGCCGGCGTAGAAGTCGGCGGCGCTCCTGGTCTGCCGCCCGGCCCAGACGGTGATGCCGAGCGTGGCGAGGACGAACACGCCGAACAGGGCCATCGTCAGGCCGCGGTGCTCGGTGGCGGAGCTGGCGAGCAGGCTCATTCGGCGGACTCCCGGGGAGCGTGGACGACGGCGCCGTGCGCCTCGCGGATCGCCGCGGCGGGCGGGTCGATCCGCCGGTCCGCGTAGCGGGCGTACCAGGCGGCGATGGCGAAGGTGGTCACGAACTGCAGCAGCCCGAGGACCAGGGCCACGTTGACGTGCCCGAGGACCTTGGTGCGCATCAGTCCCGGGGCGTAGCAGGAGAGCAGGACGTAGAACAGGTACCAGAGCACGAAGCCGATGGTGACCGGGAAGGCGAAGCTCCGGAACGAGCGCCGCAGCGTACGGAACTCCTCGCTGTCGTCGATGAGTTGGGCTTCCGTGGCGGCGGTGGTGGTGAGCGGCGGCGAATCCACGCTGTCTCACTCCTTCGGCGTATTTGTCACACGGGGGGAACGATCGAACGTGAGGGGCGTCACATGTCTGGTGTGCGCCGCGCAATGCTAGGAGCGTCCTGCCCGCCCCGGAAGGGGTTGACCGCGATCAGTCGACCGTTCACCCCCTCGCACCATCCGATTGGCCGAAAAACAGCCCATCCCAGCGACCGCACCGCCCACGATCGGCCCCCGGAACCTCCCCGGAGAACGGCTCCGGCCCGTGCCGCGCCCCGAACGGGGCGGCACGGGCCGGAGCCGGGAGGCCGACGCCTCAGAAGGCGATCCGCACCTTCAGGGCCGAGCGGTCGTCCATCGCGCGGTAGCCGTCCGGAACGCCGTCCAGGCCGACGGTCCGGTCGAAGACCAGGCCCGGCTCGATGGCGCCCGAGAGGACGTCCGGCAGCAGCTCGGGGATGTACGCGCGGGCCGGGGCGACGCCGCCGTTCAGCGAAACGTTCCGGCCGAACATCTGACCGATGTCGACGCCCGCGCTGCCGCCGTGCGGCACCCCGACGTAGCCCACCGCGCCGCCGTCCCGGGCTATCGAGACGGCCGTCCGCATCGACTCCTCGGTGCCGACCGCCTCCAGCACCGCGTGCGCGCCCTGCCCGCCGGTCAGCTCCTTCACCGCCTCGACCGCGGCCTCGCCGCGCTCCGCCACCACGTCCGTCGCACCGAAGCGGCGGGCCAGCTCGGTGCGGGCCGTGTGCCGGCCCAGCGCGATGATCCGGCCCGCGCCCAGCCGGTGCGCCGCCAGGACGCCGCACAGGCCCACCGCGCCGTCGCCGACCACCGCGACCGTCGCCCCGGGCCGCACCCGCGCCGAGACCGCCGCGTGGTGCCCGGTGGACATCACGTCGGACAGCGCCAGCAGCCCGGGCAGCAGCTTCTCGTCGCCCGCCGCCTCCTTCGGCAGCTTCACCAGCGTCCCGTCCGCGAACGGCACCCGCACCGCCTCGCCCTGGCCGCCGTCCGAACCGACCTGCCCCCAGAACCCGCCGTGCGGGCAGGAGGTCTGGAGGCCTTCGAGACAGAAGTCACACACGCCGTCCGACCAGACGAACGGCGCCACCACGAAGTCGCCCTTGGCGAAGCCGCGCACCTCGGCACCGACATCCTCGACCACGCCGAGGAACTCGTGCCCGATCCGCTGCCCGGCCACCCGCTGCGCGACCCCGCGGTACGCCCACAGGTCGCTGCCGCAGATACAGGCGTTCACCACCCGGAGCACCACGTCCGTCGGGTACTGGATCACCGGGTCCGGGACTTCTTCGATCCGGATGTCGTTGGGGCCGTGAATCACGGTGGCACGCATGCGCTGTTCCTTAGCTGAACGGTCTCGACCAGGTGTACGACACCCCCGCTGACCACTCTATTCCGGCCGGTCGGTCGGAACATTCCGGCCGGAGCCCCCCGCCCGGCCCCTTATCCTGTTGGACCATGCAACCGATCCAGCCCGAGACGTACGGAGCGCCGCGGACCGCCCCGGTCCCCGCGCAGCGCTCCGCCGCCCCCGCCGGGGGCTTCGCGGTCGTCGACGTCGAGACCACCGGTCTCGGCCGCTCGGACCGCGTCATCTCGGCGGGCGTCTACCAGCTGGACCCGGACGGCGAGGTCGTCGACCACTGGTACACCCTGGTCAACCCCGAGCGGGACCCCGGCCCGGTCTGGATCCACGGCCTCACCGCCGAGCTGCTCGCCACCGCCCCGACCTTCCCGCAGATCGCCGAGGAGTTCGCCGCGCGCCTGCACGACCGCGTCCTGGTCGCGCACAACGCGCTCTTCGACTGGAACATGATCTCCCGCGAGTTCTCGCGGGCCGGCCTGCGCGCCCCGGTCGAGCAGCGGCTGTGCACCATGGTCCTCTCCCGCGACCTGCGCCTGCCGCTGCCCAACGGCAAGCTGTCCTCGCTCGCCGCCCACTTCGGCGTCCGGCAGCGCCACGCCCACAACGCCCTGGACGACGCCCGGGTGCTCGCCGAGGCCTTCCGCCCCAGCCTGCACCTCGCCCGCGACGGCGGCGTGCCGCTGCCGCTGCAGAACTGCGTCGCGGTCACCGACCTCGGTGAGGAGGAGCCCGCCGCCCCCGGCCGCGGCAACTGGACCGGCGCCTCGTACCGCCAGGCCAAGAAGCGCCCGCCCTGCCCGTACCCCAACCCGGGGCGCTGGCAGGACGGCAAGCCGCTGGTCCAGGGCATGCGGGTGGCCATCACCGGCGACACCGCCACCGACCGCGAGGTCCTGGAGGACCGCGCGGTCGAGGCCGGCCTGCACATCGCCACCTCGGTGAGCCGCCTCACCAGCCTGCTGGTCACCAACGAGCCGGACAGCTGGAGCGGCAAGGCCCGCAAGGCCCGCGAGGTCGGCACCCCCGTCGTCGGCGAGGACGCCTTCCTCCAACTGCTGCGCGAGGTCGCCCCGCACCCCGGTGCGTGAGCCCGTTGTGAGGTCGGCGTACCGTTCCCATGTGTACCGTTTTCTGCTGACCCGACAGTGGCTGATCACCATGCTGGTCGCGCTGCTGCTGATCCCCGCGACGATCAAGCTGGGCTTCTGGCAGCTTCACCGCCACGAGGCACGGGTGGCCCGGAACGAGCTGATCGGCCAGGCCCTCACGGCCGCGCCGGTCCCCTTCGACACCCTGTCGCCGACCCCCGGCTTCGCGGTCCCCAAGGACCTCACCTGGCGCACGGTGACCGCCACCGGACAGTACGACCCGGCACACGAGTTCGTGGTCCGCAAGCGGACCGACTCCAGCGGGACCATCGGCTACTTCGTCGTGACCCCGTTCCGGCTCGCCGACGGCAAGGGCACCCTCCTGGTCAACCGCGGCTGGGTCGCCTCCGGCAACGGCGCCACCGAGTACCCGCCCGTCCCGGCCACCCCGGCCGGCGAGGTCGCCCTCACCGGCCGCCTGCGCGCCGAGGAGACCTACGGCGCCAGCGGCATCAAGGACCGCACCGGCCTGCCCGACCGCCAGTTCAACCTGATCAACACCGACGAGCAGGCCAAGCGGACGGGCGCCCCCCTCCTCGGCGGCTACCTCGAACTCGCCGGCACCACCCCGGCCCCGGCCGACCAGCCCCAGCTGGTCCCCGAGCCCAACCACTCCGACATCGGCCCGCACATGGCCTACGCCATCCAGTGGTGGCTGTTCACCGCGATGATCCCGGTCGGCGTCTGGGTCCTCGCCCGCCGCGAGGCCAAGGACCGCGCCAAGCAGGCCGCCGAGGCCGAGGTCCCGCTCGACGCCGTCCCCGCCTAGAGGACGTCCTCCAGCTCCCGCAGCAGCCGCGCCTTCGCCCGCGCCCCCACCACCGACCGCACCGGCTGCCCGCCCCGGAACACCATCAGCGTCGGCATCGACAGCACCCCGTACGCCGCCTGGGTCCGCGGGTTGTGGTCCACGTCCAGGCTCACCACCCGCACCCGGTGCGCCTCCTCCCGCGCGATGTCCGCCAGCACCGGCGCCATCATCCGGCAGGGCGGGCACCAGTCCGCCGTGAAGTCCACCAGCACCGGACCCTCGGCCGCCAGCACCTCCGCGGCGAACGTCTCGTCCGTCACCGCCGGCACACCCGCGATCTCCACCACCGTCTACTCCTTCGCCAGTTCACAATGGGGCGGTTCCTCGACGGCGGCCAGCTCGTCCCGCGCCCGTACGGCCCGGTCGAACTGCCCCGCCACCTGCGCCCTTACGTCCTGGAGCCGGGCGATGCACTCGTCCAGCTCCCCCAGCTTCCGCCGGTACACCTCCAGCGAGGCCGGACACGAGTCCCCTTCCGGGTGCCCCGCCCGCAGGCACTCCACGAACGGCCTGGTCTCCTCCAGCCCGAACCCGAAGTCCTGCAGCATCCGGATCTCGCGCAGCAGCCTGAGGTCCGCCTCGTCGTACGCCCGGTACCCGTTGCCCGCCCGCCGGGCCGGCAACAACCCCAACTGCTCGTAGTACCGCAACGCCCGCGTGGTCGTCCCCGCCCGCTCCGCCAACTCCCCGATCCGCATGCCGAACCACTCCTCCCGCACTTCCGACGACGACCGTAAACCTTCCCCCCGGCGTCAACGCCAGCCCCCTCGACCCGCTCCCCACCCTCCACACCGGGCACTATGTCCCCATGGATCTCGGACTGAAGGACAAGGCCTACATCGTCACCGGCGCCACCCGGGGCCTCGGCCTCGCGAGCGCCCGCGAACTCGTCGCCGACGGCGCCCGCGTGCTCGTCAGCGGCCGCACCCGGCAAGCCGTCGACACCGCCGTCGCCGGGCTCGAGACCCTCGGCACCGCCCACGGCCTCGTCGCCGACAACGCCGACCCCGACACCCCCGAGCGCCTCATCGCCGAGGCCCGGCACCGCTTCGGCCGGCTCGACGGCATCCTGATCAGCGTCGGCGGCCCCCAGGCCGGCCCCGTGGAGACCACCCCCGAGGAGGCCTGGCGGGACGCCTTCGAGTCCGTCTTCCTCGGCGCCCTGCGCCTCGCCCGCGCCACCGCCGCCGCGCTCCCCGACGGCGGGGTGATCGCCTTCGTGCTCTCCAGCTCGGTCCGCCAGCCGATCCCCGGCCTGGGCATCTCCAACGGTCTGCGCCCGGGTCTCGCCATGGCCGCCAAGGCCCTCGCCGACGAGCTCGGCCCGCGCGGCATCCGGGTGCTCGGCCTGCTCCCGGCCCGGATCGACACCGACCGGGTCCGCGAGCTCGACGGCCTCGCCGCCGACCCCGACGCGGCCCGCGCCCAGGCCACCGCCTCGATCCCGCTGGGCCGCTACGGCACCCCCGAGGAGTTCGGCAAGGTCGCCGCCTTCCTGCTCTCCCCCGCCGCCTCCTACCTGACCGGCATCATGGTCCCCGTCGACGGCGGCGCCCTCCGCGGCCTCTGAGCCCGACCCGCCTACTCCACCCGCGCCTGCCCGCGCCCCCGCCGACCGCGCCGCCCCCGCCCGGGCCGCGGCTCGGCGTGGGCCGCCTGGAGGACCCGGATCCGCAGGTCGGCCGGCAGCTCCGCCAGCCGCAGGCTCCCGCACGCGTCCGTCCGGGGCCCGTCCTCGAAGTGCTCCACCAGCGCGGCCGGATCCCCGCCCGGCCGCAGCCGCACCGCCCCGCGCAGCCTCGGGTGCCCCGGCGCCCGCACCAGCCGCACCCCGGCCCGTTCGACGTCCGGCAGCACCGCCGTCCCGTTCTCCAGCGCCTCCTCCAACGCCCGCGCACCGACCCGCAGCCGCAGCCCGCTCACCCCCGGCGTCGGCACCGCGATGCTCGACAGCCCGCTGCGCCGCAGCTGCGCCACCAGCCACCACGCCATCCCCGCCACCAGGGCGGTCAGTCCGCCGATCACCGTCGGCCACCACCACGACGACGCCACCCACCGCCCCCGGGAACGCGCGCTCACCACCGGCTGGTCGGGTGAGGTAAGCGGCCACCACTGCGGCGGGTGGACGCCCAGCCGCCGGTACAGGTCGAGCCCGCCCGCCAGCACCAGCACCCCGGCCGCCAGCAGCACCGCCCCCACCACCCCCAGCACCACCCGGTTGACGACCGTCCTCCTCACCCGGCCGCCCCCTCGCCGCCAGCCGCCCCGGCCCCCGTCCCGGAACCGGTGGTCCCCGCCCCCGGGTCCTCCCCCACCACGCCCCCGGCCCCCCGCCCCGTCCGCACGTCCAGCCGCAGCGGCCGCCCCAGCCCCACCCGCTCCAGCTCGTCCCGCAACTGCCGCTGCACCAGCGCCGGGTCCGCCAGCCCCTCCAGCGAGATCCGGACCCGCCGCCGCCCGACCCGGATCCGCAGGCGGTCGATCCCGTCCAGGCCCGCCGCCCGGTCCGCCAGCAGGTGTCCGACCCCGGCCCGGTCGACGGCCGCGGTCGTCCCCCCGTAGGGCCGCAGCACGAGCCACCGCCGCAGCCCGGGCGCGACGGCGAGCCACAGCAGCCACCCGCCGAGCGCGGTCGCCGCTCCGGCCCCCACCAGCACCGCCAGGTCGTCGAGGTGGCGGGTCGCCAGCTCGTCCGCGATCTGCGCCCGCCACCGCCGCGCCGGCTGCCCCACCCGTACGGCGACCACGTCGTACAGCAGCGCCCCCGCCACCACCAGCACCGCCGTCGCCACCAGGGCCGCCGCGGCCGTACGGGGCGCCCGCAGCCGCCTGACCTTCTCCGGCCGGGCCCCCGGCACCGCCGCCGTTCCGGGCACCTCCTCGGTCACGAGGCGCCCCCCGTCACCAACTTCTCGACCACGACGACGACTTCCGACACCCTCGTCCCGGTCAGCCCCACCACCCGCTCCGCGATCCGCGTCCGAACAGCCCCGGCCAGCGCCGCGATGTCCGAGGGGAACGGCAGCTCGACCGCCACCCGGACCGTCACCGTGCTCCCCGGTACGGTCACCGAGACGTGCGGCGGCGCCCCCTTCGCCCGCCCGGCGGGCCAGGCCTCGGTCAGCACCTCCCGGACGGCCCGGGCCGCGATCCGCGCGTACACCCGGTCGGCGACCCGGAGCCGCCCCCGGCGCCCCGGCACGGAACCGGAACCGGAACCCGGGCCGGGGCCCGGCACGGAACCCGACCCGGAGAGCGCGGCCGGAGCCGACGCGGGGCCCGCCATCAGCGGCGCCGGTCGCGGCCGCGGAGCAGGTCCCCGAGTTCGCCCAGCTCGATGTCGCCCTCCAGCAGGCGCCCGAGCACGAATCCGACCAGCCCGAGCGCGGCCACCAGCAGGAAGGCCGCGAACCCGCCGAAGTACCCGGCGAAGCCGAGGGCCATGCCCACCACCAGGCCGACGATGGCCAGGTTCATCCGCTACTCCCTCGTGTCCCGCTGCCTCGTCGGGTCCGCCGTCGGCCCGCCGCCGAACGCGCTACTTGAGCTTCGGCCGCTGCCCGGAGGGCGCCACCGGCTCCTCTTCCTCCTCGAACTCCGGTTCGTCCGGGAGGTGGACGTCGTTGACCGCGATGTTGACCTCGACGACCTCCAGGCCGGTCATCCGTTCCACCGCGTTGATGATGTTCTCCCGCACCTGGCGGGCGAGTTCGGGAATGACCACGCCGTACTCGACCACCAGGGCGATGTCGATCGCGGTCTGCTTCTCGCCGACCTCCGCCTTGATGCCCCGCCCGACGCTGGGCTTGCCGCCGGGCACCCGGTCCCGCATCGCGCCGAAGGTGCGGGCGAGCCCGGAGCCGAGCGCGTGGATCCCGGCGACCTCGCGGGCCGCCATCCCGGCGATCTTCTCCACCACGCCGACGGCCAGCGCGGTGCGGCCACGCTCCCCCACCGGCTTGGCACCGCCGCCGGCCCCCGGCGGACCGGGGTTCGGGGCGCTGCCGCTGCCGGTGTGCTTGGGCATGGTCGCGGGCGTCGGAGTGTCAGGCATGGGTGCTTCTCCCGTCGTACGGCACCAGCTATATCGCAAACCTCCCCAACTCTGGCATTTCGCCACGATCCCCGCCCGGCGAGCACCGGCGGCCCTCCCCCGGCACGGGAAAGGGCCCGGCCCGGGGGAATCTCCCCGGGCCGGGCCCCGCGTCATCACCGTGCGGTCAGTCGCCGATCCCGGCGAGCTCCCGCAGCCGACGGGCCTGCGCCGCCCGTTCGGCCGAACGCTGCTCGTCGAAGGAGCGCCCGGCGGCACCCTGCAGCAGCGCCTTGGTCTCGATCACCGCGCCGCGCGGAGCGGCCAGCAGGGCCGCCGCGAGGTCCCGGGCGGCGGCGTCCAGCTCCTCGCCCGGCACCACCAGGTTGGCCAGTCCGATCGCGGCGGCCTCCTCGGCCCCCACCCAGCGGCCGGTCGCGCAGATCTCCAGCGCCCGCGCGTAGCCGACGAGTTCGGTGAGCGGCTTGGTGCCGGCCAGGTCCGGGACGAGGCCCAGCGAGGTCTCCTTCATCGCGAACTGGACATCCTCGGCGACCACCCGCAGGTCGCAGCCGAGGGCCAGCTGGAAGCCCGCGCCGACGGCGTGGCCCTGGACCGCCGCGATGGAGATCAGATCCGGACGGCGCCACCAGGTGAAGGCCTCCTGGTACGAGGCGATGGCGGCGTCCAGCTCCTGGTCGGTGGAGGCGGCGAGCTGGAGGAAGGTGGGCTCGCCCGGGATGCCCTCGGGGGTGAACATGGCCCGGTCCAGCCCGGCGGAGAAGGAGACCCCCTCCGCGCGCAGCAGCACCACCCGGACGCTGCCGGGAAGGTCGCACCCGGCGGCGGCGAGGGCGCGCCAGAGCGCGGGCGACTGGGCGTTGCGCCGCTTGGGTCGGCACAGGGTGACGACGGCGAGTTCACCGTCGATCTCCAGGCGGACGCCGTCCCGCTCCCAGCTCGGGGCCTGCGGGTCGGTGGCGGGAGCGGTCATGCGGGGAACCTCCGGTGGCGAGGGACGTGGCTACCGGAGAGTAACAAACCTCGACGCGCAAGGGCAGGGGCCCCGACCGGGAAGGATCGACGGGACCCGGGGCACTCGGCGAGGGAACGAAGGGCACGGTCCCGGGAGAAATGAACGGACTTCGGAAAACGGGGGACGGACGACACCCCGGACATGACGATCGGCGGCCGGTCCACACGACCCGAGGGCGGACGCCCGGCTGAATGGTCAACCGTCGTCTCCTCGGTCGGCGTCCTGCCGCCGCGTCATCCAGCCAATGGCTGACGAACCGTCAGGAACTGGCCCCGGCAGTCGCTTTGTTCTTGCCCCGCGTGGCACCGCCGCGGCCCCGGAGAATGACTCCGGATTCGCTCAGCATCCGGTGCACGAAGCCGTACGAACGACCGGTCTCCTCCGCGAGAGCGCGAATGCTCGCCCCGGAGTCGTACTTCTTCTTGAGATCGGCCGCGAGCTTCTCACGCGCGGCACCGGTCACCCGGCTGCCCTTTTTCAGAGTCTCGGCCACCCGTGCCTCCTCGTAGCGTTGCTCGGTCAGATTCCCATGATCACCCATCCACCGCGTCCTGGCCACCCATTCGACAAGGTCGATGTCGGAATTGCGTGGTCCACCGGTGGTGATCCGAGCGCAGCAGGGCGCTCACACAGAGTGCGCGCCCCCGGACTGATGCCGCCGTTTGCCGAAAAGGAGCTGATCAGCAGCGTCGGCCCGACCACGATCGAGTGGCGGGCCGACGGAAAGTCCTTAAACGGAATCCAGGTCTACTTCATTCCCGGACACGCCGAAAGGACTAGATATTCTCATCCAAAAAGCGGATCTCGCGTCTACTTCCGGTCAGGCCAGCGAGACCAGATCGGCGTAGCCCGGGTTCCACAGGTCCTCCACGCCGTCCGGCAGCAGGATGATCCGCTCCGGGTCGAGCGCCTCGACCGCGCCCTCGTCGTGGGTGACCAGCACGACGGCGCCGGAGAACTCGCGCAGCGCGCCCAGGATCTCCTCGCGGCTGGCCGGGTCGAGGTTGTTGGTGGGCTCGTCGAGCAGCAGCACGTTGGCAGAGGAGACCACCAGGGTGGCCAGCGCCAGACGGGTCTTCTCACCACCGGAGAGCACCCCGGCCGGCTTGTCCACGTCGTCCCCGGAGAACAGGAAGGAGCCGAGGATCTTGCGGATCTGCACCAGGTCGGTGTCCGGCGCGGCCGAGCGCATGTTCTCCAGGACGCTGCGGTCCGGGTCGAGCGTCTCGTGCTCCTGGGCGTAGTAGCCGATCTTCAGGCCGTGGCCCGGGATCACCTCGCCGGTGTCCGGCGCCTCCACCCCGGCCAGCATCCGCAGCAGGGTGGTCTTGCCGGCGCCGTTGAAGCCCAGCACGACGACCCGGGAGCCCCGGTCGATCGCCAGGTCGACGTCGGTGAAGATCTCCAGCGAGCCGTAGGACTTGGACAGGCCGCTGGCGGTCAGCGGGGTCTTGCCGCAGGGGGCCGGGTCGGGGAAGCGCAGCTTGGCGACCTTGTCGTTCACCCGGACCTGCTCCAGGCCGGAGAGCAGCTTGTCGGCGCGGCGGGCCATGTTCTGCGCGGCCACCGTCTTGGTCGCCTTGGCGCGCATCTTGTCGGCCTGCGCGTTCAGGGTCGCGGCCTTCTTCTCGGCGTTGGCGCGCTCGCGCTTGCGGCGCTTCTCGTCGTCCTCGCGCTGCTGCTGGTACTGCTTCCAGCCCATGTTGTAGACGTCGATGGCGGAGCGGTTGGCGTCCAGGTAGAAGACCTTGTTGACGACCGTCTCGACCAGGTCGACGTCGTGCGAGATGACGATGAAGCCGCCCTTGTAGGTCTTCAGGAAGTCCCGCAGCCAGACGATCGAGTCCGCGTCCAGGTGGTTGGTGGGCTCGTCGAGCAGCAGCACGTCGGAGTCCGAGAAGAGGATCCGGGCGAGCTCGACGCGGCGGCGCTGACCACCGGAGAGGGTGTGCAGCGGCTGGGCGAGGATGCGGTCCGGCAGGCCCAGCGCGGCGGCGATGGTGGCGGCCTCGGCCTCGGCGGCGTACCCGCCCTTGGTGAGGAACTCGGTCTCCAGCCGGGCGTACTTCTTCATCGCGTTGTCCCGGGTGGCGCCCTGGCCGTTGGCCATCCGGTCCTCGTTCTCGCGCATCTTCTTCAGCACGGTGTCGAGGCCGCGGGCGGACAGGATGCGGTCCTTGGCGAGGACGTCCAGGTCGCCGGTGCGCGGGTCCTGCGGGAGGTAGCCGACCTCGCCCGAACGGGTGACGGTTCCGGCGGCCGGCAGGCCCTCGCCGGCCAGCACCTTGGTGAGCGTCGTCTTGCCGGCGCCGTTGCGGCCGACCAGGCCGATCCGGTCACCGGCGGCGACCTTGAAGCTCGCGGACTCGATCAGGATCCGGGCACCGGCACGCAGTTCGAGGGCGTTGGCGGAAATCATGGCTGGGGACTACTCCTGGGACGTGGGCGGGCGGCCGGGTGCGACGGACCCGGGGCCGGGTTGGCATGAGGGGGGCTTCATCGGCGGTCGGCGCGGCCCTCGCGGCGCCGCCGCCCGCTATTGCCCGGAGAAGATAGCCATGACGGCAAGTCTACCGGGCCCCGTACCGCCCCCGGGGAAGTACCGCCCAGGGGTATCCACCGGCCCGCCGGCCCACCGACCGGGGGCCGTCCCGGCTACTGGGGCTGCCCGGCCGGCTGGTCTCCAGCGGGGGCTCCGGCGGCCGCCGGAGCGTCCGGGGTCGGGTTCCCGGCCGGGTCCTGGCCCGCGGCCGGGTCCGCCGCGCAGCCGCCCTGCGGCCGGACCGCCGCGAACGGCGCCCCCACGCTGCCGCAGGCCGTCTCGGGCGCGGCCGCCTTGGTGTCGAACACCCGGGGCGGGACGACCGGGCCGTCGGTGATCTCCACCCGGCTGCGGTCCAGCACCTTGACCGTGGCCGTCGGGCCGGTGCTCGTCGACCAGCCGTTGCTGTCCAGCCGGTAGCCGGTGATGCCGCCGGAGACGGCCTGCCCGCCGCTGTTGGTGCAGGTGCGCGGGATCAGCACGGCGTAGTCGGTGTGGACGGCGCGCAGCGGGTCGTAGACGCAGCCGCCGGAGGGCTTGTCGTTGTAGCGCAGGTCGCCGTCGGCGTCGCGCAGGCCCATGGTGAGGTTCGGGGTGACCAGGGCCAGCCAGGGCGAGCCGTCCCGCTGGACGGTGTGCAGCGCGGCCGCGGCCCGCTGCTTGGCGAGCGCCTTGCGCTGGGCGTCGGTCCGCTTGTCGGCGCCGGGCTCGCCGTCGCCGTGCAGCCAGTCGGCCAGGCCGGGCACCACCCGGTGCCAGCGCACCTCGTGGTCGCCGGGGCGCACCGAGGTGACCATGCCGTCGTCCCAGACCACGATCGCGTTGTCGCCGGCCATCGCCAGGTAGAGCGCCTCGACGCCCTCGCGGCGGTAGGACCAGGCCTGCTCGCCGGTCTGCTGGTGGAAGGCCTCCAGGCCCGGGCCCACCCGCAGGTCGAGGTCGGCCGAGCCGAGCGACTCGGAGTTCACCGGCGTCGCCCCCGCGTCGCCCGGTCCCGCGACCCGGTCGCCGAACGGCACCGGCTTGTTCGCGTGCGCCGCCGCCCCGGCCGCAAGGACCAGCACCACCGCCGAGGCAGGCAGGATCGAGCGGGGGGTCAGTACACGCAGAGGCTTCCAGGACACGGCCGGAGCGTACCTTTCACCGGGTACGCGAGTCAGCCCGGTTCCGCCGCCGCCGGGCCCCGCCGGGCGTCCGCCGGGCCCCGCGCGCCCTCCCCGCGCGCCCGCCCGCCCACCTGCGCCGTCGGGGCCGTGGCCGCTCCGCCGGGTCCGCCGGAGCGGGCCGGACTGGCCCGGCCGGACCGTTACAGATCTGATACCTGAGCACCGGCCGCCGGTCGTTGCGGCAGACGGCGTTCGAATGGCGCCCACTTTAGGGTGACATTCGGCTTTTTCGTCCCCCTTCGGGCCTACTGTCGGCCAGCGGGGCGTCACGGTCCGTCCACGCCGAGACCGTGCGCCCCGCCCACGCGACGTCCGGAGGAGAGCACCATGCGAATCGGCCGCCTGACGCTGGCCGCCGCCACCCTGCTGCTGATGGCCACGGCCAGCGTCCCGGCGGGGACGCCGTTCAGCCAGACCGAACGGCACACCCTCTCCTCGGACGCCGTCGAGCCGCGCGGCGCGGCCCCCCGCCCTCCGGTCCAGCGCCCGAACCACGAGCCGCCGTTCGGCGCCTTCGTCGGCTCCTGGGACAACCACATCCCGCAGATCCGCCAGTACGCGCAGTGGCTCGGCGACGCGAACATGCAGGTCGGCCACACCTATCTGGCGGGCAACGACTGGAGCGACATCGAGGGCGAGGCGATGGTGCTCGGCCTCTGGTCGCAGTGGCGGCAGGCCGACCCGTCCCGGCTGCTGGTGCTCGGCGTGCCGATGCTGGTGCCCAACGAGGCGAACGTGCCGGACGGCGAGGTCGCCAGGCTGCTCGCCCAGGGGGAGCGCGGGGACTTCGACGCGCACTTCCTCAAGCTCGCGCGCCGGCTGGTCGCGCTGGGCGGCGCGGACACCGTGCTCACGCTCGGCTGGGAGATGAACGGCACCACCTACACCCACCGCTGCAAGCCCGACCCGTCCGCGTGGAAGGCGTACTGGCGGCGGATCGTCGGGGTGATGCGCTCGGTGCCCGGCCAGCGCTTCCGCTTCGACTTCGCCCCCAGCCGGGGCCTGGACGCCGTCCCGTGGACCAAGTGCTACCCCGGCGACGACGTGGTCGACATCATCGGCATGGACAGCTACGACCAGCCCGCCGGCGGCACCTTCGACGACTACGTGCGCGAGCCGTACGGCCTCCAGGACCAGGTGGAGTTCGCCGCCAAGCGCGGCAAGCCGGTCTCGTACCCGGAGTGGGGGCTGTTCCGCAACGGCGACAACCCCGAGTACGTGCGCCGGATGGTCGACTGGATCCGCACCCACGACACCGCCTACCAGACCGTCACCGACTACTGTCCGCACGGCTTCTTCGAGTGCGACCGCAATCCCCGCTCGGCGACGACGTTCAAGCAGCTGATGTCCGGTTCGAAGGGGGCCCCGGCGCCGGAAGGGGTGCCGGCGCCGCCCACCGCCCCGGCACCGGCTCCGGAGGACCCGCCGGACGCGCCCGCCGTACCCGCCGCCCCCGCCGTGCCCGGGGGTGGCGCCACCCCGAGCCGGGCGGCGAGCCCGTCGACCCGTCCGACGGCCCCCAAGCCGACGCACAAGCCGACGGGCGGCGCGCGGCACGCCCGGCACTGAGCGGTCAGCTGCGGCGGCGGGCCAGCAGCGCCTCCTTGAGGCGGGGGAAGCGGGTGCGCAGCTGGTGCGCCGCCGCCTGCCGGGCGCGCACCGCCCCGGCCCGGACGGCGGCCGCCGGTGCCGCCCCCGCCGGGCCGAGCAGCAGCCGCTGGTTGGCCAGCTGGTCCGGCCGCCAGCGCTGCTTGTACGGCTCCTGGCCGCGCAGCAGGCCGAGCAGCGGGACGCCGGCGCCGACCGTCTCGTCCAGCGCCGCGCTGAACAGCAGTCCGGCGATGTCCAGCCGCTCGCGCAGCACCGGGTGCGCCCCGTACATGTACAGCCCGCCGAAGGACGGGCAGAGCAGCAGCAGGTTGACCGCGACCAGCTGGCCGTCCAGGTGGAACTGGTGGACGGCGGCCCGGCCGGCGGCGACCAGTCCGGTGCTGGACTCGGCCAGGTGCCGGGCGAACCGCTCGGTGCGGTGCTCGGGCGTGACGCCGCGCGCCTGCCACTGCAGGAAGTGCAGCCGCAGCATCGCGTCCAGCGCCTGCGGCACCTCCGCCACCGGGGTCGAGCGGACCTCCACCCCGGCCTCGGCGATCTTGCGGAGCTTCACCCGGCTGCGCTGGGCGGTCTTGCCGGGCACCCGCTTGAGCAGCCGGTCCATCGGGACGGCCGGCAGGTACTGGCAGAGGGAGTCCTGGTAGCGGCGGCGGCTGCCGCGCCAGTGCCCGTACACCCGGTGCACCGCCGCCTCGGGGTGCACCTCGCGCAGCTCCAGCCAGTGCCAGGGGCGGGTGAGCGGGAGCGCGGCGGCGAACTCGGCGGCGGCCCGGTCGGCGCACTCGTCGTCGAGCAGGACGTCGGTGTAGTCGACCAACCCGCCGCCGAGGCCGGTCAGGCCACCGAGCGGCCCGCCGCGGCGCACGAAGGCGCCCGCGCCGACCAGCCGGCCGTCCCGGCGGACCAGCACCACGAGCAGGCCGCCGGGGCGGCCGTAGTGGCGCCACCAGGAGCGCTGCCAGTCGGCGGCCTGGAAGAAGGTGGCGGTCCGGCAGCGGGCGGCCAGGTCGTCCCACTCCTCGGCGAGGGCGTCCAGGGCGTCGTCCTGGCAGCGCAGCTCGGTGGTCCAGGCCGGCGCCGTCGCCTGGGCGGGCAGGCCGCCTCTGCGGGTCTCGGTGCTCATCGACCGCCCCCGACCGGGGCCTGCTGCCGGGCGGGGGCCTGCTCCGCGGTGGCGGGGGCCGGCGCCTCGGCCGGGGGCTGCTCCGCCGCCGGGGGCTCGGCGGCGGCCTGCGTGTCGGCCTTCGCGGCGGGCTTCCCGGCGGGCTTCTTCTCAGCCTTCACCGGGGCCTTCACCGGGGCCTTCACGCTCTTGGTCCCGGCCTTGGGCTCGGCCTTGGGCTCGGCCTCGGGCTCGGCCTCGGTCTTGGGCGCGGCCTTGGGGCCGGCGTCGGGCTTGGGCTCGGTCCCGGCCCCGGCCGGCTCCTCGCGGCGCGGGCGCGGGGTCGCCGGGACGGCCACCGGCGCGGACGCGGCGGGGGCCTGCGGCACCCGCGCGGCCCGCGGCACCTGCGGCTCCTGCGGCGTCGCGGGGCTCTCGACGGCCTCCGGCGCCGCCGGGGCACCCCGGCGCCGGGTCATCATCACCAGCGCGCCCAGCAGCAGCCCGGTCGCGCCGCCGACCGCGACGTCCAGCTTCCCGGACGGCGTGGTCGGCCTGTCCGGCGCGGCGGCCGGGGAGAGCGTCACCAGCCGGACGTTGGTGTCCTTGCTGCTGGTGTTGGCGAAGGCGACCAGCGAGCGGGCCACCGCGTCGGCCGTCCGGGCGGCCTCCTGGGGTCGCTCCCCGGTCCCGGTGATCTCGATCATCGGGGCGTCCGGGGAGGTCGTCCCGTGCACCAGGGCCTCCAGCTCGGACCGGGTGTGGCCGGTCTCGGCGGCTGCCACCCCGAGCACCTGCGGCTGCCCGGCCAGCCGGCCGTACGCCTGGGCGAAGTTGGTCGCGATCGCGGCCTCCCCGGGGTTCTGCGCGACCACGAGGACGTAGGCGTTCGCGGCGTACGACGGGGACGCGGCGACGGCGTACCCGGCGCCGACCGCGGCGCCCAGCGGAACCGCGAGCACCACCGGCCACCAGCGGCGGACCAGGCGGCGGGCGCTTCGGCGCGGTGTGGTCATGGGTGTTGCTCCTTGGGTCTGGTACGGCGGTTCCGGCGGTGGCGGGCGGTCAGACGCGGGCCAGCCGGTCGTAGAGGGCGCCCAGGTCGGCGGCGACCCGGACGATGTCGTAGTGGCCGACGGCCGGGGGGTGCGGCAGCGGGTCGGCGGTGTGCCCGCTGAGCGGCCGCAGGTCGCGCAGCGCGGCGGCGTAGGCGGCGGGCTCGGAGGGGACGCGACGGGCCTGCGGGGCGGCCCTGGGCGGCAGTTCGTCGAGCGCCGGGCAGGCGCTGTAGCGCACCGGCAGCCCGGCCGCGAGGCCCTCCAGGACGCCGAGGCCGAAGGTCTCCGCGGTGGAGGGGGCGGCCAGCACGTCCAGGGCGGCCAGCAGTTCGGGGACGTCGTCGCGCTCCCCGGTGAGCACCAGCCGGTCCCGCACGCCGAGTTCGGCGGCCCGGCGCTCCAGCGCGGCGCGCTCCGGACCCTCGCCGACCAGCACCAGCCGGGTGGCCGGGTCGAGCTCGGCGAGCGCCTCGACCAGCACCTCGAAGCGCTTGCCGGGCACCAGCCGGCCCACCCCGCCGACCACCCAGCCCCCGTACGGCAGCCCGAGCTCGGCGCGCAGGCGGCGGCGGACGACGGCCCGTTCGGCGGGCGGGAGGCGGTAGCGGGAGGTGTCGATGCCGTTCGGGATCAGCTCGATCCGGGCCGGTGGGACGCCCCAGGAACGCAGCGTCTGGGCGACCTGGCGGGATACCGCGACGGTGGTGCTGCCGAGCCGTTCGGCCGCCAGGTAGAGGCCCTTGACGCCCCGGGTGACCGGGCGGCCCTCGATCACCCCGGCGTGCAGCGAGTGCTCGGTGGAGACCACCGCGCGCACCCCGGCCAGCCGGGCGGCCGTCCGGCCGTACAGCTGGGCCCGGTACAGGTGGGTGTGCACCAGGTCGTAGCGGCCGGCCCGGACCAGCCGGACCAGCCGGGGCAGCGCGCCGAGGTCCCGGTTGCCGCGCATGCCGAGGTGGTGGACGGTGACGCCGTCGGCGCGCAGCGCCTCGGCGACCGTGCCGGGGTTGGTCAGGGCGAGCACCTCGCACTGCTGGTGCGCCGGCAGGTGCCGCAGCAGCAGGTGCAGTTGGCGCTCGGCGCCGCCGGCGGCCAGGCCGGTGACGATGTGCAGCACCCTCATGGCCGGGGCTCCCGGCGGGCGTGGCGCAGCCCGGTGACGGCGTCCCGCAACCGGTGCCGGCCCTGCTTGGCGCGCAGCCGCCAGGCGCCGTCGCGGTCGCCGACGTAGCAGCGGGGCAGGGCGAAGCGGCCGGTGAGCGGGGAGTGCGCGATGGCGCAGGCGTGGTCGTACCCGGCGTCGCGCACGGCCAGGGCGGCGGGCAGGTCGACGGCGCCGTACGGGTAGCAGAAGCCGGTGACCGGGCCGCCGACGGCCTCCTCCAGCAGCCGCCGGCTCTCCCGGGCCTGGACGGCGAGGGCCTCGGGCGGCAGGCCGGGCAGCGCCCGGTGGCCGAGGCCGTGCGAGCCGATCTCCCAGCCGGCGCCGGCGAGCCCGGTGACCTCCTGGACGGTGAGCAGCCGCTTGCGCGGGCCCTCGGTGTCCCAGCCGTTGTCCCGGCCGAGCAGGTCGGCGACCACGTACGCGGTGGCGGTGAAGCCGTACGCCTGGAGGGTCGGCACCGCGTACCGGGCGATGTCGGCGTAGCCGTCGTCGAAGGTCAGGCCGACCAGCCTGTCGTCCCGGCCGAGGGCGTGGGCCCGCATCAGCTCGCGGACGGAGACGCCGCGCCGACCGCTCCGGTACAGCCAGCCGATCTGTTCGGCGAACCGCTCGGGGCTGACAGTGAGCCGGTAGGGGTCCTCCTGCTCGACCGCCACCGAGTGGTACATCAGGATCCACGGCGAGGCGGAGCCGGGGACCGGCGGTGCGCCGAGCGGGTGGCGGCTCCTGGGCGGTCGTGCCCGGTCCGGCGGTGCGCTGTGGAGGCCGGCCCGGGCCGAACGGACGGTTCCCCGTTCATTGTCCATCGGGACGCTTCCCTTCTTCGGCGGCGGTTGGCGGGTTCCGGACGGGCCCCAGGGCCCGGGCGAGGGCGAGGACCGGGCCGCGCACCTCGCGGGCGCCGAGCCCGGTGCCGAGGGCCGCGAAGGCCAGCGCCACGGTGAGGCCCCCGAGGAGGGTCGACAGCAGGGGGTCGGCGGCCAGCCCGGCGGCGGCGGTGCCGAGCACGGTGGCCCCGGCGGCGGCGGCCACCAGCCGGCCGTGGCCGCCGAGCACCCGGTGCAGCCGCAGCGGGATGCCGCGCAGCACCAGGCCGTGCAGCAGCAGTGCGGCGGCGGCGGTGATCCCGGCCGCGTTGCCGGCGGCCAGTCCCAGGGCGCCGAAGCGGGGCGTGGCGAGCAGGCCGGTGGCGACGGTGACGCCGAGGCCGAGCACCATCGCGGCGGCCGGGTACCAGTCCAGCAGCCGGCGGCCGTCCTCGGCGCCCGGGTCGTCGGCCCGGCGGACCACCGGGCGCAGCGAGAAGTACGGGCGGACCATCACGCCGATCAGCGCCTGGGCGGGCAGGCCGAAGCTGTACACCCGGATGACGTCGGCGGTGGCGGCGGTGTCGTGCGGGCCGAAGGCGCCGCGCTCGAACAGCAGCGAGACCACCGAGGGGGCGCAGGCCATCAGGAAGGCGGTGCCGAACAGGACGACGGCCGCCGCCTGGCCGAGGTCCTTCTCCACCCGGTCGCGGGCGGCGGTGAGGTCCCCGGCGGCCAGCGCCCGGGCGACCAGCGGGAAGGTGACGGTGCAGATCAGCAGGCCCGCCGTCATGGCGAGCTGGGAGACCTTGGCGGCGTAGTTGAGGTGCGAGATGGTGCCGGGCGGCAGGGCCGAGCCGAGGTAGCGCTCGACGAAGACCTGGGACTGCCGGGTGAGCGTGAAGGCGGCCACCGGCAGCAGGGCGAGCGGCATCAGCACCAGGGCCCGGCGCGAGCGGCGGCCCCGGCCGGTGCCGGGCGGGCCCTGGCGCAGCCGGCGCAGGAACGGGCCGACCAGCAGACCGGCCATCAGCAGGCTGCCGCCCGCGACGCCGAGGGCGGCGGAGCGCACGCCGAGGTAGGAGTGGAGGCAGAGCAGGACGGCGAGGATGCCGAGGTTGTAGGCGACGTAGATGCCGGCCGGGGCGGTGAAGCGGTGGTGGGCACGCAGTGCGGCGGCCAGGTAGCCGGCCACTCCGAAGGGCAGCACGGTGACCGCGGTGATCCGGGTGCAGGTGACGGCCAGGCCGGGGTCGGTGAGGCCGGGGGCGAGCAGGTCGACCAGTTCCGGGGCGCCCAGGGCGACGGCCAGGGCGAGGCCGCTGAGCGCGAGCAGCAGCCAGGGCAGGGTGGCGCGGACCAGTTGGCGGACCGGGTCGGGGGCGTCCGGGTCCTCCTCGCGCAGCACCAGGGCGAGGGCGAACGCGGGCACCATGAGGAAGGACATGGCGTCCTCGATCAGCAGCGGCGCGGCGGTCTCCGGGACGGTCCAGGCGACCAGGAAGGCGTCGGTGCCCTGGTTGGCGCCGAAGTAGCGGGCCAGCAGGAGGTCGCGCAGCAGACCGAGGCCGGAGCCGGCGGCGCTGAGCACGGCGGTGATGCCGAAGGCCTTGGCGAGGAAGCCGCGCCGGGGGGCCGGGTGGGGCCCGGCGGACGGGTCCCCGCCGGGGGCGCCGCGGGGGGCCGGGAGGGGGGAGGCGACGGCGGCGGGCCGGTCGGTGGTCACCGGGCCGCTCCGGTGGTCGCCGGACCGGCGGCGGGGTGCCCGGGGTGCTGTGCGGCCGCGCGGGCGGCGAGGCCGAGGACGACGGAGGTCAGCACGGTGGTGGTGCCGCCGATGTCGGAGTACAGGAAGTCGACCAGGACCCAGGTGAGCAGGGCGAGGGCGGCGAGCCCGGGGCCGCGGCGGTGGCGCAGGCAGCCGATCAGCAGGGCGAGGAAGAGCGCGGCGTAGGCGGTGATGCCGATCAGGCCCTGCTCGCTGAGCACCAGGAAGTACATGTTGTGCGGGGAGAGCAGCGGTTCGCGCTGGAAGCCGATGGTGGCGTCGGCGGCGTCGCTGCCGGAGGACAGCCGCAGCGGGGCGTGGCTGTCGCGCAGCTGCTGGAAGGCCTTGGGGCCGGCGCCGTGCACGGGGTGGTCCTGCCAGATCCGTCCGGCGGTGGACCACAGGTCGTACCGGTCGGAGACGGACTGGTCGGGGGCGGCGGAGACGGAGCCGATCGAGCTGAGCCGCTTGGTGACGCCGGAGCCGCCGAGGCCGAGGCCGCCGACCAGGACGACCGCGGCGGCCAGGCCGAGGACGGCGCCGCGCAGCAGCAGCCGGGCGTCGACGCGCAGCAGCAGGACGGTGGCGGCGAGGCCGGTGGCGATCCAGCTGCCGCGGCTGAAGGAGACGGCCAGCGGGAAGGCGAGGAAGGCGGCGGCGGCGAACATCGCGCGGCGCAGCCGGGCGTTTCCCCCGGGGCCTCGCTCGCCGAGGGCCAGGGCGAGGGCGGCGAGCAGGCCGAAGCTGACCACGCTGGACATCGCCATGATGTCGAGCGCGCCGAAGGTGCCGACGGCCCGGATCGGCTGGCCGGTGTAGGAGGCGCCGGTGTGGGTGAGGTACTGCTTCGCGCCGACCACGCCCTGGATCAGCGCGGCGAGCACGAAGGAGCCGAGCACCAGGCGCTGGTCGGTGCGGTCGCGCAGGGCGCAGAGGACGGCGGCGGGGACCAGGACGAACACCTGGGCGAGCCGGACGAAGCCGGTGACGCTGGCGGCCGGGTCGGTCGAGCCGAGGGTGGCGACGGCGGCGGCGACCACGATCCCGCCGAACAGCGCGCAGGTGGTGCGGCTGACCGCGGGCAGCCGCCCGCGCAGCAGGTTGAGCGCGGTGAGGGCCACCAGGGCCAGCGAGGCGAGGTCGGCGGCGGTGACGTGGACGGCGGCGGCGACGTCCTTCTCCCCGGTGGGCACGCAGACCAGCAGGACGGTGGCGGCGGCCAGCGGGCTGGTGCGCTCGGTGAGCGCGGGTAGGGCCGCCCGTAAGGCCGGGCGGGGGAAGGCGGGGAGGGTCAGGGCCACGAAGGGGTCAGCTCCCGTCCGGGTGGAGCATCAGGGCCGCGGTGCGGCACAGGATCTTGACGTCCTGCCAGAGGCTCCAGCTCTCGATGTAGCGGTTGTCGAAGCGGGCCCGGTCCTCGATGGAGGTGTCCCCGCGCAGGCCGTTGACCTGGGCCAGGCCGGTGAGGCCGACCGGGACGCGGTGGCGGTCCGCGTACTCGGGGTAGGCCTGGCCGAACCGCATGACGAAGTACGGCCGTTCGGGGCGGGGGCCGACCAGGCTCATGTCGCCGCGCAGGACGTTCCACAGCTGGGGCAGCTCATCCAGCGAGCTCTTGCGCAGCAGCCGGCCGACGGCGCCCATCCGGTGGTCCTGGGAGATGTTCCAGCGGGTGGCGGACTCGTGTTCGTTGCTCGGGCGCAGGGTGCGGAACTTGAGGACGGTGAAGACCCGGCCGTCCAGGCCGGTGCGCTGCTGGCGGAAGAGCACGCCGGGGCCGGTGTCGAAGCGGACGGCGAGGGCGCAGAGCACCAGGACGGGGGCGAGCAGCAGCAGGCCGATCGCGGCGGCGGTGACGTCCAGGGCGCGCTTGGCGGCCCAGCCGGGGCGGCGCATCGCGGGGCTGCCGAGCCGCAGGCAGGGGAAGCCCCACAGGTGGTCGCCGCCGGTGATCGGGGCGGCGGGCAGCGAGCCGTACTCGCGCAGCGCGGGCACCAGCCAGACCTGGCAGCCGAGCCGGGCGGCGTCGCGCAGGGTGGCGGCGGTCTCGGCCTCGTCGGCGGCGCCGGCGGTGGCGATCACGTGCTGGACGCCGTGCCGGCGCACCTCGCGCTCCAGTGCCTCGCGGCCGCCGAGCACGGGCAGGTCGGTGTCGCCGGGCAGCAGCGGCGGGTCCGCGTCGAGGAAGCCGACCGGGCGCATCCCGTACTCGCCGTGCGCGCGGAGGGCGGCGGCGACCCGGCGGCCGAGCCGGCCGGCGCCGAGCACCAGGACGGGGCTGGGGCGGCTGCGGCGGATCCGCCGGACCAGGTGGTAGAGGACGGCGCGGCCGACGGCCACGATCAGCAGCTGGGCGCCGAGCAGGACGGTGAGCCGGGCCGGGCTGGCCGGGCCGCAGTCGGGCCAGTGGCCGCCGAGGCCGCCGGACAGGGTGACGGCGAAGGCGGTGGCGACCACGGCCCGGGCGGACAGCGCGGGCAGTTCGTCCAGGACGGACAGGGTGAGCCGGGGGCGGTAGAGGCCGCCGGCCAGGTTGAGCAGGAGCAGCAGGGGCAGGACGGCGGGGACGCCGAGCAGCGGGTCGAGCGGGGCGGCCGGGTCGAAGGCGCGGTTGGCGATGCCGCCGGCGGAGCACAGCGCGATGACGTCGGCCTGGACCAGGGCGAGTGACAGGGCCAGCCGGGAGCGGACCGTCCCACGGGACCGGTGCTGCGGCGGGACCGTCCGGAGGTGCGCCGCCCCCGCCGGCCGGTCGAGCAGCCCGGTGCCGGGCCGGCGGGGGCCGGACAGGGGTCCGCTCGATCGCGGCACACTCTCGTGGTCAATGGTCATCAGCGCACGATCTCCCCTGCTGTGTGCCCGGGGTGACGGTGCCCCGGCACCGGTTGGCGCGGGGCGGCCGTCCCGGCCCGGTGGGCGCGGTCCTGACAGCACCTGCTGCCGCTCGCGGCTTCCGGATGTCCGGCGGCGGGGCCGATCGCAAAGGAACTGGTCACGAAGAAGTCGGTCGCGAGGGGCCCAGCCGTGAATTCCCGACATGAAATCCGAACGAAGCAGGCAAAATCCGACAATACAGAACCGGGCGGTACAGGCCGGAAGTTGACTTGCCGATTCATTCCAGCCGCCCATTAATAGGTATTTCGGATTTGACGCCTCGCCTCCCTATCCGGCCGAGGGTGCGAATACGACAACGCCGGAAACGGCGGGCATTCACGGCATGTGAAACGATCAGATCCGCTCTGGGACACGGGCCCGGCGCCGCCCCGCCGCCGGTCCCGCGCCCAGCAGGTGGCGGTAGAGGACGTCAACCTGTTCGACCACGGTGCGCACGTCGTGCCGGCCCATCACGTGCTCGCGCAACCGGGCGCCGCGCCGCTCGCATTCGATCGGATCTGACAGCGCGTCCCCCATACGGGTGGCGAGGGCCCCCGCGTCCTCGGGCGGGACGACCGCGTGCGCCAGCTCGGACGGCGGCAGGCACTCCCGGGCGCCGGGCACGTCGGTCAGCAGCACCGGACGGGCGGCCGCCATCGCCTCCAGCGGGGCCAGCGCCATCCCCTCCCAGCGTGAGGGCAGCACCACCAGGTCGGCCGCCGCCAGCCACGGGCGCGGGTCCGGCACGTCCCCGACCAGCCGGATCCGGGCGGGCTCGGCGGTCTGCCGGACCAGCTCCGCGACCCGCTGCTCCTCCGGCCCGCCGCCGACCAGGGCCAGCCGGGCCCTCGGCACCCGGCGCAGCACCTCCGGCCAGGCGGCCAGCAGCACGTCCTGGCCCTTCTGTCGGCACAGCCGCCCGACGCACACCGCGAGCGGGGCCTCCAGGTCCAGGCCGAGCGCGATCCGGGCGGCGCGGCGGTCGGCGGGCGCGTAGTGGCGCACGTCCACGCCGTTGGGCACCACCGCCCAGTCGGCGTGCAGCCCGGCCGCCACGCCGTCGGCCCGCTCCTGGACGCTGACGCACAGCAGCCGGTGCGACCAGCGGGTGGCGAAGCGCTCCCAGCGCAGCGTGGCGGCGGCCAGCGCGCCGTCGACGGCGGCGAAGGACCAGGCGTGCGGCTGGAAGACGGTCGGCACCGTGCCGTGCACCGCGAGCCGCCCGGCCAACCCGGCCTTGGCGCTGTGCAGGTGGACCACGTCGGGCGCGGCCGCCCGGACGATCCGGCGCAGCCGCCAGGCCTCGGCGGGGGTGCCCGGGCCGGGCGGGCGCCGGGCCGGCCAGTCCTGGACCAGCGCGCCCACCGCGGCGGCCTCCGCGGCCAGCCGCCCGCCGCGCGGGCAGGCGACCAGCACCCGGTGGCCGGCCTCCCGCTGGCCCCGGACCAGATCGGCGACGACGCGGGCGACCCCGCCGTCCACCGGTTGGGAAATGTGAAGGATCGTCATATGCACGGCGGCGAGCCTAGGGTGGCCCACCGGTGCCGGGCGGCCCCCGTCACCCGCAGGTGGCGGTTCGGCCACCCGTACGGCTTTCGGCTCGTACGGGAGACCGAACCGCTCGAATCCCCGGGCGATTCGAGCGGTTCGATGGATCTACGCGCGCGAATCGCGCGGTTGGCGAATCCGCGGGGCCGGCGGACCGTGGTGGTCCCGGCGGCCCCACGTGGACCTCGGTGGGCCTCAGCGGACCTCGGCGGCCAGGTTGGCCAGCACCTGGTCGTGGATCCGGTTCAGGCCCTTCGGGGCGAAGGTGCGCTCGAAGAAGCCGCCGATGCCGGTGGCGCCCTGCCAGGTGGCGGTCACGGTGACCTTGGCGCGGCCCTCGCCGACGGCCGAGACGGTCCAGGTGATCACCATGCTGGAGTTGGCGTCCTTCTCGACCAGCTGGTCGGGCTCGGGCGCGGAGACGGTGAAGAGGCAGTCGCGCACCCGCTTCTCGGTGGCCTGGAGCTTCCAGTGCACCTGGGTGCCGGCGCCGGTGCCGCCGACCCGCACCTCGTACTCGCTGTACTGCGCGGGCAGCAGCTTCGGGCGGGTCACCTGGTAGTCGGCCAGCGCCTCGTACACCCGCTCGGGGGCGGCGTCGTAGACCCGCTCGGTGGTGGCCTGCACCTGTCCCATGACCTTGCTCTCCTCATGTGGTGGGAACCGCTCTGTCCGGCAAGCCAATCACAGGGTCCCGCCCGCGACGCGGCGGGATAGGGTGGCCGGTGTGCTCGATCTGGTGACTGCTGTGCGCTACGTCGACCCGCTGCGGGCCGGCGGCTCCGTTCCGGGCGTGGTGGAGACCGACGACCTAGGCACGTACGTGGTCAAGTTCACCGGGGCCGCGCAGGGCCGCAAGGCTCTGATCGCCGAGGTCATCGTCGGTGAGCTGGCCCGGCGGCTGGGCCTGCGGGTGCCGGAGCTGCGGCTGGTGGACTTCGACCCGGCCGTCGCCGCGGACGAACCGGACGCCGAGATCCAGGACATGCTCAAGGCCAGCGCCGGGGTCAACCTCGGGATGGACCTGCTGCCCGGCGCGCGGGACTTCCGGCCGGGGATGATCACGGTGGACTCGGCCGAGGCCGGCCGGGTGGTCTGGCTGGACGCCCTGACCGGCAACGTCGACCGCACCGTGCACAACCCCAACCTGGTGGTCTGGCACGGGCGGCTCTGGCTGATCGACGACGGCGCCGCGCTGATCTTCCACCACCGCTGGGCGGGGGCCGAGGCCTCGGTCGGCAAGCGGTACGACCTCAGCGCCCACGCGCTCGGCGGCTCGGCCCCGGACGTCCGGCTGGCCGACGAGGAGCTCGGGCCGCTGGTCACCGTGCCGCTGCTGGAGGAGGTGGCGGCGCTCGTCCCGGACGAGTGGCTGGCCGGCGAGCCCGGCTTCGACTCGGTGGACGCCGTCCGGCACGCCTACGTCGCCCACCTCGCCGCCCGGGTGGTGCTCTCCGAGGAGTGGCTGCCGGAGGGCTTCGCCACGCCCGAGCAGCTGCGCGAGGCGGAGCGGCGGCGGGCGGCCCGGACCAGGGCCGGGCGGCCGGCCTGGCTGCGGGACGTACCGGACCTGCACGGCAAGCCGTCGGTGGAGACGGCCTGGGAGCAGTACGCCGACGAGGGCTAGCCGGGTTCGGGCCCGACGCGGCCGGAACGCCGACGGGTGGGAACGCGACCGGGGAGCGGACCCTGTGGGCCCGCTCCCCGGTTCTACTGTTCAGTGCTGTCCGCGGTCAGCGCGTCAGCGCCACCACTGGACCGCCTTCTCGGCGTTGACCAGGCCCGCGCCGTAGAAGCCGTTGTCGTTCGTGGTGCCCTCGCAGGTGGCCTTCCAGGCACCGGCGCCGCCCGGGTTGAACTCGCCCTTCGGGCACGGGACGGACTCGGCGTGGCTGGTCAGCATCTCGGTCAGCTCGTCCGGGCTGGCCCACGGGAAGGTGCTGGCGAGCAGCGCGACCACGCCGGCGACGTGCGGGGTGGCCATCGAGGTGCCCTGCATGTAGCCGTACTTGCCACCGGGGATGGTGGACAGGATGCGGCCGTCCTTGTCGGGGGTGTCCGGGAGCTGGAAGCGGCGGTCGCCACCGGGCGCGGTGACGGAGACGACGCCCTTGCCGTAGCTGGAGTAGTACGCCTTGACACCCTCGGAGCCCACCGCGGAGACGGCGACGACGCCGGGCAGCTCGGTCGGCAGCGACAGGCAGTCGTTGGTGACCGGGCGGGAGGCGGGGGTGGTGTCGTCCGGGCTGGCCACGTCGACGGTCTTGTGCGCCAGGTCGAGGTTCTCGTTACCGGCGGCGGCGACGTTGAGGACGCCCTTGCGCTGCGAGAAGGCGACGGCCTTGCGGACGGCGTCCGAGATGGCGGCCTGGTCCTTGTCCGTCTTGCAGTTGAACATCCACGGGTCGACGAAGTAGCTGTTGTTGGTCACCTTGAAGCCGTGCTCGCCGGCCCAGACGAAGCCGCAGACCGCGTTCTCCGGGTAGATGAACCCGCCGTCGTCGACGACCTTGACGGCGGCCAGCTTGACGTTCGGCGCGACACCGACGATGCCCTTGCCGTTCTTGGCGGCGCCGATGGTGCCGGCCACGTGGGTGCCGTGGTCGCTGGTGGTCGGCTGCCAGGCCTTCCAGTCGGTGTTCGTCTTGCCGTCGATGCAGGAGACCGACTGCGAGGCGTCCACGTTGGCGGCCAGGTCCTCGTGGGTGGCGTCGATGCCGGAGTCCAGGACGCCGACGGTGACGTTGCGGCTGCCGAGCGAGATCTTGTGGGCCTTGTCGGCACCGATCTGACGCATGTCCCACTGGTAGGCGTCGTAGGGCTCCTGGCCCGGGGCGGCCGCGGCGGCCGGCTCGGCGGCGACGTCGGCCTTGCCCTGGTCGGAGGCCTGGATGCCCTTGGTGCGGCTGGCACCGACCGAGTCGACGCCCTTGGCCAGGCGCAGCTTCTCGGCGAACTTGGTGTCGTTCGAGCGGGCGACCACGACGCCGACCTGCTCGTACGACTGGACCACCGTGCCGCCGAGGCCGGTGATGGCCTTCTCGACCTTCTGCACCTGACCGTGGTTGGCCTTGGTGTTGACGACGTAGCTCATCACCGGACCGGTCGTCGGGTCGGCCGCGGGGGCCGCGACGGCGGTGCCGGCCGGCAGCGCGAGGGCGCCGGCAGTGGCGAGCACGACGCCCACTGCCGCGTACCGGGTACCGCTGATCCGAGGAACACGCATGAGGGTTGGCCTCCCGAGTCGTCAAGGCGGCAGCTGCGGTGGCAGGTGCGCTTGGGAATGACCGGGACGCTAATGAATATTTGCTTATAAGCGCAAGAGGTAGTCATCTAATCGTCACATCTGAACCAGAAACCGGGATGCGACCGTTCGGGGGTCAACAGGGAAACAGAGGTCAAGAGTGTTAAAAAGTGATGGTTCGCCGACGTGCGGCCACACCCCTCGGAACCTCGGCCACCAGCGCGGATCGCGCCGCTACAACGCGTACAACCGACGCGCGTTGCCGCCCGCGACCAGGCCCGCCACCCGCTCGGCGTCGGCCGCGGAACAGGCGCCGTCGGCCTGCCAGTCCGCCAGCACCGCGCCCAGTCCGTACCGGAACTGACAGGTCCCCACCAGAAAGAGTTCGGGCAGCCCGTAGGCGTCGGTGGAGAACAGCAATTTTCCGAACGGGGCCAGCTCCAGCATCTCGCCCAGCACCGCGGCCACCCGCGGCCCGGTGTAGGAGGCCGTCAGCCCGAGGTCGGTGTACACCGTCGGGAAGGCCTGGGCCAGCCAGGCGGCCTGCCGGTGGTACGGGTAGCCGTGCAGCAGCACCAGCGGGACGCCACTGGGCTCGGCGGCCCGCACGAAGTCCGTCAGCAGCGACGGGTCGGCCCGGTGCAGGGTGAGGTCCGGATCGCCGAAGCCGGTGTGGAGTTGGAGCGGCAGGCCGAGCTCGGCGCAGACGTCCACGGCCGTCCAGAGCAGGTGGTGCAGCAGCACCGGATCCGTCAGCCGGCCCCGCCCGGCGCGCAGGTGGGCGCCGGCCGCGGCCACCACGGCCGCGGTGGCGGGGCGTTCGGCGGGGGCCGCCAGCCCGTGCCGGTAGGCGAGCACCGACTTGACCGCGACGGCCCCGGCGGCGGCCGACCCGAGCGCCTGCGCGACGGCCCCCGGCCAGTCCCCGGCGCCGGCCGTCACCGCCGCGGCGACCGACTCCAGCCGGACCACCTCGCGCACCGACGCCCCGGTGGCCCCGGCGAGTTCGGCCAACGGCAGCAGCTCGTGGCCCGCGGCGGTGGTCAGCCCGGTGTCCACCAGGCAGGTGTCCAGCCCGGCCGCCGCCAGCAGCCGCCCGGTGGCCCCGGCCGCGCCCAACTCCCGCCGCCGGGCCAGGTAGTCGGCGGCCGGGGCGTGCGCCGGCAGGCCGAGCACGGGCGGGCACCAGCGCCGCACCGCGAGGCCCAGCGCGCTGTCGAAGGGCGAACAGCCGGGCGCGGGCGGGCGGTCGGACTCGGTGAGCAGCCCGGCCAGGGCGTCGTCGGCGAGCTCGGCCGCCACCACGCTGTGGCAGTGGTGGTCGACCAGCGCGGGCCCCTCCGGCCGGGCCACCGCTCAGTACCGCCAGCGGGTGGCCGCGACCAACTCCTCGGGCGTGACGGCCGCGTACTGCTCCCGCTCCGCCCGGCGCACCGCCAGCACCGCCTGGTAGAGCGGCTCGCCGAGGGCCTCGCGCAGCACCGCCGAGCGCTCGTACGCGGCGATCGCCTCGGCCGGGGAGGCCGGCAGCCGGGGCACCACGCCGGGCTCGGCGGCCGCCGGATCGCCGGTGAACTCCGGTGGCAGCGCGCGGCGTTGCTCCAGCCCGGCGAGGCCGGCCGCGATCACCCCGCCGACCGCCAGGTACGGGTTGGCGCTCGCGTCGAAGCACTTGACCTCGGCGTTGGCGGCGGCGGACCGCTCCCCGGTGGAGCCCGTCACCAGGCGCAGCGCGGCCTCCCGGTTCTCCAGACCCCAGCACTGGTAGGCGCCCGCCCAGTGCGAGGGCACCAGCCGCAGGTACCCGGCCGGGCTGGAGCAGCCCAGCACCAGCAGTTCGGGCAGCGCGTCGAGCACCCCGGCGAGGAAGCCCTCGGCCTCGGCCGTCAGGCCGTGCGGGCCGGGGCCGCCGTGGCCGAGGTTGCGCCCGTCGCGCCAGAGGCTGACATGCAGGTGCCCGCCGTTGCCGACGGCGCCGGCCTCCACCACCGGGGCGAAGGAGACCCGCAGGCCGTGCCGGGCGGAGACCGCCCGGACGGTGTGCCGGACCAGGACGGAGGTGTCGGCGGCGGCGACCGGGTCCTCGGGGGCGACCGAGACCTCGAACTGGCCCGGGGAGTACTCGGGGTGGATCTGGAGGACGCTCAGGCCCTGCCGGCCGAGAGCGCGCAGGACGTCCCGCAGGTAGTCGGAGAGGTCGGTGACCCGGTGCATCCCGTACGCCGGGCCGTGCGTCGGGTACTGCGGCTCCTCCCCCGGGGCGCCGGCCAGGGCGACCGTCCACTCGACCTCGATGCCCGCCTTGAGGCTCAGGCCGCGCGCGGCCGCCACCGCCCGGGCCCGGCGGGCGAACAGCCGCTGGCAGCCGGGGTGCGGGGCGCCGGCCTGGGTGTACCTGTCCCCCGGGGCCCAGGCCCAGCCGGGCTGGGCGGCCAGCGGGACGATCCGGTCGAGGTCCGGGTAGAGCCTGAGGTCCCCGGTGGGGCCGCCGATGATCGGGCTGGTGGTGATCGCGTCGTCGGCGAGGAAGACGTCGAAGCAGGGCGCGGTGCCGACGCCCCACTGCGCGGCGTGCAGCAGGCCGCCGAGCGGCACGGCCTTGACCCGGGTGATGCCCGCGTTGTCCACCCAGGTGACGGCCACCGCCTCGACGGCCTCGGTGCGCAGCCGGTCGACGGCCTGCGCCGCCCTGGCGGCCCGCTCCTCGCGCGGTGGCAGCGCGACGGCCGCCACCGCGGCGGCGGCGAGCCGTTCGGCGGTGACGGGCGGCTCGGCGGGCCCGGGCGCGGTGGGGTCGACGGCGGCGGTTCCGGTGGTCATGCCGTCATGCTGCCCCGCCGGTCGGGGTCGGGTAACTCCCCTATCGGGTGGTCCTGCGGGCGCCCCCGTTCACCCGTTCACCTGTTCGGGGCGGGCACGTCGGCGGGCAGGTCGGCGGGCACGTCGGCGGGCACCGGGACGGCGAACGCCCGCGGCCCCGAACGGTTTTCCGTCCCCGCCCTCTTCCTACTCGCCAGTAGCTTCGCTACAGTGGCCGGGCACGCACCACCGCCGGGCTTCGGGAGCCGCACCGGCGGCAGGCCGCGGTCGCCGCTTCTCCGGCGCCCGCACGGTGCGCCTTCACCTTCACCGGCCGGTGCCGCGGACCGCGGCGGGCCGGGTTCCTCCTCGTATCAGGGCCGCCTCCTTCACCTTCGAGCGCCTGAGCACCACGGCACACCCGCGATCGGGCCGGAGCGGACCGGCCTCCGCCCTGGTGTGCCGACACCCCGTCATCTCCCCAGCCCTCGCGCGTGGACCCTCCTCCGGCGGCGGCCGCCCCCGGCGTACGGGCGCGGCGGCGTGCCCGCCGGAGCACGCGCGGGCCCTTCATGACTAGGAGTACAGGACAGATGGAGCGTCCCTTCCCCACTGTCGCCGTCGTCGGCCTCGGCACGATGGGTGCCGGCGTCGCGGTGGCCGTCGCCAAGAGCGGCCGCCGGGTGATCGGCATCGAGGCCACCGAGGACTCGGCCGCCCGGGCGCTGGCCCGGATCGAGGAGGCCACCGCGCACGCGGTCGGCCGGGAGCGGCTCACCGCCGAGGAGCGCACCGGGCTGCTGGCCCGGATCTCGGTCGGCCACGAGCTCGCGGCCGCCGCCGGGGCGGACCTGGTGATCGAGGAGGTCCCCGAGCAGCTGGAGCTGAAGCGGGAGGTCTTCGCCGAGCTGGACCGGATCTGCCCGGAGGGCACCGTGCTCGCCACCGGCACCACCGCGCTGTCGGTGACCCGGATCGCCGCCGCGACCGCCCGTCCGGAGCGGGTGCTCGGCCTGCACTTCTTCAACCCGGTGCACGGCATGAAGCTGGTCGAGGTGGTCCGCACCGTGCTGACCTCCCCGCGGACCGCCGAGGACGCCGCCGCCTTCGCCCGCGACCTCGGCAAGGAGCCGGTGGCGGCCGGCGACCGGGCCGGCTTCGTGGTGAACGGCCTGCTGTTCGCCTACCTGAACCAGGCCGCCGCGATGTTCGAGTCCAAGTACGCCTCGCGGGAGGACATCGACGCCGCGATGCGGCTCGGCTGCGGCCTGCCGATGGGCCCGCTGGCGCTGCTCGACCTGATTGGCGTCGACACCGCGCGCACCGTGCTGGAGGCGATGTACGAGCAGTCCCGGGACCGCCTGCACGCACCGGCCCCGATCCTCGGCCAGCTGGTCGCGGCCGGGCTGCTGGGCCGCAAGACCGGCCGCGGCTTCTACACCTACGAGGCGCCGGGCTCGTCCCGCGCCGTGGACGCGGCGACCGGGCCGGCCCTGCCGAAGGTGCCGGGCCGGGAGGTGCGCACCGTCGGCGTCTGCGGCTCCGGGACGATGGCCACCGGCATCGCCGAGGTGTTCGCCAAGGCCGGGCACCCGGTGCTGCTGGCCGCCCGCAGCCAGGAGAAGGCCGAGGCGGCCAAGGCGCAGCTGGCGAGGTCGCTGGAGCGCTCGGTGGCCAAGGGCCGGCTGTCCGCGCAGGCGCGGGACGCCGCGCTGGCGCTGGTCACCCCGGTCGGCCAGTACACCGAGCTGGCCGAGGTGGACCTGGTGGTCGAGGCGGTCGCCGAGGACCTGGCGGTCAAGCGCGAGCTGTTCGCCACCCTGGACAAGATCGTCCGGCCGGGCGCGGTGCTCGCCACCACCACCTCCTCGCTGCCGGTGATCAGCTGCGCGACCGCCACCTCGCGGCCGCAGGACGTGATCGGCATGCACTTCTTCAACCCGGCCCCGGCGATGAAGCTGGTCGAGGTGGTCTCCACGGTGCTGACCGCGCCGGACGTCACCGCGACGGTGCTGGAGCTGACCGCGAAGGTCCGCAAGCACCCGGTGGAGTGCGGCGACCGGGCCGGCTTCATCGTCAACGCGCTGCTCTTCCCCTACCTGAACGACGCGGTGCGGATGCTCCAGGAGCACTACGCGACGGTGGACGACATCGACACCGCGATGAAGCTCGGCTGCGGCTACCCGATGGGCCCGTTCGAGCTGCTGGACGTGGTCGGCCTGGACGTCTCGCTGACGATCGAGCGGGTGCTGCACCAGGAGTTCCGCGAGCCCGGCCTGGCGGCCGCGCCGCTGCTGGAGCACCTGGTCGCGGCGGGCTGCCTGGGCCGCAAGACCGGCCGCGGCTTCCGCGACCACGCGCGCCGGTGACCACCCCGCAGGCCGGGGGCGGCCCGTACGAGCTGCCGTACGAGCCGCCCCCTGCCGGACCGCACGCCGCGCCGCCACAGGGCTCCATGGCCTCCCCGCGCCCCGTCTGGAGCCCCGGGACGGCGACCTCCCGCTGGCCCCGCCCGGCCGTGACCGGACCGGTGGTGCCGGTGCGGCGGGGAAGGGCCGCGGGCGCGCCGTCCGGGCCGTGTAGCGTTCCGGACATGGATCGGGTTCAGTCAACCTCCCCGCAGCACCCCGCCGGGCCGCACGGCGGCGCCGACCGGACCAGCCCCTCGACCGGGGGCACCGGGCCGGAGGGCGGGCCGGGCAGCCGCCGGGCGGCGGCGCAGCGCCAGCAGATGCGCCAGGACCTGGCCACGGCCGCGATGGAGCTGTTCGCCTCGCAGGGCTACGAGGAGACCACGGTCGACCAGATCGCGGCCGCCGCCGGGGTGGCCCGGCGCACCTTCTTCCGGTACTTCCGGTCCAAGGAGGAGGCGATCTTCCCGGACCACGACGACACCCTGGTGCGGGTGGCCGACCTGCTGGCCAGCGCGGAGCCGGAGGAGCACCCGCTGGACGTGGTCTGCCGCGGCATCAAGGAGGTGCTGCGGATGTACGCCTCCACCCCGGGGGTGTCGGTGGCGCGGTACCAGCTGATCCGTCAGGTCCCGGCGCTGCGCGAGCGGGAGATCGCCGTGGTGGCCCGCTACGAGCGGCTGTTCACCCGTTACCTGCTGGGCCGTTTCGACACCGGCGAGTCCATCCCGTCCGGCTGGCAGCGCGGCGGCGAGGACGACTCGATGCTGGCCGAGGTCTCGGCGGCGGCGGTGGTCGCGGCGCACAACCACGTGCTGCGGCGCTGGCTGCGGGCCGGCGGCCGGGGCGACGTGGAGGCGCAGCTGGACCACTCCTTCGAGGTGATCCGGCGGACCTTCTGGGCCTCCAGTGCCCCGGGTGCCAGGCGGCGGGGATCGGTGGTGGCACCGGGTGCCAACGGGACCCCGGGGGACGCCGGGGTCGAGAGCGCACTGAGTGCCAGTCCCGGAGGTGAGGTGCTCATCACAGTCGCCCGGACGGACGCTCCGCTGGACGTCGTGGTGGACAGCATCCGGGCCGCACTGAGTGGCGCCCGGGAGTCGTAGACCCAGTATTCACGCAGGTCAGAGCGGTATCGAGGGCCCGCGCCGGGATGTCGGCGCGGGCCTTTCGCATGCCCGCGCAACGCGCGTCACGCGGCCTCTGAACCGACTGGAATTCCTGGCACCCGGTGTCTTTACGAGTGGCACAGGGTGCCACTACCTTGTTACTCACCAGTCGCGGCGCCGCGGCTCCCCACCTCGGCGCGCCGTCGTCCGGCGTTCCCACACCCCGGGAGCAGAGAGCCAGAACGGCCCGGTCCACCCCGGGTGCCCCGTCTGACCCGCCCACCACCCACCTCAGCGAAGCCGGTGTCCGCTCCCGGCTCCCCCAGACGCCCTGTGACCCTCGCACAGGTACGCCTTCGGAGGCAGCCATGCAGGAAATCCTCGACGCGATCCTCAGCACCGACAGCACGTCGGCGGACTTCGCGGCGATCAAGCTCCCCGAGTCCTACCGGGCGGTGACGCTCCACAAGGACGACGAGCAGATGTTCGCGGGCCTCGCCAGCCGCGACAAGGACCCCCGCAAGTCCCTTCACCTCGACGAGGTCGCCCTGCCCGAGCTGGGCCCGGGCGAGGCCCTGGTCGCCGTCATGGCCAGCGCGGTGAACTACAACACCGTCTGGAGCTCGATCTTCGAGCCGGTCTCCACCTTCGGCTTCCTGGAGCGGTACGGCCGGCTGTCGCCGCTGACCAAGCGCCACGACCTGCCGTACCACGTGGTCGGCTCCGACCTGGCCGGCGTGGTGCTGCGCACCGGCGCCGGGGTCAACGCCTGGAAGCCCGGCGACGAGGTCGTCGCGCACTGCCTCTCGGTCGAACTGGAGTCCGCGGACGGCCACAACGACACGATGATGGACCCGGAGCAGCGCATCTGGGGCTTCGAGACCAACTTCGGCGGCCTGGCGCAGCTGGCCCTGGTGAAGACCAACCAGCTGCTGCCCAAGCCCCGGCACCTCACCTGGGAGGAGGCCGCCTCCCCCGGCCTGGTCAACTCCACCGCGTACCGCCAGCTGGTCTCGCGCAACGGCGCCGGCATGAAGCAGGGCGACAACGTGCTGATCTGGGGCGCCAGCGGCGGCCTCGGCTCGTACGCCACCCAGTACGCGCTGGCCGGCGGCGCCACCCCGATCTGCGTGGTCTCCAGCGACCAGAAGGCCGAGATCTGCCGCGCCATGGGCGCCGAGGCGATCATCGACCGCTCCGCCGAGGGCTACCGGTTCTGGAAGGACGAGAACAACCAGGACCCGCGCGAGTGGAAGCGCCTCGGCGCGAAGATCCGCGAGTTCACCGGCGGCGAGGACGTGGACATCGTCTTCGAGCACCCGGGCCGGGAGACCTTCGGCGCCTCGGTGTACGTCACCCGCAAGGGCGGCACCATCGTCACCTGCGCCTCCACCTCCGGCTACATGCACCAGTACGACAACCGGTACCTGTGGATGTCGCTCAAGCGGATCGTCGGCTCGCACTTCGCCAACTACCGCGAGGCCTTCGAGGCCAACCGCCTGATCGCCAAGGGGAAGATCCACCCGACCCTCTCCAAGGTCTACTCCCTGGAGGAGACCGGCCAGGCCGCCCTGGACGTGCACCACAACAGGCACCAGGGCAAGGTCGGCGTGCTCTGCCTGGCCCCCGAGGAGGGCCTGGGCGTGCACGACGCGGAGTTCCGCGCCAAGCACCTCGACGCCATCAACCGTTTCAGGAACATCTGATGACCGAGCCCCGGAAGCGCGACCGCCCCTGGCTGATGCGCACCTACGCCGGCCACTCCACCGCGAGCGACTCCAACGCGCTCTACCGGCGGAACCTGGCGAAGGGCCAGACCGGCCTGTCCGTCGCCTTCGACCTGCCGACCCAGACCGGCTACGACTCCGACCACGTCCTCGCCCGCGGCGAGGTCGGCCGGGTCGGCGTCCCGGTCGGGCACGTCGGCGACATGCGCACCCTGTTCGACGGCATCCCGCTCGAACGGACCAACACCTCCATGACGATCAACGCCACCGCGATGTGGCTGCTGGCGCTCTACCAGGTGGTCGCCGAGGAGCAGGGCGCGGACATCGCCACGCTCACCGGCACCACCCAGAACGACATCGTCAAGGAGTACCTGTCGCGCGGGACGCACGTCTTCCCGCCCGGCCCGTCGGTGCGGCTGATCACCGACATGATCGCCTACACGGTCGGCAGCATCCCCAAGTGGAACCCGATCAACATCTGCAGCTACCACCTGCAGGAGGCCGGGGCGACGCCCGTCCAGGAGATCGCCTACGCGATGTGCACCGCCATCTCGGTGCTCGACGCCGTGCGCGACTCCGGCCAGGTGCCGGCCGAGCGGATGGGCGAGGTGGTCGCCCGGATCTCCTTCTTCGTGAACGCCGGCGTGCGCTTCGTCGAGGAGATGTGCAAGATGCGCGCCTTCGCCCGGCTGTGGGAGAAGGTCACCCTGGAGCGCTACGGCGTCACCGACCCCAAGCAGCGCCGCTTCCGGTACGGCGTCCAGGTCAACTCGCTCGGCCTGACCGAGGCCCAGCCGGAGAACAACGTCCAGCGGATCGTCCTGGAGATGCTGGCCGTCACCCTCTCCAAGGACGCCCGCGCGCGGGCCGTCCAGCTGCCCGCTTGGAACGAGGCGCTCGGCCTGCCCCGGCCCTGGGACCAGCAGTGGTCGCTGCGCATCCAGCAGGTGCTGGCGTACGAGTCGGACCTGCTGGAGTACGGCGACATCTTCAACGGCTCCCAGGTGATCGAGGCCAAGACCGAGGAGCTGCTGGCCGGCGCCGAGGCGGAGATCGCCAAGGTGCTGGAGATGGGCGGGGTGATCCCGGCCGTCGAGTCCGGCTACCTGAAGTCCAACCTGGTCGCCTCGCACGCCGCCCGCCGGGCCCGGATCGAGTCCGGCGAGGACAAGATCATCGGGGTCAACTGCTTCGACACCACCGAGCCGAGCCCGCTCACCGCCGACCTCGACACCGCGATCATGGTCGTCGACCCGGCCTCCGAGCAGTCCGTGCTCGCCGCCCTGGAGGCCTGGCGCGCCGAGCGCGACGAGGCCGCCGTCCAGTCGTCGCTGGCCGAGCTCAAGGCCGTCGCCGCCACCGAGGCCAACCTGATGCCGGCCACGCTCGCCTGCGCCCGGGCCGGCGTCACCACCGGCGAGTGGGCCTTCGCCCTGCGCGAGGTCTTCGGCGAGTACCGGGCGCCCACCGGCGTCGGCGGCGCCCCCGTCGCGGTGGCCGCCGAGCCCGGCGGCGAGCTGGAGCAGGTCCGCGCCGCGGTCGCCGCGACCGCCGCGGAGCTGGGCGCCGGCAAGCTGCGCCTGCTGGTCGGCAAGCCCGGCCTGGACGGGCACTCCAACGGCGCCGAGCAGATCGCCGTCCGGGCCCGCGACGCCGGGTTCGAGGTGGTCTACCAGGGCATCCGGCTGACCCCGGAGCAGATCGTCTCCGCCGCCGTCGCGGAGGACGTCCACTGCGTGGGCCTGTCCATCCTCTCCGGCGCGCACAGCGAGCTGGTGCCCGACGTCCTGAAGCGGCTGCGCCGCGCCGGGGTGGAGGATGTCCCGGTGATCGTGGGTGGCATCATCCCGGCAGCGGACGGCGAGGCCCTCAAGGCCGCGGGCGTCGCCGCCGTGTTCACCCCGAAGGACTTCGGCATCACCACCATCATCGGCCGGATCGTGGACGAGATCCGGCTGGCCAACAAGCTCCAGCCGTGGACGTCCGCACCGACCGCGGCCACGAACTGACCAGCTGACCAGCTGACCACTGGGAAGGAACCCTCGATTCTGATGACTGCTGTCAACCGACTGCGCCCGCGCCGCTCCTGCCTCGCCGTACCGGGCAGCAACCCGCGCTTCCTGGAGAAGGCCCAGGGCCTGCCGGCCGACCAGGTCTTCCTCGACCTGGAGGACGCCTGCGCCCCGCTGGTCAAGGAGAGCGCCCGCCACAACATCGTCGACGCCCTCAACAACGGCGACTGGGGCGGCAAGACCCGCGTCGTGCGCGTCAACGACTGGACCACCCACTGGACCTACCGCGACGTGATCACCGTGGTCGAAGGCGCCGGCCCCAACCTCGACTGCATCATGCTGCCGAAGGTGCAGGACGCCGAGCAGGTCAAGGCGCTCGACCTGCTGCTCACCCAGATCGAGAAGACCATGGGCTTCGAGGTCGGCCGGATCGGCATCGAGGCGCAGATCGAGAACGCCAAGGGCCTGATCAACGTCGACGCCATCGCCGAGGCCTCGCCCCGGCTGGAGACCATCATCTTCGGCCCCGCCGACTTCATGGCCTCCATCAACATGAAGTCGCTGGTGGTCGGCGAGCAGCCGCCCGGCTACGGCGCCGACGCCTACCACTACATCCTGATGCGCATCCTGATGGCCGCCCGCGCCAACGACCTCCAGGCGATCGACGGCCCCTACCTCCAGATCCGCAACCAGGAGGGCTACCGCGAGGTCGCCCGCCGCTCGGCCGCCCTCGGCTTCGACGGCAAGTGGGTGCTCCACCCGGACCAGGTCGCCGCCGCGAACGAGATCTACTCGCCCTCGCAGGAGGACTACGACCACGCCGAGCTGATCCTCGACGCGTACGACTACTGCACCTCCGAGGCGGGCGGCGCCAAGGGCTCCGCGATGCTCGGCGACGAGATGATCGACGAGGCCAGCCGCAAGATGGCGCTGGTCGTCGCCGGCAAGGGCCGGGCCGCGGGCCTTCAGCGCACCACCAAGTTCGAGATCCCGGAGGCCTGAGCAGCCATGCAGTTCGGACGCACCTACGAGGAGTTCGAGGTCGGCGCGGTCTACAAGCACTGGCCCGGCAAGACGGTCACCGAGTACGACGACCACCTCTTCTGCCTGCTCACCATGAACCACCACCCGCTCCACCTGGACACCAACTACGCCGGGAAGACGACCGACTTCGGCAGGAACGTCGTGGTGGGCAACTACGTCTACTCGCTGCTGCTCGGCATGTCCGTCCCGGACGTCTCCGGCAAGGCGATCGCCAACCTGGAGATCGAGTCGCTGCGCCACATCGCGCCGACCTTCCACGGCGACACGATCTACGGCGAGACCACCGTGCTCGACAAGTGGCCGTCCAAGTCCAAGGACGACCGCGGCATCGTGTACGTCGAGACCAAGGGGTACAAGCAGGACGGCACGGTCGTCTGCGTCTTCCGCCGCAAGGTGATGGTGCCGACCGCGACGTACACCGAGGAGCGCGGCGGCGAGCAGCCCGGCCGCCCGACCCCGCTCTCCTGAGCCCCTCCCCTCTATAGGGGCCCGCTTTTCACCGCGGGCCCCCCGAGAGACCCCGGACGGGCAGGCCGCCGTCATCGGCCGCGCCCCACCCGGCCCGGGGGCCCTGCTGCCGCAGCCACGCCGGCAGGGCCCCCGCAATCCCCCCCCCCCCCCGGGGATTCCCCGACTTTTCCGCAGACCCTCAGACCTTTCGGAGCCGCACGATGGGACGCCTCGCACAGACCGACGGCCTCACCGAGATCCAGCGGGACATCCTCGCCACCGTGCGGGATTTCGTCGACAAGGAGATCATTCCGGTCGCGACCGAGCTGGAGCACAAGGACGAGTACCCGACCGCCATCGTCGAGGGGATGAAGCAGCTCGGCCTGTTCGGCCTCACCATCCCCGAGGAGTACGGCGGCCTCGGCGAGTCGCTGCTCACCTACGCCCTGGTGGTCGAGGAGATCGCCCGCGGCTGGATGTCGGTCTCCGGCATCGTGAACACCCACTTCATCGTGGCGCACATGATCAACGCCCACGGCACCCAGGAGCAGAAGGACCACTTCCTGCCGAGGATGGCGGCCGGCGAGATCCGCGGCGCCTTCTCGATGTCCGAGCCGGGCCTCGGCTCCGACGTTTCGGCCATCTCCACCAAGGGCGTCAAGGACGGCGAGTTCTACGTCCTCAACGGCCAGAAGATGTGGCTCACCAACGGCGGCACCTCCACCCTGGTCGCGGTCCTCTGCAAGACCGACGAGGGCGGCAGCAGCCCGTACAAGAACATGACCACCTTCCTGATCGAGAAGGAGGCCGGTTTCGGCCCGAACCCCTCGGTTCCCGGCCTGACCGTGCCCGGCAAGATCGAGAAGATGGGCTACAAGGGCGTCGACACCACCGAGCTGGTCCTCCAGGACGTCCGCGTCCCGGTGAACCGCGTTCTCGGCGGCGTCCCGGGCCGCGGCTTCTACCAGATGATGGACGGCGTCGAGGTCGGCCGCGTCAACGTCGCCGCCCGCGGCTGCGGCGTCGCCCGCCGCGCCTTCGAGCTCGGCATCGCCTACGCCCAGCAGCGCTCCACCTTCGGCAAGAAGATCGCCGAGCACCAGGCGATCCAGTTCAAGCTCGCCGAGATGGCCACCAAGGTCGAGGCCGCCCATCAGATGATGGTCATGGCCGCCCGCAAGAAGGACGGCGGCGAGCGCAACGACCTCGAGGCCGGCATGGCCAAGTACCTCGCCTCCGAGTACTGCAAGGAGGTCGTCGAGGACGCCTTCCGCATCCACGGCGGCTACGGCTTCTCGAAGGAGTACGAGATCGAGCGCCTCTACCGCGAGGCCCCGATGCTGCTCATCGGTGAAGGTACTGCGGAGATCCAGAAGATGATCGTCGGGCGCCGGCTCCTCGAGGAGTACCGGATCGCCGACTGACCCCCGGGCCGCCCGCCGACGCACCCCGTCGCCGGGCGGCCCCCTCGAACCGCCGGTCGACGGGCGTGCGGGCCCGTCCCGGCGCGGGGCCGTGCCCCGTCACGGGCCCGGCCTGGTCCGCCTGGGTCCGGCACGGCCCGCCGGAAGCGGCCGCAGGGCGTACAGCTGCAACGACGCGCCCTGCGGCCGCTTCCGCACACCCGCTTCCGGCCGCTACGGCCGTTTCGTCCGCCGGGTTCCGTCCGCGCACCCGTTGAGACAAGAGTCACCAGCCCTGTCGGGTCCCTTGGGAACCGGACCGGGCCGAGCTACGGTCGTAGGAGTGGACGCGCACACGCGCCGCCACCGGACACGTGAACGAGCAGGCGGGTTGCCCACCCACCGTCTGCTCCCGATAGCATCCACCGGGACAGCAAGCCGTCCCTCTATTACCGATTCCGCGGTGGCCCCCGTCCAGCGGCCATGATCCCCCGCGACAAAGGTCTTCGATGCCCATCAGCCCGTCCCCTCACACCTCCGTCACGGACCGCGATGCCCTCGCAGCCCCGACGGCCGGTCGGCGACCCCGCGTGACCATCGCGCGCGGAGCCACCCCCTGGTTCGTCCCCACCCTCGCCACGGCCGCCGTGACCACCGCCCTCACCCGGCGCAGCGGCAAGTGGGCCCTGGCTGCGGTACCCGCCTGTGCCCTCGGCGCGGGCATGCTGTGGTTCTTCCGCGACCCCGAGCGTGAGATCGGCACGGGCAGAGTGATCTCCCCCGCCGACGGCGTGGTGCAGAGCATCGACGCCTGGCCGGACGGCCGCACCCGGGTCGCGATCTTCATGAGCCCGCTGAACGTCCACGTCAACCGCGCGCCCCTGCCGGGCACCGTGACGTCGGTCGAGCACGTCGCGGGCGGCTTCGTCCCCGCGTTCAACAAGGACAGCGACCAGAACGAGCGGGTCGTCTGGCACTTCGACACCGAGCTCGGCGACATCGAGATGGTCCAGATCGCGGGGGCCGTGGCCCGCCGCATCGTGCCGTACGTGGACGCCGGAACCAAGGTCGAGCAGGGCGACCGGATCGGTCTGATCCGGTTCGGGTCCCGCGTCGACACCTACCTGCCGGCCAGCGTCGAGGTCGGCGTCGAGGTCGGCCAGAAGACCACAGCCGGGGTGACGCGCCTTGACCGTGACTGATCCTGAGACAATCGTCGGCCTGGACGACGAGGAGACGGCCCTGCGCCGCCGCCGCTGGGCACGGGACCGCGAGCTGCGTGCCCCGCGCTCTCCCCAGCACCTGTCCACGGCCGACTTCCTGACCCTGGGGAACGCCGTCTGCGGCTTCCTGGCGATCTACTCGATCACCACCGGGGTCCTGGTCCCGCACATCACCAACCCGGACGCCGCTCCGGACCGGCACAGCGCCGCCACCGCGGTCACGCTGCTGCTGATCGGCTCGATGTGCGACCTCTTCGACGGGCTGGTGGCGCGCAAGCTGCGCTCCTCCGCCCTCGGAGCGGAACTGGACAACCTCGCGGACCTGATCAGCTTCGGCATCGCGCCGGCCTACTTCGTCGCGGTCTGGGGCATGGTCTCCCCGGGTTCCAACAGCAAGCTGTCGGCGCTGATCGCGCTGACCGTACTGCTCGCGGTGGTCCTGCGGCTGGCCCGCTTCTCGGCCGTCAAGATGCGGCCCGGGGTGTTCCAGGGCATGCCCTGCCCGATGGGCGCGATGACGGTGATCGCCATCGTGCTGCTCGACCCGCCGTTCCTGCCCGGTCTGCTCGCCATCTTCGGCGCCGCGTACCTGATGGTCAGCCGGATCGAGTACCCGAAGCCGCAGGGGCTGCTGGCCACCGCCACGCTCTGCTGGGTCGTCGTCGCGATCGGCTGCCTGGCCGCCTGGGCGACCGGGCTGCCCGGCGGCGACAGCCTGATGCACGTCGGCGCGTTCGCCCAGATCACGCTCGCCGCGATGGCGCCGCTGCTGGTCATCCGCCGCAAGGTGGGGCAGAAGGTCGGCGACGTCCGCGCCCGGCGGGCGGAGTCGCGGCTCGGCTGAGCCGTCCCACGACCGACATGGGGAAGGGCCCGGAACCTGATGGTTCCGGGCCCTTTCCGTGTTCCCGTGTTCCTGTGCGCCCGTGTTCCCGTGCGCCCGTGCGGCTCAGGCGCCGCCGGTGTGCACGCTGAACGCCGAGCGGCGGGCCGCCCGGGCCACGCCCGGGTCCGGGTGCACGCTCGAGACCGCCGTCAGCACCGAGGCCGCCCGCGGGTGGCCGGACTGCCGGGCCCGGGCGAACAGCCGGACCGGGTCGCCCGCCGCGGCGCCCTCGACGTGGCCCACCAGCAGCTCGGTCTCGCCGTGGTCGAGCACCGCGGCCGCGGTGTCCACCCAGAGCCAGGCCGCGTCCTCCGCGCCCAGCACGTCCGCCGGGGCGACGCCCTCGTCCGCGCGCTCCGCCAGCCACAGCAGCGCGTACGGGCGCAGCACCGGCTCGTCCACCGCCGCGCGCACCGCCTGCTCGGCCGGTCCGCCGGCCACCCGCAGCGCCTCGAAGGCCAGCCCGCGCACCAGCGCGTCGTCGCCCTGGGCGGCGTCCAGCAGCTCGCCCACCGCCCGGTCGGCCGGACGGGCCGCGACCCAGGCCCGGAACTCGGCGCGGGCCGGGCCCGGCGAGTAGTCCGCGCAAGCGTTCAGCAGCTCGAAGGCGCTCTGCTCGATGTGCCCGGCCGCGGTCTGCGCGACCGTGCAGATCTCCTCCAGCTTCGCCCGCACCGCCCAGTGGCCGAGCGGCGACAGCTCCGCGGCGTCGTTCCTGCGCACCAGGGCGCCGACGGCCGCCAGGCCGTCCAGCATCCAGTCCAGGACGGCGGCCACGTCCGAGGGCGCGGCCGGGGTGTCGATCTGCGGCGCACGGCAGGTGCCGCGGACGGCGGAGACGGCCGAGGCCGCGTGCGGCACCGGCGACAGGCCGGGGCCGCCGAGGCCGGTGCCGACCCGGCGCTCGTCCAGGCCGCGGCGCAGCAGCTCCAGCAGCTCGCTCTCGGCGACCGGGCCGTCCACCAGGTGCAGGAAGGAGAGCAGCTGCGGGGCCTGGTCCACGGCCTGCCCGGCCAGGACGGCGAAGACGCCGCGCAGCGCCGCGGGCGGCACCGGGGCGAGCAGGGTCCAGGCGTCGAACAGCGCCGACCAGCCGCGCACCACGGCCTCGTCGTCGTGCTCCCAGGCGTGCAGGCGCCAGCCGGGGCCGGCTCCGCCGTCCCGGGCCTCCACCAGGCCCACCAGCAGCGCCTGACCCCACGCCTTGGCGGCGGCACCGACCGTCATGGCCAGGGCCCGGCCCGCCGCGCGGGCGTCGTCCGGGAGCAGCTCGCCGCGCTTGTCGACCTCGGCCAGCTCACCGGCCCAGCGGGCGACCCGGACGGCGTCCACCAGCATCCGGCGGGCCAGCGGCGCCAGCTCGGAGGGTGCCGGAAAGCCCTCCGGCACGGGAACCCTGCCCCGCCCGGGAGCCGGAGCGGGCCCTCGTCGCCGGGGTACTGCGTTACGGGGGACTCCCGCCCCGCCCGGCCTGCCACCGGCGGGCCGTTGGGCCGTTCCGGGGAGACGGGTCACCGTCGCACCGGTACCGATCGTCGGCGGGAGCGGGGCATCACGGTCGCGCGGGTTCCGAGACGTCACGTCGAGCAGTCTTCCCCTTGTACCGGCCTTCTGTCACATCCGGTTGTCCGTACGACCGGGCGACCGCCGGTGGCACCTCCGCAAGATCGGGCAACAACGGCAAACCGCCTGGCCGGAAACGTGTGACCTGCCCATGCCACAGGGGGCGGGCCGGTTGCCCGGAATGCTCGGGCGGTCACCGTGCGTACGGGTGGGGGGTAAGGGGCCGGGCCAAATATTGCTCCTGACAGCCGAGGGGCCCGTACGGGGGCGTTTCGGCCCGGCGACGCCCGGCAGGACTGTCCAGCCCGAATCCGGACGGATGGTGGGCGGCGTGATCGGGATCGAGCCGCACCGGAAGTCGGCCGGGCCGACTTTTCACGCGGGCCCGGAGGAATGGGAGGAACGTTCATTCCCGGACGGGGGGAATCGCACCGGGAAAAGCGGCGGGGACCAGCCGAAAACGCCCTCGCGCACAGGGGGGGTGGTTGAGCCCCTAGAGGAGCGGGGTGAGCCAGCGGCGGAGGAGTTCGGTGTAGCGGTCGGGGGCGGTGTTCCAGAGGGTGGCGTGGTCGGCGCCGGGGAAGGGCTGGAGGCTCACCACGTCGCGGCGGGCGGCGGCCAGCTTCTCGGCGGCGCCGAAGGGCGCGATCCGGTCCTCGGGGCTGTGCAGGAGGAGGGTCGGCACCCGCAGGTCGGTGCCGTCGGCGATGCGGCCGAAGTCGGCGAGGTCGACCCCGGTGCGGCCCTCGGCGGCGAGGGCGCCGAGCTCGGCGGCGACGCCCTGGAAGCCGGCCCGAGCGGCGTCCCGGCGGGCGGAGGCGGGCAGGTCGAGCACGGGCGAGTCGAGGATCAGACCGCGGACGGCGTGCGACCAGGCGGAGCGGGCCACGGTCTGCAGCACGATGGTCGCGCCGACGGACCAGCCGTACAGGATCACCTTGCCCGCGCCGCTGTCGAGCGCCAGCCGTACCGCCGCCTCGATGTCGCGCCACTCGGTCTCGCCGAAGTGGCTGAGCCCGTCCGGGGAGGCGGGGGCGCCCCGGTCGCCGCGGTAGGTGACGGCGAGGGCGGGCAGGCCGAGCCGGTCGAGGACGGGGAGCACCGGGAGGGTCTGCCGGCGGTCGTCGCCGGGGCCGTGCACCAGGATCACCCAGGTGCCGCGCTTGCCGTCGAGCCGCCAGGCGGGGAGGGCGCCGAGCTCGCCGTCGGCGGTGGTGTCGGAGAAGGCGAGGCCGAGCGCCTCGGTGGGGTCGCCGAGGTGGACCTGCGGGGTGAAGCGGACCTCGGTGCCGGGGACGAGGGTGCCCCGGTCGGCGCGGACCAGCCGACGGGTGACGCCCTGTTCGTCGGCGTGCAGCACCTCCTCGACGACCGCGTGCCCGCCGTCCGCCCACTCCACCGCCCAGCGGCCGGGGCGCAGGCTCGCGGGGCCGCGGGTGAAGGTGACCCGGCCGGCGGCGAGGGCGCGGACCTGGACCGGCCCGGACTCCTGGACGGCGGTCACCGGACGGACCATCCGCTCGGAGGCCCGGCGGCCGACCACCAGCACGGCGGCCCCCACCGCGGCGGCCGCCACGACGGCGGCGGTTCCCCAACGCATCTCGCTCCCCGCTCTGTTGTTCACGGACGTCGTTCACGGACGTTCTTCACGGACCGGACGGTGTTCGAGCCCCAGTTCACCGGCGCTCCGCCCGAGCGGCCACCGGGCTGGGCCGTCCGGGTCACCCGGCGGGCGCTCCCGGGGTGCTCAGGGCGGTACTCAGGGCGGTACTCAGGGGGTGCCCGTGGCGGGGGTCGGGGCGGGGCCGCGCCGGGCGATCCGACAGGGCGTCAGCGGCGTCCCCGTGTGACCAACCCCTCCGTGACCTCGGTTGACTCCCGGTTCGGGCCCGTGATGGGATCCTGGGGCCAAACGGAGGCATGGAGAGGAAGCCGGTGGAAGTCCGGCGCGGTCCCGCCACTGTCACCGGGGAGCACGCTCGGAACATCGCCACGGCGGGCCGTCGACGGCCGCTGGAAGGCTCCGGGGGTGCGTTCGACCCGGAAGCCAGGAGACTCTCGCCGCCGTCACGTCGATCCAGGGCGCGGACCCTGAGTGAGGACACGCACGCGATGCAGGCTGCCCCGCCCGGCCGGACTCCGAGCTGCCCTCCGCCGTGCGGCCGATGACCCCGCGCGCGCCTTCCCCCGCTCCGCGCCCGCTGACCCGAGCCTCGCGCCCGCTGGCCCGCGCCGCCGTGTTCGCACTCGGTGCCGCCGCGGGCTACGCCGCCGACGCCCGCTTCGCCGACCCCCGCCGGGGCCACCCGGTGGCCGTCTTCGGCAGCGCCGCGACCCGGCTGGAGCGGCGGCTGTGGCGCGACGACCGCGCCGCCGGGGCCGGGTACACCGCGCTGTGCGTGGGCGCGGTCGCGGCGGGCGCGCTCGCCCTGGACCGTACGGTGGGCCGGCGCCCGCTGGGCCGGGCGGCGCTGGCGGCGGCCGCGACCTGGACGGTGCTCGGCGGCACCTCGCTGACCCGGGAGGCCCGCACCATCGGCCGCTCGCTGGCCGCCGGCGACCTCGCCGCCGCCCGGGAGCGGCTGCCGCACCTGTGCGGGCGGGACCCGAGCGCGCTGGACGGGCAGCAGATCGCCCGGGCGGTGGTCGAGTCGGTGGCCGAGAACACCGCCGACGCCGTGGTGAACGCGCTGACCTGGGGCGCCCTGGCCGGCACCCCCGGCCTGCTGGCCTTCCGCGCCGTGAACACCCTGGACGCCATGGTCGGCCACCGCTCGCCCCGCTACGCCCGGTTCGGCTGGGCCTCGGCCCGGCTGGACGACGTGGCGGGCTGGCCGGGCGCCCGGCTGACGGCGCTGCTGACCGTGGCCGCCGCCCCCGAGCCCCGGACCGCCTGGCGGGTCTGGCGGCGCGACGGCTCCGCGCACCCGAGCCCGAACGCGGGCCAGGCCGAATCGGCGTTCGCCGGCGCGGTGGGCGTCCGACTGGGCGGCACGCTGCGGTACGGCGAGCGGGTGGAGCACCGGCCTGTCCTGGGCGCGGAGCTGCGGCCGGTGACGGTGGACGACATCGAGCGGGCCTGCGCGCTCTCCCGGCGGGTGGGCGCACTGGCGCTGGGTACGACGGTCGCGGGGCACGTCCTGCTGCGGGCACTGCTGAAGAAGAGGGGACGGGCATGAGCAACGCACTGCTGGTCGCGGGGACGACCTCGGACGCGGGCAAGAGCGTGGTGACGGCCGGGATCTGCCGGTGGCTCGCCCGCCAGGGCGTACGGGTCGCGCCGTTCAAGGCGCAGAACATGTCGCTCAACTCCTTCGTCACCGCCGACGGCGCCGAGATCGGCCGCGCCCAGGCGATGCAGGCGCAGGCCGCCCGGGTGGAGCCGGAGGCGGCGATGAACCCGGTGCTGCTCAAGCCGGGCGCGGACGGCCGCAGCCAGGTGGTGCTGCTCGGCCGACCGGTGGCCGAGGTCGGCGCGCTGGACTACCGCGAGCGCAAGCCCGTCCTGCTGGAGCGCGCCCTGGAGTGCCTGGCCGACCTGCGCGGCCGCTACGACGTGGTGGTCTGCGAGGGCGCGGGATCGCCCGCCGAGATCAACCTGCGCGACCGCGACATCGCCAACATGGGCCTGGCCACGGCCGCCGCCCTGCCGGTGGTGGTGGTCGGGGACATCGACCGCGGCGGGGTCTTCGCGGCGATGTACGGGACGCTGGCGCTGCTGTCGGCGGAGGACCAGCGGCACGTGGCGGGCTGGTTCGTCAACAAGTTCCGCGGCGACGCGCGGCTGCTGGCGCCCGGGCTGGAGATGCTGCACGAGCTGACCGGCCGTCCGGTGCTGGGCACGCTGCCGATGCTGCCCGGGCTCTGGCTGGACGCCGAGGACTCGCTGGACCTGTCCACCGTGGCGGACCGGGCGGACGGGCCCGGGCCGCTCGGCGCGGACGTGCTGCGGGTGGCCGTGGTGCGCTTTCCCCGGCTGTCCAACTTCACCGACATGGACGCGCTCGCGCAGGAGCCGGGCGTGCTGGTCCGCTGGGCGACCAGGCCGGAGGAGCTGGCCGACGCCGACCTGGTGGTGCTGCCCGGTACCCGGGCCACCGTCGCGGACCTCGCCTGGCTGCGCGAGCGCGGCCTGGAGCCGGCCCTGAAGGCGCGGGCGGCGGCCGGACTGCCGGTCCTCGGGGTCTGCGGCGGCTACCAGATGCTGGCGCACTCGATCGTGGACGAGGTCGAGTCGAAGGCGGGCGCCGTCGACGGTCTCGGGCTGCTGCCGACGCGGGTGCGGTTCGGCGTCGAGAAGGTGCTGGCGCGGCCGGTCGGCGAGGCGTTCGGGCAGCGGGTCGAGGGCTACGAGATCCACCACGGGGTGGTGACCGTGGAGGGGGGCAGTCCCTTCCTGGACGGCTGCCGGGTCGGCCCGGTCTGGGGCACGACCTGGCACGGCGCGCTGGAGAGCGACGGGTTCCGCCGCGAACTCCTGCGCGAGGTCGCCGAGTTGTCCGGCCGGGCGTTCGTCCCGGCGCCGGACACCTCCTTCGCCGCGGCGCGCGAGGCCCGGCTGGACCGGCTGGGCGACCTGATCGAGGAGCACGCGGACACCGACGCGCTGTGGAAGCTGATCGAGGGCGGGGTGCCGGCGGCCGGATCGCTGCCGTTCCTCCCGCCCGGGGCCCCTGGGAGTGACGCATGAGCCGGACACGGACGCAGGGCTGGGCAGGACCGCCGAACCGGGCGGGGCAGCAGGGCCGGGCACGATCACAGAGTCAGGCACGACAGGACTGGGGTACGGCATGAGTGACGTCCGCTATCCGTTCACCGCGATCGTCGGCATGGCCGACCTGCGGCTCGGACTGCTGCTGAACGCGGTCTCCCCGGCCGTGGGCGGCGTGCTGGTGCGCGGCGAGAAGGGCACCGCGAAGTCGACCATGGTGCGCGCGCTGGCCGGCCTGCTGCCGTCCATCGCCACCGTGGACGACTGCCGCTTCGCCTGCGACCCGGCCGCGCCCGACCCGCAGTGCCCGGACGGGCCGCACGACTCCCCGCCCTCCTCCGAACGGCCCTCCCAGCTGGTCGAGTTGCCGGTCGGCGTGGCCGAGGACCGGATCGTCGGCTCGCTCGACCTGGAGCGGGCGCTGGCCGAGGGCGTCAAGGCCTACGAGCCCGGACTGCTCGCCCGGGCGCACCGCGGCGTGCTCTACATCGACGAGGTGAACCTGCTCCAGGACCACGTGGTGGACCTGCTGCTGGACGCCGCCGCGATGGGCCGCTCGTACGTCGAGCGCGAGGGCGTGTCGGTGCGGCACGCGGCCCGGTTCCTGCTGGTCGGCACCATGAACCCGGAGGAGGGCGAGCTGCGGCCGCAGCTGCTCGACCGGTTCGGCCTGACCGTCGAGATCGCCGCCACCCGGGACCCGGCCGAGCGCGCCGAGGTGGTCCGCCGCCGGCTCGGGTACGACGCGGACCCGGCCGGCTTCGCCGCGCGGTTCGCCGAGGAGGAGCGGGCGCTCGCCGAACGCATCACCGCCGCACGGGAGTTGCTGCCCAAGGTCGAGCTGACCGATGTGGCGCTGCGTCAGATCACCGCTGTGTGCGCCGCGTTCGAGGTGGACGGGCTGCGCGCGGACATCGTGATGGCCCGCACCGCCGTCGCGCTGGCCGCCTGGGACGGGCGCACCGAGGTGCTGGAGGAGGACGTCCGCAAGGCCGCCCAGCTGGCACTGCCGCACCGCCGCCGCCGCAACCCCTTCGACGCGCCCGGGCTGGACGAGGAGCAGCTGGACCGGACGCTGGAGGAGCACGCCCAGCAGGAGGAGCCGGAGCCCGAGGACGACGGGCCCGACCCGGACGGCGACGGTGGCGGCAGCGACGACGGCGACGGGCCGGAGGGCGGCCCGGACGGGGGCGGCCCCGACGGCGGCGGCGCGCCCGATCCGTCCGACGGCGGCCCCGAGGCGCCCGAGGCGCCCTCCCCCGAGGACCCCACCTCCGATGGCCCCGAGGCACCCGCACAGCCGCCCGTACCGGCCCAACACCCGGCCCCCGCGCGGGAGTCGGCGCCGGTCGCGGCCGGCGACCCGTACCGGACGCGACTGTTCACCGTGAAGGGCACCGGGCACGGCGCCCAGGGCCGCCGCTCCCCCGCCGAGACCACCGGCGGGCACACCATCCGCGCCCGCCGCCCGCAGGGCGCGCTCGCCCGGCTGCACCTGACCGCGACCCTCCAGGCCGCCGCGCCGCACCAGGCCGCGCGCGGGCGCAGCGGGCGGGCACTGGTGGTGCACAAGGACGACTTCCGCGAACAGGTGCGCCAGGGACGGGAGTCCAACCTGGTGCTGTTCGTGGTGGACGCCTCCGGCTCGATGGCCGCCCGGCAGCGGATGACCGCCGTCAAGGGTGCGGTGCTGTCGCTGCTGATGGACGCCTACCAGCGCCGCGACAAGATCGGCATGATCACCTTCCGGGGCTCGGGCGCCGAGCTGGCACTGCCGCCCACCTCCTCGGTGGAGGTCGGCGCGGCCCGGCTGGAGTCGCTGCCCACCGGCGGGCGGACCCCGCTGGCCGCCGGCCTGCTGCGCGCCCACGAGGTGCTGCGGGTGGAGCGGCTGCGCGACCCGAGCCGGCGCCCGCTGCTGGTCGTGGTGACCGACGGCCGGGCCACCGGCGGGCGGGACGCGCTCGCCCAGTCGCGCCGCGCGGCCGCGCTGTTCGCGGCGCAGGGCACGGCCAGCGTGGTGCTGGACTGCGAGTCCGGCCCGGTCCGCCTGGGCCTGGCCCGCACCCTGGCCGGGCTGCTCGGCGGGACCGCCGTCAGCCTGGACGAGCTGCGCGCCGAGGGCGTGGCCTCGCTCGTCCGCGAGAACCGCGCCGCGGACCGCTCCGCGAACCGTTCGACCACTTCGATGCGAAAGGCGGCCTGAGCCGACATGCCCAAGGGAGTCCCCGAGAGCGTCCCCGACGACGGCCTGACGACCCGTCAGCGCCGCACGCTGCCGATCACCGCCGTGCACACCGGCCCCGGCAAGGGCAAGTCCACGGCCGCGTTCGGCATGGCGCTGCGGGCCTGGAACCAGGGCTGGCCGGTCGGGGTGTTCCAGTTCGTGAAGTCCGCCAAGTGGAAGGTCGGCGAGGAGAACGCGCTGCGCGTGCTCGGCGCCTCCGGCGAGGGCGGCACCGTCGACTGGCACAAGATGGGCTCCGGCTGGTCCTGGATCCAGCGCTCCGCCGAGCAGGAGATGTCCAGCGAGGAGGCGGCCAAGGAGGGCTGGGAGCAGGTCAAGCGCGACCTCGCGGCCGAGACCTACCGCTTCTACGTGCTCGACGAGTTCACCTACCCGATGCACTGGGGGTGGGTCGACCCGGACGAGGTGGTCGCCGTGCTCAAGGACCGCCCGGGCAGCCAGCACGTCGTCATCACCGGCCGGTACGCGCCCGAGGCGCTGACCGGCTTCGCCGACCTGGTCACCGAGATGACCAAGGTCAAGCACCCCATGGACGCCGGCCGCAAGGGCCAGCGCGGTATCGAGTGGTAGACCGTTGAGCAACATCCCCCGCCTCGTCGTCGCCGCGCCCTCCTCGGGCGCCGGCAAGACCACCGTCGCCACCGGCCTGATCGCGGCGCTCGCCGCGCGCGGGCTGGCGGTGTCGCCGCACAAGGTCGGCCCCGACTACATCGACCCGGGCTACCACGCGCTCGCCGCCGGGCGCCCGGGCCGCAACCTGGACGCCTTCATGTGCGGGCCGGAGCGGATCGCGCCGCTGTTCCTGCACGGCGCGGCGGGGGCGGACGTCGCCGTCGTCGAGGGGGTCATGGGCCTGTTCGACGGGGCCTCCGGGCGCGGCGAACTGGCCTCCACGGCGCACGTCGCCAAGCTGCTGCGGGCGCCGGTGGTACTGGTCGTGGACGGCTCCTCGCAGTCCCGCTCGGTGGCCGCGCTGGTGCACGGCTTCGCCTCCTGGGACCCGCAGGTGCGGCTCGCCGGGGTGATCCTCAACCGGGTCGCCTCCGACCGGCACGAGCACCTGCTGCGCGAGGCCCTGGAGGAGGGCTCCGGCGTGCCGGTGCTGGGCGCGCTGCGCCGCTCGACGGCGGTCGCCACACCCTCCCGCCACCTCGGGCTGATCCCGGCGGTGGAACGCTCGGCGGAGGCCCTCCGGGCGGTCGCCGACATGGGTGAACTGGTCGCCTCCTCGGTCGACTTGGAAGCCCTGCTCGAACTCGCCCGGACGGCACCAGAGTTGGACGCCGAACCCTGGGCCCCGTCGGCCGAGGTCACCCCGGTGGCCGGCCGGCCCCGGATCGCGGTGGCGGGCGGCGCGGCCTTCTCCTTCTCGTACGCCGAGAACGCCGAACTGCTCGGCGCGGCGGGCGCGGAGGTGGTCCCGTTCGACCCGCTGCACGCCTCCTCGCTGCCCGCCGGAACGGCCGGCCTGGTCATCGGCGGCGGCTTCCCCGAGCTGTACGTCCGCGAGCTGAGCGGCAACGCCCCGCTGCGCGCCGCCATCGCCGCGTTCGCCGCCGCGGGCGGGCCGGTCGCCGCCGAGTGCGCCGGACTGCTCTACCTGGGACGGGAGTTGGACGGCCTGCCGATGTGCGGCGTACTGCCCACCGACGCCCGGATGACCGAACGCCTCACCCTCGGCTACCGGGAGGCGGTCGCCCTGCACGACTCCCCGCTGGCCCCGGCCGGCACCAGGCTGCGCGGCCACGAGTTCCACCGCACGGTCTGCGAGCCCGGCGCGGGCGAACTCCCCGCCTGGGGCTGGCGCCTGCCGACCGGCCCCCGCACCGAGGGCTTCGCGAGCGGCAACGTGCACGCCTCCTACCTGCACCTGCACTGGGCGGGCGCACCGGCGGTGGCCGCCTCCTTCACCGCCGCGGCGGCGGCCTTCGCGGCGGGGGCGGCGTAGTCCGGGGCTTCGGCGGTGGGGAGCGGCGTTGATGGGGGCGGCGTTGATGGGGGCGGTCGGGGCCGTGCGGTCCACGGCCGCACCCCTGTGGCACCCCCGGGATAACGCCGCGACGTCGCGGGGTGTGCGGCCGTAGGCTCCGCGCATGCATGTGATCGTTCTCAACGGCGGGTCCAGCTCCGGCAAGTCGAGCATCGCCCTGCGCCTGCAGGAGCTGCTGCCGGACCCCTGGCTGCACCTCGGCGCGGACACCATGGTCGAGGCGCTGCCGCCGTCACTGCGCACCGGCGGCGAGGGCATCGGCGGGCTGGAGGACGGGGACGGGACGGTCGAGGTCGGCCCGGTCTTCGCCACCCTGGACGCCGCCTGGACGCTCGGGGTCGCGGCGATGGCCCGGGCCGAGGCCCGGATCGTGGTGGACGAGGTGTTCCTCGGCGGCGCCGCCTCGCAGGCCCGGTGGCGGTCGGCGCTGGAGGGCCTGGACGTGCTCTGGGTCGGGGTGCGCTGCGATCCGGCGGTGGCCGCGAAGCGGGAGGCCGCCCGCGGCGACCGGGCGGCCGGGATGGCCGCCGCGCAGGCCTCGCTGGTGCACGAGGGCGTCACGTACGACCTGCTCGTCGACACCTCGCGGGCCTCGGTGGACGACTGCGCCCGGCTCGTCGCCGGGCGGGTAACGTCCGACGGCTGAGGCCGCACCCTCCCTTCCGGAGCCACTGGGGCCGGGCCCGGCGCCGCCGCTACAGCGCGAGGGTCTGCCAGCCCCGGGTGATCTGGTCGTGGACGGCCGCCGGGTCCGGCGCCGTCGGCTGGGCCGCCGCCAGCGCCGCCAGCAGGGCCGTACCGTCCGCCGGGCGCTGCTCGGGGGCCATGGCCAGCGCGCGGGTGACGACGGCGGCGAGCGCCGGGTCGAGGGCCTGGACCGCCGCCAGCGCCGCGGGTTCGGGCCCGGTCTCCACGATCCGGCGGATCACCGCTCCCGTGTTGGTCGCCGCGAACGGGCTGGCGCCGTGCGCCGCGCACACCACGCAGCACGCCCAGGCCCACACGTCGGCCGCCGTACCGACCCGCTCCTCGCCGAACTGCTCCGGCGCCATGTACGTCAGGGTGCCCGGCCCGCCGCCGGTGGCGGTCAGCCGGGTGCCGTCCACGATCGCCGCGATGCCGAAGTCCAGCAGGCGCGGACCGGCCGTGGTCAGCATGATGTTGGCGGGCTTGAGGTCCCGGTGGACGAGCCCCAGCCGGTGCACCCCGGACAGCGCCACGGCCAGCGCCAGCGCGAGGGCCCGCAGCGCCTCGGCGGAGCGGATCGGCCCCTGCTCGCGCAGGTGGGCGTCCAGCGGGCGGCCGTCCAGCAACTCCATGGCCAGGTACGGGCGTCCGGAGTCCACACCGGTGTCGAGCACCCGGGCGGTGTAGGCGCCGGGGACCATCGCCAGCACCTCGGACTCGCGCTGGAAGCGGCGCAACAGGTCGGCGTCGTCGAGGAGTTCGAGGTTGATGGTCTTGAGCGCGACCTGGGTGGCGGAGCCCTGCCGCTGGGCGAGGTAGACCGTGCCCATGCCGCCGGAGCCGATCCGGCCGAGGAGCTGGTAGCCGCCGATCGTGCGGGGCTCGTGAGCACTGAGGGGGCTGCCGACGGGCGGCCTCGGCAGCACCGGCGGGGCGGCCGGGGCAGCCGGCGCCGGAGAGGCGGGCTGCGCGAACTGCGTGGGGACGTACGGGGCCCGAGGCGGGGCGTACGGCGCCTGCGGCGGGACGTACGGCGCCCGCGCCGGCGCGGTGGGCACGTACGGGTTCGGCGACGCCGGGAACGCCTGGACCGCTTGGGCGGCCTGGGCGGCCTGGGCCACTCGGGCCTCTTCGGCGCGCACCGCCTCCGCGCCGACCGGCCTGGCCCGGCGGCTCGCCGCCATCGCGACGGCCTGGAACACCAGCGCGGCGACGATCAGCCCGACCGGCAGGAGGAACACGGCGAGCACCGCGCGGAGGGCGAGCAGGCCGGCGACCTGGGCCCGGGTCCGGCCGGCCCGCCACAGCCGAGGCGGCATGCCGACGGTCCACAGGTTGCGCTGGGTCAGGCACCAGAGCAGCAGCCAGAGCAGCAGGCAGACGACGAAGGAGGTGATGTACCAGGTCCGCGCCGAGTGGAGGGGCAGGTGCGAGACGATCGTGAGGTACCGCGCGTTGTAGACGTCGAACGACCGCCCCAGCCCCTCGAAGAGGACGCTGCTCCAGGCGCGCAGGACGGCCAGCACTCCCACGGCGGTCAGCAGACCCACCGTCAGTTCGCCGATCGTCGCGCCGGTGCCGCCCCGCGCACCTCCGGCCGGGTCCGCGCCGGCGGCCGCCAATGCCCGGCGGCGCGTTGCCGCTTGGGCACGAACCAGCACCGGCAGCGTCGCCAGCCGCACCAGCAGCGCCACCCCGACCACCACCAGTACCGCGACGTCGAGCGTGTTCAGCATTTCTTCCCCCTGCCTGATCGGGCAGAGGGAGTATAGGCGGGCACCCCCGGGCCCCGGCCCTGCCGGGTCCCACCGGTCCTACCGGCTCCTACCGGCTCCTACCGGTCGAGCAGCACGGCGAGGTAGCGGTCGATCTCCTCGCGCAGGTCCTCCGGCATCGGCACGTGCCAGTGCCCGCTGCCGGCCGTGGCGTTGAACAGCACGCCGTCGCACCAACGGATCAACCGGCGGGCGTCCCCCGTGGGGTCGCCCGAGCCGGAGGCGGCGAGCAGCTCGGCGGCGCGCTGGGCGAAGCGCGCGCCCAGGCGGTCGTAGAGGGTGCGCAGTTCGGGCCTGCGGGTGGCCTCCAGGGCGAGTTCCAGGCGGGCCAGGGTGAGCCGGCGGCCCTCCGTGAGCGCCCGGAAGAGCACCTCGGCGCCGACCTCGGCCAGCAGTTCGCGCGGCGGGACGGCGGCCCGCGGCAGTTCGCCCTCGGCGAGGACCGGGAAGTCTGCGGTCTCCCGCTCGACGATCCGGGTGAGCACGAGCTCCAGCAGGGCGGCCCTGGTCCGGGCGAGGTTGGAGGTCGAGCCGGCGGGCAGGCCGGACGCGTCGTCCACGGCGCGGTGGGTGAGCCCGCGCAGGCCGGCGTCGGCGATCAGGTCGATGGCGGCGTCGGCGATCAGGGTCGGGCGCGGGGGTGTCATGGGTCCGATCATGGCCTTTCCAGTCGGGCTCCCCCAACTCACTACAGCCGTAGTTTACGGCTCACTACACATGTAGTAGCGTGCCGGACATCGGACACTACACCTGTAGTGACCGGGTCGCGCGAGAAGAGGAGCCCCCTCATGGGCCTGCACCAGGCGATCGTCATCGGCGGCGGCATCGGCGGCCTCACCGCCGCCCTCGCCCTCCACCGGCAGGGCATCCCCGTACGCGTCCACGAACGCGCCGAATCCCTCGAACCCGTCGGCGCCGGGCTCGCCCTCGCCCCCAATGCCCTGCGCTCCCTCGACCGGCTCGGCGTCGGCGCGCGCCTGCGCGCCCTCGCCGCCCCGCACCCCGCCGTCGGCCTGCGCCACCCCTCCGGCCGCTGGCTCGCCCGCCTCGACACCACGGCCTTCGAGGCCCGCTTCGGCGACACCATCGCCGCCGTCGCCCGCGCCGACGTCATCGCCGCCCTGGTCGACGCGCTCCCGGAGGACACCGTCCGCACCGGCTCGCCCGCCACCCTCGTCACCCCCGGCAGCGCCACCGAGCCCGCCGTCCTGCGCACCGCCGACGGGGAGGAGACCGCCGACCTGGTCGTCGCCGCCGACGGCATCCGCTCCGCGACCCGGGCCCTGCTCTTCCCCCGCCACCCCGGCCCCCGCTACAGCGGTTTCACCACCTGGCGCGCCGTCGTCACCCCCGACCGCCGCCCGGCCGCCGTCGGCGAGGTGTGGGGCCGCGGCCGGCTCGCCGGAGTCGTCCCGCTCGCCGACGGCCGGGTCTACGTCTACGGTGCCGCCCTCGCCCCGGCCGGCGAGCGGGCCGCCGACGGGGACGAACGGGCCGAACTCCTGCACCGGTTCGGCGACTGGTGCGCCCCCGTACCGCAGCTGTTCGCCCTGGCCGAGCCCGAACGCGTCCTGCGCCACGACGTCTGGGACCTCGCCGACCCGCTGCCCGCCCACCACCGCGGCCGGGTCGCCCTCCTCGGCGACGCCGCCCACGCGATGTGCCCCTTCCAGGGCCAGGGCGCCTGCCAGGCCATCGAGGACGCCGTCGTCCTCGCCTCCCTGCTCACCCCCGCCGCCGACCCGGCCGCCGCCCTGCCCGCCTACACCGCCGCCCGGCTCCCCCGCACCACCGCCGTCGTCGCCGCCTCCCGCCGCATCGGCAACCTCGTCGCCCTCCGCTCCCCCGCCGCCACCCTCCTGCGCGACACCGCCCTCACCCTCACCGGCCTCCTCCCCGCCCGCACCCTGCTGAACCGCTCGGCCGCGACCTTCGACTGGCAGCCGCCGACCCTGGGCCGAGCGGGGTGAGGGGATCTGCCGCCCCGACTGCGGGGCGGGCGCAGGCGACACACAGAGAGCCGTTGGCTCCGCCTGGAGCCAACGGTCCACAAGACCCCTGGGCGAATGACAGCTCGGGAGAAGCTGTCGAATTCGATCCGCAAGCGCCAACCTCCAACCCGCCCAACACAGTTGGCAAGCTCCCCGGGGTGTGGTGGGGTGAGCCGGTACGGTCGGCGGGTTCCGGCACCGTGCCACCTTAGGGCAGCTTCGGGTACTTCCCCGCAACGCACCCGGGCCCTGGTCTCGTGCCGCCGTTCGTCAGCGCTGGCGAGGAGGCTCCATGCTGGACACACTGGTGACGACGGCGGCCGGGGCGCTTTCAGCCACGGCAGGTGTACTGGTCGGCGGCATCGTCACGCGCCGCGCCCAGGACCGGCACTGGTCCCGGGACCAGCAGCTCGCCGCATACCGGGAACTACTGGGCCACTACGCCGGGTTCACAATGGAACTCAGGCGCGCACACGGCGAACGGCGTGGCTGGGACTACGACTGGGGCGCATGGAGTGCGGCCCTGATGCACGCGAGCCTGATCGCACCCAGGGAAGTCGCCGCCGAGATCGACGAGTTCGGCCGTGCCGTCGGGACCTTCCTCGATCAGGTGGCTCGTAGCCGCGACCCACGAACCGATCCGCTGTCTCCGGACGAGTTCGAGCAGGCTCGGCGGTCGACGACTGCGGCACAGGTCAGGCTGGTCAACGTCATTCGGCGGTCGGTGAGCGGGGACCGGCACGGGATCCCCTTCCCCATCGACGGGTAGCGGCCCGTGTCGGTGGCGGTTGCGATGATGCGCGCCATGGATGACTCCGGCCGCCGCGCCATTGCCGAGTACTGGGACGCGGCCGCCGCGGCCTTCGACGAGGAGCCCGACCACGGGTTGCGGGCGGAGCCGGTGCGGGCGGCGTGGCTTCGGCGGGTGCGGGGGTGGGTGCCGGGCGGGGCGGCGGACGTGCTGGACGTCGGGTGCGGCACCGGCTCGCTGTCGCTGCTGCTCGCGGCGGACGGGCACCGGGTGACGGGCGTGGACCTGGCGCCGCGGATGGTCGGGCGGGCCAGGGCGAAGCTGGTCGCGGCGGGCCTGACGGCGCGGTTCCTGGTGGGTGACGCGGGCGCGCCGCCGCTCGGGGACGAGAGCTTCGACGTCCTGCTGTCGCGGCACCTGGTCTGGACGCTCCCCGAGCCCGAGCGGGCGCTGCGCGCCTGGGTGCGACTGCTGCGGCCGGGCGGCCGGCTGGTCCTGGTCGAGGGCCGCTGGCGGGAGACCGGGCAGGCCACCGTTTCGCCGTACCCGGCCGGGGCGGGGCCGCTGCCGTGGGGCGGCGGGGTCGGGGCGGAGGAACTCGCGGCGGCCGTACGGCCGTTGGTCTCCGAGCTGCGGGTCGAGCCGCTCGCCGGGGAGGCCGAGCTGTGGGGCGGCCCGGTGGACGACGAGCGGTACGCGCTGGTCGCACGCCGTTGAGCGGCCCGCCGGGTGCCCAGGTCAGACAGGCTGGCCGAAGGTACCGGTGAGCGGGTCGGAGTGGTGACAGGCGGCGCAGCGCAGCCGGGTGTAGATCGCCACCGCGCCCATGAAGACGTCCTCGCGCCCGTCGGCCGGGGACGTGGAGGCGGCGGGTTCCCCGCAGTCCAGGCAGACCCGGCGGGGGCGGGCGGCGATCGAGCAGGCGCGGCAGATCAGGTGGGTCGGGTGTTCCGCGTGCACGACGATGGGCTGCGGCCCGCCGTACAGCAGGTGGTCGCACCAGGTGCAGGACTCGTCCCGCTGCGACGCCAGCATCCGGGCGCGGGTCTCCTGCTGCCACTTCGCCGCCTCCTGCAGCGGCACCTTGACCGGCGGCCCCCACCCGGAGGCGGTCAGCCACTGGGCACCCTCGGTGCCGGCGGCCCGCAGCTGGTCGCCGACGGCGATGTCCCTGGGGGTCTTCTCTTTCATCGGGGCCTCTCCTCCGGTGGGCTTCCGCAGGGGATAACGCCGCCGGGACACCGCTGGACACGCCGCCCGCGCCCGCCCTTGGAGGCACCGACCCGGCTCAGAGGAGCGGCTCGGTGTCCCCGTGCGCGATGAGGAGCTTGCGCAGCAGGGCGTCGAGCCGGTTGCGCTCGTCCGCGTCGAGGGCCGAGAGGATGCGCTCCTCATTGCGGACGTGACCGGCCAGGGCCCCGTCGATCAGCTCCTTGCCGGCCGGGGTGAGGCGGACCAGGACGGCCCGGCGGTCGGTCGGGCAGGGGTTGCGCTCGACCAGTCCCTTGGCGGACAGCCGGTCGACCCGGTTGGTGATGGCCCCGGAGGTGACCATCGCGGACTTGAGCAGCGCGCGGGCGTTGAGCTCGTACGGCTCGCCGGAGCGGCGCAGGGTGGCCAGCACGTCGAACTCGGAGGAGTCCAGGCCGCAGGCGGTGAAGTACTCGCGCAGGGCGTTGTCGACCCGGACGTTGAGCCGTCGCAGCCGGCCGATCAGGGCCATCGGCCCGGCGTCCAGCTCGGGGCGGGCCCGGGCCCACTGCTCGACGATGTCGTCCACGGTGTCGCGCTGGTGCATGCCCGCCGCCCTTCCGGAGCCGTCTGTCCGTAGCCGTCCGGTGTCCACTGCCCACCCGACGTAGATATCTTAACATTCACATACTTGACGTTCACGGATCCCCGGCGTAGAAATTATCTCAACGTTCAGATAATCAACGTTCAGGGGGACGTCATGGCCGTCATGGACCGCAAGCGCGCGGGGATCGCCGCCACCGCCGCACTCGCCCCGGCCGCGTGGGGCACCACCTACCTCGTCACCACCCAGCTGCTGCCCGACGGCCGCCCGCTGCTGCTCGCCGCGCTCCGCGCACTCCCGGCCGGACTGCTCCTGCTGCTGATCGGCCGCCGACTTCCCAAGGGGCGCTGGTGGGGGCGCGCAGCCGTGCTCGGGATGCTCAACATCGGGCTGTTCTTCCCGCTGATGTTCGTCGGCGCCTACCGCCTGCCCGGCGGCGTCGCCGCCACCATCGGGGCGATCCAGCCGCTGCTCGTCGCCGGATTCTCGATCGGCGTGCTGCGGGTACGACCCGGACGGCGGGCGGTGATCGCCGGACTGGTCGGGGTCGGCGGCGTGGCCCTGCTGGTGCTCAAGAGCGGCGCCCGGCTGGACGGCGTCGGCATCGCCTCGATGGTCGCCGGGATCTCGCTGATGGCCATGGGCACCGTCCTCACCCGCCGCTGGGGCCGCCCCGAGGGCGCCACCCTGCTCGACCTCACCGGCTGGCAGCTCCTGGCCGGCTCGGTATTCCTCGTCCCGCTCGCCGCCCTGGTCGAGGGCGCACCGCCCGCCCTGAGCGCCGCCAACCTGGCCGGCTTCGCCTACCTCGGCCTGTTCGGCACCGCGCTCGCCTACTCCCTCTGGTTCCGCGGCATCGAGCACCTCGGCGCCGGCCCGGCCTCCTTCCTCGGCCTGATCAACCCGGTCGTCGCCACCCTCGGCGGCCTCCTCGTCCTCGGCCAGACCCTCACCCCCTGGCAGGTCCTCGGCCTCCTCCTCGCCCTCGCCGCCATGCTCGTCGGCCAGGCCCCCACCCGCCGCACCCCAACCCCGGCCCCGACCACCACCCCCTCCACAGCCGCGGCCGAGCCCCCCACCCCCCGCCCCGAACCGGCCACCGCCGCCCGCTGACCAACCCCTCCCGAACGCCCGCCGGCTACCCGCCCGCGGGCGTTCGGCCGTTCCCGGCCTCTCTGCCCCGCCCGGTCATCGGACCGGGGCGTACGGCGCTCCCGTGCGGGTAGGGAGCCGTTGGCCCGACTCGACCAGAGCGGGAGGAAGGGGACTGCCCGATGGTCGATTCCGACGGATTGCACTCCGCGATCGCCGCACAGATCGAAGCGTTCGCGACGGCCGGCGGCACAGGCGTGCGCAGCGTCCTGGTCAAGACGCTCGACGGCCCCCGGCTCACCGTCGCCCACCGGGCGGACCTGGTGCTTCCTGCGGCGAGCCTGACCAAGATGATCCTCGGGGTGGCCCTCTTCGACTCGGCCGAACGCGGCGAGCTCGACCCCGATGAGCGCGTCCGGATCGGGGCCCTCCCGGGCACGATGTACCCGAGTGTGCTGCAGGCCCTCGACCCCGATTCGACCGTCACCGTACGGGAGTTGTGCGGGTTCGCCCTGGTGACCAGCGACAATCCGGCAGCCGAGCACGTACGCGCCGTCCTGGGCCAGGAGCGGATCGACGCCACGATCAAGGCCGTCGGACTGCACAGCACGACCTTCCCTGCCGGGTTCTCCGAGCGGGAACTCGGTCCGCTCGGCCGGGCCAACACCACGACCGCCGAGGACATGCTGCGGCTGGTCGAGTACATCGACCGGACGCCCCACCTCGAGCCGGTCCGCCGCTACCTGGTCAACTACCTGCGCAACGACCGGATTCCGTCCCGCCTGGACGACGACGTCCCGGTCCGGCACAAGACCGGAAGCCTGCGCGGCATCGTGAACGACGCGGGCATCGTCCTGCATCCCGCACACCGCGTCGCCATGGTCTTTCTGACCGAGGGGCAGGCGGACAACATTCGTACGGCGCAGGAGATCGGGGAGGTCTCCGAACGCATCGTCCGGATCATCACAGAGGGGTCGGCGCTCTGACGCGGCCCACGGGGGTGGCGCGTGGCCGTGTCTCGTGAACGACAACTGCGCAAGATCCTCGCGCTGATCAACACCCTCGCATTGACGGTGGGGCTGGTCTGCGTGGTGACCGCGGCACTGATGACCCACCAGCAGGTCCTCGCCACCGTCCTCAGCCTCATCGGCGGCGCCTTCGTGTCGGCGGCGGCCGTCACCCTCGCGATCGGCTCCCTCACCGTACGGGAGACCACGGAACAGGTGGACAGCGCCGTACTTCGCGGCATGCAGGACGTCCTCGGTCCGGTGCGTGACCCGCTGTTCGCCGGAGCGCTGTCCGCCTACCGCTACGACTGCCTGCTCTCGCCCGCACCAAACGGCGACGCCCATCCGGACTACCTCTACCAGAGCTTCCGGATCTCCTACCGGATCGAGGCCCTGCCCGGAACGGTGACGATCGCCTGCCTCGCCTCCAACGACGACGCCGGACTGGACGGCTTCACCGGGCCCGAGTGCCTGCTCCGATGGATGATCGACGACAACCTGGATCCGGACGACCCGGAAGTCTTCAGGGTCGGCGCGGTCCGGGTCGACAACCGCGAACTGGAACGCGCGCCCGCCACGCACGAGGACGTCGTCGGCGGACGCGCCAGGGTCGAACACTTCCCGGTACCGCGCGAGGTTCAGGTCACCGCGGGCCACCTGGTGGAGCTGAGCGTCACGGCACGCAAGTTCGTGGGAAACGACCGACGGATTCGCGTGCAGGCCCAGGTGTTCCGCCATGTCACCGATGCCGAGTACCGGCTCACCGTTGATCCCGCGCTCCGGCCGACCCGCCTGAGCGTGAACGCGTCGGAGATCAGCGCGCTCGGGGCCGCCCACGGTGCGAGCGTCCGGGCCACCTTCCCCGCGCCGTTCAACAACACCGCCGGGCTGATCCAGCTCCCGTTCCCGCTCCAACCCGGCAGCGTCATGGCCTTCACCATCGACCGACACGTGGCCTGACCCGGCGCCCGGCGGGGGTCAGCCGGTGGCGCGGATGTAGATGTCGGCGGCGCCGGGGAGGCCGCCGGAGATGGTGGCGACGTAGATGCGGCGGGCGGTGGGGGTGTGGGTGGGGAGGGCAGTGGGGCTGGGGGTGGGGGTGGGGGTCCAGGTGGGGCTCGGGGTGGGGTCGTCGGGGGTGGGCTCGTCCGGGGTGGCGGGCTCGTCCGGGACGGGGTCCGGGGCGGGGGCGACCACGGGGGCCGGGTCGGCGGGGTCGGCGGGCTCGGCGAGGGGGTCGTCGGACTCCGGGACGGGGGTGGCCTCCGGGGACGGGCTCTCGGCGGGGGTGGGGGTGGCCGAGGGAGAGGGGGTGGCGACGGGCGGCGGCGGGGAGTCGGGGAGTTCCGGGGCCTCGGCCGGCTCGTCGCCGCCGAGGGCGGCGAGCAGGTCGGCGGGCAGCGGGGCGACCGGGCCGGGCGCGGGGAGGTCGTAGGCGCTGAGGAAGTCGCCGAGGCCGGGGGCCCGGCCGCCGCCGAGGCGGTAGTGCAGGTAGGCGACCGGGGCGCCGTCGGAGGTGTGGGTGTAGACGGCGCCGACGGGGACGTAGAAGCGGCCGACGCCGGGGTGCTGGGAGGGGTGGAGCCCGGCCAGGCGTTCGGCGCGGTCGCGGTCGGTCTCGCGGCCGGTGCCGCCGGCGGTGAGCGCGTTGACGCCGCGCACCACGAGGGCGGCGGCGACGGACACGCACAGCACCAGCCCGACGGCGACGGTGCGCCGCAGGACCGGGCGGCCGTGCAGGGCGGGCCACGAGTCGGTCACCGTGCGCTCGGGTGGGATGCCGTCCACGGTTGTCTTGCTCCCCCGTTCGGTCAGAACGCTCGATCAGGACGTCTGATCAGGACATTTGTTCGAGATGCCTGATCGGGACGTCACACTCTGCTCGACGTGGGACGGTAGCCGAGAGTTCCTCAGCCCAGGTAGGCGGGGGCGACCGCGGCCTTGGTGACCGGCTCCGCGCGGCCCGAACCGTCCGCCGGGACGGTCCACAGGTCGGCGCCGTAGTCGCCGGGCAGGGCGTAGACCAGGGTGCCGGCGCCGGACCAGAGCGCCTGGTCGTCGATGTTGCGCTGCTCGGCGGTGGCGGTCTCGGTCATGGTGGCGAGGTCGAGCACGTACAGCCGCCACGGGGCGTCGGCGGGCAGGCCGGGGACGCGCTTCTTGTACGCGACGCGGGTGCCGTCCGGGGAGAGCGAGGGGCACTCGACGTTGTCGTGCAGGGCGGTGAGGGTGCGGGCGGTGAGGTCGCCGCGGACGAGGTGGGTCTGCCCGGCGCTGGCGAGGGTGGCGTAGAAGGTGGTGTCGTCGGCGAAGGTGACGCCCCAGATGTTGATGTCGTGCGCCTGGTACGGGCGGCCGTCCAGGACGACCGCGAAGTCCTCCAGGTTCTCCCGCAGGTTCCAGTCCCGGACGTCCACGATCGAGGTGCGGGTGGAGAAGTCGCTGCCCGCGTACGAGTCGCCGCTGACGAAGACCGTCCAGGCGGCGAGGTGCCCGGACGGCGAGACCCGGGAGCGGGTGGGGATCCCGGCCGCCGGGAACGAGCGGAGCTCGCGCAGGTGGTCGTCCAGGACGACGGCGCGGTAGGTGTCCTCCAGCGCGCCGTGCTGGGCCTGGAGGCAGATGCCGGTGCCGGCGGCGGCGTGGAAGCGCAGGCACTGGACGCCCGAGGCGGTGCGCGGGCCGTCCGGGTGGTCGGCGGCGACGGTGGTGATCTCGTCCCGGTGCGGGCCCCAGGCCATGTTGCGGAACAACAGCTGTCGTCCGCCGGACTGCACCTGTAGTGACACCGGGCCGGACGCGACGGACGGCCCGCCGGGCTGGGCCTGGTCCCGGCGGGCGGTGCGGTCGGCGGCGTAGAGGACGGCCCCGGTGCCGACCGCGCCGAGCAGCACGACGGCGACCAGCAGGATGATCACCCTGGTCCGGTTCCGCAGGTTCATCGGCTCTTCTCCTCCGGGGGCTTCACGACGACGGGTTCGGACAGGTGCGGCACCGCCGCGGCGGAGGGCTCGGACCGGCGCAGCACCGCCGCCGCGCCGAGCACGCACAGCGCCAGCGCCCCCGCCGACCAGCCCAGCGCCGCCGAGCCGCCGACCGCGCCCCACAGCGCGCCGAACAGCAGCGAGCAGGCGAACCGGGCCAGCGCCTGCCCGGTGCCGACCAGGGCGAGCCCGGCGCCGCGCTGCTCGGCGGGTACGGCGTCGGCGGCCGCCGCGGCGAGCACGCCGTCGGTCGCCGCGTAGAAGGTGCCGTGCAGCGCCAGCACGCAGAGCACCGCCGGCAGCCCGCGCAGCGGCGAGAGCAGCAGCCCGTACGCGAGCAGCAGCACCCCGTGCCCGGCGAGGAAGAGCCGGTGGCGGCCGATCCGGTCGGCGAGCGCGCCGAGCGGGACGGCGAGCAGCAGGAAGGCCGCGGCGGTGCCCAGCGGCAGCAGCGGGAACAGGTCGACGGGCAGGTCCAGTCGGCGCTGGACCAGCAGGTAGAGGAAGGAGTCGCTGACGGTGGTGAGGCCGAGCAGGACGGCGCAGAGCGTCAGCCGGCGCAGCCCCGGCAGGCGCAGCAGGGTGAGGCTAGCGCGCAGCGAGGGGGCGGGCGCCGAGGCGTCGTCGCCCTGCTGCCGGTTCGGCACGAACAGCAGCAGGATCAGCACGCCGAGCGCCGCGACGCACGAGCTGACCGTGAACACCGCGTCGTAGCCGTGCCGTTCGCCGCCGTCGGCGAGCAGCGGGCCGCCGGCCAGCCGCAGCACCAGGAAGGCGGTGAGCGGGCCGAGCAGGGCCCCGGCCGTGTCCATCGCCCGGTGCACCCCGAACGCCCGGCCGCGGTGGGCGGGTTCGGTGGCGAGCGAGATCATCGCGTCCCGGGGCGCGGTGCGCAGGCCCTTGCCGGTGCGGTCGACGGCGATCACGGCGCCGATCAGCGGCACGGTGTGGACGAACAGCAGCAGCGGCCGGCACAGCGCGGACAGCCCGTACCCGACGGCCGCGACGGCCTTGTGGCGGGCGGCGCCGTCGCGGCCGCGGCGGTCCGAGAGGTGGCCGCCGACCAGCCGGACCAGCGCGCTGAAGCCGTTCTGGATGCCGTCGAGCAGGCCGAAGCCGAGCGGGGAGAGGCCGAGGCCGGTGAGCAGGTAGAGCGGGAGGACGGCGGTGACCATCTCGGAGGAGATGTCGGTGACCAGGCTGACCGTGCCGAGGGCGAGGACCGCCCCCGGCACGGCGCCCCGCCGCGCCCGACCGGTGGCCGGCGCGGGGGCCGCCCCGAGGGGGGCCGCGTCGGCGGCGGTCGGGGCGGCGGGGGCCTTCGAGCTGCGGGAGTCCGCGACGTACACGGGCGTCAGTTCCAGATTCCGGTGATGTCGGCGGCACCGGCCGAGTTGCCCGCGTGGGCGTTGACCCCGGCCAGGTCCTCCAGGGTGTGCAGCACGTCGTAGTGGTTGTACGTGGTGGCGGTGCTGCTGCCGGGGGCGACGTGGGCGCCGTAGACGAGGGTCGGGATGCGGTTGCCGGACAGCTTGTTGTCCTCGTCGAAGGTGAGCAGGAGCAGGCTGTTGTGGCTCTTCGCCCACTGCGCGTACCCGTCGAGGTTGGCCTGGAGCCAGGAGTCGCCGGTGCCGACGGAGCAGTCGTGCATGTCGTCGCAGAGGTCCGGGACGACGAAGGAGACCTTCGGCAGGGTGCTGTAGTCGCTCGGGAACGCGTCCATGCCGTACGCGCTGGAGGTGGGCACGTTGCCGAAGCCGAACCACGGGTTGTGCTTCTGGGCGTAGTTGCCGCTGCTGCAGTCGGTGGCGCCGGGGCCGGGCAGGCCCTCGTTGTAGCTGGCCCAGGTCTGGCCGGCGCCGATCAGCTCGGACGCGAGGTTGGGCTGCTGCAGGGCGCCGACGTCCACGCAGCCGTCGTCCACGATGCCCTGGGAGCTGCCGGAGAACAGCATGTAGTAGTTGGGCTGGCTGGGGTGGGTGAGCGCGTAGGACTGGGTCAGCGTCGCGCCGCCGGCCACCAGGGTGGTGTTGATGTACGGGGCCTTGGAGCTGCCGATCACCTGGGAGTAGGCGTGGTTCTCCAGGACGACGACGACCACGTGGTCGGGCGCGGGCAGGCCGGCGGCGGCGCCCGCGGCGGTGTCGGCGGCCGCGCTGCCGCCGGCGGCCCAGAGGCCGAGCGAGCCGGCGACCAGGCCGAGGCCGGCGGCCAGCGCGGTGAGCGGACGCAGCGGGCGCGGCCGGCGGCGGCCGGGGCGCGGGAGGGAGGCGACGGCGGAAGAGGGGGTGCCGGGGGTGCGCAGTCGTGCGAAGGCCATGGGGTCCTCCGGATGTCGGGGCTTCCTGGCGGGAGCGCCGAGAACAGTAGGAGTGCCGCGGTGACGTGTACCGCACAAGACAAGTGAAGAACAGACGAACAGCTGCCGCGCCCCGGCGGACCGGCGGCGTCGGCAAGAGCATCGGGAAGGACACCGGGAAGGGCGTCGGGAGCAGCGACGGCACCGGCGTCGGATCTCACACCCGCCGCGATTGACCCGTTCCGCCCGGGCGTGGTGGGATCACCGGAGCTTGGGACGAAAGGGTGCGGCACGTGAGCGGACTGGTCGCCGTCGTCCCCCGCACCCTGGTGGTCGGGATCGGTGCGAGCAGCGGCGCCGAGCGGACCGAGGTGCTGCGGCTGCTGACGGACACCCTCCGGGAGGCCGGGCTGGACCGCTCCGAGGTGGCCCGGCTGGCCACCGTGGCGGGCAAGGCGGACCACCCGGCGGTGCGCTGGGCGGCCGACCACCTCACCGGCGTACCCGTGGACGAGCACCCGCCCGAGGTGCTCGCGGGCGTGCCGGTGCCGAACCCCTCCGCCGCCGTCGGTACGGCCGTCGGCACCGCGAGCGTGGCCGAGGCCGCGGCGCTGGCGAGCGCGCCGGGGGGCCGGCTCGTGGTCACCAAGCGGAAGTCGGCGCGGGCCACGCTCGCGATCGCCCGGGCGGCGGCGCACGGACGGCTCGCACCGCTCGACCTCGGCGACGACCCGCGGCCCGCCGCACCACCCGGCCCGTAGAGCCGCATCACGTCCACCACCAGTCGCGACCACCCGAACCAGCCGCACCACCCAGCGAGGAGACCCCGCGTGACCGCCCCCGAACCCGACCTGCGCCACCACGGCGACGCCGAGGTGCGCGCCGACGGGCTCGGCCTGGTCGACCTCGCCGTCAACGTCCGCACCGGCACTCCCCCCGCCTGGCTGCGCGAGCACCTCGCGGCCACCCTCGGCGACCTCGCCGCCTACCCCGACCAGAGCGCCGCGCGCGCCGCCGTGGCCGCCCGGCACGCCCGCCCGGTCGAGGAGGTGCTGCTCACCTCGGGGGCGGCGGAGGCCTTCGTCCTGCTGGCGCGCGTGCTGACGCCACGTCACATCGTCGTGGTGCACCCCCAGTTCACCGAGCCGGAGGCGGCCCTGCGGGACGCCGGACACCACGTGCACCGGGTACTGCTCTCCCCCGGGGACGGCTTCCGGCTGGGCGCCGTCCCCGAGGAGGCGGACCTGGTCGTCCTCGGCAACCCGACCAACCCGACCTCCGTGCTGCACCCCGCCGAGGCCGTCGCCGCACTGGCCCGGCCGGGGCGCACCCTGGTGGTGGACGAGGCGTTCATGGACACCGTCCCGGGCGAGCGGGAGTCCCTCGCCTCCGCCCGGGACCTGCCCGGCCGGGTCGTCGTGCTGCGCAGCCTCACCAAGACCTGGGGGCTGGCCGGACTGCGGATCGGCTACGTGCTCGGACCCGCACCGCTGATCGCCGACCTCGGCGCCGCCCAGCCGCTCTGGCCGGTCTCCACCCCGGCACTGGCCGCCGCCGAGGCGTGCAGCGGCCCGGCGGCGCTCGCCGAGGCGGAGCTGGCGGCGGCCGAACTGGCGCTCTGGCGCGAGCACTTGGTGAAGGGCCTGGCCGCCTTCCCGTCGGTGCGGCTGTACGGCGAACCGGCCGCCTCCTTCGTTCTGGTACGGCTGCCCGAGGCGGCGGCGGTCCGGCGGCGGCTGCGCGAGCACGGCTTCGCCGTCCGGCGCGGGGACACCTTCCCGGGGCTGGGCGAGGAGTGGCTGCGGATCGCCGTCCGGGACGAGGCGACCACCGACCGGTTCCTCAACGCCCTTGAGGCCGTTCTCCGTTCGGCCTGACCGGCGCAACACCAGCCCACCCCCGGCCGCCGGCCGCCCGCCCGTCAGGCCGGGCGGGCGGCCGGACGGGCAGGCGGACGGCCGGGCGGACGCACGACAGCCCACCCCCGGCCGACCCGGCGAGCGCTACTGGAGCCCGAGCGCCTCCGCCGCCAGGGCGGTGCCCTTCACGCGGGCCGCGATCTTGGCGAAGGCGGTGTCCCGCGAGGTGGAGGCGTCGTCTGCGAACGGCGAGAATCCGCAGTCGTCGGTCGTGCCGAGCTGGTCGACCGGGATGTGCCGGGCTGCGGCCAGCACCCGGTCCCGCACCTCCTCCGGGGTCTCCACCCTGGGGTCGATCGGGTCGGTCACTCCGACGAACACCCGGATTCCGGGGCGGAGTTGATCCGCGATGACGGCGAGCACGCGGTCGGGGTCGGCCTCGCTCGCCAGCTGCACGTAGAAGTTGCCGACCCTGAGCCGGAAGAGCTTCGGCAGCAGCTCGGCGTAGTCGACGTCCAGGCTGTGGGTGGAGTCCTGGTCCCCGCCCGGGCAGGTGTGCACGCCGAGGCGGGCCCGCTCCTCCTCGGCGAACCGGTCGAGCACCTGGTTGTTGAGGGCCACGAAGTCGTCCAGCAGACTGCCCGACGGGTCCAGCTTGAGCGACAACCGGGCCTCGGTGAAGTCGAGTTGGACGACGTGGGCGCCCGCGTCCAGGCAGCCGCGAATGTCGGCCTCGGCCTCGTCGGCCAGGTCCTCCAGGAAGTTCTCGCGCGAGTACCCGTCGATGCCGTCGGCGGGGTAGAGCAGGCTGAGCGCGGAGGGTGCGATGACGGCTTGCTTGACGGGCTGCGAGGTGTGCCGCAGGGCGTCGCGCAGATAGGTCTCGGCACGGACCCGGTACCGGAAGGGTCCGGCGGTCAGCCGCGGCAGCTGCCGGGTGTGTCCGTCGGCGAAGGGGATGACGGCGCCGTCCCCGGCGAGGGAGGTCAGCCCGGCGAGGGGGTACGTGACGAAGCTCGGCTTCGCCTGCTCGCCGTCCACCAGGACGGGGCAGCCGAGCTCCGCCAGCCTGGCCAGGGTGTCGGCGGTGGCCTCGTCCTGCAGCTTCTTCAGGTCGGCGTCGGACAGCCGCCCCTCGGCGTGTTCGGTCAGGGCGTTCAGCAGAGTGCTCGGCCGGGGGATGCTGCCGATGGGCTCCGTGAGAATGGTCATGACGGGACGGTAGAAAGGGCGGCGCCCCGAGCACAACGGGGCGCTCGGCGCACTCCGCTCGACCGTTCACACCTCGCGCGCCCCACCCTTCTCCGTTCACGCCCCTGGAACAGCACACCCCTCCGCCCAATCCCGTAGCGTGGCGAAGTCGTCGGCGAGCAGGCCGAGTCGGGGGTTGACGTGCAGGGCGAGCGCCGGGCCGGGGTGGTTCGCCTCGATCCACTCCTCGTCCCGCGGGCCGAGTTCGTCGTCCACCCAGACGAACGGGCGCCCGGCGGCCCAGGCGACCACGTCCCTGGTCTTCCAGTGCAGCCCGTCCCGTGCCTCGCCGAACAGGTCGGACCAGCTGATGTACGGGAGTTCGGGCAGGCCCAGGTGCGGGCCTATGTGGGTGTTCGCGTCGCCCATCCAGCCGGTGGCCCACACCAGTTCGTAGGGCAGTGCCAGCAGTTCCGCGCCGTGCGAGGGGTTGAGCCAGACCCGCAGCGGCTTGACCCGGACGGCGGGGGGCTTGGCGTGCCTGGCGCGGGTCGCCTGCCGGGCCTGGACCGCCGCCAGGTGCTCCTGCTTCGCCACCCACCAGGAGGGGCGCAGCCGGTGGGTGGCGTAGCCCTCGGGCCTCCGCTTCGGCGCGGCGTAGGGGTTGAGCGGTCCGTCCACGTCGAGGAGGAGCAGGGGCTGCTGGGTCATGCCATGAATTCTCGGTCCGGCGGGGGCGCTTGACCAGCGGTTTGCGGGTCGACGCGCGGAGCGGGCGCCCGCTACGGGCGGGACCACAGGTTGCGGGCGGCGAGCAGCGGGAGCACGCCCTCGCCGAACCAGTACGCCTCCTCCAGGTGCGGCATCCCGCTCAGCACGAACTCGTCGACGCCCAGCCCGTGGTACTCGCAGATCAGGTCCGCGACCTCCCGGTGGCTGCCCACCAGCGCCGTCCCGGCGCCGCCGCGCAGCAGCCCGATGCCGGCCCACAGTCCGGGGTACACCTCCAGCCGCTGCGCCGAGCCGCCGTGCAGCGCGAGCATCCGCCGCTGGCCCTCCGACTCGCTCCGGGCGAGCGCCCGCTGGGTCTCCCGCACCCGCTCCGGGTCCATCGCGGCGAGCAGCCGTTCGGTCTCCGCCCAGGCCTGGGCGGCGGTGTCCCGGGTGATCACGTGCAGCCGGATGCCGAACCGTACGGTCCGGCCCCGGGCGGCGGCCAGGCCGCGGATCCAGCGGATCTTCTCCCGGACCTGGGCGGGCGGTTCGCCCCAGGTCAGGTAGACGTCCGCGTGCTCGGCGGCGACGTCGCCGGCGGCCGGGGAGGAGCCGCCGAAGTACACCGCCGGGACCGGGTCCGGCAGCCGGTTCAGCCGCGCCCCCTCGACCCGCAGGTGCGGCCCGTGGTGGTCGACCGTCTCCCCCGCCCAGAGCCGCCGGGTGATGCCCAGGAACTCCCCGGTCCGCGCGTACCGGGCGTCCTTGTCCAGGAAGTCCCCGTAGGCGCGCTGCTCGGCGGACTCCCCGCCGGTCACCACGTTGAGCAGCAGCCGCCCGCCGGACTGCCGCTGGTAGGTGGCGGCCATCTGCGCGGCCAGCGTCGGGCTGATCTGCCCGGGCCGGAACGCCACCAGGTACTTCAGCCGCTCGGTCACCTGGCTGAGCATCGCGGTGGTCAGCCAGGCGTCCTCGCACCAGGCCCCGGTCGGCGTCAGCACCCCCTCGAAGCCCAACTGCTCGGCGCTGCGGGCGATCTGGCCGAGGTAGCCGACGCTCGGCGGCCGGTCCGAGCCGGCCGTGCCGGGCGTGGAGCCGTGCCCGCCACCGACGATCAGCCGGCTGTCGCCGTTGGTGGGGAGGAACCAGTGGAAGGTGAGAGCCATGGACGGACACACTCCTGGGGCCGGTACTGCCTGCGGTCGGTTGACGGAACCCGCCGACCGCGACACCCGTCCGCCCACACCCGCCCCAGGTCCACGTGCAGACGGCGCACGAGGAGGGGGCGGTCCGGAGCAGTCATGGCCCGATTCTCCGGGACCGCCCCACCCCGATCAAGACCCGGCCGGAACCGGCTCGCTACCGCGCCGTCCAGCCGGTCCAGCTGCCGTTGGTGTCCCGGGCCCGGGACCAGGTCCGGCCGTCGGCGCCGGGCACGTCGATGCGGAAGGCGCCGCCCATGGTCGCCGCGGTGATCTCGACCTTGCCGGCCATGGTGCCGCCGAGGGACTTCCAATCGGTCAGCTTGGTGGAGTTGGCGATGGTCGACCGCGTGTACACCGCGTGGTTGGTGCCGATCACCAGGATCAGGCGGGTGCCGTCCCGGAAGTCGAAGAAGGTCGCCCCGCTGCCGTAGCTGCCGCCGCAGTAGAACGTGCCGCCGAACAGTCGGTCGCTGCAGGTCGTGACACCCGGCACGGGGGTGCTCCCGGAACCGGCCGGCTCGACGGCGAGGCCCTGCGCCACACCCGGCCCGGCCGGCTTGCCCGGCGTGATCGGCACGCCCGGCCTGGGAGCGCCCGGCACCGTGGTCGGCGCACCCGGCGAGGGAACGCCCGGCACCGTGATCGGCACGCCCGGCGTGGTGGCGGTGGTCCCGCCGGCTGCCGAGGCGGGAGCCGCAGCCGCGGCCAGCCCGATGCCCGCGAGGGCGGCGGCGGAGACGAGGGCCGCCTGGATCTTCTTCATGAACGCTCCTGAGTGAACGGTTCGGGCCGCGGGCGGCGACCGGTCGGCGCGCGAGCGCTTCCCGGCGCCCGCCCGTCGGGCCCTCTCCGGTAGCAACGGGAGCCCCGCTCGGCCGAGTTCAACGGCTGGTCCGCCGATTTCGCGGAGCCGACCGGAACGCCGCCGGGCCTCCCCTCACATGGAGGGGAGGCCCGGCGGACTGCTCAGGAGACGCGGCGGATCAGACCTGGCCGGCCTTCTCCAGGGCCTCGCAGCAGGTGTTGATCAGGAGCCGGGTGACGACGTAGGGGTCGACGTTGGCGTTCGGGCGACGGTCCTCGATGTAGCCCTTCTTGTCCACCTCGACCTGCCACGGGATGCGCACCGAGGCGCCGCGGTCGGAGACGCCGTAGCTGTAGACGTTCCACGGGGCGGTCTCGTGCTTGCCCGTGAGGCGCGACTGGATGTCGTGGCCGTACTGGTTGACGTGCTCCAGCACCTTCTCCTGCGAGGTGCCGAGCGACTCGCAGGCGGTGATGATGGCGTCGTAGCCCTCGCGCATCGCCTTGGTGGAGAAGTTGGTGTGGGCGCCCGCACCGTTCCAGTCACCGCGGGCCGGCTTGGCGTCGAGGGTGGCGTCGATGCCGAACTCCTCGGCGGTGCGGTACAGCAGGTAGCGGGCGATCCACATGTCGTCCGAGACGGTCAGCGCGTCGACCGGGCCGATCTGGAACTCCCACTGGCCGGGCATGACCTCGGCGTTGATGCCGCAGATGGCCAGGCCGGCGTCGATGCAGCGGTCCAGGTGCAGCTCGACGATCTCGCGGCCGAAGACCTCCTCGGCGCCGACGCCGCAGTAGTAGCCGCCCTGCGGGGCCGGGAAGCCGCCCTCCGGGAAGCCGAGCGGGCGGGAGCCCTTGAAGAAGGTGTACTCCTGCTCGATGCCGAAGATCGACTCCTGCGAGGCGTACTTCTCGGCGACCTCGCGCAGCAGGGCGCGGGTGTTGGAGACGTGCGGGGTGCCGTCCGTCTCCAGGACCTCGCAGAGGACCAGGATGTTGTCGCCGCCGCGGATCGGGTCCGGCGTCACCCGCACCGGGTCCAGCACGCGGTCCGAGGCGTGGCCCTCGGCCTGGCTGGTCGAGGAACCGTCGAAGCCCCAGGTCGGGATCTTGTCGGCGTTGGGCAGGACGCGAGTCTTGGAACGGAGCTTCGCGGTCGGCTTGGTGCCGTCGATCCAGATGTACTCGGCCTTGATTGCCACTGCGTGTCCCTCGCATTGCTGGGTGGTGGGTGCCCGCGTAGCGTCGCAAGCCGCCGTTTCCCGGTTGTTCCTCTTGTGTAACGCGCAGGTGAACCAACCGTCCGCATTGGCACGGTCACGGTGCGGGAGTGCCGGGGGCGACACTCCCGCCGTTCCGGGTGCCATGAGTGACGACGCCGGTGCGCTCAGTGACGACGCATGACCAGCGCCACCCCGTGGTCAGCGGAGCCACACGGTCAGTACCGGCGGACGGTCAGCGCCGGCGGGCGGTCAGTGCCGGCGGGCGGTCAGTACCGCCGCCCGGTCAGTGCCGGCGGGCGTGCGCGGCGCGACGGCGCCGGGTGGCCCACAGCGCGGCCGCCCCGCCCGCGACCAGGGCCGCGGCCCCCGCGGCCAGCGGGCCGGTGGCGCTGCTGCCGCCGGTGGCGGCCAGCTTCTCCGACTTCTCCGGCTTCTCCACCGCGGCCTGCGGAACGGGGGTGCGCGAGGCGGTGGTGTCGGCGACCGGCTCGACGGCGGGCGCGCTGGTGGGCGCGGCGCTCTGGGTGGCCGGGCCGGACGGGGTGGCCGCCGGCCCGGAGGGCTTCTCGCAGCTCACCGAGGCGACGGTGACCTTCCCGGTGACCTTGGCGACGTTCAGGTTGAGCGGGTTCACCTCCACCTGCACCTCCAGGGCGGAGGCGGCGGCGGTGGTCGTGGTGACGGTCTTCTTGGAGAACTCCACCGAGACGCTGCCGACCAGCGGCACGTCCACCTTGGTCGGCCCGTACAGGCCGACGGTGACCGGCTTGCCGAGCACGCTGAGCTTGAGCGGCGCGACCACGTCGGCGGTGGGCTGCCCGTCCACCGGACAGCTGGCCTCGGCGCTCATCGCCTCCAGGCCGAGCAGCGCGGTGGCGGGCAGGCCGGGGGCGTGCACGTCGGCGTTGACCAGCTTGACGGAGGCGGTGGCGCCCTTGGCGTCGACGCGGGTGACCGACTTGCCGACGTCCGCCTTGACCAGGGTGACCGGGCCCGTCTGGTCCACCCCGGCCACCGTGGCGGTCAGGATCGAGCCGTCGCGCTGCGCCGGCGACTCCACCTTGTTCAGCGCGATGTTCACCGGGACGTCCACCGCCTTGTTCAACAGGCTGACGTCCAGGTCGAGTTCGGCGGTGACGGCGCGCGCCTTACCGGGCGACGACGGGGCGGGCTCGGCCGCCTGGACGGGCGCGGCGGTGAGCAGGGAGCTCGCCACCACGGCGGTGGCCGCGGCGGCGGAAACGATTCGGCGAGCGGACGGGCAAGCGGACGGGCGCGAAGACGAGGCCGAAGACGGGCGAGAAGACAAGGCGGTACCCCCACACAGATGAAACGATGAGCCGCCAGTCTTCTCGAACAATCCGTCACATGAGTAACACAGAACGTCATTTCACCCGTTGGAGTGAGATTGGCGTTCTGCGCTGACCCATCTCTGCTAGGGCCTGTCGTCGAACTCCCGTCGTCCGCCCGGAGGGTGGGCGGGGCGGCGTCGGGGTGCGTGCATCGCAAGGCGGAGGAGGGAGCCACTGCGGTGGGGGCACCTCCCGGCCGAAGGCTGGGGGCCATTGGCGACCGACGACAACGCGGCGAGGTGCGCTTGTGCCCTGGGGGTACCTCCCGGCCGAAGGCTGGGGGAGCGGCGCCCCGCAGACGCGAGTTCGACGACAGGCCCTAGGGCAGCCGCCAGTCCACCGGCTGCGCCCCCTGCCGCACCAGCAGCTCGTTGGCCCGGCTGAACGGCCGCGAGCCGAAGAAGCCGCGGTCGGCCGACATCGGGCTGGGGTGGACCGACTCCACCGACGGGACGTTGCCCAGCAGCGGCCGCAGGTTGCGGGCGTCGCTCCCCCACAGGATCGCCACCAGCGGGCCGCCGCGCGCCACCAGCGCCCGGATCGCCTGCTCGGTGACCGCCTCCCAGCCCTTGCCCCGATGCCCGCCGCTCTTGCGCGGCTGGACGGTGAGCACCCGGTTGAGCAGCAGCACGCCCTGGTTCGTCCACGGGGTGAGGTCCCCGTTGGACGGCTCCGGCAGGCCCAGGTCGGTGCCGTACTCCCGGTAGATGTTGATCAGGCTCGCCGGGATCGGCCGCACCTCCGGCGCCACCGAGAAGCTGAGCCCGACGGCGTGGCCGGGGGTCGGGTACGGGTCCTGCCCGACGATCAGCACCCGCACGTCGGCGAAGGGCTGCTGGAAGGCGCGCAGCACGTTCGGGCCGGAGGGCAGGTAGGTACGGCCTGCGGTCAGCTCGGAGCGCAGGAAGTCGCCCATCGCGGCGACCCGTCCGGCGACGGGTTCCAGGGCGGTGGCCCAGCCGGGCTCGACGATCTCGTTCAGTGGACGCGGTGCCATGGTCGCCACCCTATCGGCCTACACCGACACGGCTTTCAGCGGATGATCATGTGATCGAGAGGGCCAGGCGGGCCGGCGGAACCCCGGCGCGGCTACCCGACCGGCCGCCCCCGCAGCACCACCAGCCGCGGGTCCGCGAGCACCCGGACGTCCGCCCGCGGGTCCTGCGCGTACACCACGAAGTCCGCCGGCGCGCCCTCCTCCAGCCCCGGCCGCCCCAGCCACGCGCGCGCTCCCCAGCTCGCCGCCGACAGCGCCTCGGCCGGGCTCAGCCCCGCCTTCACCAGCTCCGCCACCTCCTCCGCGACCAGCCCGTGCGCCAGCGAGCCGCCCGCGTCGGTGCCGACGAACACCGGGATGCCCGCGTCGTGCGCGGCGCCCACCGTGGCGTACCGGCGCTCGTGCAGCCGCCGCATGTGCGCCGACCAGGCCGGGAACTTGGCCTCGCCGCCGGCCGCGAGGTCCGGGAAGGTGGCGATGTTGACCAGGGTCGGCACGATCGCCACCCCGCGCTCGGCGAAGACCGGGATCAGCTCCTCGGTCAGGCCGGTGGCGTGCTCGACGCAGTCGATCCCGGCCGCCAGCAGGTCCGGCAGCGACTCGGCGGAGAAGCAGTGCGCGGTGACCCGGGCGCCCTCCTCGTGCGCCGCCGCGATCGCCTCGGCCAGCGCGTCGCCGGGCCAGCAGGCGGCGAGGTCGCCGCGGTCGCGGTCGATCCAGTCGCCGACCAGCTTCACCCAGCCGTCCCCGCGCCGGGCCTCGGCCCGGACGTAGGCGGCCAGGTCGCCGGGCTCGATCTCGTGCGCGTAGTTGCGGATGTAGCGGCGGGTGCGGGCGATGTGCCGCCCGGCCCGGATGATCCGGGGCAGGTCCTCGCGGTCGTCGATCCACCGGGTGTCGGCGGCCGAGCCGGCGTCGCGGATCAGCAGGGTGCCGGCGTCCCGGTCGGTGAGCGCCTGCTTCTCGCTGGTCTCGGCGTCCACCGCGCCGTGCGCGTCCAGGCCGACGTGGCAGTGCGCGTCCACCAGGCCGGGCAGCACCCAGCCGGTCACCGTCCGGACGTCCCCGGCGGTCGGCGGGCGGGTGAAGCTCACCCGGCCGTCCACCACCCAGAGTTCGTCCCGGACGTCCTGCGGACCGACCAGCACCCGACCCCGCACGTGCAGCACCGCGCCATCGCTCATGGCCGCACTCTACCGACGGGCGGGTTCCGTGTAAGCAGTCACAATGCGGCAGACTCGTTTCCGCACCCCCACCCCGCACGACCCCCGCACGACCCCCGCGCGGCCCCCGCGCGACTCCCGCGAAACCCCGCGAAACCCCGCGAAAGGCGATACCGACGTGAGCCCCTTCCTCGACCTGCCCCCGCTCAGCGCCGCCGAGTTCGCGGCGATCGAGGACCAGGTGGCCGCCCTGCTGCACACCGGGGCCGACGTGATCGTCACCCAGGGCGAGGCGCTGCTCCCCCTGGAGGCCGCGATCCGCGGCGCCGCGCACCCCGGCTCGACCGCCCTCAACGTCGTCACCGGCCCGTACGGGCAGACCTTCGGCAACTGGCTGCGCTCCTGCGGGGCGAAGGTCGTCGACCTGGCCGTGCCCTTCGACAGCGCGGTGAGCGCCGAGCAGGTCGCCGCGGCCCTGGAGGCGAACCCGGAGATCGACTTCGTCTCCCTGGTGCACGCCGAGGCCGCCACCGGCAACACCAACCCGGTCGCCGAGATCGGCGCCGTGGTCCGCGAGCACGGCGCGCTGCTGATGCTCGACGCGGTGGCCTCCGTCGCCGCCGAGCCCGTGCTCACCGACGAGTGGGGCGTCGACCTGTGCGTCATCGGCGGCCAGAAGGCGATGGGCGGCCCGGCCGGCGTCTCCGCCGTGTCCGTCTCCGAGCGCGCCTGGGCGCGGATCGCCGCCAACCCGGCCGCCCCGCGCCGCTCCTACCTCTCGCTGCTGGACTGGAAGGAGCGCTGGACCGACGCCGGCCGCGCCGTACTGCCGCACGCCCCGGCCCAGTTGGAGATGCTCGCGCTCGGCGCCTGCCTGGACCGGATCGCCGCCGACGGCCTGCCCGCCGTGATCGCCCGGCACCGCGCCGCCTCGGCCGCCACCCGGGCCGGCGTCCGCGCGCTCGGCACCCTGGCCCCGTACGTCGTCGAGGACGCCCACGCGGCCCCGGTCGCCACCACCCTGCGCACCCCGGACGGCGTCGACGCGACCGCCCTCGCCGCCCGCCTCGACCCGGCCCTGCCGGTCCAGCCGGGCGGCGGCGCGCTGGCCGGTTCGATGCTGCGGGTCAACCACTACGGGCGGGCCGCCTCGCTGGACACCGTCCGCGCCTGCCTCACCGGCCTCGCCGCCGCCACCTCGGCCGACCCGGCGCCCGCCCTGGCCGCCGCCGAGGCCGCCTGGAACGCGACCGTCGCGGCCTGACGCGCGCACGGCGACCGTCGCGACCCGACGCACGCACGGCGACCGTCACGGCCCGACCCGCGCACGGCGGCGGCCCCGGGAACAGCTCCCGGGGCCGCCGCCGTACCCGGCCGTCAGTGCCCGTTGACGTCCACCACCTCGACGCCGCGGATGTTCCGCTCGATCTCCTCCGCCGGCAGCGCGATCGCCAGCGCCCAGTAGTAGACGACCAGCGAGAACACCACCACGACGGCGATGTCCCACCACAGCGGCAGGTTCCCCTGCGCGCCCGCGCCGAAGGTGCCCTGCCAGGAGACCACGCCCATGCCGAGCAGGTAGACCGGCAGCCACTGCCCGGCCCGGAAGTCCATCCGGGGCGCGTTCGGCATCCCCTTCGAGCGCGCGTACCAGGAATACCCGCCGAGCAGCAGGTAGCCGATCACGATCGCCAGGCCGAGCCGCCACAGGGTGTCCCAGCCGGACCAGTAGATGACCAGGCTCGCCACCACGAAGGCCAGCGGCGAGACCACCGAGCCGCCGGGCAGGTGGTACGAGCGCTCCATCCCCGGCAGCCGCTTGCGCAGCACCCCGAAGGCCAGCGGGGCGCCCGCGTACATCAGCACCACCGCCGAGGTGATGAAGCCGACCAGCCGCTGCCAGCTCGGGAAGGGCAGGAAGCAGATCACCCCGGCCACCCAGGCGATCAGCAGGCCGAGCCAGGGCACCGCGCGCTTGTCGGTGGACTGCAGCGCCTGCGGGGCGTAGCCGTTGCGGCTCAGGCCGTAGGTGACCCGGGAGCTGGAGGTGATGTAGACCAGCCCGGTGCCGGCCGGTGAGACGACCGCGTCGATGAACAGCACGGTGGCCAGCCAGCCCAGGCCGATCAGGGTCGCCAGGCCGGCGAACGGTCCGCTGATCCCGGGGTAGTCGAGCGTGGTCCAGCCCTTGGCGAAGGTCTCCGGCGGCAGCGCGCCGATGAACACCACCTGGAGCATCACGTAGACGACCGTGCCGATCACCACCGAGCCGAGCACGGCGCGCGGGATGTCCCGGCGCGGGTTGCGGCTCTCGCCCGCCCACTGGATGGCCTGCTCGAAGCCGAGCAGCGCGAAGATCACCCCGCTGCTGCTGATCGCGGCGAGCACGCCCTTGGCCCCGTCCGGGGCGAAGCCGTGGACGGTGAAGTTGGAGCCGTGGAACTCGGTGAGGCCGAGCGTGATGATGGTCAGCACCGGGATGGCGACCTTCCACACGGTGGCCGCGCTGTTGGTGTGCGCGAGCAGCCGCACGCCGAGGAAGTTGACCGCGACGAAGACCCCGAGCAGCAGGGCCGCGACGACGAACCCCCAGCCGGTCAGCGTCAGGTCCTTGTTCAGCAGGCCGTCCGCCCAGCTCCAGTGCTGGGCGTAGTTGATCATCGCCTGCACCTCGATCGGCGCGATGGTCGCGGCCTGCAGCCAGGTGAACCAGCCGAAGGACATCCCGGCGAACCCGCCGAAGGCGTAGTGCGGGTAGCGCGCCGTGCCGCCCGCCACCGGGAACAGCCCGCCCAGTTCGGCGTGCACCAGCGCCAGCAGGATGATCGCCACCGCGCCGACGCCCCAGGACACCAGCGCCGCCGGCCCGGCCGCCACCGCCGCCTTCTGCGCCCCGAACAGCCAGCCGGAGCCGATGATCGCCCCGACCGAGGCCCAGAGCAGTCCGATGACGCCGACCTCGCGCCGCAGCGCGGTGTGCCCCGAGCCGGGCGGATTGGAGGAGGAATGGGCCATTGCTCGCACCTCTCATATATCGGGACAAATCCACCCCGACAGTGCCGCAGCCCCCACCCCTCCCCCACCGAAACGCGCGGCGCCCCGCACCCCCTCACCCGAACAGCCCGCCGGAGGCGGCGGCCGGGCGGCTCAGGACGGAACTTCGGCCGTCCTGCGGAACTCGCGGGTACGGGCGGCGACGGCGTCGACGGAGAGCGCCCGGCCCGGCACCCACTCCACGTAGACGCCCCACATGCTGCCGTCGGCCCAGGCGCAGACGGCGACGGGCTTGCCCAGGGTGTTCCCGAGGCCGCACTTCATGGCCCCGCCCCGCTCGCCGGGCTCGACGTCGCGCAGGCCGGTGAGGGTCACCTCCTCGGTGTCCTGGGCGGCGACGACGTCGTCGAGCTCCGAGGAGGGCAGGAAGATGTGCTTCTCGTAGACCATGACGACGGCCCCCCGACTGTCGGCGGGGTCCTGGTAGCCGGTGCTCGTGACACCGGAGTGCCCGCCCAGACTGGTGGACTGCTTGGCCCGGGAGACCTCCGGGCGCAGTCGCATCCCGTCGAAGGAATCCGGCGCGCGGTACCCGTACGCGCCGAGGGCGGCGAAGTTGTCCGCGAAGGCGACGCCGAAGACCGCCGCTCCGAGGACGGCGACACCGGTGACGCCCAGCCAGAACCTGCGGCGGGAACGCGGGAGCGGGCCGGCGGGGGCCTCGTCCACCACGGATTCGGCGTGGACGCCGTCCGGCACGGGCGCGGCGGGGACGGCGGGCGGGGCGGTATCGGCTTCATGCACGCGCAGATTGGAGCAGGTCCGGACCATCACGTGCAAGGACTTTCCGGGACGGCCCACCGGGCACAGTTCCCGTGGCGTTCACCCGCCGGGCACGTGGAAATCACCGAGGGCGGGCAGGCTCCCGGCAGGGCCGAAGTTGGCTATACAACTTTGGCCGACACGACAGCCGTAGTGCCGCCGAGGAGAAGACCGATGACCGAGCTGCCGCCGTACTGGCTGCGCGACAACTGCCCGTGCGCCGAGTGCCGGGACCCGCGCAACGGACAGAAGCTGTTCCAGATCCACGAGCTGCCGCCGGACCTGGCGGTCGCCGCGAGCACGGAGGCCGACGGGCACCTGGAGGTGCTCTGGTCGGACGGGCACCGGTCGCGGTACCCGCGGGAGTGGCTGGACGGGACGGACGAGGGCGACGGGCGCACCGAGCGGGGCAAGCGGCTCTGGACGGCGGCGGACTTCGCGCCCGGCCTCCCCGGGGCGTCGTGGGAGGCCTACCTGACCGACCCGGCCGAGCAGGCCGCGGTGCTGGCCGCCGTACGGGACAGCGGCTTCGCCGTGCTGCGCGGGGTGCCGACCGTCGAGCGGCAGGTGCTGCGGGTGGCGGAGAGCTTCGGGTACGTGCGGGTCACCAACTACGGGGAGCTGTTCGACGTCCGGGTCGAACCGTCCCCCAACAACCTCGCCTTCACCAGCGTCGCCATCGCCCCGCACACCGACAACCCGTACCGGGACCCGGTGCCGACCCTCCAGCTGCTGCACTGCCTGGAGAACTCGGCGACCGGCGGCGACTCCGGACTGGTGGACGGCTTCAAGGCCGCGGCGGTCCTCCGGGACGAGGCGCCGGAGGCCTTCGAGGTCCTCACCCGCACGCCCGTCCCGTTCGTCTTCCGCGACCGCCGCACCGAGCTCCGGGCCGACCGCCCGCTGATCGACCTGGACCCGAAGGGGCGGATCCGCGAGGTCCGGTTCAACAACCGCTCGACCGGCACCCTGCGCGGATCGGGCCTGGACGCCTTCTACGCCGCCTACCGCCGCTTCGCCGAGATCACCCTGCGCCCCGAGCTCCAGCTCACCTTCCGCCTCGGCCCCGGCGACTGCCTGGTCTTCGACAACACCCGCCTGCTGCACGCCCGGACGGCCTTCCAGCAGGACGGCCACCGGCACCTCCAGGGCTGCTACGCCGACCTCGACTCGCTCTCCTCCACCCTCGCCGTGCTGCGCCGCCGCGCCGCCGCCCTGGACACGATCGCCGCGCTGTTCGCCGGCGAGGGCGCCGCGGAGTACCTGGGCGAGGAGGTCACCATGGCCGAGCACATGCTCCAGGCCGCCGCTGCCGCCGAAGCGGCCGGGGCGCCCGACCACCTGGTCGCCGCCGCGCTGCTGCACGACGTCGGCCACTTCCACGGGGCCCTGCACGGAACGGATCTGATGCAGGGTCAGGACAACCGCCACAGCGACTCCGGGGCCGACTGGCTGGCGGGCTGGTTCGGCCCGGAGGTCACCGAGCCGGTCCGGCTGCACGTGGCCGCCAAGCGCTACCTGTGCGCGGTCGAGCCCGGCTACCGGGAGCGGCTCTCCGCGGCCTCCGAGTACACCCTGACCGTCCAGGGCGGCCCGATGGACGAGCAGCAGGCCGCCGCCTTCGCCGAACTCCCGGGCGCGCGGGACGCGGTGGCGGTGCGGCGCTGGGACGAGCAGGCGAAGGAGGCCGGCGCCCCGACGCCCGGCTTCGCGCACTACCGCCCGCTGCTCGCCGCGCTCATGCGGTAGCCGGCTGGGCTCAGTCCAGCTCCCGCGCGTGCCGCGAAAGTGCCGACGTGGCCAGGGAGTTGTGCACGCTGAACGCCACCGTCCCGGGCAGGTAGCGGTCCTGGGACCACTCCACCGGCGTGCCCGTCGGGTCGGTCGTGCGGCGCCGCTCGCGCAGCAGCGGACCGCCCCGGCGGCAGCCGAGCAGCCGGGCGTCCTCACCGTTGGCCGGGACGATGTCGATGGTGTGGTCGGCGTCGGTGAACAGGATGCCGTGCTCGCGCAGCACTTCGGTGTGCGAGACCACGTCCGGCGGCAGCTCGGCGACGATCTCGCCGACCCGCGGCGGGTAGACGGTGCGCTCGACCATCACCGGCGTGCCGGAGAGCGTCCGCAGCCGGACGATGACGTACACCTCGGCGCCCTGCTCCAGGCGCAGTTGCTCGCGTTCGGCGGCGTCGGCCGGGCGGCGCACCAGCGAGTCGAGGATGCCGCCGGGCTCCTCGCCCATCGAGTACGCCCAGTGCGTGAAGCTGAGCAGTTCGGAGAAGCTCTGCACCCGGGCGCCGCCGAGGACCACCCGGCGGGTGCCGCGGCGGGAGGTGACCAGTCCGTCGGAGCGCAGCACCGCGAGCGCCTGGCGGACGGTGCCGCGGGAGACGCCGTACTGCTCGGCCAGCGCGCCCTCGGCGGGCAGCCGGCCGGCCTCGCCGTACGCGCCGGTGGTGATCGCCTCGCGCAGGTCGGCGGCCACCTTCCGGTACAGCGCGCCGGGGCGCTCCGCCGGGGACTCCCCGGCCGCCGAGGGGGCTCCGGCCGCCGGGCTCCCGTCCGCGGCCGGGGGGCCCTCGGGGCGCTGGGGCTCAGTTGCCACGTCAGTCAATGTCCCTCCTGGGGCGGTGTCCTGCGCAGCCGTACCGGCGCGGACAGCCCGACCTTACTCCGCTGCGCCTTCGAAGCATCGCACCGAACGGATCACGCTCCGATGGCCGGATTCCACCGTTCCCGCACCCGACCCCGGCGCTGGGCCGTCCGTTCACCTTCCCGTCACCGGACTCCGGCGTACTTACTGCCGTCAGCGAAGTTGGCTAGTCAACTCGGACGACGTCGATCGATCGCTCACCCCGGTCGGCCCGCCGCCCTCCGCAAGGCCTCGCGAACCTTCGCAAGGCTTCACGAACCTTCGCAGGCCGTCCCAGGCCTTCGCGATCCTTCGCGAGACGCCAGCCCGCGGAACCCCCCGCGAGCGCCCTCGCAGTACGCCCCCTTAACAGGAGACTTCCCCGTGACCGTGCACCGCGCCCGCGCCGCCGCCTTCGCGGCCGTCCTGACCGCCGCCGCGCTCTCCCTCACCGCCTGCGGCTCCGCCGGTTCGAGCGCCAAGTCCGGCGACACCGCCCAGGGCGGCGCCAAGGACGCCAAGACGGCCACCTCCGCCGCCGACTTCGGCGGCATGGACGGCCTGATCGCCGCCGCCAAGAAGGAGGGCAAGCTGCACGTCATCACGCTGCCCCGGGACTGGGCGAACTACGGCAAGATCATCGACAGCTTCAAGGCCAAGTACGGCATCGAGGTCGAGGAGGAGAACCCGGACGGCTCCAGCCAGGACGAGATCAACGCGATCAACTCCCGCAAGGGCCAGGACCGCGCCCCCGACGTGGTCGACCTGGGCAGCGCCTTCGCCCTCCAGGCGGTCAAGGACGGCATCCTCGCCCCCTACAAGGTCGCCACCTTCGACAAGGTGCCGGACACCATGAAGGACGCGAACGGCGCCGCCGTCAACGACTACGGCGGCTACGTCTCCATCGGCTGCGACGCCAAGAAGATCGCCAACTGCCCGAAGACCTTCGCCGACCTGCTCAAGCCGGAGTACAAGGGCCAGGTCGCCCTCAACGGCAACCCGACCAAGTCCGGCTCCGCCTTCGGCGGCGTCTACGCGGCCGCGCTCGCCAACGGCGGTTCGCTGGACAACATCCAGCCCGGCATCGACTTCTTCGGCAAGCTGAAGCAGTCCGGCAACTTCAACCCGGTCGAGTCGACCCCGGCCACCGTCGAGAAGGGCGAGACCCCGATCTCGATCGACTGGTCCTACCTGAACGCCGGCTACACCGACGAGTTCAAGGACAAGGGCGTCGACTGGAAGGTCTCCATCCCGACCGACGGCTCCTACGCCCAGTTCTACAACCAGGCCGTCAACAAGTGGGCCCCGCACCCGGCGGCCGCCCGCCTGTGGCAGGAGTACCTGTTCAGCACCGAGGGCCAGAACCTCTTCCTCGGCGGCTACGCCACCCCGTCCACCTTCGAGGCCCTGAAGAAGGACGGCACCCTGGACGCCGCCGGCGCCGCCAAGCTGCCCACCGTCGAGAAGCCGTTCACCACCTTCCCGACCGTCGACCAGATCAACGCGGCCAAGAAGGTCGTCACCGAGAACTGGACCAAGGCGATCGCGGGCTGACACCCAGGCCACGTACCGCACTTCGGGCTGAGAAAAGGCACTCATGACCACGGCTCCCACCCCGGTGCCGACCACCCCCGCCGCCACCTCCCCCGGTGGCGGCGCGGGGGCGTCCGCCACCGCCACGACCACCTCCCCCACCACCACCGCGCCCGGCCCGCGGCGCCGGCCGCTCGCCCGCCTCGGCGGCGCGTCCTGGCTGGCGGCCGTGCCGCTGCTGCTGTTCTTCCTGATCGGCTTCGGCCTTCCCGCCGTCGCCATCGTGATCGGCGCGTTCACCACCTCCAGCGACGCGGAGTCCGGCGCCGGGCAGTTCACCTTCGACAACCTGACGGCCTCCGTCCAGGGCGGCTACCAGACGGCCATGCTGAGCAGCCTCAAGCTCTCCGCGCTGACCGCGCTGCTCGCCACCGTCCTCGGCCTGCCGCTCGCCCAGGCCGTCGTCACCTCCCGGCGCGGCTGGCTGCGCCAGGCGGTGCTCACCGCCTCCGGCGTGCTCGCCAACTTCGGCGGCCTGCCGCTCGCCTTCGCGTTCGTCGCCACCCTCGGCAACGCCGGCGAGATCACCAAGCTGCTGCACCTCACCGACCACGGCTGGTCGCTGTACTCGTTCACCGGCCTGACCGTCGTCTACCTGTACTTCCTCGTCCCGCTGATGGTGCTCACCATCACCCCGGCCCTGGACGGCCTGCGGACCCAGTGGCGCGAGGCGGCCCAGAACAACCGGGCCACCACCGTCCAGTACTGGCTCCACGTCGCCCTGCCGATCCTGCTGCCCTCCCTGCTCGGCGGCTTCGTGCTGCTCTTCGGCAGCGCCTTCGCCGCCTACGCGACGGCCGCCGCCATGGTCGGCGCGACCGTCCCGCTGGTCAGCCGCTCGATCGCGGACGCGCTCTCCGGCAACGTGCTGGTCGGCCAGGGCAACCTCGCCCTCGCCCTCAGCCTCAACATGATCTTCGTGGCCGTCCTGGTGATGGCCGTGTACCTCCCCCTCCAGCGCCGGAGCGCCCGATGGCTCAGCTGACCACCCCCGCCCGCCCCGGCCGACGCACCGTGCGCTGGTGGCGCGGAGCCGTGCTGCTGCTCGCCGGCGTCTACTTCGTCGTCCCGCTCGCGGCCTCCTTCTGGTTCTCGATCGACGACCCCCAGGGCATCTCCTTCGCGGCCTACACCGGGCTGCTCTCCGCCCCCGGCTTCCTGGACAGCCTCTGGCTGACCCTCGGCCTCGCCGTCGTGACCGTCGTGGTGCTGCTGCTCCTGCTCGTCCCGGCGCTGATCTCCGTGCGGCTCGGCTCGCCGAAGCTGCGCCCGGTGCTCGACGTGCTCTGCACCCTGCCGCTGGTCGTCCCGCCGGTCGCGCTGACCGCCGGCCTGATCGGCGTGCTCCGCTGGGGCCCGGACTACCTGATGGACACCCCGTTCTTCCAGACCTTCGTGTTCATCCAGGACCCGGACTTCCCGCTGGTGCTGGTCATCGCCTACGTGCTGATGGCCCTGCCGCTCGCCTACCGCGCCCTGGACGCCGGCCTGCGCTCGATGGACGTGCGCACCCTGGTCGAGGCCGCCCGCAACTGCGGCGCGAGCTGGCCGCGCGCGGTGTTCACCGTCGTCCTGCCCAACCTGCGCGGGGCGCTGCTGAACGCCTCCTTCCTCACCCTGGCCCTGGTGCTCGGCGAGTTCACCACCGCCTCGATCCTCGGCTTCCAGCCCTTCCCGGTCTGGATCTACTCGGTCGGCAACAGCCAGGCCCACATGTCGGTCGCGGTCTCCATCCTGAGCCTGCTGCTCACCTGGCTGCTGCTGCTCCTGCTGGCCACCGCCGGGCGCGAGCGCCGCGCCAAGACCGCCACCTCCTGAAACCCCCCGGAGTCACCAGTCATGACCACGGCCACCGCCATCGCCGCCGACGCCCCGCTCGCCTCCGGCAGCGCCACCGTCGAATTCCGTTCCCTGCGCCGCGCGTTCGGCGCCACCACCGCCCTCGACGGCCTGGACCTGACCGTCCGCCCGGGCGAGCTGCTCGCCCTGCTCGGCCCGTCCGGCTGCGGCAAGACCACCGCGCTGCGGATCCTGGCCGGCTTCGAGCAGCACGACTCCGGCGAGGTGCTGGTCGACGGCCAGGACATCACCGCGATCCCCGCGCACAAGCGCGACGCGGGCATGGTGTTCCAGTCCTACAGCCTCTTCCCGCACCTGACCGCGCTGGACAACGTCGCCTTCGGGCTGCGGATGCGCGGCACCGGCAAGGCCGAGCGCCGCAAGCGGGCCCTGGAGCTGCTGGAGCTGGTCGGCCTGCCGCACCGCGCCGACCACTACCCGCACCAGATGTCCGGCGGCCAGCAGCAGCGCATCGCGCTCGCCCGCGCGCTCGCCCTCCAGCCGCGCGTCCTGCTGCTGGACGAGCCGCTGTCCGCGCTCGACGCCAAGGTCCGCCTCCAGCTGCGCGAGGAGATCCGCCGCCTCCAGCAGGAGCTGGGCATCACCACCCTGTTCGTCACCCACGACCAGGAGGAGGCGCTGTCGATGGCCGACCGGGTCGCGGTGCTGCGGGCCGGACGGCTGGAGCAGTGCGCCGCCCCGTCCGAGCTGTACGGCCGGCCGGCCACCGCCTTCGTCGCCGAGTTCGTCGGCACCATGAGCCGCATCCCGTGCACCCGCACCTCGGACGGCGTCGAGGTGCTCGGCCGCCGGCACGCGGTGGACGGCGAGGTCCCGGCCGACGGCGAGCTCCAGGTGCTGGTCCGCCCGGAGAACGTCACCCTGACCCCGGCCGAGGACGGCCCCGCGCTGGTGGTCACCGCCTCCTTCCTGGGCGCCGTCACCCGGCTCACCGTCCGCCTGGACGACGGCACCGAGGTCAAGGCCGACCTGCCCACCGAGGCCGCCACCGCACTGCCGGCCGGCGCCCGGGCCGCGCTCACCCTGCCGGAGCGCCCGGTGCTGGTGGACCGCCGCGCCGCCTGAGAGCCTCGTACCTCCCCGCTCCGCCCGACGACGTACCGGCGGAGCACCGAAGAAGCGCCGACGAAGCGCCGGAGAACCACCGAAGGTACCGCCATGCCTGACACCGCCATGCCCGCGTCCAACGCGCTGCCCGCCGCCGTCCTGTTCGACATGGACGGCACCCTGGTCGACACCGAGCAGCTGTGGTGGCAGACCGCCGCCGAGATCGCCGAGGAACTGCGCCACCCGCTCACCGACCAGGACGCCCCCGAGGTGCTCGGCCAGGCCGTCGAGCACACCGCCGCCCACCTGCACGCGGTCAGCGGCACCGCCCTGAGCGAGGCCGAACTCGCCGCCCGGCTCGGCGAGTCCTTCGCCGCCAAGGTCGCCGCCGAGACGGTGCCGCGCCCCGGCGCGCTCGCCCTGCTGGCCGCGCTGCGCGACGCGGGGGTGCCGACCGCGCTGGTCTCCGCCTCCCCGCGCCGGGTGGTGGACCTGGTGCTGTCCGCCATCGGCCGGGACTGGTTCGCCGTCACCCTGGCCGCCGAGGACACCCCGCGCACCAAGCCCGCGCCCGACCCGTACCTCGCCGCCGCCGAACGGCTCGGCCTGGACCCGACCGACTGCCTCGCCGTCGAGGACACCCCGACCGGGGTCGCCTCCGCCACCGCGGCCGGCTGCGCCGTGCTCGCCGTGCCGTCCACCCCGGTGCCGATGCCGCGGGGCGAGCGGATCACCCTGCTCGCCAGCCTGGAGCAGGCCGACCTCGCCCTGCTCGGGAAGCTCGCCGGCGCCGGCGCGGTTCGACCCTGACATGCCCTATCTCCTGCTCGCCCTGGCCATCATCAGCGAGGTCTGCGCCACCAGCTGCCTCAAGCTCACCGAGGGGTTCACCCGGCTCTGGCCGAGCCTCGGCGTCGGTGTCGGCTACGTGCTCTCCTTCCTGCTGCTCGGCCGCGCGCTCAAGCACATACCGGTCTCGGTCGCCTACGCGGTCTGGTCCGGGGCCGGCACCGCGGCGGTCGCCGGGATCGGGGTGGTCGCCTTCGGCGAGTCGCTCGGGCGGCTCCAGTGGCTGGGGATCGCGCTGGTGATCGTCGGGGTGGTCGTGCTCAACCTCAGGGGCGGGCACTCCTGACGCCGTTTCCGACACCTTTTCTGACGCTCCGTCAACTCTGAATTCGCTGGTCAACTCCCCTTCCGGGGCGGGACGTCGGACGTGCCGACGACCCGCCCCGGACGCTTCGCTACGGTGTCCCCCATGACGGACCCCCGCCCACACCACTACCGCTTCGTCCACCGCGAGCTGGCCCGCCAGGTGCTGGAGTTCGGCCCGCGCGTGGCCACCCCGACCCCGGACGGCGGCAGCCTGCTGCCCGTCGTCACCCAGATCTGGGACGACCTCGGCAGCACCCTGCCGCCCGAGGACCGCCTGCCCGACCACGGCCTCGACTGCCGCCACCTGTCGGTCGACGGCCACCACATGCTGCTGGTCACCCTGCCCGCCCCGGTCGGCGCCACCGAGGCCCACTTCGTCGCCGCCGTCCAGCCGGGCGGCGCCAGGACCGTCCGCTACGTGACCCTGGAGCACGCGTTCAGCCCCTTCGACGGCAGCCCCGGCACCGTCCTCGGCGAGTGGACCGCCGAGAGCCACCTCAACCACGGCCCGGGGCCCTCCCCCGTCGCCGAGCTGTTCGTCACGGCCGTGGTGCGGCTCGTCACCCCGAAGAAGCGCGGCTTCTGGCGCCGCTGAGACCGACCGTACGTATACACCTCGAAGCTGGGCCGCCGACGTCAAGAAGGCGTCGACGGCCCGTAAAGGTCCCGTAACGACCGCCTCCGGTGACGACCGTGACGATCTCTCCCCGGTCGGCTGGAGCTATGCTCGCCCGGTCCGACAATCGACGCATCGGGGGGCGAAAGTGTCCGACTTCAAAGTCAGTACCGAATTCCTCGCAAAACTGGCCCAAGACCTCAAAGGCTGTGCCGACGAACTCGACCAGGGCCTCAAGGCCTTCGAGGCGGCCGGCCACACCGGCACCGGCTTCGACTTCCTGGACGAGGCCTGCGGGCACTTCAAGGACAAGTGGCAGTTCGGCCTGAAGAAGGTCCGCGAGTGCGTCAAGGCCCTGGACGAGGGCCTTGAGCAGGTGCAGAAGAACTACGACGGCACCGAGCAGAGCATCGTCAAGGTCCTCGCCCCGGCGGGGCAGTCGTGAGCGCCCCCACGCCGGCGCCCGACTGGTCCGGCCTCGGCTTCAACCCCACGCCCGGCGACTCCGCCGCCGTCACCGCGCTCAGCACCAGCCTGCGCCGGGTCGGCCAGCACCTGAGCGGCGTGCACACCACGCTCTCCCAGATCTCCAACAACGAGGGCCAGTGGACGGGTGAGGCCGCCAAGAAGTTCTCCGAGCAGTTCGGCAAGCTCCCCGGCTACCTCCAGGACGCCGCCGACTCGATCACCTCGGCCTACACGGCGCTCGACGTCTGGTACAAGGCGCTGACCGAACACCAGCCCAAGGCAGCCGAGTTGGCCGCCTCCGCGGTCACCGCCAAGAAGAAGAAGGAGGAGGCGGACAAGGCCCACAGCGCCGCGGCCGCCGCCCCCGACCTCCAACTGGCCGGCCGCTCCTACCCCGACGACGCCAGCCTCGCCGCCGCGGAGCAGCGCTACAACACGGCGAAGAACCACCTGGACTCCGCCGCCAGCCTGCTCACCAGCGCCTCCAACGAGCTGGCCGGCCTCCAGAAGCAGGCCCACGAGCTCGCCGGGACCCACAAGTCGGACGCCCAGAAGACGGCCGAGGCCGTCCGCAAGGCCGCCGACAGCAAGGCCCCGCCGGAGCCGGGCATGCTCAGCAAGATCGGCGACTGGTTCAGCAAGCACGGCGGGGACCTGCTGACGGTGGCCTCCGGCATCTGCGGCGTCGCGGCCATCTTCTGCCCCGCGTTCGCCCTGCCCGCCATCCTGCTGAGCGTCGGCGCGGCGGGCCTGCACGCCAAGCAGTACGGCATCAAGGGCCTGATGCCGACCAGCTGGGACAACCTCGGCAACGACCTCACCCTGGCCGGCGACCTCCTCGGGGCCCTGCCCGGAGGCGCCCTCCTCAAGGGCGGGGTCACCGCGTTCCGGGGCGCCCGCGCCGCCGAGGGCGGGGCCAAGGCCGTGAGCGCCGGCGCCAAGGAGATCCGCGTCGCCGCCCGGGCGATGGACCCGGCCAGCCCGATCTTCACCACCGCGATCGAGAAGCCCGCCATGAAGCTCGGGCTCTCCAAGGCCGCCGCGATGAACGTCTCCGACGGCGTGCAGGCGGCCAGCGGGGTCGCGCTGACGGCCCCCACCGCGGCCGGCCTCTTCACCGACAGCCCGAGCCCGGGGCTGGGCGCCGCGATCAACTACACCACCGGCGGCGGCACCGCGCTCAACGGCGCCGGCGGCGCCATCGGCGGCAGCGGCAAGGGCCGGATCCTGCCCGCCCTGCTCGGCGGCGGCAGCGCGATCGTCACCGGTGTCTGGGGAGTGGGACATGACTGATACGACCATGCCGTCCGTCTGGCTCTCCCTGCCCGAGGGGTTCACGGACATCGACCTGGCCGAGGACCCGGGCGACCGGATGAGCCGGATCGTGGACGGGCTCGACGGGCTCACCGACGCCGCTCCGGAGCAGAAGCTCGGCATCGCCGTCTCCGCCGAGCTCGCCCTCCAGGCGCAGCTGCGCGAGGGTGCGGTGCACGTCTCCAACTGCCTGGTGCAGACCGAGGAGGGCGAGATCGTCCAGGGCGTGTTCAGCCTGTACCTGCGCGAGCAGGAGCAGGGCACCCCGGGCGGCTACCCCCAGCGCGTCGCCCGGGAGCTCGCGACCGCCTGGCCGGACGCCGACATCGAGGTCCTCGACTTCCCGCTCGGCCGGGCCGCCGTGACCGTCCGCGACCTGGCCGTGCCCGTCTCCGGGACGGCCTACGGCCTGCCGGGGTCGGGCGTCACCACCGTCCGCCAGCTGGAGGCCCTGTTCGCGCACCCGTGGAGCCCCCACGTGCTCGCCGTCGTCTTCTCCACCCAGCACCTGGACTACTGGGACGGCTGGTCGGTCCTGGTGGGCGCCGCCATCAGCGGGATCTCCTTCTACCCCCCGCTGAACGAGACGTCGAACGCCCTGCCGCCCGAGCGGCAGGACAACATCCGGAAGGCCTTCGGGTGACGATCACCCAGCCCGACCAGGGCACCACCCGGAGCGGGCCCCGCCGACTCGGCGGGGCCCTGGCCCTCATCGCCGTCACCACGGCGGTGCTCGTCGGCGTCATCGCGCTGGACGTCTACGTCAACTCGTTCCTCGCCGCGGTGGTGGGGCTCGCCTACCCGCTGATCGTGCTGTACGCGTTCGCCGTGCGCCGCGACGCCGACAGCAACCCCCGGTTCCAGAAGAACATGGTCGCCTGGGGCCTGGGCATCTCCGTCGTCGGCTTCGTCGCCTACCTGGCCGGTACCGAGGCCTGGGCGAACCTGATCCTGGGTTCGGGGCGGACCGTGCAGGCCGTGGTCGTCGACGAGAAGGTCACCGACGCCCTCCACGGCACCGGGCGGGCGTACAGCCTGGCCTCCACGGAGCTGAACGACGACGTGCCGGGCGGCCCGCTCACGGAGAGCTCCCCCCGGTTCAAGCGCGGCCAGGTGATCACCGTCCGGATGGACCCGGCCGGGCGGGTCGCCCCCAAGCTCCCCGGCGAGGCCGACTCCTCCGCCTACCTGCTGGCGTTCCTCGGCTGCAACGTCCTGATCGACGGCACCCTGCTCTGGTCGGTGCGCCGGCCGAAGGAGTCGTCCGCCTGAGCCGGCCGGTCGCCTGAGCCCACCGTTCCGCCCCGGGCCGCCGCCCGGGGCGGAACGCCGCATCAGCCCAGCAGCGCGGGCAGTTCGGCGATCGAGCCGAGGACGTGGGTGGCGCCGTCGGCCCGCAGCCGGGCCTCGTCGTGGGCGCCGGTGAGGACGCCCGCGACGACCGGGGCGCCGGCCCGGGTGCCGGTCAGCATGTCGTAGCCGGTGTCGCCGGCGACGGCGATCTGGCGGACCGAGTCGGTGCCGGTGCGCAGCAGGGCGGTGAGCGCGAGGTCGGGGTACGGGCGGCCGCGGCCGGCCTCGGCGGGGCAGAGGGTCAGGTCGGCGACGGACCGCCAGCCGAGGGCGTCCAGGATGCGGTCCTGGGTGGCCCGGGAGAAGCCGGTGGTGAGGACCACCTTGCGGCCCTGGCCGCGCAGTTCGGCGATGGCCTCGGCGGCGCCGGGCAGGGCGGCGCAGTGCCCGGCGTCGACCAGGTCGTGGTAGGCGGCCTCGAAGGCGGTGTTGGCCCGCTGGGCCTTCTCCTCCGCGCCGAACAGGTGCCGGAAGACGGAGATCTTGGACTCGCCCATGGTGGCCCGGACGTGGGCCAGCATCGGGTCGAACTCCGGGCTGCCGGCTTCGACGCCGAGCGCCGCGGCGGCCGCGGTGAAGGCCTGCTCGACGAGGCCGTCGTCGGCCACGGTGGTGCCGGCCATGTCGAGCACGACCAGGCGGATGTCTGCGGTCACAGCGGTATCGGTCACAGCGGTGTTGCTCACAGCGGCGCTCCTTACAGGTTGGCGAGGTCGGCGGTGGTCTCGGCGATGGCGGGCGAGCAGGTCATGCCGCGGCCGCCGGGGCCGGTGACCAGCCAGACGCCGTCGCGCACGCGCTCGCGGTGGACGACCCGGGTGGTGTCGACGCACTGCGCGTACACCCCGGCCCAGCGGCGGCGGATCCGCGGCATCGGGCGGCCGAGCAGGTCCTCGACGACGCCGACCAGGTGGTCGTACGGGTCCTCGACGACGTCGAAGCCGAACGGCTGGTCGTACTCGTGGGTGTCGCCGATGGTCAGGCCGCCGTCGCGGCGCTGGACCATCAGCAGCTGCATCCGGTGCTCGGCGGCGACGGGCGGCTGCGGCTGGGTCTCGCGCAGCCGGTCCAGGGCGGTGCCGGCGAAGGCGGGGTAGTAGCGGAAGCTGTCGCCGTCGGCGACGGAGGTGGTGAGGGTCTCGCCGAGCGGGTCGGTCTGCATCATCTGGAGCCGCACCCGGCGGACCGGCAGGGCGGGGGCGAGTTCGCGGACCAGGCCGCCGAGCCAGGCGCCGGTGCAGAGGACCACCAGGTCGCCGGTGTGGACGTCGCCGTGGTCGTCGCGGACGGCGTTCTCGCCGACCACCTCGCGCACCTCGCGCCCGGGCAGGAAGGTGTACCGGCCGGTGGCCTCCAGGGCGGCGCGCAGCGCGGGCTGGGCGGTGCGGGGTTCGACGGCGGCGTCGCGCCCGCACCACAGGGCGCCGAGCAGCTTGCCGCGCAGGGCCGGGTTGGCGGCGCGGGTCTCGTCCGGGTCGAGCAGCCGGTAGCCGCGGGCGGCGGCGTCCGGCAGGGCCAGGGCCTGTTCGGCGACGGCGAGTTCGGCCTCGGTGCGAATCGCGGTGAGCGATCCGTTGGCCCGGAAGCCGAGGTCCGGGACGCGGGCGCCGATGGACTCCCACAGTTCGCGGGCGCGCAGCGCGGTGTCCAGTTCCTCGCCCTGCGCGCGGCCGCTGACCCAGACCAGGCCGAAGTTGCGCACCGAGGCGCCGCGCGCCTCGGTCTCGCGCTCCAGGTGGACGACCTCGTGGCCGCGTTCGACGGCCTGCCAGGCGTGCATGCTGCCCAGGACGCCTGCTCCTACGACGATGACTCTCATGCGTCCAGGCTGGTGCGCCCGGGTGTCCGAGGGGCGTCGGGACGCCGTCCCGCAGATGAACCACCTGGGAAGTTGTACAGACAACCCGTCGGCCACCCCGAGGCCGCCGCGGTGGCTACGACCGCACCACCCGGGCCCGCAGGTAGTTGCGCCGCCCGAAGTTCGGCTCGTCCACCGCCGTCAGCTCCTCCACCTGGAACCGGTACAGCGCCGCCGCCCCGCCCCCGGTCAGGAACTGCCGCCGGACCTCCTCGTCCCGCGCGAAGACCGGGTAACGCCCCTGGTAGGCGGCCAGCGCCGCCTCGGCCTGCCGCCCCCAGGCCTCGCTCGCGCTGCCGGTCAGCTGGAGGCCGCGCAGCTGCTCGCCGAAGACCGGCGGCGGCAGGAAGACGGTGGCGGCGGCCCGGGCCTCCTCGGCCAGGTGGTGGCTGTGCCGGGTGGAGCGCTCGCTGACGAAGTAGAGGACGAGGTCGTCGTCGTACGCGAAGAAGGCCAGGTTGGCGTGCGGGCCGTGCTCGTGGCCCGCGGTGGCGAGGGTGAGCACCATGGCCTCGGCCAACAGCCCCTCGACGCCCTTGTGCAGCAGGTCGCCCGGCCAGTCCCCCTGCGTGATGTCGAGTCGGTACGGCATTCGGCACTCCCTCCGCTGGCACGCCCGGCGCCCGCGCGCCCGAGCACGACTGAGCCGGGCGGGCGCCCCCCGAAGGAGGCTCCACGCCCGGCTCACATGCTCCACCCGCCGTCCGAGACCGGACAAGGGGCAGGGGCGGAAGTCCGGCTCAGCGCTGCCGGGACTCGTACGACGCGTACCCGCGGGCCACGACCGGCGGCTGCCCCGGTCCGAGCAGCGGCCGCAGCGCGCCCGCCCGCATCCGGTCCACCAGCGGCCCGCAGCGCCCGGCGAGCGGCGCCAGCACCGCCGCGGCCAGCAGCCCGACCAGCGCGCCCACCGCCACGTCGTGCGGGTAGTGCACGCCGACCCAGACCCGGGAGGCGGCCATCAGCACCGCGAACAGGCCGGCCACCAGGCCGAGCCGCCGGTTGACGAACCAGAGCGCGGTCGCGGCGGCGAAGGCGATCACCGAGTGGTTGCTCGGGAAGGACCAGTCCCCGGTGCCCGGGCAGGTCTCCAGCGAGACGCTGCCGGGGATCTGCGCGCACGGCCGGAGTTCCTCGACCGCGCCCTTGAAGACCGAGTTGACGCCGTACGCGACGACCACGATCAGCGGCGAGGCGAGCACCCTGGCCATCACGGCCGAGTCCGCGCCGCGCGCCCGCCACCAGGCGTAGAGCATGAAGACCGCGAACAGCCCGAGGCCGAGCGCCGACCAGACCTTGATCAGCTCGTCCAGCCAGTGCGGCGCCGACTGCGCCCAGCCGTTGACCCGGGTGTACAGGCCGCCGTCGATTCCGCTGCCGTCGTACACGGCGAGCGCCCTGGAGGGCGTCACATGTCACCTCCGTGACGTCGCGCCTTACGGGCGCGGAACAGTTCGAGAACAATAGGGAGCACGGAGACAACTACTACCAGACCGATGATCGGCAGCAGGTACTGGTCGATGCCGGGGATGGACGAGCCCAGCCCGTACCCGGCGAACACCACGCCGACCGTCCAGACCACGCCTCCGGCCACCTGCCACAGGGTGAACGAGCGGACCGGCACGTCGAGCACGCCGCAGAGCGGATTCAGCACCGTTCGGACCACCGGGATGAACCGGGCGAGCACGATCGCCTTGCCGTGGCCGTACTTGGCGAGCAGCTCCTCGGCCCGCGCCACGCCCTCCAGCAGGCTCTTGCGCCTGGTCCGGCCGAGCAGCGCCCGGCCGCCGCGCCGGCCGATCAGGTAGCCGACCTGGGCGCCGACGAGCGCGCCGACCAGGGCGGCGGGCAGCACCTGCCACAGGTGCAGCTGCGGGCCCTTGGTGGCGCCGGGCACGCAGAGCAGCCCCGCGGTGAACAGCAGCGAGTCGCCGGGCAGGAAGAAGCCCACCAGCAGCCCGGTCTCGGCGAACAGCACGACGGCGATGCCGAGCGCGCCGAAGGCGGCGAGCAGTGAGGACGCGTCCAGCGGGTTCACCGCGAGGTGAACGGCCGGATCGGCGAGGAACTGGAGCAAGGCCGACGGACCTCCCGTACGTTGGAGGGCGGTTCGCACCGAACCCGCCCGGACCGTCTACAGTTGCGTAGACGGTCTACACGACTGTAGACGATACTTGGAGGAAGCGCCGCCATGCCCGACGTACCGTCCGCCCGCCGGCCCGCCGGGGAGCTGGAGGCCGAGGTGCTGGCCGCCCTCTGGTCCGCCCGGCAGCCGATGACGCCGCAGGACGTCCAGGCCGCGCTCGGCGGGGACCTCGCCCGCACCACCATCGCGACGATCCTGGCCCGGCTGTTCGACAAGGGGACGGTCGAGCGCACCCGGGCCGGCCGCGCCTACGCCTACACCCCGACCGTCCAGGACACCGCCGGGCTCGCCGCCCGCCGGATGCACACCGAGCTCGGCCGCGAGACCGACCGCTCCACCGTGCTGGCCCGCTTCGTCTCCGACCTCTCCGCCGAGGACGAGCAGCTGCTGCGCGACCTCCTCGGCGACGGCAACCCCGGGGCTCAGACACCGGGAACGGCGGGCCGATGATGCTCGCCGTCTGGGTCCCCCTGCTGCTGCCCTTCCTGGCCGCCCCGCTGGCCCGCCGCCTCGCCGATGCGCTGCCGCCGCGGGCCGCCGCCTGGATGCTGGCCGGCAGCGCCGCCGTCCTGGCCGGCGGCACCCTCTGCTCGCTCGGCCTGCTGGCCGCCGCCGGACTGCTCCAGCTCCCGCCGGTCGCCGCCCTCGGCCACCTCTCGCTGCCCTGGCTCACCGCGGCCGCGCCCGACGCGCCGTTCCCGGCCGCGCTGGCCGCCGTGGCCCTCCTCGCGCTCGGCGCCCTGGCGGTGCGCACCGCCCGCCGACGGCTGCGGGAGCTGCGCGCCGCCCGGGCCGCGCTCCCGGCCGACGCGCACCGCACGGAGCCCTCCGACAGCCCGCGTCCGGACCGTGGACCTTCCCCCGCCCAGCATCCGGACACGCGCCCCCCGCGCGCCTCCGTGCGCCGGTCACGCCCCCCGGCATGGCCGGCCGCGCTCCTCCGGCCCGCCGCCCTGCTGCGGCCCGCCGACCACCCGCTCACCGTCCTCGACGACGAGTGCGCCGACGCCTTCGCCCTGCCCGGCCGCCTGGGCCGCCCCGGCCGACCGGGCGAGCCCGGCCGGATCGTGGTCACCTCCGGCATGCTGCGCGCCCTCAGCGGCCCCGAGCGCTCCGCCCTGCTCGCCCACGAACGGGCCCACCTGACCGCCCGCCACCACCTCTTCCTCGCCCTCGCCGAGCACGCCGCCGACATCCACCCGGCACTCCGCCCGCTGCGCGCACCCCTCGGCTACCACCTGGAGCGCTGGGCCGACGAGGTGGCCGCCGCCCGGGTCGGCGACCGCGCCGTCACCGCCCGCGCGGTCGGCCGGGCCGCCCTGGCCGCGAGCCGCTCCCCCTGGCCGGCCCGCCCCCGGCTGGTCGCCGCCGCCCACTCCGGCCCGGTCCCGCGCCGGGTCGCCGCACTGCTCCAGCCCCGCCCGGCCACCGCCCCCGGCACCTGGCTGCGGGCCGCCGCCGTGGCCCTGGCCGCCTGCCTGGCACTGAGCACCGGCGCCGCCCTGGAGGCCGGCGCCGACCTGCACCACACCGTGGAGGCGGCCCAGCAGGGCTCCGGCGCGCAGCGCTGACCCCGTCCGGCCGCCAGGCGGTACGGCGGTACGGAGCGCGGGCCCGCGTTCCGTACCGCCCGGTATGCCGACTTGCCCGACCCCGTCCCCAGCGGCCCACCGCCCCCGTACGCTTTCGTCAGCGCGTCGGCCCCGACGCGTCCTCGAACGGCGGCGAGGAGCGAAGCGAGTGCGGCAGACCGGACGGCAGTCCCGACGACCCGAGCGCCGCACCCCGCCGACCGCGTCGGAGCTGGCCAAGGTCCACGACCGCACCCTCGCCGACGCCGCCGCCCGGGAACTGGCCGTTCCCGCCCTCACCGAGGAGACCGGCGGCCCCGGCCTGCTCGAACCCCGCCCCGAGATCGGCGACTCCTGGGCCCGGCTGCGCCGCCTCGGCCTCGACCCCGACACCGGCGCCGCCGCCGTCCTGCTGGGCCCCGGCGAAATCGAACAGCGCCGCCGCACCAGCGGACTCGACGCCGTCCTGCCGGTGCTGCGCGAGACCCTGCTGGAGGTGGGCGGAGCGGCCCCGCTGCTGCTGGCCGTCGCCGACGCCGAGGGCCACGTGCTCTGGCAGGAGGGCGAGCGCGGCCTGCGCCGCAGCGCCGACCGGATCGGCTTCATCACCGGCGCCCGCTGGATCGAGGAGAGCGTCGGCACCAACGGCATCGCGGTCGCGCTGCGCGCCCGGCGCCCGATGCACGTCCACTCCGCCGAGCACTACCTGCGCAGCCACCACGCCTGGACCTGCGTGGCCGCGCCGGTGCGCGACCCCGGGACCGGACGGCTGGTCGGCGCCATCAACCTGAGCGGCCCGGCGCACAGCGTCCGCCCGTTCCTGATCCAGCTCACCGCCACCGCCGCCCGGCTCGCCGAGGCCGAGCTGCGCGCCCACCGGCTGGAGGCGCTGCACCAGCTGCGCGCCCTGGCCGCCCCGCTGCTCGCCCGGGTCGGCGGCCCGGCGCTGGTGGTCGACGCGGCCGGCTGGACCGCCGCCGCCGCCGGACTGCCGCCGCCCAGCCGGCTGCGGGTGCCCAGCGAGGGCTGGACCCCGGCCACCGTGCACTGGGTGCCCGGCCTCGGCGAGTGCGCGCTGGAGCCGCTCGCCGACGGCTGGCTGGTGCGCCCGGTCCGGCCGCCCGAGGAGGACGGCTCCGGCACGGTGACCGCCGAACAGGCCGAGGGCGCCCACCTGCGGCTCGACCTGCGCCGCCCGGACCGCCCCGAGCTGTCCGTCCGGGGCGCGGCCGACAGCTGGTCGCACCCGCTCAGCCCGCGCCACGCCGAACTGCTGCTCCTGCTCGCCACCGGACGCGAGGGCAGCACCGCCGCCCAGCTCGCCGAGGCGCTGTTCGGCGACGCGGGCCGGACGGTGACGGTCCGCGCCGAGCTGTCCCGGCTGCGCCGCTACCTGGGCGGGCTGCTGGCCCACCGGCCGTACCGGATCGCCGAGTCGGTGCTGGTCAGCGTGGACGGGCCGGACGACCCGTACGACCTGCTGCCCGCCTCCTCGGCCCCGGCCGTCCGGCGGCTGCGGGCCGCGCTGGCGGCGGGGACGGCCCGGTTGCCCGGCGCGCCGCCCCTCGCGCCGCCGTGCGCCGCCGGGCCGCCGGAGCGCCGCTGACGGCCCTGTTCCCCGGCGGCCTGGCGTCGGCGGCCGGCCTCAGCCCTCGGCGAGCAGCGCGGCCAGTTCGGCGTCGGTGGGGCCGCAGTGGCGCTCCTGGTGCTCGGAGACCAGCGCGTAGGTGCGGTCCAGCCAGGCCTGCACCCGGGGCTTGGAGGCCTCCAGCAGCGCGCTGCCGTGCGGGGATTCGAGCGCCAGGTGCAGCGTCGAGCCGTGGCACGGGCAGTACGCCGGCCACAGTTTGACGTCGCCCTGGCCGCTCAGCGCGCGCAGGCCGTCGCGCAGCAGTTCGCGCGAGAACACCCAGTCCGCCTCGTCCGGCCGCCCCAGGTGGAAGGTCAGCAGCACCTCGTACGGGCGCGCGGCGGTGAACCGGAACCGGGTACGCACCTCGCCGACCACCTCCTCGCCCAGCGAGATCCGCAGGATCAGCACCTCCTCCACCGCCGCCGGAGCGGCGGTGGAGACCTCCCCATCGCCGCCCGTGGGGGTGGCGGCGAGGGGTGCACTGGAGGCTGCGGACAGCGGGTCGGACGGCATGACGGTCTCTCCGGGACGGCGTGGGATGCCCTCAGCCTGCGTCACGCCCGGTACGGCGGGCAAGGGTTGCAAGGGGGTTGCAATAACCCCCGGCCGGGCCTTCCTTCCCTTGCCGGCGCTTATCAGACGGAGCGTCAACTTCCGTGTGGCGCACGGATGTCCGCGAAGTGGAGGGGGTGCGACCGGGCCGCGGCCGCCCGCTGGTACGCTCTCCCCTCTCCCCACGCGGGCCCGCGTGGAACCGGCCCTCCGCGGCCGGAGCCGGGCCCGGCGGCGGCGCGTGGGAGAATACGGCGACGCGACGGCGGCTTCGGGGAGGGAGGGGTCCGGTGGCTGTGCGCGAGGACACCGCGCGGGACGTGCAGCACGAGCCCGCACGGCAGGGCCGGCACGGGCGGCCGCGCCCGTTCGGCGGCCTGTTCCGGCTGCCCACCCTGCGCTTCTCCGGCGCCGCGATGGCGATGTCCACCGTGGTCGGCATCAGCATCGCGACCACCCTGCTGCTCAACGAACAGCAGGGGATCGGCCGCCGGGCCGGCGTCGCCCGGGTCGGCAGCACCCCGCCGCCCACGCCGGGCGCCACCGAGGAGGCCGAGGCGGTCTCGGCGCAGACCCCGACCGACGGCCCGTCGTCCTCCCCCGCCGCGAACCGGCCCTCGACGCACCCGTCCACGCACCGCTCGGTGGACCCCCCGGTCGCCGCCTCCCCGCCCGCGCCCCGCGCGACGGTCCCGGGCGCCCCCCAGACCGGCGGCCAGGCCTCGGCCGGGCAGGACGCACCCGCCTCAGGCACCCAGCTCGCGGGCACCGAGGCCGGGCTGCTCGGCGCCACGGCCCCGGCCGGCCCCTCGCCCTCCCCTTCCGTCTCCGTCCCGGCCCCGGGCGCCAAGCAGCCCGGCTTCGGCCCGCCCACCCCCGGCCGCCCGGCGCCGCCGCCCGCCCTGCCCGTCCCCGACACCGACGGCGCGGCGGACACCGGCGACACCCCGGACACCGACGGCACCGACGACAGCGCGGACACCGACCACGCGCTGACCGGCGCCGCCCGGGTCTCCCCGCTGGGCCGCGACGGCCTGCGCCACCAGCTCACCCTCGCGGCCACCGAGCCGGTCACCGCGTTCCAGGCCGAGTTCCGGCTCGTCCCGGGCGAGTCGGCCCCCGGCCCCGGCTCCGCCTGGACCGACCTGCCGGGCGCCGTGGTGACCGTCCAGCAGGAGCGCGGCACCCTCGTCTACCGCTTCACCACCCCGCCCGGCACCGACGTCCGGCCCGGCCGCTACACCTTCGGCGTCCGCGGCGCCCGTGCGGCGGCCGACCCGTCCGCCGTGGTGCGCAAGTCGGCCCCGACGGAGAGCTGGAGCGTCTCCGCCTTCGCCCTCGACCGCCCCCGCGCGGTCGCGGCACTCGGCTCCTTCGGCCCGCCTCCGCCGCCGCCGTCCGCCGAGCCGTACGCGCCCGGCACCCCGGCCGCCACCCCGCTCGCCGCACCGGCCACCACCCCGGCCGCGACCCCGACCGCCGCGGCCCGCTGAGCCGCCGACGGCCCGCAGCGGACGATCGTCCGACGATCCGACAGCCGGGCCCGCCGGACGGGCGCATCCCCGCACCCTCGTTCGTTACTGTGGGCAGCACCCGGCCCGGCGCCCCCAACGGCCCCGGCCGGGCCGCCGTTCCGCACCCGAGGAGGAGTCCGTGCCCACCGTCCTGACCCAAGGCGGCAACGCACCGCTGACCGCCGCGCGAGTGACCGTCGAGGTCACCGCGCCCAAGGCGCTGGACGTCTCCGGCCTGCTGCTGACCGATGCCGGAAAGGTCCGCTCGGACGACGACTTCGTCTTCTTCAACGCCCCGAACGGCCCCGGCGTCAGCCACCGCCCGGCCTCCGCCGGCACCCCCGACGCGATCACCGTCGACACCCGGGCCGTCCCGGCCGGCATCACCAAGATCGTGGTCACCGCGAGCCCCGCCGACCAGGTCTCCACCTTCGCCGGGACGGAGCCCACCGCCACCGTCCGCGACGCCGACACCGGCGAGGTGCTGGTCACCTTCACCCCGCCCCGGCTGGGCCTGGAGACCGCGCTCATCGTGGTCGAGGTCTACCAGCGGGGCGGCGCCTGGAAGGTGCGCGCGGTCGGCCAGGGCTACGCCGACGGCCTCGCGGGCATCGCCACCGACTTCGGCGTCACCGTCGACGACTCCCCGGCCCCCGCGCCCGCCGCCCCGGTGGCAGCGGCCGCACCGCCGGCCCCGCCCACCCCGATGGACCGGACCATCCAGCTCCCGGCCCCGCCGGCCGCTCCGCCCGTGCCGCCCGCACCGGCGGCCTCCCCGATCGACCCGCGGATCGCCCTCGCCACCGGCCAGACCGCCGTCCCGGCCCCGCCCGCGGCTCCCCCGGCGCCCGCCGCGCCCCCGGCCCCGGCCGCCCCCGGCAAGGTCACCCTGGACAAGGGCCGGGTCAACCTGGTCAAGGGCAGCTCGGTCTCCCTGGTCAAGAACGGCCGCCCCTTCCTCTCCTCCGTCCGGATGGCCCTCGGCTGGAAGTCCGCCGCCCGCGGCCGCGACATCGACCTGGACGCCTCCTGCCTCGCCTTCGACGCCCGCCACAAGCGGCTGGAGACGGCCTGGTTCATGAAGCTGAGCATCTTCAACGGCGCGATCTCCCACTCCGGCGACAACCTGGTCGGCGGCGAGGGCGGCGACGACGAGGCGATCACCGTCCACCTGGAGGGCCTGCCGGCCGAGGTCCACGCGCTGGTCTTCGTCGTGAACTCCTTCTCCGGCCAGCGGTTCACCGAGGTGCGCGACGCCTACTGCCGCCTGCTGGACGCCCGGACGGAGGAGGAGCTGGTCCGCTTCGACCTCACCAACTCCGAGCCCCACACCGGTGTGATGATGTGCAAGCTGGTCCGCCGCCCGGGCGGCGAGTGGGAGATGACGGCGCTCGGCGAGTACGTCGACGGCAAGACCGCGCGGGCGATGATCGAGCCCGCCGCCGCGACGCTCTGACACTCGGCGTCACTGTCCTGCCCGTGGTTTCACCCTCCCGAGGCATCAAGTCGTCCACAGAGCGACTCGATTGACTCTCAGGAGGGTGAAACCGCACTCTCCCCCTATCCCCAGGAGGAGAGCCGTGCCACGCTTCCTGTCCCGCCTCGCCGTCGCCGGCACCGCCACCGTGCTCGCCGCCGGGCTGATCACCCCGACCACCTCCCAGGCCGCCGCCCGGCCGGGCACCCGCGCCGGCGCACTGAGCTGGACGGCCCTCGGCGACTCCTACACCGCCGGGGTCATCGAGGCCACCGGCGACGAGACCGCGCCCCGCGACGGCTGCGCCCGGACCGTCGACTCCTACCCCGAGATCATCCGCCGCGACCTCGGCTCCCTGGCCGACCTGCGGAACGTCAGCTGCAGCGGCGCCACCACCGACGGCGTCGACGTGACCGCGCAGGCCCCGCTCGGCCGCCCGCTCCCGCCGCTCGGCACCGACCCGAACGGCCCCTACCCGCCCGTCCCGCCGCAGATCGACGCCGTCGACCCGGCCACCGGGCTGGTCACCGTCGGGATCGGCGGCAACGACCTCGGCTTCGCCGAGATCCTCAAGAGCTGCATCGAACTCGGCGCCGTCCAGCTCGGCCGGGGCACGCCCTGCAAGGACAAGTTCGACGCGGGCCTGCCCGACCGCTTCGCCCGGCTGCGCAACGGCTACGACCGGATGCTGACCGCGCTGCACGCCAAGGCCCCGTCCGCCAGGATCCTCACCGTCGGCTACCCGCACCTCGTCCCCGAGAACGCCGGGCTCTGCCAGTTCGGCAACCTCCTGCAGTTCGGCACCTTCACCGGCGGCGACCTCGTCTGGGCCCGCACCGCGATCGTGGAACCGCTCAACGCGCTCGTCGCCCGGAGCACCGCCGCCCACGGCGACACCTTCGTGGACCTCTACCCCGCCAGCGCCGGCCACAGCGTCTGCGACGCCGACCACTGGCTGGACGGCGTGCTGACCAGCGTCCTCCCCCTCGAGTACGCCGTGGTGCACCCCAACGCCACCGGCCAGGCGCACACCGCCGCCCTGGTCGAGAAGGCCGTCCTCGGCGGTTGACCGGCCGCTCCGACCGAAAACCGCTGGCCCGCCCACCCCTCGAGCATCATCCTGGTCCGATGCCCCTGCCCACGCCCGCGCCCGCTCCCGTCCGCATCCGCGAAGCCGTCCCCGAGGACTGGCCGGACATCTGGCCGTTCTTCCACACCGTCGTCGCCGCCGGCGAGACCTTCCCCTACCCCCTGGACATGTCCTCCGAGCTGGGCCGGGAGTGGTGGATGCTCGCCGCCCCGGACCGCACGGTGGTCGCGGTGGACGGGGACGGGCGGATCCTCGGCACCGCCACCATGAGCCGCAACCGCCCCGGCAACGGCTCGCACGTGGCCAGCGCCAGCTACCTGGTCGACCCGGCCCACCACGGCCGGGGGATCGGGCGGGCCCTGGTCGAGTACACCCTCGACTGGGCCCGCCGCTCCGGCTTCCGCGCCATGCAGTTCAACGCCGTGGTCGCCAGCAACCACCACGCCGTGCGGCTCTACGAGTCGCTCGGCTTCGAGGTCGTCGGCACCGTCCCCGAGGCCTTCGACCACCCCGTGGACGGCTACGTCGGCCTGCACGTCATGTACCGGAAGCTGTAACGCCTTTACTCCTACTCCTCGATCGCCCCGCCGATCCGCCGCAGGTGCCGCCGGAAGCTGTACGCCGGGTCGGCGGCGCGCCGCTCCAGGTACTCCTCGAAGGAGGTCTGCCGGCGCAGCGTGTCCCCGGAGGCGATCCGGGCGGCCTGCGCGCGCTCGGTCCGGGCGATCCCGCCGGCCGTCTCCAGCACCTCCGCGACCCGGTCGCCTGGCACGAACAGCACCCCGTCCGGGTCGGCGAACACCACGTCCTCCGCGCTCACCGGGTGCGGCCCGAACTTGGCCGTCAGCAGCGCCGCCGGCTCCCGGTCGTCCAACCGCACCGGGCCGAGCGGCAGCGCCCCGTAACTGAACACCGGCAGCCCGATCTCCCGCAGCTCGGGGGTGTCCCGGTGCAGCCCCCACACCACGATCCCGGCCACCCCGGCGGCCCGCGCCTCCAGCACCGCGAGGTCCCCGATGCAGGCCTCGTCGGTCCGCCCGCCGTTGTCGACCACCAGCACGTCCCCGTCCCGGGCCGCCCCGTACGCCTCCAGGAACACGTCCACGCTCCCGTAGTGCCGCACCGGCAGCACCCGCCCCGCCACCCGGGCCCCGGCCACCACCGCCCCCACCCCCGCCACCCGCACCCCCACCCCGAGCCGCACACAGGCATCCGCCACCAACGGCGTGGACAGCTCCGCGAAAGCCTTCAGCATCCCCAACTCCTCCACTCGAAAAGCCAGTTCACCAGCAGGAAGATCCTAGGCCCCGCCCCGAACTCACACCATCGAGTGACGATGACGCAGTCCCTGCCCCCGCTTGTGCCCACCGCGCATAGCCTTCCGACGCATCCGGTCGAGAGGTCGTTCATGAACACAACGGATAACGAGATCCTCCTCGAGCTGTTTCTCGCCCTGGACGCCCCCGAAGGCCTGAGGGCCGAACTCGTCAATGGCGAGATCCTCATCCGACTCCCCGTCGACGGCTACCACTGCCATCTCATCAGCGAGTTGACCGGCCAGGTGTGGCGCAAGTCGGCTACCGAAATGCAGATGTCGGAGAACAAGGGACTTCGCCTCGTCGCCAGCGGGCACCACCCTGCGGACCACGTCATCCCGGACGTCACATTCGCTCCCGAGGAACTCCGCCTCTTCCGGGGCGCACCGTCCTGGATGGAACCGGACGGCGTCGCCATGGTCGCGGAAGTGACCTCCGCCAAGCCCGACCAGGACCGCATCGCCAAGCGCCACTGCTACGCCCGGGCCGGCATCCCGCTCTACCTCCTCATCGACCGCGAGAAGTCCCAGGTCAGTCTGTTCGCCAAGCCGCACCGCAACGAGTACACCGAGGTGCACCTCGCCGCCTTCGGCGAACCGCTCGCGCTCCCTGCCCCGTTCGACTTCGACCTCGACACGAAGCCGTTCCTCTGACGTCGACAACGCGCGACGACCCGCACCCCCCGTCAGGGGTGCGGGCCGTGGCCTGGGGCGCCGGGTCAGCCGCGGGTGGCCATGGCGCGCAGGAAGAAGGTCAGGTTGGCGGGGCGCTCGGCGAGACGGCGCATGAAGTAGCCGTACCACTCCTGGCCGTACGGGAGGTAGACCCGCATGGTGTTGCCCTCGGCGGCGAGGCGCAGCTGCTCCTCGGGGCGGATGCCGAACAGCATCTGGTACTCGAAGGAGTCCCGCTTGCGGCCGTTCCACTGGGCCAGCTGGCCGGCGATCTTGATCATGTTGGGGTCGTGCGAGGCGATCATCGGGTAACCCTCGCCCGCCATCAGGACCTTCAGGGCCCGGACGTACGCGAGGTCGACCTCGTGCTTGCCCTGGAAGGCGACCGACTCGGGCTCCTTGTAGGCGCCCTTGCACAGGCGCACGCGCGAGCCGGCGCCGGAGAAGTCGCGGCAGTCGGCCTCGGTGCGGCGCAGGTAGGCCTGGAGCACGACGCCCAGCCACGGGAAGTCCGCCCGCAGCTCCCGCGCGATGGCGAGGGTGGAGTCGGTGGTGGTGTGGTCCTCCATGTCGAGGGTCACCGTGGTGCCGGCCTCGGCGGCGGCCTCGCAGATGCGGCGGGCGTTCTCCAGCGCGATCTTCTCGCCGTCCACCGGGAGGAACTGGCCGACGGCCGACAGCTTGACCGACACCTCGGCGCCGGCCGCGAGGCCGGTGTCCTTGAGGGCCTTGAGCAGGTGCTCGTAGGCCTCGGCGGTGCCGGCGGCCTGGGCGGCGTCCTGGGTGTCCTCGCCGAGGTGGTCGAGGGTGACCTTGCGACCGGTGGCGATCAGGTCGTCGGTGGCGGTGACGGCGTCGTCGAGGACGTCACCGGCGACGAAGCGCTCGACTATCGCGTGGGTCGGCGGGAACTTCTCGACCACGGTGCGGACCTGCGGGGACCGGGAGGCCGCGAGAAGGGCGGAACGGAGCATCGTGACTCCTGGAGCTGGTGCTTCTTAAGGATGGCAGAAAGGGCCGGGGCGGCGGTGCGGGGATGGGGCACCGCCGCCCCGGGAGGCGGCGCCCGGCTGCGGGACCGGGCGTCGCGGGTGACCGGTGGCTACGGGACGAGCCGGCTGGTCAGGGGGCTGGTCAGCCCATGTGCGGGTAGCGGTAGTCCGTCGGCGGGACGAAGGTCTCCTTGACCGAGCGGGTCGAGGTCCAGCGCGCCAGGTTCTGCTTGGCGCCGGCCTTGTCGTTGGTGCCCGAGGCCCGGCCGCCGCCGAAGGGCTGCTGGCCGACGACGGCGCCGGTCGGCTTGTCGTTGATGTAGAAGTTGCCGGCGGCGAAGCGCAGCTTGTGCATCGCGTCCTGGGCCGCGGCGCGGTCCTGGGAGATGATCGAGCCGGTCAGGCCGTACGGGGACACCGACTCCATCTGGGTCAGCATCTCCTCGTACTTCTCGTCCTCGTAGACGTACACGGCCAGGATCGGGCCGAAGTACTCGTCCTTGAAGTACTCGGCGGCCGGGTCCTGGCAGACCAGGACGGTCGGGCGGACGAAGTAGCCGACCGAGTCGTCGTAGGTGCCGCCGGCGAGGACCTCGACCTGCGGGTCGGCCTGGGCCCGGTCGATCGCGGCCTTGTTCTTGGCGAAGGAGCGCTCGTCGATGACGGCCGACATGAAGTTGGACAGGTCGCTGACGTCGCCCATGGTGAGGCCGTCGACCTCGGCGGCGAACTCGTCCTTGAGGCCGGCCCAGAGCGAGGCCGGGACGTAGGCCCGCGACAGCGCCGAGCACTTCTGGCCCTGGAACTCGAAGGCGCCGCGGGTCATCGCGGTCTTCAGGACCTTCGGGTCGGCGGACGGGTGGGCGACCAGGAAGTCCTTGCCGCCGGTCTCGCCGACGATCCGCGGGTAGGTGCGGTAGCCGGAGATGTTGGTGCCGACCTCGCGCCACAGGTGCTGGAAGGTGGCGGTGGAGCCGGTGAAGTGGATGCCGGCCAGCGCCGGGTGCTTGAGCGCGACCTCGGAGACGGCCAGGCCGTCGCCGGTCACCATGTTGATGACGCCCTTGGGCAGGCCGGCCTCCTCCAGCAGCTGCATCAGCAGGTGCGCGGAGAACTGCTGGGTCGGGGACGGCTTCCACAGCACCACGTTGCCCATCAGCGCGGGCGCGGTCGGCAGGTTGCCGGCGATCGCGGTGAAGTTGAACGGGGTGATCGCGTAGACGAAGCCCTCGAGCGGGCGGTGGTCGCTGCGGTTCCACACGCCGTCCGAGGAGATCGGCTGCTCGGCCATGATCTGGCGGGCGAAGTGCACGTTGAAGCGCAGGAAGTCGACCAGCTCGCAGGGGGTGTCGATCTCGGCCTGCTGCGCGGTCTTGGACTGGCCGAGCATGGTGGCGGCGGCCAGGGTCTCGCGCCAGGGGCCGGCCAGCAGGTCGGCGGCCTTGAGGAAGATCGCGGCGCGGGAGTCGAAGGAGAGCGCCTGCCAGGCCTCGGCTGCGGCCAGGGCAGTGTCGATGGCCTCCTGCGCGTCGGCCTGGGTGGCGTTGCGCAGGGTGCCGAGCCGAGCCGCGTGGTTGTGCGGCTGGACGACGTGGATCTCGGTGCCGCCGCCCATCCGGCGCTCACCGTTGATCGTCATGGTCAGCTGGACCGGCTCCTGGCCGCCCAGCTCCTTCAGCTTGGCCTCCAGACGGGCCCGTTCCGGGCTCCCGGGGGCGTAGCTGTGGACCGGCTCGTTCACCGGCGCGGGGACCTGGGTCACAGCGTCCATAGAGCGCACGCTCTCCTTCGTTCAGTGCGGGGGGATTGCCGGCGCGGGTTGCACGCCGACCACAGCACGAACGCTATTCCTGGCCACCGGGCGACTTGATTGGCCGCGCGGCTAAATTCCCCCGTACGGCGTTGTCCGGCCCGACGAAGTCGGTCACGCCGCGGTCACGAACCGTCCCCGATCGCCCCACCTTTCACACCACCCCGCGCCACCTCGCGCCTCCGGGCTCACGCCCCCGGCCCGCGAAGGCGGCTCGCACGCCGGTGCCCGTCAGCAGGCCCCGGCGCGCCCGCGCGCCGGGCCGCGGTCCGGCGGCCACGCCGAATCTCTGTCCGTCCGGCTAAAATCGACCGCGAAACGTTGTCCGAGCGGATGAAGGAGGACCGGCGTGACCACTCCCGGCCTGCCGCTCCGTCAACTCCTGATGTCCCTCGGCGAACCGCTGGTCGAGCTGCAGGCCGCCCCGCTGGGCCTGGACGTCCCGGTGCGCGACGTCGCGATCCTCGATCCGGAGGACCCGCCGACCGCCGCCCCCGGCGAGCTGGTGCTCGCGATCGGCGCCCGCGGCCGCGCCGCCCTGCCCGCCCTGCGCGCGGCCGGCCGGGCCGGGGCCGCCGCCGTCGCGGTGAAGCTGGACGGCCCCGGCCAGGCCGACGCGCTGCGCGAGGCCGCCACCGACGCGGGCGTCGCCCTGCTCTCGGTGCGCCGCGAGACCCGCTGGGAGCACCTCGACTCGCTGGCCCGGGCGATCATCGCCGGCCCGGACGCCCCGGACGCCCCCGGCGCCCCCGAACCCAACGCGGGCGACCTCTTCTCCCTCGCCCAGACCGTCGCCGTCCTCACCAACGGCATCGTCTCGATCGAGGACACCTCCAGCCGGGTGCTGGCCTACTCCCGCTCCTCCGACTCCGACGAGGTCGACGACCTGCGCCGGCTGTCCATCCTCGGCTGGCAGGGCCCGGAGCCGTACCTGTCCAAGCTCCGCGAGTGGGGCATCTTCCAGCACCTGCGCAGCTCGGACACCCCGATCGCGGTCGAGCCGCACCCCGAGCTGGGCCTGCGCCGCCGCCTCGCGGTCGGCATCCGGGCCGGGGCGCAGCCGCTCGGCACCATCTGGGTGCAGGAGGGCGCCCAGCCGCTGGCCCCGCTGGCCGAGCAGTCCCTGGTCGGCGCCGCCCGGGTAGCGGCCGCCCAGCTGGTGCGCCGCCGCCGGGAGCTGTCCGCCGACGTCCGGCTCACCCAGACGCTGCTGACCGGCCTGCTGGAGGGCTCCACCGGCCCCCAGTCGCTCGCCACCCACCTCGGCCTGGACCTGCGCCGCCCGGCCACCGTGCTGGCCTACAGCGCGCACACCACCGACGTGCTGCACCGCTCCGACGTCACCGGCCTGATCTCGGTGCACACCGCCGCCCGGCACCGCACCGCGCTGCTCGCCCCGATCGAGTCCCGGGTGTACGTGCTGCTGCCCGAGCTGCCGCCCGGCCTGCCGATGACCACCGTGCGCGACTGGGCCTTCGAGGTGGTGGCGGCCGCCCGGGAGCACCTCGGCGTCCCGCTGCGCGCCGCGATCGGCTCGACCGTCGACGGCCTGGCCCAGGTCCCCGACTCCCGCGCCCAGGCGGACCGCATCCTGGACGCGATGGGCCGCGGCGGCGTGGACCTCGACGTCGCGGCGCTGATCGACGTCCAGGCGGAGGTGCTGGTCAGCGAGATGCTCGCGCTGCTCCAGGAGCGCGCCGGCCTGCGCGACCCGCGGCTGACCGCGCTCACCGCGTACGACCGCCGGCACGGCACCCGGCTCGCCGAGTCGGTGCTGGCCTGGCTGGACGCGCTCGGCGAGGTCCGGGTGGCCGCGGACGCCTTGCACATCCACCCCAACACCCTGCGCTACCGGGTGCGCCGCGCCGAGCAGTTGACCGGCATCGACCTCGCCCAGCCGCAGCAGCGCCTGCTGGCGATGCTGCAACTGCGGCTGCCCGCGGACGAGTAGTCCGCGGGCAGCCGCACGGTCATTCCTGACGGTTCGTCACTCGCCGTAGCCCTGGCCGCGCTTGTGCTCGTTCAGCCGGCGCCACGGGCCGCTGATCGCCAGCTGGATGCCCGGGGTCTGGATGTTGGCGAACAGGGTCTTGCCGTCGTCCGAGAAGGTCACCCCGGTGAACTCGCTGAACTCGGGCTTCTCGGCGGTGCCGATGTTCAGCTCGTTGCGGGCGATCGGGTAGACCAGCCCGTCCTCGGTGGCGCCGAACAGGTGCGAGACGCCCTCGCCGTCCTCGCAGATCACGATGCCGCCGTACGGCGAGACGGTGATGTTGTCCGGGCCGTCGAAGTTGTCGTGGTCGCCCCAGACATCGGTGTTGACGCCCAGCAGCACCTTCAGGGTGATGGTGCGGCGGGCCGGGTTGTAGAACCAGACCTGGCCGTCGTGCTGGAGCGGGCTCTCCGAACGGGCGAAGCTGGAGACGAAGTAGAAGCCGCCGTCACCCCACCACATGCCCTCCAGCTTGCGGGCGCGGCTGACCTCGCCGTCCTTGAACTGCTTGCGCACCGAGACGGTCCTGGCGTCGCGGTCCTGGACCTTGACCCAGTCCACGCCGTAGGTGGTGCCGACCTTGGTGGCGCGGGAGAGGTCGTCGACGAACTTGCCCTGGGCGTCGAAGACCTTGAAGGCCTCCAGCACACCGGCGTCGGCGGCGAGCTTGCGCAGCTGGTAGCGGCCGTGCTTGAAGCCGGCCGGCGGGGTCCAGCGGAACAGCAGGCCGTTCGGGTTCGAGGCGTCCTCGGTCAGGTAGACCTGGCCGCGCTTCGGGTCCACGACCACGGCCTCGTGCGCGTAGCGGCCGAAAGCCTTCACCGGCTGCGGGTCCCGGTTGTAGTCGTCGTCGAAGGGGTCGACCTCGAAGATGTAGCCGTGGTCCTTGGTGAAGCCGTTCTTGCCGGCCTTGTCCTCGGTCTCCTCGCCGGACAGCCAGGTGCCCCACGGGGTCACGCCGCCGGCGCAGTTGGTGGCGGTGCCGGCGATGCCGACCCACTGCTCGACCGAGCCGTCCCGCTTGGCGTGCACGATGGTGCAGCCGCCGGCCGCGCCCGGGTCGTAGACGTGGCCCTCGGTCAGCGGCACCGGGTGCGGCCAGTTCGCGCGGGCGCCGGCCAGCTCGTGGTTGACGACCATCAGGTTGCCGCCGCGCTCGTCCTCGAAGGCGGAGGTGCCGTCGTGGTTGCTCGGGGTGAACTCGCCGGTGCGCAGCTTGGTGACGCCGGCCCGGTTGAGGACCTTGTACGAGAAGCCCTTCGGCAGGGAGAGCAGGCCGGCCGGGTCCTGGACCAGCTGGCCGTAGCCGACGGCGGTGCCGCCGGCCGAGTTGGTCCCGGCGGCCGCGGCGACCGGGGCCTCGCCGCCGACCGGGGCGGCGATCGCGCCCGGGGCGCTGGCCAGCGCCTCGGCGCCGCCGGCGATCAGCACGCCGGCCCCGACGAGGGTGGAACGGTTGACGAAGTCCCGACGGGACAGCGACATGGCAGCAACTCCTGAGGATGAGCGGGGGCGCCGGTGCGGGATGCCGACGCCCAGCAGGCTCCGCCGGGCGGGTGAACCCGGCATGACGCCCACCTCACGCCCAGGCGGCCATTTGCCGACTGATGACCGTCACATGACCTGTGCTTTACTGAGGCACTCCACCGAGGCCCCCGCAGACCCACCAGGCCCCGCCCGCCCGTACTGCCAGGCCCCGCCGCCCGTTCCACCGTCAGACCCGGCGCCCCGTCAGCGCCGCGCCGCCCGCCACTGCTCCCAGGCCGACAGCCACAGCTGCTCGGCCAGCCGCTGCTCCTCCCAGACCCCCGCCCCGCCGCCGCCCGGCCGCTCCCGCCACAGCTGCGCCCAGGCCCGCTGCGCCGGCAGGCTCGCCACCTCGCTCGCGAACACCGTGTACCGGACGACCTCCTCGACGGCCGCCTCCCCCTCAGCCGTGCCGACCAGCCAGTGCGTCTGCTGGGACAGCCGGTTGAGGTGGTTCACCATCGAGGTCACCGCCGCCGCGGCCTCCTCCCGGGTCTCGGTGGCCAGTCGCATCTGCTGGCGCACCGCCGCCTCCCAGCGCACCGCGCCGACCTCCCCGCGCAGCCCGCGCGGCAGCCTCGGCGTGCGCCCCACCCGCACCTGCGCCTCGATCGCGGCGGACTCGGCGACGCTCTGTGCGATCAGCGCCCGGTGCGCCTCCATCCCGACGGCGGGCGGCAGTTCACGCTCCTCGACCGGCACCCGGCGGGCGCGCCGGGCGGCCAGGTCGCGCAGCAGCTCGGTGCGGCCGCGCAGGCAGTCCTCGAAGTCGCCGATCGCGCCGAGCTCCACCGCGCCGGGGGCCACCCCGCGCGCGCACACCGTCACGGTCAGCCCGCCGACCCGCAGCCGCCCGGCCCACACCGGCTCCGGACCGTCCGCCGCCGGGGCGCCGGGCTCCGGCACCGGCCGGTCCTCGTGCACCTCCACCGCGCAGGGCTCGCCGTCCACCGTGATCCACGCGCGCAACGCCCGTACCCGGCCCGGCCCGTCGCCCTCGTCGACGCCCAACTGCTCGTAGACGCGGTCCCGTTCGTCCTCGACCAGGTCCTCCAGCTCGGGCAGCCGCTCGCCCGGCTCGGCCCCCGGCCGGTAGGTGCGCACGGTCACGTACGGGCCGGCCGCCGAGCGCCAGTCGCCGCACTGGACCTCGACCCAGCGCAGCTCGCCGCCGGAGGTCTCGAAGGCGGCCAGCGCCTCACCGGCCAACGCCCCGTCGGCCGTCATCGTCCCGCCCGCGGGGACCCCTCCCGCGGGAGCCTGCCCCGCGGCCACGCCGTACACCGGGAAGTCGGCCGCCGCCAGGGTCCGGCGGGAGAACTCCTCCTGGTCGGCGAACCGGTCGACGGGCCTGCCCGCGGGCCGACCGGCACCCTGCTCGGCCGACCGGTCCAGTGACCGGTCCGCGGGCCGACCGGCGAAACGGTCCTCCCGGACCGGCCGGTCCGGAGCCGGGGCGGACCCCGAGGACCCGGCGTCCCGCTTCTGGTGCCTGCCGCCGCTCTCCCGCATCATCCTGTGCCGCACCCCCGAGACCTCGCACCCGCACCGCTGACGCCACCTTACGTGGCCGCAGCTGCCGGGTCATCAGCTCGGCCCCCGGACGGGGGTGGTGGCCGTGTCAGGGCGCCCGGTTGTCAGCCGCCCTCCCTAACCTGGCGGCATGACAGCACAGAACGACGCAGCACAGGACCGCACCGGGCAGGGCGCCTTCCCCGCCCGGATCAGCATCGTCACCCTCGGGGTGACCGACCTCGACGAGAGCGCCCGCTTCTACGAGGCGCTCGGCTGGAAGCGCTCCACCGCCTCCAGCCCGGAGATCGTCTGGTTCCGCACCGCCGACTCGGTGCTCGGCCTCTTCCCCACCGACGAGCTGGCCGCCGACGCGGGCGTGCCCGCCACCGGCGAGCCCTCCTTCCGCGGCGTCACCCTCGCGGTGAACCTGGAGTCCCCCGCGCTGGTGGACGCCGCGCTGCGGACGGCGGTCGAGGCCGGCGCCGTGGTGGTCAAGCCGCCGGTCCCGACCGACTGGGGCGGCTATTCCGGCTACTTCGAGGACCCGGACGGCCATCTCTGGGAGCTGGCCCACAACCCGTTCTTCCCCTTCACCGAGGACGGCTCACTGGACCTTCCCTAGACCGCCGTACGGTGCGCTCGGAAGGCTCAGCTCCTGGAGCGCGCCTTGAACGCCGCCTTGCGCGCCTCCTTGGCCAGCGCCCGGTCCGGGTGCAGCTCCCCGATCGCCTCCAGGACGTCCGCCGTGTACGGGTGGTCGACCCGCCACAGCTCGCCGAACCACCCCGCCGGATCGCCGTTCACCGGCAGGTCGGCGACCAGCTCGCCCAGCAGCTCGGCGTCCCCGCCGTTGTCCAGCAGCTGGGCGGCGAAGGTGTCGACCACCGTCCACAGCGCCATCGCCCGGTCCGGCACCGGGACGTCCGTCGCCCCCTGCGCGGTCAGCCAGGCCCGCACCGCACCGCCCAGCTCCGGGTCGTCCATGACCTCCCGGGCGGCCGGCTCCGCGCCCGGCCCGAGCAGGTTGAGCGCCGAGACGCCGAGCATCCGGCGCAGCGGGCCGTAGCCGTCGGAGCCGCGCGCCGCCGCGAGCAGCTCGCGCGCCGCCGCCACCGGCTCCCGGTCGGCGGTCCACGCCCGCAGCTCCTCCTCCGGCAGCACGTTGGCCGACTCGCACACGCCGCGCAGCAGCTCGGCCGCGTCCCCCTTGGCCAGGTCGCCGACCAGCGGCGCGTCGTAGCCGTCCTCCAGCAGCCACTGCCGGATGCCGTACTGGCCGAGCGGGGTGAGCCGGACCAGCCCGAAGCGGGCCGACTCCTCCTCGTCCAGCGGCTCCTCGCCGACCACGGCGGGCTCCTCGCCGTCCTCCTCGTCGAACAGCTCGGGGTCGATCGGGCGGTAGTCCAGCAGGCCGAGCTCGGCGAGGTCGCCCAGCATCGGGTCCAGCGCGACCATCACGTCCGTGATGTCGCCGAGCAGTTCCTCGCTGGGCTCCTCGCCCTCCGGGACGACCAGCAGCGCGGCCAGCACGCCCAGCGGCACGGTCTCGTTGCCGGGCTCGGCGAAGGCGGTGGTCTCGTAGAGCACCTGCAGGGCCTCGTCCAGCAGCTCGGCGGCCTCGTCACGGGCCTCCTCGACCTCGGAGAGCGCGTCCTCGTCCTCCTCGCCCTCCCCGGCCCCGGCCTCCTCGGCGCCCTCCTCCGGGCCGGAGTCCGCCTCGACGGCCAGCTCCCGGACGATCCCGGCGGCGGTCAGCCACAGCTCCAGGACGGTCTCCGGGTCGCCCTGCTCGGCGGGCTCCAGGTCCGGGCCGGGGACGGCGACGTGCTCGCCCTCCGCGGTCGTACCGAGCTCCACCAGGTCCAGGTCGCAGGCCAGCGACCAGGCCCGCAGCGCCTCGATCTCGGCCTCCTCGGGCACCTCGCCCTCGGCCGGGGCCAGGCCCAGCAGCCGGGCCGCGGGCGCCCGGTCCGCCTCGACCAGGTCGCCGAACTCGTCCACCTCCCGGTGCGGGGCGGACCAGCGGGCCAGCGCCAGCGCGTACCCGAACATCGGTACGGCCTTCGCCTGCTCGGCCAGCTCGCGCTCGGCGGGCAGCTTCACCGGCGGGACCAGGACGGCCGCGTCGTCCAGGTCGTCGTCGTCCAGCCCGTGCGCGGCGAACGCCCCGTAGAGGTCCTGGAGCTCCAGGTCGGCGGGCAGCACCGCCTCGGCCGCGCCCTCACCCGTCGAAGCCCCGGTGTTCTTGCGACGTCGTCCGGCCATCGTTGTGCGCTCTCCCTCAGCCCAGCGGTCAGCCCAACAGCGCCGCGTACCGATCCATCACCTCAGCGTATAGGCCGGGCACCCCCGACGCCCGGCCGTACGGGGCGCACCCAGGGGCGCGCGCCATGGGCGTACGCCCACCCCTTATCCTTCGGTCTGGTACCGCGCACACCCCGCGCGTGCCACCGGGGCAACGAAGCCCAACCGCCCTCCGCCCGACCCCGGGCCGGAGGGGCCCTCTTCAGCTCACCTCGCCCCACCAGGGAGCCCGTACCCTCGGCCACCACCACAGCGCCTCCGGACGGGCGCGCCGGCACACCCCGCCGACCCCGGTGGTGCCCGGCCACAGGAGACCCCTGCCATGGCGGACCTCTCCCCCGCCGGCTCCGGCCTGCGCACCGCGCAGCTCGACGGACGCCGACTGTCGGAGGCCCTGCTTCCCCCGGAGCTCGCGCCGCGCGCCCAGCTCCGGCTCGCCGCGATCAGCCGCTGGAACGCGCTGCGCGGCGTCCGCGTCGGCCTGGTGGCCGCCGCCCTGCTGCTGATGCTGATCGGCGCCAACCTGGCCACGCCGATCTACTCGCTCCTCCAGCAGCGGCTGCACCTCACCGCGCTCGACACCACCGTCCTGTTCGCGATCTACGTGCTGGCGCTGGTCCCGGTCCTGGCCGTGGTCGGCCACTGGTCCGACCACCTAGGCCGCCGCGCCCTGATCCTGCCCGCCGTCGCGCTGTCCGCCGTCGGCGACGTCGTGTTCGCCACCTCCGACAGCTTCTGGCAGCTCGCCGCCGGCCGGGCCGTCCAGGGCATCGCCGTCGGCCTGTCCACCGGCGCCGCCGGAGCCGCCCTCGGCGACCTGCTGCCCGACCACCCGACCCTGGCCGCCAAGATCACCCTGGCCTGTTCCGCGGGCGGCGTCGCCCTCGGCCCGGTGGTCGGCGCCCTGCTGGCCGGCGGCTCCGAACCGTTGCTGACGCCCTTCCTGCTGCACGCCATCGCCCTGCTCGCGCTCTGCGTGCCGCTGGCCCTCCTCCACCCCCGGATGCCCGGCCGCAGCCGCCCGCCGGCCTCCCCGCCCCGCATCACCACCCCGGCCCACCTGCGCCCCCAGCGCCTGCGGCTGCCGCGCACCGGGCGCCGCGAGTTCCTGCTCGCCGCCACCGCCGGCTTCATCTCCTACGCGGTGTTCGGCGTCTACCTCAGCCTGGCCCCGGCCTTCGCCGCCAAGCTGCTGCACACCGACTCCAAGCTGGTCGGCGCGATCGTGGCCGCCCTCCTGCTCGGCTCCTCCGCCGCCACCCAGCTGCTCGTCCCGCCGACCTCCGACCGCGTGGTGACCGCCCTCGGCATGACCGGCCTGGCCACCGGCCTCGGCCTGGTCGTCGCCGCCCAGTACACCGGCACCCCGGCACTGCTCTTCATCGGCAGCGTCCTCGGCGGCGTCTCCCAGGGCGTCGCCTTCCGCTCCCTGTTCACCAGCGCCGTCACCGCGATGAACCCGGAACGCCGCGGCTCCGAACTGAGCGCCCTCTGGGTCATCGTCTACCTCGGCAGCTCCGCCCCCATCATCGCCCTCGGCGCCCTCGTCCAGACCTACGGCCTCCTCCCCTCCGTCAGCGGCTTCGCCGCCCTCGCCGCCCTCGCCTGCACCGCCCTCGCCATCGCCGTCGCCCGCAAACCCAAGCCCACCGCCTGACGGCCCACACACAGAACGCCGCTGCCCGGGACTTCCGAAGAAGTCCCGGGCAGCGGCGTCTTCCCACCCCCGCTTCGCCCGCCGCCGGGTGAACACCCGCGCATCATCTGCTGCGCTGTTCAAGTCCCCCGCCGTTCCCCACCATCCACCCCCCACCCGCCTGCCGGCGGGTGCCCGCCCCCGCCCTCGCCGCACGCCGTCCCGCCTGTCACATCAAAGCGCCGTGGCATGGCCTTACGGGCGGGTCGCTCCGTGCTCCAAGTAGACGGTCTCGGACTGCATCCTGGCCGCACAGGCGGCGTGGACCCGGCGGGCGAGGCGCGGGATGAGGACTTCGTCGAGCTGGCCGATAGCGTGGAAGGCGTACTCGCCGATCTCCACCTGGTCGACGGTGATGTCGTCCAGCTCGTCGGCGGGGAGGACGCCGCCGTCAAAGACGAAGAGGAGCTTGTCACCCTCGGTGGGGTGAGGTGCCCAGTCGGCGACGAGCAGGCGCCCGATCGGCGGCGTGATACCGAGCTCCTCCTTGACCTCCCGGGCCGCGCCCTCGCTCGGTGTCTCGCCGGCGTGCAGGTAGCCGCCGGGAATCTCCCAGCCAGGCTTGTAGGTCGGCTTGACGAGGAGGACGCGGTCGTCCTCCTCGTCGAAGAAGAGCACGCCGACGGCGGTACGGGGCTGGGCCACGACCTTGGGAGACAGGGAGTCGCTCATGGCCGCGACTGTAGCCGCCCAGCCAGACGGCGCGAGGGGTTCACCCGGCGGCGGGCGAACCCCTCGCGTGCTGAGGCACGGAGATGCCACTGCCCGGGACTTCCGAAGAAGTCCCGGGCCGCGCGGCAGGCCTCAGACGCTCCAGGGCTTCCAGGCGTCGGTTGCGATCTCGACGTCGAACGGCTCCGGCGGCCGGACGGTCTCACCGAACTTCCACTCGCCCAGCACCTCGTACGTCCCCTCGCCCCGGTTCGGCTCCCCGAACAGGGTGACACCGGACTGCCGCGGGTCGCGGTCCACCAGCAGGTAGTACGGCACTCCGGTGCGCGCGTACCCGCTCCACTTGGTGGGATTGCCCGATACAGGGCGCCGGTCGTTGTGCGCGCTGGGATACGCGGTGACCTCGGCCACCAAGCTGATCTCGTTCGGGCTGAGGTACCGGTCCTCCGCCCTCGCCAACAGGTCCACCTCAGCGGTCACCACAATGAGGTCAGGGCTGTACCCGTCACCGATCTCCGCAAGATCGACGCCGACGTGCTGCACTACCCGCCACGGGAAGCCCCCATCTCTGGACTCGGCACGGAACAGCCACTCGTGGATGTCCCGCAGCATCAAGGCATGATTCACCGGCGGATACGGAGTCACAGCGAACTCCCCGCCGATCACCTCAACCCGCAGCACTTCGGGTAGCCCCAGCTGCTCATCGAGCTCGCCCCGAGCCCAAAGCGCGTATGGCGATTCGGGCAAGACCCACTGCCCGAGCGCAACAACAGACGACATGAGCCCCACCTTCACCGGCCGCGAGCAGCCATACCAGCGGCACACAGTTCTTTCCGCCGAAGGAGAGGTTTGAGCAGTGGGAGATTGACGACTCATCTCCGGACGAAGGGTGCGCTGCTGGCAGGATCAGCACATGAGGATTCTCGTGCTGGGCGGCGGCTGGTTCCTGGGTCGCGCGGTCGTGAGCGGCGCGCTGGAACGGGGCTGGGCGGTGACCACGTTCACGCGCGGACTGTCCGGTACCCCGGTGCCCGGAGCGGTCGCCGTGCACGGCGACCGGGAGCGCCCCGAGGACCTGGCGCGTCTGGCCGATCACGGTCCGTGGGACGCCGTGATCGACACCTCGGCCTCGGAGCTGTCGCCCCGTGCTGTCCTGGCGGGCACTCGGGCCCTGGAACCGGTCGTCGGCCGGTACGTCTACGTCTCCACCGTTTCGGTGTACGAGGGATGGCCCCATGAGCCTCTGAGCGTGGACTCGCCGGTACTGGAGGCCCCGGCCGGTGCAGGGCCAGGCACTACTCAGTCATCGGACAGCGCCTCGGGCATCAACCCCGACTACGGGCGGCGGAAGGCCGGTACCGAGTATGCGGTGACCGAGGCATTCGGTCTCGCCCGAACGAGCCTTCTCAGGCCAGTCGTGATCCTCGGCCCCGGGGAGTACGTCGGCCGGCTGCCGTGGTGGCTGGGCCGAGCCGAGCGGGGCGGAGCGATCCTCGCGCCTGGGGACCCCACGAGACGGGTCCAAGCGGTCGATGTTCGGGATGTCGCCACTTTCGCACTCGACCAGGTCCTGCACGTCGGTCACCAGGTCCACAACCTCGCCACCCCGATCGGCCGGGAGACGATGGGCGGCTTCCTCCAGGCGTGCGTGGACGTGACCGGCAGCACCGGGGAACTGTTCTGGGTGGAGGACGAGATCTTGCTCCGCCACGGTCTGCGGCAGTGGACCGAGCTTCCGCTGTGGTGGAACCACCCTGGCGTGTCCGTCATCGACTCGTCCTCGGCGGTCGCGGCCGGCTTCCACAGCCGGCCGCTCGCAGAGACCGTGGCCGACACGTGGCACTGGCTGAGCCAAGGCAACACGCCGGTCCCGCACAGGCGTTGGGCCAAGCACGGTATCGACCCGGCCAAGGAGCAGGCCATCCTGGACAGCGTGCGCTAGTCATTGCCTCCACCGAGAGCGATCCGCGTCGTGCCGGGCCCGAGAACCTGGGGCGGAGCCACCAGGGTGAAGTCGTCAATCCGGTCCGCAAGATCCCGCGCGAGCTGGGCGCTGCGGAAGGCCGGCAACGCCAACTCGGTCCGGACCGCGTTGACCCTGCCCGTAAGGCCCGCGCCACGCCACTCCCGGGGGAGGGAGAGCACCGGGGAGAGCGCGTCAGCAGCGCCGTCCAGATCATGGCGCATCAGGAGGGCGGAAGCCAGATCGGCCCGGGCCTGGGGAGCGATGACAAGAGGATTGGAGTTCGCGGAGCGGGCAGCGATCAGTTCCAGCGACCGCCGGGCAGAGGCCTCGGCGCCACGGCCGTCCCGCAGGAGCAACAAGCTGGCGCTGTTACTCATCTCGACCCGCTCCAGGTCGAAGTCGAACTCGCCACCCACGCCGTCGTGCAGGTCATCCTCGGCACGCCCGTGCTCGGCCACACTCTCCAGTATCGCCCGGTGAGCTTCGTCGGCCCGGCCTCGATGCGCGTACGCGCGGGCCGCGATCGCAGCCAGTCGTGCCCTGCCCGTGGCACCGATGCCGGAGAACGACCGAGCCTCCTCGATCTTGCGGACGGCTTGGGCGGGGTTACCGCTCCAGTAGTACAGGACAGCCAGGTAGCCGTGGGCGTACGCCCGCAGGGGCTGGTGCTCGGCAACCTGGCCGTACAGGGCTGCTGCCCGCGTCAGTTCGAACGCGTAGGGCATGGCGCCGAGGTCGAAGGCACAAGCGGCCAGAAGTGCCGAGGCCAGGCCGGCCACGCGGTAGAGACGTCCCCGCTGCGACAACACCTGGGTACGATCCAGCTGAACCGTCGCGACCCCAAGCAGTTCCTTCGCTGACATGAAGATCAGATGCGGCGGTTTGGCACCAGTGTCCCGGGCCAGGCGTACCAGGTCGTCTTCGAGCTGGTCGAGGCTGAGGTCCGGCAGGAGTCGAGCAGCCGCATCGGCGGCGTGGGCGCGGGCATCTCGTGCAGTCACGGCCATCTCTCTTTCATCGAGCACAGGGTCCACCACTGCGAGCAGCGATCGGACCTGCTCGTCACTCCGAGGAGCCAGGAGCTCGTCCACCGGCCTACCGAAGATCTGCTTGAGGATCGCGGGCGCCGGGTGGTGGGGTCGCGTGACCTGACCGGAGCGCCACCGTGTGAAGCTCTTGTCCGTCAGGTCGACGTTCCTGTAGGCGAGATCGCCGGTCCTCTCGTGGAGCAGCGCGGCGGCCCGCCTGTACTCGGCCAGGAAACCGCGGAAGTCCATGCCGGACTCGGCGACCAAGGCATCGAACAGGTTCATCGCGGATCCCTTCGCCGCAGCCCGGTGTGAACTGCGTCCGCTCCCTGCCTACCACCGCCGGCGGAGGGATCGTGCGGGTCACGCGGAAGTGTCTCCGAACTGTCCGCGATTGTCCCCACCGGTCACCCCGAAGGGGAGCAAGTGTCCAAGGTTTGCCAGTAGTTCTGTCCTCGTCGCCAGGCCAAGGTTGATCCCCGCAGGCAACCAGGAACGGGGCGTTCGAGCGCTCCTGCCGATCGGAGCGATGCACATGGTGGCCGTCGAGCAAGCGTGGCCTCTCCGGCGTTGGAAGGCCGCTTTCCCGGCAGACGTGACCGCGATTCCCACGGCACGTCGCGTCGCGCGGGCCAAACTCGTGGAGTGGGGCTGGGACGTGGACGACGAGCCGGCTCTCGATGTCCTGCTCGTCTTCGCCGAGTTGACGACGAACGCGATCCGGCACGCCAGCAAGCCGGGCGACGTCGTCCGGGTGCTGCTTGACGAGACCGACGGCTACTGCCGCATCGAGGTCCTGGACTCCCGCCCCGACCTGCCTCTGTTGGCGGTTCAGGCCGGCGGCAACGACGAGCATGGTCGCGGGCTGCTCCTCGTCCGGAGCCTGGCGCACGCCATGGGAGAGGAGTTGGCGGCCACCACCAAGAAGGTCTGGGCGAGCGTTCGAGTCGCCGACGCCCTGGGCCGCCCCCGCTGCCTGTAACGCGCACCAACACCAAGGAGACATCGTGACCACCGAACCCGCCCGGGAGACCCCGGAGACCCTGCGCGCCGCCATGGTGGCGGCGCTGCGCGAGGACGGGACGATCCGTACCGCACGCATCGCCAAGACCATGGGCCGTGTCCCGCGCGAGCCCTTCGTCCCCGGGGCACAGATCGCCGACGTCTACGATCCGGAGCGCGCGGTGGTGACCAAGCGCGACAAGGACGGCCTCGCGATCAGCTCCGTCTCCGCCGCGCGCATCCAGGCGTTCATGCTGGAGCAGGCCGACCCCCGGCCCGGAGAGAACGTCCTGGAGATCGGCTCCGGTGGCATGTTCGCCGCCTATCTGGCCGAACTCGTCGCCCCCGACGGCGCGGTCACCACCGTGGACATCGACCCGGAAGTCACCAGCCGGGCCCGTCGGCTGCTCGACGACGCGGGTTACGAACACGTGCGGGTCGTCACCGCGGACGGCGCGTTCGGTGTCCCGGAACACGCCCCGTTCGACCTGGTCGTGGTCACTGTCGGAGCCCCGGACATCCCACCGGCCTGGACGCGACAGCTGCTCCCCGATGGGCGGATCGTCGTGCCGCTGCGCGTTCGCGGGCTGACCCGCTCGGTAGCCCTCGTCCGTGCCGGCGACCATCTGGTGAGCACCGGGTACGAGCTGTGCGGGTTCGTGCCGATGCAGGGCGCGGCGGAGAACCGCGAACACCTGGTGCTGCTGCACGACGAGCCCGGCGAGGAGGTCGGGCTGCGGTTGGACGACGGCGACCAGGTGGATGTCGCAGCTCTGCGCGCGGCGCTGGCCATGCCCCATCAGGCGGTGTGGTCGGGCGTGACGGTCGGGGGCGAGGAGCCGATCGACGACCTGGACCTGTGGCTGGCCACCGCGCTGGACGGCCACACACGGCTGACCGCGACACCGGCCGCCCGGGCCAAGGGGATCGTCGCGTCCGCCTCCCCCCTGGGCGTGGCCACGGTCGTGGTGGGCGGCACCCTCGCCTACCGCACCGTCCGGCCCGCCGACGAGACCCGCACCCGTTTCGAACTCGGCGCGTACGGGCACGGCCCGGCCGCCGGTGCCGCCGCCGGTCGCCTCGTCCACGAGATCCGTGTCTGGGACCAGGAGCACCGGGGCGGCCCCGGCGCCCAGTTCGAGGTCCACCCGGCCGGAACTCCGGACGACCGGCTGCCCGCGGGCCGTGTGGTCGACAAGACCCACACCCGCATCACCATCTCCTGGCCCGGAAAGTCGTGACCGGCCCCGATGCCAGGTGAAGCACCACCTCACCCGTCCCCAACTCCTCCAGGAGGTACGAGCCATGGCTCAGGAACAGGACAACGGCTTCGAGCTGGACGTCACGATCATCGAGCAGGGCCCTGTGATCGGCGAGCTGATGAGTAGCACCGATGACGGCTGCGGCGAGACCTGCCAGTCCGCCTGCTCCAACAGCGGCTGCATCGCCTGACCCACACCCGCACCTTGGTGCCGGGGCCCACAACGGCCCCGGCACCAAGGTGGGCACAACCCCACCGGCTCCGAGAGGAAGGCGCGTATGTACCGGGCTCTGGACATGGCGCTGTTACGCGCCGCCGCGCACACCGGCACGCCCGAAGTCCGCCCGTGGCCGGACCTCGACGCCGGCCCGACCGCGACGGAGGCATGGCGGTCCTGGATGTCCGACACCTGGGCGGACCCGCAACTCGCCGAGGCCGTCCAGCTGGCCAATCCCGCCTACGCCGCGCGCGTCGAGGACATCATCGACGGCCGGGTACGCGCCCCTCGTGCCGTTCGCAAGGCCGCTGGGACGCTCGCCCGTTACCTGCTGCGCCAACGCCACCGCGCCACTCCCTTCGGCATGTTCGCCGGCGTCGCCCCGGTCCGGATCGGCCGCACACTGGAGGGCGTCTGGAGCACGGACCACCGCGCGATCGCCCGGCCGGACGCCCGGTGGCTCACCGATGTGGTGGACCGACTCGAGCGCGACCCGGAGCTGCTGCGGCGCCTGCCCGTAACAGTCGATCAGACCTGCACGGTGCGTGGCGACCACGTGGTGGTACCGCTTCGCCGAGTCGGCCAGCGCCAGCCCGCCGCAGCACCCGCCGAAGTCGCCGTGCGACGCACCGGACCCGTCCGTACCGCGATCGATGCGGCCAGGCAGCCGATCCGCCTCGACCGCCTGGCCGAGCTCGTGCTCGACGCCCACCCTGGCGCCGCTCCCGAACAGGCCCACCGCATGCTCACACAGCTCGTCCACCACGGCGTCCTCATCACCGCCCTGCGGCCCCCGATGGACGCGCGCGACCCGCTCAACCACGTCTCGGAGCGGCTCACGGAAGCCAAAGCCGAGTCGATTCCCACGGTTGCAGGCCTTGCCCAGTTGCTCTGCGACCTCGGCCGCAGGATCGTCGAACACAACGTGGCTCCGAGCCACGCGCAGCGGGAGGAGCGCGCCCGCCTGCGGGAGTCGACCGACGGAACCGGGCGTCCCGCTCTCGCCGTCGACCTCCAGCTCGATGTCGACCTGGCCATCCCGCACACGGTGGCCCGCGCAGCAGAGACCGCTGCCGTGCTGCTCGTCCGGGCCAGCCCCCACCCGAGCGGCTCCCCAGCCTGGCGCGACTACCAGCTCCGGTTCCTGGAGCGGTACGGCATCGGCGCGCTCGTACCGGTGTTGGACCTGGTGAACCCCGATACCGGACTGGGCTTCCCTGCCGGGTATCGCACCAGCACCCAGGAGCTGCCAACCGCCCCGGTCACGACCCGCGACAGGCACCTGCTCCAGGCCGCGCACCTCGCCGCCCTCGACGCGACGGACTCCGTCGACCTCGCCGTGCTGGCGCCCGGTCTCGGCGCGGAACAGGCCGACCACCTGCCGCCCCACCTGGACATGTGCGTCCAGATCCACGCCACCAGCCGACAGCACCTTGACAACCGCGACTTCCGGCTCGTGGTCACCGGCCTGTCGCAGGGCGCGGGCACCACCATCGGCCGGTTCCTGCACCTTCCCCATGCCGACCTGCACTGTCTCTCGGCCCAGCTGCGCGGCGCCCCCGCCGTGACCGCCGGCACCCGCCGCGCCCAGGTCTCCTGCCCTCCGCTGTGGGTCGGCACCGACAATGTCGCCCGCGCACCCCGGGTCCTGGACGACGTGATCGCCGTCGCCGAGCACGCACCCGAGGCCTTGCCTCTGCGGGACCTGCTGGTGACCTCCGACGCCCGGCGAATGCACCTGGTCTCCAGGACCAGCGGGCACGTGATCGAGCCGACGGTGTTCAACGCCGTCGAGGCGGTGAACTTCACCCATCCGCTTGCCCGGTTCCTCTCCGAACTGCCCCGCGCTCGCGCCGCCGTCCTCGCACCGTTCTCCTGGGGTGCGATGGCCGAGGCCCTACCGGTGCTGCCAGCCGTCCGGCACGGACGCATCATCCTGGCCACCGCCCGGTGGCGGCTCGACGCCGCCGATCTCCCCGCCCAGGGACACAGCCCGCTGGAGTGGGAGCGGGCCTTCGACGGCGTACGGCACCGCCTGCGGATCCCCGCGCACGTCGACCTCGGTGACGGTGACCAGCGCCTACGGATCGACCTCGACCAGCGCCCACACCGGCAGTTGCTTCGCGCCCACCTCAACCGCAGCGGCAAGGCCCTCCTGCGGCAGGCCCCCGACCCGACGGACCTCGGGTGGGCAGACGGCCGGGCAACGGAGATCGTCCTGCCACTCGTCTGTGTCCGGGAAGCACACCGACCACCGGCAGTGAACCTGGCGGCCGTCGCCGAGTCTCCCGGCGAGCACCCGGCCGATCCGCAGACGCGGTGGGCGTTCGCCAAGGTCTACGCCCAGCCGGCCCGGCACAGCGCGATCCTGGCCCGCCTCCCCGAACTGCTCGCCACCCTCGCAGACCCGGACTGCTGGTTCGTCCCCTACCGCGACCCGGACCCGCACCTGCGCCTACGCTTCCGCCTGCGCGGCCCGTTCGAAGACCTCACCCGGAAGCTCGCCGCCTGGACCAGCGGACTGCACGCCGCTGGCCTGGCCCCCGGCCGCCTCCAGTGGGACACCTACCAACCCGAGACCGGACGCTACGGGACCGGCCGCCTCCTCGAACTGGCCGAATCCGTCTTCGTCGCCGATTCCACGGTCGCCCTCGCCCAGCAACGCCAAAATGGCCCGGGCCGCCTGCCTCGGCAGGCCCTCATCGCCGCCGGCTTCATCGACCTCGCCGCCGCCTTCACCGGCGACACCAGGACCGGTGCTGCCTGGCTGGTCGAACACATCACCCGCGCCGACGGCGCGCCGGGCCTCGATCGAGCCGTACTCGCGCAGACGCTTCGCCTCGCCGAACCGGCCAACGCCCGGGCCGGGCTGCGCGCCGAGACCGGAACCGAGATCGCCCGTGCCTGGGCGATACGCCGCACAGCCGTGCGCGCCTACCGTGCCGCCCTGCACGCCCACGCCGGGCCCGACCCGGATTCCATCCTGGCCTCGTTCCTGCACATGCACCACATCCGTGCCGCCGGGATCGACCAGGACAGCGAGCGCGACTGCCTCCGCCTCGCCCGCGCCACCGCGCTCACCCTCGTCCACCGACACCAAGGATGCCGCCCTCGATGAACCCCGCCACCACCCGCAGGGCCGCGCCGTGCGGCCCCGCCGACGCGGGCGCCGCCCAGTCCCTGGCCGCCGGCGCCGTCGGCATCACCCTGCTCCATGCCGAACGCGCCGCACTCGGGTACACCTCCTGGAGCACCGTCCAGAACTGGCTGACCGGCGTGACCGGCCAGGCCCTCATCGGCTCCGGCGACGCCGCCCTGTTCATCGGCGCACCGGCCCTGGCCTTCACCCTCCACACCGCCGCCGCAGGCAGCGAGCGCTACGCGAAGACAGCTCACCCTGGACCGGGCCATCCACAAGCTCGTCCGCTGCCGTCTCGACCGGGCCCACGCCCGCATCGACTCCGGCGAGTTCGCCCGCGCCGCCGAGTACGACCTGCTGTACGGGCTCACCGGCCTCGGCGCCCATCTGCTCAAACGCGACCCGCGCGGCGACTCCCTGCACGATGTCCTCACCTACCTCGTCCGCCTGACCCAGCCGCTGCCCGGCACCGACCTACCCGGCTGGTGGGTGCGCTATGACCCCGCCGGACGAACCTCCGCCGCTTTCCCCGACGGCCACGGCAACCTCGGCCTCGCCCACGGCATCACCGGCCCCCTCGCCCTCCTCGCCCTCGCCAAGCGCGCAGGTGCCACCGTCGAAGGACACACCGACGCCATACTACACATCCTCAGCTGGCTCGACGCCCTCCGCCAGCCCGGCTTCTCCGGAGGGGCCTGGTGGCCGCAATGGGTCACCGCCGACGAACACCGCCTCGGCGCGGTCCTCCAGGAAGGCCCGCCCCGCCCCAGCTGGTGCTACGGCACCCCCGGCCAGGCCCGCGCCCAGCAACTCGCCGCCATCGCCCTCGGCGACCCCCATCGCAAACGCTCCGCCGAACACGCCCTACTGCGCTGCATCGCCGACCCCGCCCAACTCGACCAGGTCACCGACGCCGGCCTGTGTCACGGAGCCGCCGGCCTCCTGCACAGCGTCCACCGCGTCGCCCACGACGCCACCAACCCAGACCAGTTCACCGCCCACCTGCCCACCCTGCGCGCCCTCCTCCACGCCCGACTCCCCGCCCGCGAACCGGGATTTCTCAACGGAACCACCGGAGTGCGCTTGGTCCTGCACGCGACCGACCACGGCGGCGCCCCCGCCACCGGTTGGGACGCCTGCCTACTCCTCGGCTGAACCACCCATGACACGCCACGGCGAACACCCGCATCTGGAACAGGCGATCCTCGCCGTCCTTACCGGAGCCGACACCACTCGAGCCGCCGCCAGCCTCGGCATCGACGCCGCCGACCTGGCCACCGCGGCCGAGACCTACCGCACCGCCGGACGCTCCGCCATCTCCACCCCTTCCGACGCCTGGGTCCAGGTCAACATCCGGCCCACTGACTGGCACACCGCCGAGGCCACCCTGGCCGCCCATCTCGCCCCCACGCTGCGCGACGCCGAGACCCGAGGCGCTGTCACCTCCTGGTGGTACGTCCGCAAGCACCCGCACTGGCGGCTGCGCCTGCACACAGACCGTCCCGCCCTTCGTACCCACCTGGCCGAGCAGTTGGACCGACTCCGGCACCAGGGCACGATCACGTCCTGGTCACCCGGCATCTACGAGCCCGAAACCGAAGCCCTCGGCGGTCCGTTGGGCATCGACGCGGTACACGCCCTCTTCCACGCCGACAGCCGTGCCATCCTGACCGAGGGCCATCGGCCGGTCACCCGGCGCGTCGGACGGCGAGAACTGTCCGTCCTGCTGTGCAGCACCATGCTCCGTGCCGCCGGCCAGGAGTGGACGGAACAGGGCGACATCTGGGCCCGGGTCGCCGCCATGCGCCCGGCACCAGCAGAGCCACCGCAACCGGTCACCGACAGGATCCGAGTGCTGCTGTCCGCCGACACCCTCACCATGAGCGCCCCCGGCCAAGCCATCCACGCAGAAACCGATCGCGTCCACGCCTTCGCCCGCGCGGGCCGTGAACTGGCCGACCTCGCGCTGTGCGGAAGCCTCACCCGTGGCCTGCGCGACGTCCTCGCGCACATGATCGCCTTCCACTGGAACCGCGCCGCAATCCCCACCCCGCATCAGGCCACCCTCGCCCGTGCCGCACGCAACCACATCCTCGGAGTCCCCCGCTGAGACGACGAGCTCATCGAGGGATGGACGATGCCGAGCATCCACAATCGAATTCGTCGGGCCACCACCCCTGACGCCCGACCCGAGGACCAGATCCGCCGTCAGTGCGCCCCGCGCCGTCGCCTTCCTCGCGGGCCCCAGCGCGTCCTTCATCACCGGCCAGTCGTTGCACGTCGACGGCGGCCGGCTCCTCCACTGACCGCCCGTCCCATCGAACAGGAAGCAGACCACCATGCAGCACCGCGTCCGCGCCGTCCTCCTCACCCCGAACGACACCATGCTGCTGATCAAGCGCATCCGCCCCGGCATCGCCCCGTACTGGGTGATCGTCGGCGGCAAGATCGAGCCCACCGACGCCGGCCCCGAGGAGGCCTTGCTGCGCGAGGTCCGTGAGGAGATCGCCGGCGAAGCCGAGATCGTCGGCCTCCTCCACACCATCCAAACTGACGACGAGCGCCAGGACTTCTACGTCGCCACCGTCGACAAGTGGAGCTTCGAGGACCGCACCGGTCCCGAGTTCAGCCAGGAAGGCCGAGGCGAGTACCTCCTGGAGGAGATCCCCCTCACCGCCGAAGCCCTCGACGCGGTCAACCTCCTGCCCCAGGACTTCGCCACCGTCCTGCGCGGGGCCGTCGAACGCGGGATCCTCCCGGCCACCAGGTAGCCGCAAGCCGGCAGCTACCCACCAATCCCAAACGTCTCACGCAGTGTCAATTACCGTGATACGTTCTGTAATCCAATCGAAAACAGGCGACCCCGGCGGTGCTGGAACACCCCGGGGTCCGGCAACAGGAGTCCAACCTCCCGATGCGCGTCCATCGTAGCGCCTCCGTGCGCAACTTCACCGTGCTGCCCAACGCCGTGCTCCAGTACCGGCGGTTGAGCTACACCGCCCGCGGCCTGCTCGCGGACCTCCTCTCCCGCCCCGACGGCTGGCGCGAGGACGGCCGACACATGGCCGACACCAGCCCCCAGGGGCGCGGCGCCGTCCGTAGGGCGTTGAAGGAGCTGACCGAGGCCGGCTACTACCGGGTCGAGAAGATCCGCATGCCGGACGGCACGATCCGCACCGAGACCCACGTGTACGACACACCATGGTTCGCGCCGGATACCACCCGTCCGGCGCCCGGTGGAGCGGCAACCGGCGCTGCTGGCAGCCCTGTTGTAAAGGACCGGCAGCAAGAACCCACCCTCCCCGCGAGTCCGGCCGATGACCTCACGTCGAAAGGACAGGAGGAGGATTCCGAGACCGAAGAGGTCCGCGAAGCGGTGGCCACCCTGTTCCGGGTGATCCGACCCGAACCCCGCCTGCGCCTCGGCGAGGCCGAAGCGCGCGAACTCGCTCCCCTGGTCGCCCAGTGGCTGGACCGCGGCAGCACCGCCGCCGACCTGGCCCACGCCCTGCTCCCGGGCCTGCCCACCCCGATGCACTCGGCAGCCGCCGTGCTCCGCTACCGCCTGGAGCACAAGCTGCCACCCGCCCGGCCCGCCGCACGGCCACCGACCCGGTACGCCGAGTGCGCCAAGTGCCACGACCCCATGCCCCGACCGGGCATCTGCCGCCCGTGCGCCGGCCTGGCCACCCGAACCCTCACGGCCGGCCAGGGAGCGGACGTGGCAGCCGCAGGTGCCGCCCGAGTCCGAACAGCTCTACGCTCCGCGATGACCGGCAGTCGGCCTGCACACATCGCCGCCTGAGACACGCTGTCCCACCGGCCCGAAGGGGCTCCGGCAGGTAGTCACCCTGCTCCATCTGCGCCGCACGCGGCGCAGGGCGGGGGCGGGCACCCGCCGGCAGGCGGGTGGGGGGTGGATGGTGGGGAACGGCGGGGGACCTGTGCAGCACAGCAGATGATGCGCGGGTGTTTGCGCAAAAACGCCGCTGCCGCGCGACCCCCAAGGGTTCGCGCGGCAGCGGCGTACCGTACGGCAGATCTCAGACGTTGAAGCCGAGGGCGCGGAGCTGGTCGCGGCCGTCGTCGGTGATCTTGTCGGGGCCCCACGGCGGCATCCAGACCCAGTTGATGCGCAGGTCCTGCACCAGGCCGTCGGTGGCCGTCTTGGCCTGGTCCTCGATGACGTCGGTCAGCGGGCAGGCCGCCGAGGTGAGCGTCATGTCGATGGTGGCCACGTCGGACTCGTCGATGTGGATGCCGTAGATCAGGCCCAGGTTGACGACGTCGATGCCCAGTTCGGGGTCGACGACGTCCATCAGGGCCTCGGTCAGGTCCTCGACCGAGACGGTGCCGGCGGTGGTGCCGACGATGACGGTGCCGGTCTGCTCCTCCGCAGTGGAGGGGGTTTCGTCACTCATGGTCTTGTCCTCCTCTGCGGGTCAGTCGTTCACGGCGGGGTTCTTGGCGAGCGCCTGGGCGGTGGCGTCCTTCCAGGCCATCCAGCTGAGCAGGGCGCACTTGACCCGGGCCGGGTACTTGGAGACGCCGGCGAACGCGACCGCGTCCTCCAGCACCTCCTCGTCGCCCTCGCCCTGGCCCTTGCTCTGCATCAGCTCCAGGAAGGCCTCCTGGACGGCCTGCGCCTCGCCGACGGTCTTGCCGACCACCAGCTCGTTCAGCACCGAGGCGCTGGCCTGGCTGATCGAACAGCCCTGGGACTCGTACGAGACGTCGGTGACCTTGGCACCGTCGAGCTTCACCCGCAGGGTGATCTCGTCGCCACACGTCGGGTTGACGTGGTGCACCTCGGCGTCGCCGTCCCGCAGCCCCTTGCCCTTCGGGTTGCGGTAGTGGTCCAGGATGATGTCCTGGTACATCGAGTCGAGCTTCATGGTCGTCCTGCCCCGTCCCTCAGCCGAAGAAGTTCCGGACGTGGTGCAGGCCGTCGATCAGCGCGTCGACCTCGCCCGGCGTCGAGTACAGATAGAACGACGCCCGCGTGGTCGCCGGAATTCCGTACCGCAGGCACACCGGCCGCGCGCAGTGGTGGCCGACGCGCACGGCGATGCCCTGCTCGTCCAGCACCTGGCCCACGTCGTGCGGGTGGATGTCGCCGAGGGTGAAGGAGATCGCGGCGCCGCGGTCCACGGCCGTGCGCGGGCCGATGATCCGCAGGTCCGGGACCTCCAGCAGCCGCTCGACGGCGTACTCGGTGATCGCGTGCTCGTGCGCCGCGATCTTCTCCATGCCGATGCCCTGGAGGTAGTCGATGGCCGCGCCGAGTCCGACCGCCTGGGCGATCGGCGGGGTGCCGGCCTCGAACTTGTGGGGCGCCGGGGCGTAGGTGGACGAGCCCATGGTGACGGTCTCGATCATCTCGCCGCCGCCGAGGAACGGCGGGAGGTCCTCCAGCAGCTCCTGGCGGCCCCAGAGCACGCCGATGCCGGTCGGGGCCAGCATCTTGTGCCCGGTGAAGGCGACGAAGTCGGCCTCCAGCGCCTGCACGTCGAGCACCATGTGCGGCGCGGCCTGCGAGGCGTCGATGACGACCAGCGCGCCGACCGACTGGGCCTTGCGGACGATCGTCTCGACCGGGTTGACGGTGCCGAGCAGGTTGGAGACCAGGGTGAAGGAGACCACCTTGGTCTTCTCGGTGATCAGCTCGTCGATGTTCGACAGGTCGAGCCGGCCCTCGTCGGTCAGCCCGAACCACTTGAGCTTCGCACCGCTGCGCTGCGAGAGCAGCTGCCACGGGACGATGTTGGAGTGGTGCTCCATCTCCGTGATGACGATCTCGGAGTCGGCGTCCACCCGGTACGGCTCGTCGGCCCAGGCCAGCATGTTGGCAACGAGGTTGAGCGACTCCGAGGCGTTCTTGGTGAAGATCACCTCGTTGCGGCTCGGCGCGTTGACGAACGCCGCGACCTTGTCCCGGGCGCCCTCGTACAGCGCCGTGGCCTCCTCGGCGAGCACGTGCACGCCGCGGTGGACGTTGGCGTTGTGCCGCTCGTAGTAGGCGTTCAGCGCCTCCAGCACCTGGCGCGGCTTCTGCGAGGTCGCCGCGTTGTCCAGGTAGACCAGCGGCTTGTCGTCGTGCAGCACCCGCTGGAGGACCGGGAAGTCCTTGCGGATCGCGTCGGTGTCGAGCAGTCCCGCGAACGGATGCGTCACTCGGACGCGCCCCCCTTCACATACGCCTCGTAGCCCTCGTTCTCCAGCTTGTCGGCCAGCTCGGCGCCGCCGGACTCGACGATGCGGCCGCCCGCGAAGACGTGGACGTAGTCGGGCTTGATGTACCGCAGGATGCGGGTGTAGTGGGTCACCAGCAGGGTGCCGACCTCGCCGGTCGAGCGGACCCGGTTGATGCCCTCGGAGACGATCCGCAGCGCGTCGACGTCCAGGCCGGAGTCGGTCTCGTCGAGGATCGCGATCTTCGGCTTGAGCAGCTCCAGCTGGAGGATCTCGTGGCGCTTCTTCTCACCGCCGGAGAAGCCCTCGTTGACGTTGCGCTCGGCGAAGGCCGGGTCCATCTGGAGGGCGGCCATCGCCTCCTTGACCTCCTTCACCCACAGCCGCAGCTTGGGGGCCTCGCCGCGGACGGCGGTGGCGGCGGTGCGCAGGAAGTTGGAGACCGAGACGCCCGGGACCTCGACGGGGTACTGCATGGCCAGGAAGACGCCGGCCTTGGCGCGCTCGTCGACGGACATCTCCAGGACGTCCTCGCCGTCGAGCAGCACCGAGCCGCCGGTGACGGTGTACTTGGGGTGGCCGGCCAGCGAGTAGGCGAGGGTGGACTTGCCCGAGCCGTTCGGACCCATGATGGCGTGGGTCTCGCCCTGCTTCACGGTCAGGTCCACGCCCTTCAGGATCTCGCGCGGGCCGTTCTCGGCGTCCACGGAGACGTGCAGGTCGCGGATTTCAAGGGTTGCCATGTGTACTCAGGACTCCTGGTTGACGGAGACGAGCACATCGTCCCCTTCGATCTTTACGGGGTAGACAGCGACCGGCTTGGTGGCGGGCAGGCCGGACGGCTTGCCGGTGCGCAGGTCGAAGCTGGAGCCGTGCAGCCAGCACTCGATCATGCAGTCCTCGACCTCGCCCTCGGAGAGCGAGACGTTCGCGTGCGAGCAGGTGTCGTTGATCGCGAACACCCCCTCGTCGGTGCGGACGACGGAGACCGGCACGCCGTTGAGGTCCACGCGCTTGGGAACGTCCTCCTGGAGGTCGCTCAGCGCGCAGGCACGGAGGAAGGTCATCGGGCTCAGACCGCCGATTCCAGCTCGGCGTCGATCTTCTCCATGAGCTGGTCCTGGACCTCGGCCACGCCGATCTGCTGGAGCAGCTCGGCGAAGAAGCCGCGCACCACCAGGCGGCGGGCCTCGTCGGCCGGGATGCCGCGGGCCTGCAGGTAGAACAGCTGCTCGTCGTCGAAGCGGCCGGTCGCCGAGGCGTGGCCGGCGCCGACGATCTCGCCGGTCTCGATCTCCAGGTTCGGGATCGAGTCGACCCGGGCGCCGTCGGTGAGCACCAGGTTCCGGTTGAGCTCGTAGGTGTCGGTGCCGAGCGCGGCGGCGCGGATCAGCACGTCGCCGACCCAGACCGCGTGGGCGTCCTGGCCCTGGAGCGCGCCCTTGTACGCCACGTTCGACCGGCAGTGCGGCGTGTCGTGGTCGACGACCAGGCGGTGCTCCAGGTGCTGGCCGGCGTCGGCGAAGTAGAGGCCGAACAGCTCGGCCTCGCCGCCGGGGCCGGCGTAGTTGACCCGCGGGTGCAGCCGGACCAGGTCGCCGCCGAAGGTGACGACCACGGACTTGTAGGAGGCGTCCCGGCCGACCAGCGCGTTGTGCTGGGCGACGTGGACGGCGTCGCGGTCCCAGTCCTGGACGGAGACGAAGGTGAGCTTGGCGCCCTCGCCGACCAGCAGCTCGACGTTGGCGGCCCGGGTCCCGGTGCCCGCGTGGTTGAGCACCACGACGGCCTCGGCGAACGGCTTGACGTCGATCACCACGTGGGCGAAGCGGACCCCGCCCTCGCCGCGCACGTCGATCCGGACCGGCTCGGCCAGCACCGACTCCTTGGGGACGGTGACGACCAGGGCCTGGTCGAAGGCGCTGAACGCCTGCGCGGCGACCCGGTCGACCGGCTTGCCGGCCTTGCCCAGGCGGGCGTCGTCCCGGCCGACGGTCTCGGCGGTGACGCCGTCCGGCAGCGTGAACTCGACCTTGTCCTCGCCGCGCTCGGCAGCGGCGGCGGTGCCGTCGTGCAGCCCGCCGAGGCGGTGCAGCGGGGTGAACCGCCAGTCCTCCTCGCGGCCGGTGGGCACCGGGAAGTCGTTCACGTCGAAGGACGGCTTGACCGCGACGCGCGCGTCGATCGGCTGCTGGACCGTGGTGCGGCCGGTGCCGGGGCCGGCGAGCTGCGCGCCCGCGCCGGCCGTGCCGACCTCGATCGAACCGGCGGTGGTGGAGCCGGTGGTGTTCTGCTCAGCCATGGCTGTTCGTAGTGCTCTCTTCCTCGGAAATGAGTGGACGGCGGCGGCCGGAGGTCAGCCGACCGAGCCCTCCATCTGCAGCTCGATCAGCCGGTTGAGCTCCAGCGCGTACTCCATCGGCAGCTCGCGCGCGATCGGCTCGACGAAGCCACGGACGATCATCGCCATCGCCTCGAACTCGGTCATGCCGCGGCTCATCAGGTAGAAGAGCTGGTCCTCGCTGACCTTGGAGACGGTCGCCTCGTGGCCCATGGACACGTCGTCCTCGCGGACGTCCACGTACGGGTAGGTGTCCGAGCGGGAGATGGTGTCCACCAGCAGCGCGTCGCACAGCACGTTGGACTTGGCGCCCTTGGAGCCCTCGCCGATCTCGATCAGACCGCGGTAGGAGGTCCGGCCGCCGCCGCGCGCCACCGACTTGGAGACGATGTTGGACGAGGTGTTCGGCGCCATGTGCACCATCTTGGCGCCGGCGTCCTGGTGCTGGCCCTCGCCCGCGAAGGCGATCGAGAGGGTCTCGCCCTTGGCGTGCTCGCCCATCAGGTAGACGGCCGGGTACTTCATGGTGACCTTGGAGCCGATGTTGCCGTCGACCCACTCCATGGTCGCGCCCTCGTACGCCACGGCACGCTTGGTGACCAGGTTGTAGACGTTGTTCGACCAGTTCTGGATGGTCGTGTAGCGGCAGCGGCCGCCCTTCTTGACGATGATCTCCACGACCGCCGAGTGCAGCGAGTCGGAGGAGTAGATCGGGGCGGTGCAGCCCTCGACGTAGTGGACGTAGGCGTCCTCGTCGACGATGATCAGCGTCCGCTCGAACTGGCCCATGTTCTCGGTGTTGATCCGGAAGTAGGCCTGCAGCGGGATGTCGACGTGCACGCCCTTCGGCACGTAGATGAACGAGCCGCCGGACCAGACGGCCGTGTTCAGCGCGGCGAACTTGTTGTCGCCGGCCGGGATCACCGTGCCGAAGTACTCCTTGAAGATCTCCGGGTGCTCGCGCAGCGCGGTGTCGGTGTCCAGGAAGATGACGCCCTGCTCCTCCAGGTCCTCGCGGATCTGGTGGTAGACGACCTCGGACTCGTACTGGGCGGCGACGCCGGCGACCAGGCGCTGCTTCTCCGCCTCCGGGATGCCGAGCTTGTCGTACGTCGCCTTGATGTCCGCCGGCAGGTCCTCCCAGGACTCGGCCTGCTTCTCGGTGGAGCGGACGAAGTACTTGATGTTGTCGAAGTCGATGCCGGTGAGGTCGGAGCCCCAGGTCGGCATGGGCTTCTTGCCGAACAGCTTCAGGCCCTTGAGCCGCAGGTTCAGCATCCACTCGGACTCGTTCTTCTTCGCCGAGATGTCGCGGACGACGTCCTCGCTGAGCCCGCGCTTGGCCGCGGCACCGGCGGTGTCCGGGTCGGCCCAGCCGTACTCGTAATTGCCGAGGCCTTCGAGCTCGGGGTGCGAAACGGTGTCAGTCATGCGAGCTTCCTAACGCGCGGACGCTGAATCTTCGGTGGACACGGAATTTTTCATGTACTGGCAGTCGGCATCGCATCGGAGCCGCGTCCCGCCGGGGGCTGGGCGGACGACGATGCGGCACCGGGTGCCGGCACATAGGTGGTGCAGACCCCGTCGCCGTGGGCGATCGTGGCCAGCCGTTGCACATGGGTGCCCAGGAGCTGGGAGAAGACCTCGGTCTCCGCCTCGCAGAGCTGCGGGAACTGCTCGGCGATGTGCGCGACCGGGCAGTGGTGCTGGCAGAGCTGGGCGCCCGCCGGGGCCTTGGCCGCGGCCGACGGGACACGCCGCACCGTGGCAGCGTACCCGTCCGCGCTGAGCGCCTGGGCCAGCGCCTCGGGGCGCTCTCCGGCGGCGGCCAGGCGCAGGGCCTCCAGGTACTTCTCGGCCTGCTTGCCGAACCGGGCGCGGGCGAAGGCGGCGACCGCCTCCTCGCCCGCCTTGCCGCCGCCCACCGAGTCCGCGATCCAGCGCAGCGCGTCGGCGGCGAGCTGGTCGTACGCCTGGTAGAAGGCGTCCCGGCCGGCGTCGGTGAGGGCGAAGACCTTGGCCGGACGGCCCCGGCCGCGGCTGCCGTAGACCCGCTGTTCGCGGGACTCGACCAGACCGGTGGCGACCAGGCCGTCGAGGTGGCGGCGGACGGCGGCGGCGGTGAGGCCGAGCCGGTTCGCCAGGTCGGCGGCGGAGGACGGGCCGTGGTCCAGGATCGACCGCGCGACCCGGTCCCGGGTGGCCCGGTGGCCCTCCAGCAGCACCTCGGCCGCCGTCACGGGCACGTCACAGGAGGAGGCCGACTCGGCCTCCCGCTGCTGGGCGTGCTCGCGCATGTTTTTCACAACACCAGTGTTGCGTAATTACTTCCGCCGGGACAAGCCGTGACCCAGGCCTCACCGGTGTCATCTGTCACGCAGGTTAGCCTTACCTGACCTGGGAAAACGATCACCGAGCCGCCGTCCGGCCGGCGCGTCAGGCCCTCTTACACTCGCCGGTATGCACTCCGAACCCGCGGTCCAGATCGCCGGGCTGGTCAAACGCTACGACGACAAGCTCGCGGTGGACGGCCTCGACCTCACCATCCCGGCCGGCGCGATCACCGCCGTCCTCGGCCCCAACGGCGCCGGCAAGACCACCACCATCGAGACCTGCGAGGGGTACCGCCGTCCGGACGGCGGCACCGTCCGCGTCCTCGGCCTCGACCCGGTCACCCAGGGCGCCGCGCTCCGGCCCCGGATCGGCGTCATGTTGCAGTCCGGCGGCGTGTACGCGGGCGCGCGCGCCGTCGAGATGCTGCGGCACACCGCCAAGCTGCACGCCCACCCGCTGGACGTGGACGCCCTGGTCGAACGCCTCGGCCTCGGCTCCTGCGGCCGCACCACCTACCGCCGGCTGTCCGGCGGCCAGCAGCAGCGGCTCGCCCTGGCGATGGCCGTGGTCGGCCGCCCCGAGCTGGTCTTCCTGGACGAGCCCACCGCCGGCCTCGACCCGCAGGCCCGCCGGGCCACCTGGGAACTGGTGCGCGACCTGCGCCGGGACGGCGTCACCGTGGTCGTCACCACCCACCACATGGACGAGGCCGAGCAACTCGCCGACCGGGTCGCCATCGTCGACCGCGGCAGGGTGATCGCCGACGGCACCACCGAGGAGCTGTGCCGCGGCGGCGCCGAGAGCACGCTGCACTTCGACGGCCCGCCCGGGCTCGACCTCGGCCCGCTGCTCAAGGAGCTGCCCGAGGGCGCCACCGCCACCGAGACCGCCCCCGGCAACTACCGCGTCGAGGCGCCCGTCGATCCGCAGCTGGTGGCCGCCGTCACCGGCTGGTGCGCGGCCTCCGGCATCCTGCCCGAACGGCTGTCCGTCCAGCGCCGCAGCCTGGAGGACGTCTTCCTCGACCTGACCGGACGGGAGCTCCGCTCATGAGCGAACGCAGTGAGGCAACCATGAGCGCCGCCACGACGGACTACTCCCCCAAACCGGGCCCCGCTCCCGTCGGCCGGATGCTGCTCGCCCAGACGGCGTTCGAGACCCGGATGCTGCTGCGCAACGGCGAGCAGCTGCTGCTCACCGTGGTCATCCCGACCGTCCTGCTGGTGCTGTTCTCCGCCGTGGACATCGTCGCGGTCGAGGGCCCCGGCAAGCGGGTCGACTTCCTGGCCCCCGGCCTGCTCGCGCTGGCCGTGATGTCCACCGCCTTCACCGGCCAGGCCATCGCCACCGGCTTCGAGCGCCGCTACGGCGTGCTGAAGCGGCTCGGCGCCAGCCCGCTGCCGCGCTGGGCGCTGCTGACCGCCAAGACCGGCTGCGTCCTGGTGACGGAGGCGCTGCAGGTCGCGCTGCTGTCGGTGATCGCCCTGGCCCTCGGCTGGTCCCCGCACGGCAACCCGCTGACGGTCGCCGCGCTGCTGGTCCTCGGCACCGCCGCCTTCTCCGGGCTCGGCCTGCTGATGGCCGGCACCCTGAAGGCCGAGGCCACCCTGGCCGGCGCCAACCTGGTGTTCATCCTGCTGCTGCTCGCCGGCGGGGTGATCGTGCCGCTGGGCAGGTTCCCCGACGCGGTGCGCCCGGTGCTGGAGCTGCTGCCGATCTCGGCGCTCTCGGACGGCCTGCGGTCGGTGCTCCAGGCCGGCGCCGGGGTGCCGTGGGCGGACCTCGGCATCCTGGCCGGCTGGTCGGTGCTCGGCCTGGCCGCGGCCGCCCGCTTCTTCCGCTGGGAGTGACCGGCGACGGCAACGCACAACGCCCCCCGGCCACTTGGCGGCCGGGGGGCGTTGCCGTTGTCGACTGACCGGGCGTCAGCTCTCGCTGCCGCCACGGCGCTTGCGGGCGAGCAGCACGAGCGCGCCGCCGACCAGCAGCACGCCGCCGCCGGCCGCCGCGATCATCGGGGTCGCGTCGCTGCTACCGGTCTGGGCGAGCGCCGGCGCGCTGGCGGAGGGCGACGGGGTCGGGGTCTTGCTCGGGGTGTGGGTCACCGACGGGGTCGGGGTGGCCGGGGGCGTCGTGACCGGCGGCGGGGTGCTCGGGGTCACGGTCGGCGTCGGGGTGGGAGTCGGGGTCGGGGTCTTGGTGGGGGTCGGGGTCGGAGTCGGCGTGTGGCACGGCTCGATGGTCTTGGTCTCGTTGATGTTCCAGCCCTTCTCGTTCGGGTTCTCCGTGGTGGTGACCACCAGGTTCGCCTTGATCGGGGCATCGTGGTCCTTCACCGGGAAGGAGCCGTGGAACTCCGCGGGGAAGGCCTTGGCGTCCAGGACCTTCTCGCCGTCGATGGTGAGGCTGACGGTGTTCTTCACGTCGGCCTTGGGGCTGTAGTTGATCAGATCGATCACGATCTTGTCGCAGGTCACCGACCAACTCGGCACGTGCGCCGAGGCATTGGTGGCCAGTGCCAGAGGCAGGAGAAAACCGGCCGCAGCCGTGCCGGCGAGTGCCGTCGCGCCGATCGCGAAGTGCCGCTGCTGTCGCGCCATTACTTTGTTCCCCTCCGAACGGTCGTGCGCAGCAGGCGTGTTGAGTGGTACGCGGTGGCCCGCTACGACTGTCCGGGGGACTCTACCGGCACTCCCGCACCCCGCCACACCCCGCCGCACGACCGGATATCGACTGTCCGTCCGTCTTCCGATGTGCTTGGGCCAGCCCATCACAGCCGTCACCTCGCAGAACGCGGATTCGGCAAACCTGAATGGACTTCGCCACTTCAGGGAAGAACGGAGCCCCCGGTGATCAGGTTCAATCACCGAGGGCTCCGATTCGGTCAGCCGACGAACGCCGGGCCATTCCGGCCTTTCCGTCGTTTCCGACCTTTCCGTTCTTTCCGACGCTCCCGTGCCTCCGACGCTCCCGCGTTCCGGCGTTCCCGGCCGGATCGCCGGGCTCAGCCGGTTCAGGCCTTCCGGGCCGCCTTGCGCCGGGCGGCCACCACGATCCCGCCGCCGGCCGCGAGCACGACCGCACCGCCGATCGCCAGCGGCAGCACCGGACCGGAGCCGGTGTGCGCCAGGTTGCCCCCGGCGTCCGGCTGGGCGGAGCCCGAGGCCGCCGGAGCGGCCGTCGAGCCGCCGGCCGACGGGCTGCCGCTCGCACTGGGCTTGCCGCTCGTCGACGCGGACGGGCCGCCCGAGGGGCTCGCCGAACCGCTCGGGGCGGTCGACGCGCTCGGCGTGGCCGACGGCGAGCCGCTCGGCACGGTCGGCGGGACGGTCGGCGGCACCGTCGGGGTGCCGGACGGCGTCGGGACGGTGGTGCCCGGCAGGCAGCCGGTGAAGGGGTAGTGGTGCGTCTCGGCACCGCCCTTGCCGGTCAGCGAGGCGGCGATCACCGAGCCGTTGACCGGGCCGCCGCTGCCGAGGTCGAAGGCGGCGTTCGGCGCGAGCACGGTGCCGGCCCAGGCGGCCTGGCTGTTCTTGACCACCTTGGTGGCGGTCGGGAAGTTCCAGAGCAGCCTGGACCGGATCGCCCCGCCCGCCGCGCTCTGGAGCTTGTCGTCCAGCACGAAGGCCTTCTTGCCCTCGTCCCACAGGTGGAAGCCGGTGGTCCCGGCCGCCGCCATGTCGTACGAGCCGCCGGTCACGTTGACCACCGTCACCGAGCCGGCCGGCACCTTGAGGTAGACGTCCTTGGCGCCCTGCAGCTTCGCCGCGTCGACGGTGAAGCTGTTGTACTTCGCGTCGCCGCCGGTGAGCGTCAGCTTGCCGCCCTCGGCCTGGACGGTGGCGCCGGCCGTCTGCGGGACGGCGGCCAGCGAGGTGGCGGCGGCGCGCAGCTTGGCGAACTCGGCCTTGAAGTCGATCGGCGAGGGGCCCTGGTTGACGGTGCCGGCGTGGGCCTGGGCCACCGCGCCGTCGGCCTTGGAGCCGAAGACGCCGTTGCCCTTCATCACCTGGGTGTTGTGGCCGGTGAGCTTGCCGGCCACGACCAGGGCGTTCTTGCCCGGCAGCGCGTCGACCTGGGCCTGGGTGAGCTCCTGGCCGACCGAGAAGCCGCCGGTGAAGTCGGCGTTGCCGCCGACCGCGACCGCGCCCTCGGCGTCGGGGGTGTGGGTGTCGTCGCCCTCGATGAACTCGCCGTAGAGGTTGGCGACCCCGAGGCTGCGGCACTCCTGGTCGGTGCCGACGGCCTGGGCGGCCGGCGCGACGAGCCCGGCCAGTGCGAGCGAGCCGCCTACCGCGAGCGCGGCGGCGGAAATGGGTATGCGCATGTGCAGGTCTCCGCTTGCGTGCGGGCGTAGATGGGGGGAGGGGTCCTCAAAAAGGTATGGACCAATCCGCACTCTTTCGGCCAAACGGGTGATTGGTCAAGACCAATAACCTCCTTGACCGAACCACCCCGGTTTGTCCGCGTGTCGCACCCCAGCGTGTCGCCGCCCGCCGGCTCCGCCGCCTCCCGCCGCACCACCCGCGCCACACCGCCGCGCGGCCCGTGCCCCGCCCCAAGATCGCCTGTAAGGCCGCCTACGATTGACCGCGTGCCTAATCCCTTCTCCCTGCTCGCCGAGCGCTGGCAGCCATCCGCCGAGATGGTCCGGCGTGCCACGTTCGCCGCGCTGGTGATGAGCGTGGTGATCGTCGTCACCGGCGGCGCCGTCCGCCTCACCGCCTCCGGCCTCGGCTGTACGACCTGGCCCCGGTGCACCGACGAGAGCCTGACGCCCACCGCCGAGATGGGCTTCCACGGCATCGTCGAGTTCACCAACCGGATGCTCACCTACGTGCTGAGCGCCGCCGTCGGCTGGGCCATCCTGGCCGCCCGCTGCCACCGGCCCTGGCGGCACAGCATGACCCGGCTCGGCTGGGCCCAGTTCTGGCTGGTGATGAGCAACGCCGTGCTCGGCGGCATCACCGTGCTGACCGGCCTCAACCCGTACACCGTGGCGCTGCACATGATCGCCGCGATGGCCCTGGTCTGGGTCGCGCTGCTGATGTGGGAGCGGTCCAAGGAGGGCGACGGCCCGCCGACGCTCGTGGTGCCCCGCCCGGTCCACCAGCTGTCCTACGTCCTGGTCACCGTGATCGGCCTGCTCGTCGCGGCCGGCACCCTGGTGACCGGCGCCGGCCACCACCCCGGCACGCCCAAGGACAACAAGATCGTCCCGCGCATCCCGATCGACTACGACCGCCTCGCCCAGTTCCACGCCGACTTCGCGTTCGTGTCCGTGGGCCTGGCCATCGCGGTGATCTTCGTCCTCGCCGCCGTGAAGGCCCCCCAGGCGGCCAGGTCCCGCACCAAGGAGCTGCTGGCCGTCCTCCTCCTCCAGGGCGTCCTGGGCTTCATCCAGTACTTCACCGACGCCCCCGAGCTGATGGTCGGCCTCCACATGCTCCTCGCGGCACTGACCTGGATCGCCGCCCTGCGCGTCCCCCTCGCCCTGCGCACCCGCGGGGCCGAGGCGGTCACCGACCAGCTCCCCGCCCAGACCCCGCAGCCCGCCTCGGTCTGACCGCGCACACGCCGACGGCCCGGCTCCCCCGCGTGGGGGGACCGGGCCGTTCGTCGTACCGGGATGCGGTCAGATCTGGATGCCGGCCATCCGCTTCCACTCGTACGCGCCGGTCTTGACCTTGAGGCCCAGCTCGCCCTCGAAGTCGTCGTGCAGGGTCAGCCCGGCCAGCTCGGCGGCGCGCTTGCCCACGGCGTAGCTGGGGGCCACCTGGTCGCCCCAGGCGCCGTCCGCGCCGACGACCACGATGCGGGTGGCCACGGAGCCGACGTACTCGACGACGGCGTCGCCGCCCCCGTGCTCGCGGGCGAAGCTGGTGAGGTGCTTGGCGATGCGCTTGGCGCGGCGCTCGGTGCGGGCGTCCGGCGCGGCGGTGGCGGTCTCTGCGCTGCTCATGTCCCGCATGCTACCCACCGGTAGCGCCGCTGGCGACGGGAGCGCCCTGTGCACCGGGCCACATACTGGAGGGGTGACCTTCTCCGGCTGGCCGGCCGAGGCGCTCGACTTCTACGAGCACCTGGAAGCCGACAACTCCAAGACCTTCTGGCAGGCCCACAAGGACGTCTACGACGGCGTCGTCCGGGCCCCGATGGAGCTGCTGCTCGCCGAGCTGGAGCCGGAGTTCGGGCCGGGGAAGATCTTCCGGCCCAACCGCGACGTCCGGTTCAGCGCCGACAAGTCCCCGTACAAGACCCACATCGGCGCCCATCTGGAGAGCGGCGGCTACATCCAGCTCTCCGCCGACGGACTGGCCTGCGGCAACGGCCTCTACCAGCTCGCCCCCGACCAGCTGGAGCGCTACCGCGCCGCCGTCGCGGAGGACGTCACCGGCGCGGAGCTGGAGCGGGTGATCGCCCGGGTGGAGCAGCAGGGCCCGCTGGTCGTGGGCCGGGACTCCCTCAAGTCGGCCCCGCGCGGCTACCCCAAGGACCACCCCCGGATCGGGCTGCTGCGCCACAAGGGCCTGGTGGCCTGGCAGGAGTGGGAGCCCGCGAAGTGGCTGGGCACCCGCGCCGCCCACACCCGGATCGCCGGCTTCCTGCACGCCTCCCAGCCGCTGCGGGACTGGCTGGACGGCCACGTCGGCCCCTCCGAGCTGCCCGCCCGCTGAGAACGCGAAGAGCCCCGGTCCGCCTGGACCGGGGCTCTTCGCGTAAGCCTCTGCTTCGTAAGCCTCTACTTCACGAACGGGTCGATCGCGCAGACCACCATCAGCAGCGACAGGTAGGTGATCGACCAGTGGAACAGCCGCATCTCCTTGAGCTTCGCGCCCACGATCCCGGCCTTGGCCCGCCCGTACAGCGCGTGCGCCTCGCGCAGCCAGGCCCCGCCCAGCAGCACCGCGGCGACCGGGTACAGCCAGCTCATGTGGCCCAGCGGCCAGACCGCCAGCGAGACCGCCACCATCACCCAGGAGTAGGCGACGACCTGCTTGCCGACGGCCACGTTGCCCTTGACGACCGGCAGCATCGGCACGCCGGCCCGCTCGTAGTCGTCGCGGACCTTCATCGACAGCACCCAGGTGTGCGGCGGCGTCCAGAAGAACACGACCAGGAACAGCATCACCGCGGCCCAGGACACCGAGTTGGTCACCGAGGACCAGCCGATCAGGACGGGCATGCAGCCGGCGATGCCGCCCCAGACGATGTTCTGCGAGGTGCGCCGCTTGAGCCCCAGCGTGTAGACGAACACGTAGAACAGCAGCGCGCCGAGCGCCAGCCAGGCCGACAGCCAGTTGACCCCGAAGCCCAGCAGAAGCGTCGAGACGACGGCGAGGACGATGCCGAACACCAGCGCCTCGCGCGGCGACACCATCCCGGTGACGATCGGACGCCGCTCGGTGCGCGACATGACCGCGTCGATGTCGCGGTCGATGTACATGTTGAGGGCGTTGGCGCCGCCGGCCGAGAGGTAGCCGCCGACGACGACCTTCAGCACCAACAGCATGTTCGGCACGCCCTGCTGGGCCAGGAACATCACCGGCACGGTGCTCATCAGCAGCAGCTCGATGATCCGCGGCTTGGTCAATGCGACGAACGCGCCGACACGGGCCCCGAACGGCCGGTGCGCAGGAGTCGCCCCGGTGACCCCGGCGGGACGGGTTTCGACGGCGGTCACTAACACCCCAACTGAAGATGAATCTTCGCAGGCGTCCACAGGAACGAAGGGTCCCGAATCGTCCGCTCTGCGCGTACCACGACACCATAGACGTTCCATATATCCCATCCGGCTCCGGGGTCCCCCGGCGAGGCGGAACGCACACCCCCGGGTGAACCGCCCGGGCGGGGCCGTCGAGCGCCTCCGGCGGGTCCGCTAGCCCGTCCTGACCACCGGAGCGGCGCGACGGCGCGAACCGGGAGAGTCTGGGACAAATCCATCCGCACCGCTCCAGTGGGAATCTGCATGCGGAATTGCCGGTTGTCCCAGCACGGAGGGTGAGCCGCACCCCGGACGGTAGGCTCGCGGACAGAAGCGGGATCTACCCTCCGTGACCGGCACCACCCAGCGTCGGGACCACAGCGCCGTGGCCGACCCGGTCCCCATTCACGGGGTCACTCTTCACAATGGAAGGAGCCCTGAGACAGGGTGAGCACTGCGCCGACGAACGCATTCGAGTGGACCGATCTGGATGAGCGCACCGTTGACACGGCGCGCGTCCTGGCCATGGACGCTGTCCAGAAGGTCGGTAACGGACACCCCGGGACGGCCATGTCGCTGGCCCCGGCCGCGTACCTGATCTTCCAGCGGTTCCTGCGCCACGACCCGACCGACCCGTCCTGGGTCGGACGCGACCGCTTCGTCCTCTCCCCCGGCCACACCAGCCTGACGCTCTACACCCAGCTCTACCTCGCCGGCTACGGCCTGGAGCTGGACGACCTGAAGGCCTTCCGCGTCGCGGGCAGCCGTACCCCCGGCCACCCCGAGCACGGCCACACCGCGGGTGTGGAGACCACCACCGGCCCGCTGGGCCAGGGCATCGCCAACGCGGTCGGCATGGCGATGGCCGCCCGCTACGAGCGCGGCCTGTTCGACCCGGAGGCCCCGGCCGGCGAGTCCCCCTTCGACCACACGGTCTGGGCGATCGTCTCCGACGGCGACCTGGAGGAGGGCATCTCCGCCGAGGCCTCGTCGCTGGCGGGCCACCAGAAGCTGGGCAACCTGGTCGCCGTCTACGACGACAACCACATCTCGATCGAGGGCGACACCGAGACCGCCTTCTCCGAGGACGTCCTCAAGCGCTACGAGGCGTACGGCTGGCACGTCCAGCGCGTCACCCCGAAGTCCAACGGCGACATCGACGTGGCCGCCCTGGCCGAGGCGCTGGCCGCGGCCAAGGCCGAGACCTCCCGCCCGTCGATGATCGCGATGCGGACGATCATCGCCTGGCCGGCCCCGGACGCCCAGAACACCGCCAAGGCCCACGGCTCCGCGCTCGGCGCCGCCGAGATCGCCGCCACCAAGAAGGTCCTGGGCTTCGACCCGGAGAAGACCTTCGAGGTCAGCGACCAGGTCATCGGGCACGCCCGCCAGGTCATCAAGCGCGGCAAGGCCGCCCGCGACCAGTGGCAGCAGGGCTTCGAGGCCTGGCGCGCCGCCAACCCGCACCGCGCGGCCGAGTTCGACCGCATCGAGGCCGGCGAGCTGCCCGAGGGCTGGAAGAAGGCCGTCCCGTCCTTCCCGGCCGGCAAGGACGTCGCCACCCGCAAGGCCTCCGGCGACACCCTCAAGGCGATCGGCGCGGTGATCCCGGAGCTGTGGGGCGGCTCGGCCGACCTCGCCGAGTCCAACCTCACCACCATCGACGAGGACAGCTCCTTCCTGCCCGAGGGCAACCCGCTGAAGTCGGCGAGCCCGTACGGCCGGACGATCCACTTCGGCATCCGCGAGCACGCCATGGGCTCGACCATGAACGGCATCGCCCTGCACGGGAAGACCCGGGTCTACGGCGGCACCTTCCTGGTCTTCGCCGACTACATGCGCCCGGCCGTCCGCCTGGCCGCGCTGATGAAGCTGCCGGTCACCTACGTCTGGACGCACGACTCGATCGGCCTCGGCGAGGACGGCCCGACCCACCAGCCGGTCGAGCACATGGCCTCGCTGCGCGCCATCCCGGGCCTGGCCATGGTCCGCCCGGCCGACGCCAACGAGACCGCCGTCGCCTGGCGCACCATCGTCGAGCGCCACACCAGCCACCCCGGCCCGGTCGGCCTGGCGCTGACCCGCCAGGGCGTCCCGACCTTCGACCGCGAGGTCTTCGGCTCCGCCGAGGGCACCGCGAAGGGCGGCTACATCCTGGCCGAGGCCTCCACCGGCGACCCGCAGGTGATCCTGCTCGGCACCGGCTCCGAGGTCCAGCTGGCCGTCCAGGCCCGTGAGGCGCTGGAGGCCGAGGGCATCGCCACCCGGGTGGTCTCGCTGCCGTCCTTCGAGTGGTTCCAGGAGCAGGACCAGGCCTACCGCGACAGCGTGCTGCCGCCGTCGGTCAAGGCCCGCGTCTCGGTCGAGGCCGGCATCGCCCAGGGCTGGCGCGAGCTGGTCGGCGACCACGGCCGGATCGTCTCGCTGGAGCACTTCGGCGCCTCCGCCGACTACAAGGTGCTGTTCGAGGAGTTCGGCATCACCACCGAGCGCGTGGTGGCCGAGGCCCACAACGCCCTGCGCTCCCTCGAGGCCGTCAACCGCTAGCGGCCCCCGGGCCGCGTGCCCGCCCGCACGCGGGCACGCGGCCCCTCCCGACCACCCCACGAAGCAAGAACAAGGGACTGAAGCACCATGACTGACGCACTGAAGCGCCTCAGCGACGAAGGCGTTGCGATCTGGCTGGACGACCTCAGCCGCAAGCGGCTGAACTCCGGCAACCTGGCCGAACTGGTGCAGAACAAGCACGTGGTGGGCGTGACCACCAACCCGACCATCTTCCAGAAGGCCATCGCCGGCTCCGGCGACGACTCCTACGACGGCCAGCTGCGCGACCTCGCCGTCCGCAAGGTCACCACCGACGAGGCGATCCGCATGATCACCACCTCGGACGTGCGCGACGCGGCCGACGTGCTGCGCCCGGTCTACGACGCCTCCAACGGCCGCGACGGCCGGGTCTCCATCGAGGTCGACCCGCGCCTGGCGCACGAGACCGCCACCACCGTGGCCGAGGCCAAGCAGCTGTGGTGGCTGGTCGACCGCCCGAACGTCTTCATCAAGATCCCCGCCACCAAGGCCGGCCTGCCCGCGATCGCCGAGGTCATCGGCAAGGGCATCAGCGTCAACGTCACGCTGATCTTCTCGCTGGAGCGCTACAAGGCCGTCATCGACGCCTACCTGACCGGCCTGGAGACCGCCAAGGCCAAGGGCCTGGACCTCTCCCAGATCGAGTCGGTCGCCTCCTTCTTCGTCTCCCGCGTGGACACCGAGATCGACAAGCGCCTGGACAAGATCGGCGGCGAGGCGAAGGACCTGCGCTCCAAGGCCGCGCTGGCCAACGCCCGCCTCGCCTACCAGGCGTACGAGGAGGTCTTCGGCAGCGTCGACGGCAAGACCGCCGGCAGCGCCCGCTGGTCCGCCCTGGAGGCCGCCGGCGCCAAGCCGCAGCGCCCGCTGTGGGCCTCCACCGGCGTCAAGGACCCGGCCCTGCCGGACACCCTGTACGTCACCGAGCTGGTCGCCCCCGGCACCGTCAACACGATGCCCGAGGCCACCCTGGAGGCCACCGGCGACCACGGCGTGGTCACCGGCAACACGATCGTCCCCAACTACGCCGACGCCAAGGCCGTGCTGGACGCGATCGCCGCCGCCGGCGTGGACTACGACGACGTCGTCCAGCTCCTGGAGGACGAGGGCGTCGAGAAGTTCGAGCAGTCCTGGAACGAGCTGCTCGACACCGTCACCGCCTCGCTCGCCTCCTTCGCCGACGAGAAGTGACCCCTGCTCACAGCCAGCGCACGAAAGCGGAGCCCATCAAGTGAGCACTGATTTCCCCGAGTTGACTCCGGAATCGGACGCGGACGACCTCCCGCCCGCCCCCGTCAACCCGCTTCGTGACCCCTCCGACCGACGGCTCCCGCGCATCGCGGGGCCGTCCGGTCTGGTCATCTTCGGGGTCACCGGCGACCTGTCCCGCAAGAAGCTGATGCCGGCCATCTACGACCTGGCCAACCGCGGTCTGCTTCCGCCGGGCTTCTCCCTCGTCGGCTTCGCCCGCCGCGAGTGGGACGACGAGGACTTCGCCAAGGAGGTCCACGACGCCGTCCGGGACCACGCCCGCACCCCGTTCCGGGAGGAGGTCTGGCAGCAGCTCGCCAAGGGCATGCGGTTCGTCCACGGAACCTTCGACGACGACGAGGCCTTCGACAAGCTGCGCGAGACCATCGAGGAGCTGGACAAGGCCCAGGGCACCGGCGGCAACTTCGCCTTCTACCTGTCCGTCCCGCCGAAGTTCTTCCCGACGGTCGTCCAGCAGCTCAAGAAGCACGGCCTGGCCGACCCGCCGCAGGGCTCCTGGCGCCGCGCGGTCATCGAGAAGCCCTTCGGCCACGACCTGGAGAGCGCTCAGGAGCTCAACAAGGTCGTCCACGAGGTCTTCCCCCGGGACGAGGTCTTCCGGATCGACCACTACCTGGGCAAGGAGACGGTCCAGAACATCCTGGCGCTGCGCTTCGCCAACCAGATGTTCGAGCCGATCTGGAACCGGTCGTACGTCGACCACGTGCAGATCACCATGGCCGAGGACATCGGCATCGGCGGCCGGGCCGGCTACTACGACGGCATCGGCTCCGCCCGTGACGTGATCCAGAACCACCTGCTCCAGCTGATGGCGCTCACCGCCATCGAGGAGCCCGCCTCCTTCCACCCGAAGGCGCTGGTGGCCGAGAAGCTCAAGGTGCTCAGCGCCGTCAAGCTCCCGGCCGACCTCGGCCGGCACACCGTGCGCGGCCAGTACGCGGCCGGCTGGCAGGGCGGCGAGGAGGTCGTCGGCTACCTGGACGAGGACGGCATCGACCCCGACTCCAAGACCGACACCTACGCGGCCATCAAGCTGGAGATCAACAACCGCCGCTGGGCGGGCGTCCCGTTCTACCTGCGCACCGGCAAGCGCCTGGGCCGCCGGGTCACCGAGATCGCGGTCGTCTTCCAGCGCGCCCCGTACCTGCCCTTCGACTCCTACGCGACCGAGGAGCTGGGGCAGAACGCCCTGGTCATCCGGGTCCAGCCGGACGAGGGCGTGACGGTGCGGTTCGGCTCCAAGGTGCCGGGCACCTCCTTCGAGGTGCGGGACGTCACGATGGACTTCGCCTACGGCGAGTCCTTCACCGAGTCCAGCCCGGAGGCGTACGAGCGGCTCATCCTCGACGTGCTGCTCGGCGACGCCAACCTGTTCCCGCGCCACCAGGAGGTCGAGCTCTCCTGGCAGATCCTCGACCCGATCGAGAAGTACTGGGACACCCACGGCAAGCCCGCCCAGTACGCGGCGGGGACCTGGGGTCCCGTCGAGGCGGACGAGATGCTCGCACGAGACGGCAGGAGCTGGCGCCGGCCATGAAGATCGACCTCACCAACACGACGTCCAGCAAGATCAACGCCGCGCTGATGGAGGCGCGCCGGGCCCGCGGCTCGGGCGCCGCCGGCATGGTGCTCACCCTGGTGATCGTGACCGACGAGGGCAGCGCCTACGACGCCCTCAAGGCCGCCAACGACGCCTCCCGCGAGCACCCGATGCGCACCCTCGCGGTGATCAAGCGCGCCGGGCGCTCGCCCCGGGCCCGCGCCGAGACCCGGCTGGACGCCGAGATCCTGGTCGGCTCCGACGCCGGCTCCGGCGAGACGGTCGTCCTGCGGATGCACGGCGAACTCGCCGCGCACGCCCAGTCGGTGGTCCTGCCACTGCTGCTGCCGGACGCCCCGACCGTGGTCTGGTGGCCGGACAACGCTCCGCACCACCCGGCGCAGGACCCGCTGGGCTCGATCGCCCAGCGCCGGATCACCGACGCCGTCACCGCCGAGTCCCCGGTCGGCCAGCTCGCCCAGCGCGCGCAGAGCTACACCCCGGGCGACACCGACCTGGCCTGGACCCGGGTCACCGGCTGGCGCTCGATGCTGGCCGCCGCGCTGGACCAGCGTCCGTCCACGATCGTCTCCGCGGTGGTCGAGGGCGAGTCCTACAACCCCAGCGTCGAGCTGCTCGGCCTCTGGCTGACCAACCGGCTCCAGGTGCCCGTCGAGCGGGTCGTCACCAACGGCCCCGGCATCACCGCGGTGCACCTGCGCACCAAGGACGGGGACATCACCCTGGACCGCCCGGACGGCCTGCTGGGCACGCTCTCCATGCCCGGCTCGCCGGACCGCCAGGTGGCGCTCAAGCGGCGCGAGACCTCGGAGCTGATCGCCGAGGAGCTGCGCCGCCTGGACCCGGACGACATCTACGCGACGGCCGTGCGCACGCCCGTCGACCGGCTGCACGAGCCGTCCAACGCCGAGACCGCGGCGGCCGAGCAGGTCGCCCGCGAGGTCGCGGAGGAGGCCGTCGAGGAGGCCGCCGAGGCGGCCGTGGAGCAGGCCGTGGCCAACCCCGAGCGGGTGACCGCCGGGACGGCGGAGAAGAAGCCCGCCCGCAAGGCCGCCGGCAAGCGCACCGGCAAGGACGGCGCATGACCAACGCGACCCCGCAGCTGGTCGTCCACCGGGACAAGGAGCTGATGGCCCAGGCGGCCGCGGCCCGGCTGATCACCCGGATCGTGGACGCCCAGGCCGCCCGCGGCAGCGCCTCGGTGGTGCTCACCGGCGGGCGCAACGGCAACGCCCTGCTGGCCGCGATCGCCGCCTCCCCGGCGCGCGACGCGGTCGACTGGGGCCGGCTGGACCTCTGGTGGGGCGACGAGCGCTTCCTGCCCGCCGCCGACCCCGAGCGCAACGCCGTCCAGGCCCGCGCCGAGCTGCTGGACGCCGTCCCGCTCGACCCGGCGCGGGTGCACGAGATGCCCGCCTCGGACGGGGTGGACGGCTCGGACGTGGAGGCCGCCGCCGCCCGCTACGCCGAGGAGCTGGCGAAGGCGGCCGGGCCGGGCGACCGGCTCGGCGTCCCGGCCTTCGACGTGCTGCTGCTCGGCGTCGGCCCGGACACCCACATCGCCTCGCTCTTCCCCGAGCACCCGGGCGTCCGGGAGACCGAGCTGACCGTGGTCGGCGTGCGCGGGGCCCCCAAGCCCCCGCCGACCCGGGTCTCGCTCACCCTCCCGGCGATCCGCACCGCCCGCGAGGTCTGGCTGCTGGCCGCCGGCGAGGACAAGGCGGGCGCGGTCGCGCTGGCCCTGTCCGGCCCCGGCGAGCTCCAGGCGCCCGCCTCCGGCGCGTACGGCCGCAGCCGCACCCTGTGGCTGCTGGACCGCGCCGCCGCGGAGCGGATCCCGCCGCAGCTCTACCCGCCGGCCTCGGCCTGACCGGATCCGGCAACGCCGAAGGGCGCCACCGTCACCGACGGGGGCGCCCTTCGCGCTGTTCTGTCCGGACCGCTGCGTTCCGCTCCGGCGCTCCGCTCAGATCTCGCCGCGGAGCTTCGCCAGCGCCTCGGCCAGGATCGCCTCGCCGTCGGCGTCGGTGCGCCGCTCGCGGACGTAGGCGAGGTGGGTCTTGTACGGCTCGTTGCGCGAGGGCGCCGGCGGGTTGTGCTGGTCCTGGCCGGCCGGGAAACCGCAGCGCGGGCAGTCCCAGGTGTCCGGGATCGCCGCTTCGGCCGCGAAGCTGGGACGGGTCTCGTGCTTGTTCGCGCACCAGAAGGAGATCCGGTTGCGCGGGGCGGACTCGCCGCGCTCCGCCTCGCCCATCGGGCCGGCCCCGACCCTGCTGCCACGGATGGCATTGCCACTTGCCACGGTCTGACTCCCTGCGTACTGGTGCGCCGACCCGCCGCGGTGCGCGTCGGTGGCGAAAGTCGTCCTAGTGTAAGCAGGAGTTAAGCCTCCGCCACCACCGCCTCCGCACCCGACCGTCCCAGGATAGGCGCTCGGGCGACGGGGCGTCAGGGTTACGTCAGACCGAGGACTTCATCAGCAGGCCGAGGACGATGATGGAGGCGAACCAGCCCAGGCCGACCACGATGGTGATGCGGTCCAGGTTGCGCTCGGCCACCGCCGAACCGCCGCCGGTGGACATCGAGCCACCGCCGAACATGTCGGACAGGCCGCCGCCCTTCCCCTTGTGCAGCAGCACCAGAAGGATCATCAGCAGACTGAAGATGATCAGGGCAATCGAGAACCCGAGAACCACGACGGGACCAACTCTCTCGTATCTTCGGCGAAGGGGCCGGGCCGCGTACGGCGGTCCGGCCCCAAAGCCTACGTTGCTGCGGCGGCGTTAGCCTACTGCCTGCTCACGGTAGCGCACGATCTTGACGAACTCGTCGGCGTCCAGCGAGGCACCGCCGACCAGGCCGCCGTCGATGTCGGGCTTGGCCATCAGGCCGGCCGCGCTCGACGACTTCACCGAACCGCCGTACAGCACCCGGACCTTGCCGGCCAGCTCGGCGTCGTACAGCTCGGCGATCCGCCCGCGGATGGCGGCGCAGACCTCCTGCGCGTCCTCCGGGGTGGCCACCTCGCCGGTGCCGATCGCCCAGACCGGCTCGTAGGCGACCACGATCGACTCGGCCTGGTGGGCCGGGACGTCGGCCAGGCCGCCGTCCAGCTGGGCCAGGGTGTACTCGACGTGGGTGCCCGCCTTGCGGATCTCCAGCGGCTCGCCGACGCACAGGATCGGGGTGACCCCGGCGCGGTAGGCGGCCTTCACCTTGGCGTTGACGATCTCCTCGTTCTCGCCGTGGTACTGGCGGCGCTCGGAGTGGCCGATCACCGCGTAGGTGCACTGGAGCTTGGCCAGCATCGGGCCGGAGACCTCGCCGGTGTAGGCCCCGCCGTCGTGCTGCGAGATGTCCTGCGAGCCGTACTTGATCTTCAGCTTGTCGCCGAAGACCAGGGTCTGCACCGAGCGCAGGTCGGTGAACGGCACCAGGACGGCGACCTCGACGGCCGCGTAGTCCTTGTCGGCCAGCGCGAAGGCCAGCTTCTGGGTGTGCTGGATGGCCTCAAGGTGGTTGAGGTTCATCTTCCAGTTGCCCGCCATCAGCGGGAGACGGTCGGTCATGTGCTGTCAGTCCTCCAGAGCGGCGAGACCGGGGAGGGTCTTGCCCTCCAGGTACTCGAGGCTGGCGCCGCCGCCGGTCGAAATGTGCCCGAACTTCGTCTCGTCGAAGCCCAGGATGCGGACGGCCGCGGCGGAGTCGCCGCCACCGACCACGGTGAACGCGTCGCTGTCGAGCAGGGCCTGCGCGACGGCCTTGGTGCCGTTCGCGTAGTCCGGGTGCTCGAAGACGCCCATCGGGCCGTTCCAGAACACGGTGCCCGCGTCGGCCAGCTTGGCCGCGTACAGCTCGCGGGTCCCGGGGCCGATGTCCAGGCCCTCCTGGTCGGCCGGGATGGCGTCCGCGGCGACGGTCGAGGGGTTCGCCGGAGCCTTGGTCTTGAGGTCCGGGAACTCGGCGGAGACCAGGACGTCGACCGGCAGCACGAACTCGACGCCGCGCGCCTCGGCCCGGGCCAGGTACTCCAGGACGGTCGGGATCTGGTCGGCCTGGAGCAGCGAGATGCCGACCTCGTGGCCCTTGGCCTTGAGGAAGGTGTACGCCATGCCGCCGCCGATCAGGATCCGGTCGGCCTTCTCCAGCAGGTTGTCGATCACGCCGAGCTTGTCGGAGACCTTGGCGCCGCCGAGCACCACCACGTACGGGCGGGCCACGTCCTCGGTGAGCTTCTTCAGCACGCCGACCTCGGTGGCGATCAGGTCGCCCGCGGCGTGCGGCAGCAGGGCCGGCAGGTCGAAGACCGAGGCGTGCTTGCGGTGCACGGCGCCGAAGCCGTCGCCCACGTACAGGTCGGCCAGCGCGGCCAGCTGCTCGGCGAAGGCCTTGCGCTCGGCGTCGTCCTTGCTGGTCTCGCCCGCGTTGAAGCGCAGGTTCTCCAGCAGCGCGACCTCGCCGTTCGCCAGCGCGGCGACGGTGGCCGCGGCGCTGTCACCGACGGTGTCGGTGGCGAAGGCGACGCCCTTGCCGAGGATCTCGCCGAGGCGCTCGGCCGCCGGGGCGAGCGAGAACTGCGGGTCCGGCGCGCCCTTGGGACGGCCGAGGTGCGAGGCGACGACCACCTTCGCGCCGGCCGCGGCCAGCTTGGCGATGGTCGGCGCGACGGCGCGGATGCGGCCGTCGTCGGTGATCGTGCTGCCGTCCAGCGGCACGTTCAGGTCGGCGCGCACGAAGACGCGCTTGCCTTCGACACCGGCTTCGATGAGCTCTTCGATGGTCTTCACGGGGATTCGGATTCTCCTGGGGAGATGGTTGATGCGCAGTGAGGCGGCACGGCGCAGGGGCCGCCTGAGAAGTCCTTGAGCGCGGAACGAGGGCCCGGTCGGCACCGTACGCCGACCAGGCCCTCGCCCCTACATCACGTCAGCTCCCGCGAGGTCAGAGCTGCCCGCCGACGAGGCCGACCAGGTCGACCACGCGGTTCGAGTAGCCCCACTCGTTGTCGTACCAGCCGAGCACCTTGACCTGGTTGCCCTGGACCATGGTCAGCTGCGAGTCGAAGATGCAGGAGTGCGGGTCGTTCACGATGTCCGAGGAGACGATCGGGTCCTCGGTGTAGGCCAGGATGCCCTTGAGCGGGCCCTCCTGGGCGGCCTTCTGGAAGGCCGCGTTGACCTCGTCCTTGGTGACCTCGCGCTCGAGGGTCACGACCAGGTCGGTGATGGAGCCGGTCGGGACCGGGACGCGCAGCGAGGTGCCGTCCAGCTTGCCCTTCAGCTCCGGCAGGACCAGGGCGGTCGCCTTGGCGGCACCGGTCGAGGTCGGGATGATGTTCTGCGAGGCCGCACGAGCACGGCGCAGGTCCTTGTGCGGGAAGTCCAGGGTCACCTGGTCGTTGGTGAACGCGTGGACGGTGGTCATCAGACCCTTGACGATGCCGAAGCTCTCGTTCAGGACCTTCGCCATCGGCGCCACGCAGTTGGTGGTGCACGAGGCGTTGGAGATGACGTGGTGGTTGGCGGCGTCGTACTTCTCGTCGTTGACACCCAGGACGATGGTGACGTCCTCGTCGGTGGCGGGCGCCGAGATGATGACCTTCTTCGCGCCGGCGGCGAGGTGCTTCTTCGCGGCCTCGGCCTCGGTGAAGATGCCGGTGGACTCGACGACGATGTCGGCGCCCAGGGCGGCCCACGGGAGGTTCGCGGGGTCACGCTCGGCGGTCACCTTGAAGGTGTGGCCGTCGACGGTGATGCTGTCCTCGGTGTGCGAGACCTCGGCCTGGAGGGTGCCCAGGGTGGTGTCGTACTTGAGCAGGTGAGCCAGGGTCTTCGTGTCGGTGAGGTCGTTGACACCGACGATCTCGATGTCCGCGCCCTGAGCCTTGACCGCGCGGAAGAAGTTGCGGCCGATGCGGCCGAAGCCGTTGATGCCTACCCGGATCGTCACGAACCGATCTCCTCGTTAGGTACGCCGGGCGCGAGGCCCGGCGGGGGTGAGATTTGGGAAGTCCCCGACCGCCTACGACCCTACCCCTCCGGGGCCTGGGACGGCACATCGCGCCGCCTGGTGAGACCGGGCGTGGCGTGCCCCAAACCCCATTTCAGGCCGTCCGGCCCTGGCCCGCCGGGCAGTTGGTCCCAGCTCAGTGGTCTCTACCAATTCGGGAGTGTCGCGGCTGTCCGGAAACGACCGCAGCCGGCGCCCGGGGGTCCGGGCGCCGGCCTTCGTGATCACGGGGTGTGACCGTGGGCGTCAGTTCATCGCCATCTCGTCGGTGAGGCTCGCCTCGGTGCTGGGCAGGCCCAGCTCGGAGGCCCGCTTGTCGGCCATCGCCAGCAGGCGGCGGATCCGGCCGGCCACCGCGTCCTTGGTCAGCGGCGGGTCGGCGAGCGCGCCCAGCTCCTCCAGCGAGGCCTGCTTGTGCTGCATCCGCAGCTGGCCGGCCGCGGCCAGGTGCTCGGGCACCTCGTCGCCGAGGATCTCCAGCGCGCGGGCCACCCGGGCGCCGGCCGCCACCGCGGCGCGGGCCGAGCGGCGCAGGTTGGCGTCGTCGAAGTTGGCCAGCCGGTTGGCGGTGGCGCGCACCTCGCGCCGCATCCGGCGCTCCTCCCAGGCGAGCACCGACTCGTGCGCGCCGAGCCGGGTCAGCAGGGCGCCGATCGCGTCGCCGTCGCGGATCACCACCCGGTCCACGCCGCGCACCTCGCGGGCCTTGGCCGGGATGCCGAGCCGACGGGCGGCGCCGACCAGGGCGAGGGCGGCCTCGGAGCCGGGGCAGGTGATCTCCAGCGAGGAGGAGCGGCCCGGCTCGGTGAGCGAGCCGTGCGCCAGGAAGGCCCCGCGCCAGGCCGCCTCGGCGTCGCAGGTGGCCCCGGAGACGACTGCCGGGGGCAGGCCCCGGATCGGGCGTCCGCGGCCGTCCACGAGCCCGGTCTGGCGCGCGAGCAGCTCGCCGTCCTTGACGACCCGGACCACGAAGCGGCTGCCGCGGCGCAGCCCGCCGGGGGCCATCACCACCAGGTCGGAGGAGTGCCCGAAGATCTCCAGCAGGTCCTTGCGCAGCCGCCGTGCCGCCGCTCCGGTGTCGAGCTCCGCCTCGATCACGATGCGGCCGCTCACGATGTGCAGCCCGCCCGCGAACCGCAGGATCGCCGACACCTCCGCCTTGCGACAGCAGGCCCGGGTGACCGGGAGCCGGCTGATCTCGTCCTTCACCGCTGGAGTCATCGCCATGGCCCGATCCTTCCATGTGTCCGGAAAATCCGGTCGTACGCTGCCGCCAACAGCTCGGGGTCGTGTCGCGGCGTCCCGTCGGTGCGGGCCACCGAGCCGAGCACCAGAGCCGCGCCCATCCGTTCGGCGGCCTTCGCCAGGCCGTCCAGGTCGGCCTGGCCGAAGGCCCCGCCGGTGACGGCGCGCTCGTCCACCAGGATCGCATCCACCGCGAGGTTCGGAGCGTGGTCGGCGATGACCTCCAGGTGGCGCTGCGGGGTGAAGCCCTCGGTCTCCCCGGGCTGGGGGGCCAGGTTCAGGGTGAGCAGGCGGCGGGCGCGGGTCTCGGTGAGCGCCGCGGCCAGCTCGGGCACCAGCAGGTGCGGCAGCACGCTGGTGAACCAGGAGCCGGGGCCGAGCACCACCCAGTCCGCCTCCCGGACGGCGGTGACCGCCTCCGGGACGGCGGGCGGCTCGTCCGGCAGCAGCCGGATCGACTGCACGGTGCCCGGGGTCACCGCGACGTCGGCCTGGCCGCGGACGGCCGTGACCTCGCCGGGGCGCGCCGGGTCGTGGCCGCGGACGGTCGCCTCGATGTCCAGCGGCACCGCCGACATCGGCAGCACCCGGCCCTGCACGTTGAGCAGCCGGCCGACCCAGTCCAGCGCCGCGACCGGGTCGCCCAGCTTCTCCCAGAGCGCGACGATCAGCAGGTTGCCGACGGCGTGGCCGCCGAGCTCGCCGTTGCCGGTGAAGCGCTGCTGGATCACCTCGGACCAGGTGCGGCCCCAGTCGTCGTCCCCGCACAGCGCGGCCAGCGCCTTGCGCAGGTCGCCCGGAGGCAGCACGCCCAGCTCCTCGCGCAGCCGGCCGCTGGAGCCGCCGTCGTCGGCGACGGTGACCACGGCGGTGAGGTCGCTGGTGAGCCGGCGCAGCGCGGACAGCGAGGCCGACAGGCCCTGCCCGCCGCCGAGCGCGGTGATCCTCGGGGCCGGGTTGGCGCGGGCGGGACTGCTGCGCGGACGGCCCGGCGCCGTGGGCCGGGCCGGGCTGCCCGCCCGGTCACCGGTCCTGCTCTGCGGCTGCCGCCCGGGCACGTATCCCGCCACACTCACCTCGCGTTCCTCGGCCCGCCGACCACTCCGCCGGCGGGCCCGGCAGGGCGGCGGCGGTTACTCCCGTCCCATGTCACGGTGGACGAGCACCGTCTCGACTCCGTCGGCGATGAGACGCTTGGTCAGACGCTCGGACATGGCGACGCTTCGGTGCTTGCCACCGGTGCAGCCTACGGCAAGCGTCATGTAGCGCTTCCCCTCGCGGCGGTATCCCTCGGTGATGATGCGCAGCAGCTGGGCGTAGCCGTCTAGGAACTCGTTGGCTCCGGGCTGCTGGAAGACGTAGCCGGCGACGTCCGCGTCGGTGCCGGTACGGGCCCGCAGTTCGGGCACCCAGTGCGGGTTGGGCAGGAAGCGGCAGTCCACCACGAGGTCGGCGTCGACCGGCAGGCCGTACTTGAAGCCGAAGGACATCACGGTGGCGCGCAGCTCGGGCTCGTCGTGGTCGGCGAACTGGGCGTCCAGCTTGGCGCGCAGCTGGTGCACGTTGAGGTTGGAGGTGTCGATCACCAGGTCGGCCTCGCCGCGCAGGTCGCGCAGCAGGTCGCGCTCCAGGGCGATGCCGTCCACGATCCGGCCGTCGGCCTGCAGCGGGTGCGGGCGGCGGACGCTCTCGAAGCGGCGCACCAGCGCCTCGTCGGAGGAGTCCAGGAAGACGACCCGCAGCCGGACGCCGCGCTTCTCCAGCTCGTCCAGCGAGGTGAGCAGGTCGTCGAAGAACTGCCGGCCGCGGACGTCCACGACCACGCCGATCCGGGCGACGTTGCCCTGGGAACGGGCGCCCAGGTCGACCATGGTCGGGATCAGGGCCGGCGGCAGGTTGTCCACCACGAACCAGCCGAGGTCCTCCAGGCACTTGGCGGCGGTGGAGCGGCCGGCTCCGGACATACCGGAGATGATCACCAGCTCCGGCGCGTTCTCGGCCACGTCTGACACGGTCACTTCGGTTCCCCGCTCTCGGTCTTTCTGCTGGGGAGTACGCGTACGGCTCGGCCGCCCTTCCCCGGCCCGGGCAGGCGGGCGGGGCCGGGGCACACCGGCTGACGGGCGGCGTCGGCCGTCATGGCGTCTCCTGGGATGGTGCGGTCTGGGGTGCTGCGGCCACCGGCCCGGCGGCCTGCTCGGCCCCGTCCTCGATGATCTCGCCGGTCGCGGTGTTGACCGCGGGTGCGGCGGGTGTACGGGACGACAACGCCTCCGCAACAGTCTGCGCGGTGCGGCGTCCGATGCCGGGTACCTCGCAGAGCTCGTCCACGGTGGCGGCCCGGAGCTTCTTCAGCGAACCGAAGTGCTTGAGCAGCGCCCGGCGGCGAGTCTCGCCGAGGCCCGGGACGGAGTCCAGTTCCCCGGCGGTGAGTCGCTTGGAACGCTTGTTGCGCTGATAGCTGATCGCGAAGCGGTGCGCCTCGTCGCGGACCCGCTGGAGCAGGTAGAGGCCCTCGCTGGAGCGGGGCAGCACCACCGGGTCGTCCTCGCCGGGCAGCCAGACCTCCTCCAGGCGCTTGGCCAGGCCGCACAGCGCGACGTCGTCGATGCCGAGTTCGTCCAGGGCGCGCCTGGCGGCGGCGACCTGCGGCTGGCCGCCGTCGACGACCAGCAGCTGGGGCGGGTAGGCGAAGCGCTTGGGGCGGCCCTCCTCGTCCCGGGTGCCGCCGGCGGCGGTGTCGGGGTCGTCCTCCTCGGGGACGGCCCACTCGCCGGTCTGCTCGCGCTCCTGGAGGTAGCGGCGGAAGCGGCGGCTGATCACCTCGTGCATCGAGCGGACGTCGTCCTGGCCCTCGAAGCCCCTGATCTGGAAGCGCCGGTACTCGCTCTTGCGGGCCAGGCCGTCCTCGAAGACGACCATGGAGGCGACCACGTCCTCGCCCTGGAGGTGGGAGATGTCGTAGCACTCGATGCGCAGCGGGACGGAGTCCAGCTCCAGCGCGTCGGCGATCTCCTGGAGGGCGCGGCTGCGGGTGGTGAGGTCGGAGGCGCGCTTGGTCTTGTGCAGCGCCAGCGCCTGCTGGGCGTTGCGCTGCACGGTGGCCATCAGGTCCTTCTTGTCGCCGCGCTGGGGCACGCGCAGGTCGACCTGGCTGCCGCGCAGGCCGCCGAGCCACTCGCGGACCGGCTCCGCCGGCTCCGGCAGGGCGGGGACGAGCACCTCACGCGGGACGGACTCGCCGCCGCCGTAGAGCTGCTGGAGGGCGTGCTCGACCAGGCCGGCGGTGTCGACGTCCTCGACCTTGTCGGTGACCCAGCCGCGCTGGCCGCGCACCCGGCCGCCGCGGACGTGGAAGATCTGCACGGCGGCCTCGAGTTCGTCCTCGGCCAGGGCCAGCAGGTCGGCGTCGGTGGCGTCGGCGAGCACGATGGCGTTCTTCTCCATCGCGCGCTTGAGGGCGCCGATGTCGTCCCGCAGCCGGGCCGCCTTCTCGTACTCCAGCTCGGCGGCGGCCTCCTGCATCTGGTCTTCCAGCCGGCGCAGGTAGTTGCCGGTGCGCCCGGCCATGAAGTCGCAGAAGTCCTCGGCCAGCGCGCGGTGTTCGTCCGCCGAGACCTTGCCGACGCAGGGCGCGGCGCACTTGCCGATGTAGCCGAGCAGGCAGGGCCGGCCGACCTGGCGGGCGCGCTTGAAGACGCCGTTGGAGCAGGTGCGGACGGGGAAGACGCGCAGCAGCAGGTCGACCGTCTCGCGGATCGCCCAGGCGTGCCCGTACGGGCCGAAGTAGCGCACGCCCTTCTTGTGCGCCCCGCGCATCACCTGGACCCGCGGGTACTCCTCGTTCAGGGTGACGGCGAGCTCCGGATAGCTCTTGTCGTCGCGGTACTTGACGTTGAACCGCGGGTCGTACTCCTTGATCCAGGAGTACTCCAGCTGGAGCGCCTCGACCTCGGTGGCGACCACCGTCCACTCCACCGAGGCGGCGGTGGTGACCATGGTCGCGGTGCGCGGGTGCAGGCCGGCCAGGTCCTGGAAGTAGGACGACAGGCGCGGCCGCAGGCTCTTGGCCTTGCCGACGTAGATGACCCGGCCGTGGGCGTCGCGGAACTTGTAGACGCCGGGGGAGGTCGGGATCGCACCGGGCGCCGGGCGGTAGGTGCTCGGGTCAGCCATGGGTCCACCGTACCGAGTGGGGCCGGGGCCGCGGGGCGGAGATCGTCAGGGGGGACCGTGGCGGTCGGGAGGCGCTCAACTCGGTCAGCTCGGGGTCACCTTGAGGTTGCCGGCCTCGACCGTGACGGTGTAGGCGGGCAGCGGGGAGGAGGCCGGTCCGTCCTGCACGGCGCCGTCGGTGATGGCGAACCGGCTGCCGTGGCAGGGGCACTGGATCTGGTTGTTCTTGACCTGGTCCACGAGGCAGCCGGCGTGGGTGCACCGGGCGTTGAACGCCTTGTACTGGCCGGCGGTGGGCTGGGTCACCACGATCTTCTGCTCGCGGAAGACCTTGCCGCCGCCCTCCGGCACGGCCGAGGCCGGGCCGAGGTCGACCGGGCCCTTGGGGGCGCTGCCACCGGAGGACGAGGAGCTGCACCCGGTGACCGCCACGGTGCCGCCGGCCGCCAGGACGGCCGCGGCCCCGCAGAGCACGGTGCGGCGGGAGGCGGTGGGGCTGGTCTCGGGGGCCTCGGACATCGGTGCGCTCCTACGGGTACGGCTGTTGCGGGGACCACGGAAGTCTATGTCGCGCCCACCCCGCCGCTCCCGGGAGTCCCCGGGTGCGGCGGGGTGGGCGGACGGGGCTACTTCTTCGCGGCGGCCGCGCGCTTGCGCGGCGCCTTCTTCGCCGGGGCGGCGGCCGGGGCGTCCGCGAAACCGGCCGGCAGGATGTCCCGCAGGAACTTGCCGGTGTGGCTCTCCGGGACGGCGGCGATCTGCTCCGGGGTGCCCTCGGCGACCACGGTGCCGCCGCCGGAGCCGCCCTCGGGGCCCATGTCGACGATCCAGTCGGCGGTCTTGATCACATCGAGGTTGTGCTCGATGACGATCACCGTGTTGCCCTTCTCCACCAGCCCGCTGAGCACCTTGATCAGCTTGCTGATGTCCTCGAAGTGCAGGCCGGTGGTGGGCTCGTCCAGCACGTAGACCGTCCGCCCGGTGGAGCGCTTCTGGAGCTCCGAGGCGAGCTTGACGCGCTGCGCCTCGCCGCCGGAGAGCGTCGGCGCCGACTGGCCGAGCCGGACGTAGCCGAGGCCGACGTCGTTGAGCGTCCGCAGGTGCCGGGCGATCGCCGGGACGGCCTCGAAGAAGCCCAGCGCCTCCTCGATCGGCATGTCCAGCACCTCGGCGATGGACTTGCCCTTGTAGTGGACCTCCAGCGTCTCCCGGTTGTACCGGGCGCCGTGGCAGACCTCGCACGGCACGTAGACGTCCGGCAGGAAGTTCATCTCGATCTTGATGGTGCCGTCGCCCGAGCAGTTCTCGCAGCGGCCGCCCTTGACGTTGAAGGAGAACCGGCCGGGCAGGTAGCCGCGGACCTTGGCCTCCTGCGTCTCCGCGAAGAGTCGGCGGACGTGGTCGAACACCCCGGTGTAGGTGGCCGGGTTGGAGCGCGGGGTGCGGCCGATCGGCGACTGGTCGACGTGCACCACCTTGTCCACCTGGTCGGTGCCGGTGATCCGGGTGTGCCGGCCGGGCACGCTGCGGGCGCCGTTCAGCTCCCGGGCGAGGTGGGTGTACAGGATGTCGTTGACCAGCGTCGACTTGCCGGAGCCGGAGACACCGGTGATCGCGGTGAAGGTGCCGAGCGGGAAGCCGACCGTGACGTCCTTGAGGTTGTGCTCGCGGGCGCCGTGGACCGTCAGCTGGCGCTTCTTGTCCCGCTCGCGGCGGGTGGCCGGGATCGGGATGGACCGCTTGCCGGAGAGGTACTGGCCGGTCAGCGACTCCTTGTTGGTGAGCAGCTGCTTCAGCGAACCGGAGTGCACCACCTTGCCGCCGTGCTCGCCGGCGCCCGGGCCGATGTCGACCACCCAGTCCGCCGTCTTGATGGTGTCCTCGTCGTGCTCGACGACGATCAGGGTGTTGCCGATGTCGCGCAGCCGCACCAGCGTCTCGATCAGCCGGTGGTTGTCCCGCTGGTGCAGGCCGATGGACGGCTCGTCCAGCACGTACAGCACGCCGACCAGGCCGGAGCCGATCTGGGTGGCCAGCCGGATGCGCTGGGCCTCGCCGCCGGACAGGGTGCCGGCCGCGCGGTCGAGCGAGAGGTAGTCCAGGCCGACGTCGACCAGGAAGCGCAGCCGCTCGTTGACCTCCTTGAGGACCCGCTCGGCGATCTGCTTGTCCCGGGCGTTGAGCCGCATCGCGCCGAGGAACTCGGAGCAGTCGCTGATCGACATCGAGGAGACGTCGGCGATCGACCTGCCCTCGACGGTGACCGCGAGGACCACCGGCTTGAGCCGGGTGCCCTGGCACGTCGGGCAGGGCACCTCGCGCATGTAGCCCTCGAAGCGCTCGCGGCTGCTGTCGCTCTCCGCCTCGGTGTGCCGGCGCTGGATGAACGGGATCGCGCCCTCGAAGCCGGTGCTGTACGAGCGCTCGCGGCCGAAGCGGTTGCGGTAGCGGACCTCCACCTGGTGCTTGTGCCCGTACAGCAGCGCCTTCTTCGCGCGGGCCGGCAGCCCGGCCCAGGGGATGTCGGTGCGGAAGCCGAGCTCCCCGGCCAGCGCGTCGATCAGGCGCTGGAAGTACTCCTTCGCGTGCCCGGCCGACCACGGGTGGATCGCGCCCTCGTCCAGCGAGCGCTCGACGTCGGGCACCACCAGCTCCGGGTCGACCTCCATCCGGTTGCCCAGGCCCGAGCAGTCCGGGCAGGCGCCGAACGGAGAGTTGAAGGAGAACGAGCGCGGCTCCAGCTCCTCGAACGACACGTCGTCGTACGGGCAGTAGAGGTGCTCGGAGTACATCCGCTCGCGCTCCGGGTCGTCCTCGGGGAGGTCGACGAAGTCGAGCACGACCATGCCGCCGGACAGCCGCAGGGCCGTCTCCACCGAGTCGGTGAGCCGCCGCTTGGCGCTGTCCTTCACGGTCAGGCGGTCGATGACCACCTCGATGGTGTGCTTCTCCTGCTTCTTGAGCTTCGGCGGCTCGGCGAGCTGGATCGTCCCGCCGTCGACCCGGGCGCGGGAGTAGCCCTTGGACTGGAGGTCGGCGAAGAGGTCGACGAACTCGCCCTTGCGCTCGCGCACCACCGGGCTGAGCACCTGGAACCGGGTGCCCTCGGCGAGCTCCAGCACCTTGTCCACGATCGCCTGCGGCGACTGCTTGGCGATCGGGCGGCCGCAGTGCGGACAGTGCGGCTTGCCGATCCGGGCGAACAGCAGGCGCAGGTAGTCGTAGACCTCGGTGATGGTGCCGACGGTCGAACGGGGGTTGCGGTTGGTGGACTTCTGGTCGATCGAGACGGCCGGGGAGAGGCCCTCGATGAAGTCCACGTCGGGCTTGTCCATCTGCCCGAGGAACTGACGGGCGTAGGAGGACAGCGACTCGACGTAGCGGCGCTGGCCCTCGGCGAAGATCGTGTCGAAGGCGAGCGAGGACTTGCCGGAGCCGGAGAGGCCCGTGAAGACGATGAGGGAGTCGCGGGGCAGGTCGAGCGAGACGTTCTTGAGGTTGTGCTCGCGAGCACCGCGGACGATGAGGCGGTCGGCCACTGCTTCTGGCGCCTTTCTCCGGGGCGAGAGGGCTTGCGTTGGGATGTGCTGCTTCTTCCAGGATGCGGCAGCCAGCCTATAGCTCAGACGTTCGAATATCGACCTTGTCCAGCCGGGACCACCCGAACGAGTGAGGCCACCCCCCGGGCCGTCCGTACCCGCACGGTGCGCGTACCCGAAAACCCCCTGCTCAGGGCCCGGATTCGGCGGTAGCGTCACCTGGTCAACGAGCGAAGCCCGCTCCGGGCAACGCCCCGTTCCGCACGGAAGGCAGATTCGATGACCGACCCGAGGTCCGCCGCCGACTCCTGGCTCGGCCAGGTCGAGGAGAGCACCGGGCGCCTGCTGCGCACCGTCGCCGGGCTGAAGCCCGACGCCGTCGCCGAGCCCTCCGCCCTCCCCGGCTGGACGAAGGGCCACGTGCTGGCCCACCTCGCCCGCAACGCCGACTCCCTGGTCAACCTGCTGACCGGCGCCCGCACCGGCACCGACGTCCCGCAGTACGCCAGCCACGAGGCCCGCGACCAGGACATCGAGCGCGACGCGCCCCGCCCGCTCGACGCCCACCTCTCCGACCTGCGCGCGTCCCACGAGCGCTTCCTGGCCGCCGCCGCGCTGATGACCGACGACGCCTGGGCGGCGTCCGTCAAGCACCGCTTCGGCTACGTCTTCCCGGCCCACCAGATCCCGCACAAGCGCCTGCTGGAGCTGGAGTACCACCACGTCGACCTGGCCGCCGGCCACACCCCGGCGGACTGGCCGGAGGACTTCGCCGTCGCCCAGTTCCGCAAGCTCGCCGCCGGCCTGGCCGGGGAGGCCGGCCTGCCCGCCGTCGAGCTGGTCGCCGACGACACCGACGACCGCGCCGTCATCGGCACCGGCGAGCCCGCCCTCACCGTCCGGGGCCCCGTCCGCGCCCTCACCGCCTGGCTCTCCGGCCGCTCCGCCGGCGACGCCCTGCACCGCACCCCCGACACCGCCCTGCCCCCGCTTCCCCCCATGGGCTGACGGCGCGAGGATGATGCCAGGGAGATCCACACGACGAGGAGCAGACGGATGACGTACCACGGAGCGGTCAAGGTCGGCGGACCGCCGGACGTGCGGGAACTGGCCCACCTGATCATCACCAAGGTGGCCGTCGGCCCGTACGACAACAACGCCTACCTGCTGCGCTGCCGGGCCACCGACGAACAGCTCCTGATCGACGCGGCCGCCGACGCGCCGGTGCTGCTGGAGACCGTCGGGGACGACCTCGAAACGGTGGTCACCACCCACCGCCACCACGACCACTGGGGCGCGCTGGCCGAGGTGGTCGCCACCACCGGTGCCCGGACGGCCGCCGGCGAGCACGACGCCGAGGGCATCGACGTCCCCACCGAGCTGCTGCTCGCGGACGGCGACACGCTCCGGGTCGGCGAGGTGGAGCTCACCGTCCGGCACCTGGTCGGCCACACCCCGGGCGCCATCGTGCTCGTCTACGACGACCCGCAGGGCCACCAGCACGTCTTCACCGGCGACTGCCTCTTCCCGGGCGGCGTCGGCAACACCTGGGGCGACCCGGAGGCCTTCCGGACCCTCTACCGGGACGTCACCGAGAAGATCTTCGACGCCCTCCCCGACGAGGCCTGGGTCTACCCCGGCCACGGCTCCGACACCACCGTCGGCGCCGAGCGCCCGCACCTCGACGAGTGGCGCGAGCGCGGCTGGTAGCCCCTCCCCCGTCGCACGGCCGAGGCCCCCGTGACCGTCTCCGGTCGCGGGGGCCTCGGCGGTGCCCGGCGCCGTGCGGCGCACGAACGTCAGGCGTCAGGCGTCAGGCGTCGAGCTTCTCGTGCTCGGCGGACTCGGCCTTCTTCGCGGCCCGCAGGCTGGTGAAGGTGGTGATCGCCAGGACGACCACGATGAAGCCCAGCGAGAACGGGATGCCGATCTCCGGGGCCCAGGTCGCGCCCGCCTCGTGCGCGGCGTGCAGCACCAGCTTCACGCCGATGAAGCCGAGGATCACCGACAGGCCGTACGACAGGTGGACCAGCTTCTTCAGCAGGCCGCCGATCAGGAAGTACAGCTGGCGCAGCCCCATCAGGGCGAAGGCGTTGGCGGTGAAGACGATGTACGGGTCCTGGGTCAGGCCGAAGATCGCCGGGATCGAGTCCAGCGCGAACAGCACGTCGGTGGTGCCGATCGCCAGCATGACGACCAGCATCGGGGTGATCAGCCGGCGGCCGTTCTCCCGGACGAACAGCTTGGTGCCGCGGTAGTCCTCGGTGGCCGGGAAGCGGCGGGTGATCGACTTGAGGACGCGGTTCTCCTCGAACTCCTCGTCGCCCTCGTCCTCGGCGCGGGCCTCCTTGATCAGCTTCCAGGCCGTCCAGATCAGGAAGGCGCCGAAGATGAAGAACACCCAGGAGAACTCGGCGACCAGCGCGGCGCCGCCGGCGATGAACACCGCCCGGAGCACCAGCGCGATGATCACACCGAACATCAGCACGCGCTGCTGGTAGATCCTGGGCACCGCGAACTTGCCCATGATCAGGATGAACACGAAGAGGTTGTCGACACTGAGCGACTTCTCGGTGATGTAGCCGGCGAAGAACTCGCCCGCCGGCTCCCCACCGGAGTGCCACCAGAGGAAGCCGCCGAAGAGCACCGCCAGGGCGACCCAGACGGCCGTCCAGATCCCGGCCTCCTTGATCGAGACCTCGTGCGGCTTGCGCCCTCCGATGAAGAAGTCCGCCACGACCAGTGCGATCAGCACCAGGATCGTGGAAACCCACATGGTTACGGAAACGTCCACTACTGCTCCTCCGGCAGGTAGGCGAGACAGTCATCGTCACTGCCGGAGGTCTCTTCCGCCCGTCGGGCCAGCGCCCCGGGGTGCCACGACGGGCACCCGTGATGACGGGGTCGGCTGTCGAGGAATACTCCCCTCCGCTGCCAACGAGAGTAACAGCAATCCCAAGGGAAGGTAAAGAAGGTAAAGAACCGTGCGGAGCGGGCTGCTGGACCGGCTACGCGGCCGGCTACAGGAACGGCTCGATCGCCGGCAGCAGGTCCTGGAAGGTCCGCCCCTTGGCCGGCGCGCCGATCGCCTGCATCTCCCAGCCGCCGTCGCCGTCCCGGACCACCTTGGCCATGATCTGCCCGGTGTGCGGCCCGCCGCCCGCCAGCTCGTAGCGGGCCAGCTCCAGCCCGGTGGCCTCGTCCACCAGCCGGCAGTGCGCCCGCTGCACCTCGGCGAAGGTCTGCCCGGTGTACGAGCTCACCGTGAACACCACCTGGGTGATGTTCACGGGCACGTGCACCAGGTCGACCAGGATCGCCTCGTCGTCCTCGGCCCCGGAGCCGCCCTCCAGGTTGTCGCCGGTGTGCCGCACGGAGCCGTCGTTGCTCTCCAGGTGCGAGAAGAACACCACGTCGGACGGGGTCCGCTCGGCGTACAGCAGCGCCGAGGCGTCCAGGTCGATCTTCCGGGTGCGGCTGCCGAACAGCCCGCGCTTGGGGGCGGCCTGCCAGCCGAGGCCCATCCGGACCACGGTCAGGGCGCCGCCCTGCCCCTTCTGGAGGCTGACCCGCTGCCCCTTGGCCAGGTTCACCGACACGACGTTGTCCTCTCTGCCGGCCGCGCGGTCACAGCCGAGCGGCTCCACGGTGGAACACCCCGTCGCCGTCCCCCGGCTGAGGCCCCCTCTGCGTACGGCCCGCAAACCCCGTCCCGAGGGCACGATGCCGCAGGCCAGCCTAGGGCCTGCGGCACCCCGGGCTCCCCCGGGTCTGCCCGTTTGTGGCAAGGCTGAGACACCCGCGGACTTGACCGGTGTCATTCCGGCCAGGCCCAGCGCCGTACGGGTGCGCCCCCTGCGGTTGCGGCTACGCCACTCCGGCCTCGCGCATCTGCCGCAGCTCCTTCTTCAGCTCCTTGACCTCGTCGCGCAGCCGGGCCGCGACCTCGAACTGGAGGTCGGCGGCGGCCGTGTGCATCCGGTCGGTCATCTCCTGGATCAGGTCCGCCAGTTCGGCGGCCGGCAGGGACTTGGCCGGCTTGCGCTCCGCCCCCAGCGACGGGACCGGGGCCTTGCCCTTGCCCTGGTTCCGGTAGCCGGTGGAGAGCAGCTCGTCGGTGTCCACGTCCTCGCGGGCGAGGGTGTCCAGGATGTCGCCGATCTTCTTGCGCAGCGGCTGCGGGTCGATCCCGTGCTCCTTGTTGTAGGCCTGCTGCACGGCCCGGCGGCGGTTGGTCTCGTCGATGGCCTTCTCCATCGCGGGGGTGATCTTGTCCGCGTACATGTGGACCTGGCCGGAGACGTTGCGGGCCGCACGGCCGATCGTCTGGATCAGCGAGGTGCCGGAGCGCAGGAAGCCCTCCTTGTCCGCGTCCAGGATCGCCACCAGCGACACCTCGGGCAGGTCCAGGCCCTCGCGCAGCAGGTTGATGCCGACCAGCACGTCGTACCGGCCCGCCCGCAGCTCGCGCAGCAGCTCCACCCGGCGCAGGGTGTCCACGTCGCTGTGCAGGTACCGGACCCGGATGTCCAGGCCGAGCATGTAGTCGGTGAGGTCCTCGGCCATCTTCTTGGTCAGCGTGGTGACCAGGACGCGCTCGTCCCGCTCGACCCGCTTGCGGACCTCGTGCACCAGGTCGTCGATCTGGCCCTCGGTCGGCTTGACGATCACCTCGGGGTCGATCAGGCCGGTCGGGCGGATGATCTGCTCGACCTGGCCGTCGCCGCGCGACAGCTCGTACGGGCCGGGCGTCGCCGACAGGTAGACCGTCTGGTCGGTCCGCTCCAGGAACTCCTCCCACTTCAGCGGGCGGTTGTCCATCGCGGAGGGCAGCCGGAAGCCGTGCTCGACCAGGGTGCGCTTGCGCGAGGCGTCGCCCTCGTACATCGCGCCGATCTGCGGGACGGTGACGTGCGACTCGTCGATGACCAGGAGGAAGTCCTCCGGGAAGTAGTCGAGCAGGGTGTTCGGCGGGGAGCCGGGCTCGCGGCCGTCGAAGTGCATCGAGTAGTTCTCGACGCCCGAGCAGGTGCCGATCTGGCGCAGCATCTCGATGTCGTAGGTGGTGCGCATCCGCAGCCGCTGGGCCTCCAGCAGCTTGCCCTGCTTCTCCAGCTTCGCGAGCGTCAGCGCCAGCTCCGCCTCGATGCCGTTGACCGCGCGCTCCATCCGCTCGGGGCCGGCCACGTAGTGCGAGGCGGGGAAGACGTGGACCGAGTCGTCCTGGCTGATGATCTCGCCGGTGAGCGGGTGCAGGGTGTACAGCGCCTCGATCTCGTCGCCGAACATCTCGATCCGGACGGCGAGCTCCTCGTAGACCGGGAAGATCTCGATGGTGTCGCCGCGGACCCGGAAGGTGCCGCGGGTGAAGGCCACGTCGTTGCGGGCGTACTGGATGTCGACGAAGCGGCGCAGCAGCTCGTCCCGGTCGATCTCCTCGCCGACCCTGAGCCGCACCATCCGGTCCACGTACTCCTGCGGGGTGCCGAGGCCGTAGATGCAGGAGACCGAGGCCACCACCACCACGTCCCGGCGGGTGAGCAGCGAGTTGGTCGCCGAGTGGCGCAGCCGCTCGACCTCCTCGTTGATCGAGGAGTCCTTCTCGATGTAGGTGTCCGTCTGCGGGACGTACGCCTCGGGCTGGTAGTAGTCGTAGTACGAGACGAAGTACTCGACCGCGTTGTTCGGCAGCAGCTCGCGGAACTCGTTCGCCAGCTGCGCGGCCAGCGTCTTGTTCGGCGCCATCACCAGGGTGGGCCGCTGCAGCTTCTCGATCATCCAGGCCGTGGTGGCCGACTTGCCGGTGCCGGTGGCACCGAGCAGCACGACGTCCTTCTCCCCTCCCCTGATCCGCCGTTCCAGCTCGGCGATCGCCGCCGGCTGGTCACCGTTCGGCTGGAAGGGGCTGACGACCTCGAAAGGCGCCACGGACCGCTCAATACTCGTGATGGGACGCACCACTCAACGGTACGACCCACCACCGACAAGCGAGGCCGGTTCGATCAGGCCGCGTGGGCCTCGAAGCTCATGGCCGGCTCCCGGGCGGGGTCGATCCGCACCACGGAGTCGAAGGCGGCGGCGAGTCGCTCGATCAGCGGAAGGGTCGGATCGACCCCGCTCTCCTCGATGCCCTCGACGGTCTCCTCCTCCAGCCCGGCCCGCTCGGCGAGCTCGGCGAGTGTCCACCCGAGCGCGGAGCGTCGGGCGTACACGGCCTCGGCCAGCGCCATCCGCCGCCCGGCCGCGCGGTACTCCTCGCTCTCCCGGTGCTCCGCCGGCACGGTCCAGCGGGTGTGGTAGCCGCTGCTCATCGCTGCTCCTCCCGGTCGTAGATCTCGTGGTCGGCGGCGGGCCCGTGCTCCGCCTCGCAGACCTTCTGCGCGCGGCGCGCCCGTTCGACCTGATCGGTCTCGCGGTTCCTAGTCTTGCGGAAGACCGTCAGCAGCACAGCCCTCCGCCCCGGCGCGAGCCAGTACGTGATGCGCATGGACCCGATCCGCAACTCGCGCAGCGGGCCGCCCAGGTGGCTCGCCAACGGGAACGACAGCGCCTCGCCGTCCTCGGCGAGGCGGTCGGCGGCGCGTTCGGCCGCCCGGTACTCGGCGGTCGGGCAGTTCTGGAGCCACACCCGCACCTCGGGCTCGATCTCGATCCGGTAGCCCGCCCGGGAGTCGTCACCGGTCATGCCTCTCCCCCTCGCTCGGCAGTGGGAACAACTGCCGGGCGAGGGGGAAGGTCACGGGTCAGGCCTTGGCGCTGTCCCGGGCGAGGGCGACCAGGCGGGAGATGGCGCGCAGGTACTTCTTGCGGTAGCCGCCGCGCAGCATCTCCTCCGGGAAGACCTGGTCGAAGGGGAGGCCGGAGGCGGTGATCGGCAGCTCGCGGTCGTACATCCGGTCGGCCAGCACGACCAGGCGCAGCGCGGTGGACTGGTCGTCGATCTGGCGGACGCCGCGCAGGCAGACCGCGGCGACGTCGTCCAGCAGCGCGCCGTAGCGGCTGGGGTGGACGGCGGAGAGGTGGGCGAGCAGGGCGTCGAAGTCGTCCAGCGAGGCGCCGGGGGTGCGGGCCGCGGCGGCCGTGACGGCCTCGTCGGTGTACGGCGGCGGGGCGTCCGGCAGGCCGCGGTGGCGGTAGTCCTGGCCGTCGATCCGCATCGGGCGGAAGTGCGCGGACAGGCCCTGGATCTCGCGCAGGAAGTCGGTGGCGGCGAAGCGGCCCTCGCCGAGCTTCTCGGGCAGGGTGTTCGAGGTGGCGCACAGCTTCACGCCGTTGTCGACCAGCCGGCCGAGCAGGGTGGAGACCAGCACGGTGTCGCCCGGGTCGTCGAGCTCGAACTCGTCGATGCAGAGCAGCGTGTGCCCGGAGAGGGTCCGCACGGCCTGCTGGAAGCCGAGCGCGCCGACCAGGTTGGTCAGCTCGACGAAGGTGCCGAAGGCCTTGGGGCCGGGGGCGGCGTGCCAGAGCGAGGCGAGCAGGTGGGTCTTGCCGACGCCGTAGCCGCCGTCGAGGTAGACCCCGGCCGGGCCGGTGGGTGCGGGGGCGGAGCGGCGGAACCAGCTGCGCTTGGGCGCGGAACCGTTTCCTCCGCCGAGGGTCGCCGCGAACTGCTCCAGGACCTGGACGGCCTCGTACTGGCTCGGCTGGGTCGGGTCCGGAATGTACGTCCCGAAGCTCACGTCGGCGAACCGGGGCGGCGGGACCATCTCGGCGACCAGCCGCTCGGCGGGCACGACGGGTCGGCGGTCGGTGAGCGCGATCGGGGAGCCGGAGGCGTGTGCGGCTGCTATCGGCTCGGTCGCGGTTGCGGAGTGGGAGGCTGCGGGCACATCAGTAGAGGGTACGCCTGCCCCGTACGCCGTCCGAACGACCCGCGGCCCCGAACGGCCCACGGCCCGCGGTGGAAGACTGGGGACATGCAACAGTTGATCAGCCCGCTGGGCGGGCGGCTCGCCGATCCGGCCGCACTGGAATCGCTCGCCGCCGTCTACGCGTACCCCGAACAGGTGAATCAGGGGCGCCCCTGGCTGCGCGCCAACATGGTGTCCGGCCTGGATGGCGGGGCCAAGCTGGACGGGCTGTCCGAGGGCCTCTCCGGCGATGCCGACAAGCGGATCTTCGGGGTGCTGCGGGCGCTGTCGGACGTGGTAGTGGTGGGCGCGGAGACGGTCCGCGCCGAGGGCTACCGGCCGGCCCGGGCCCGCAAGGAGTTCGCGGCGGCCCGGGCGGCGGCGGGGCAGGCGCCCGCCCCGGCGATCGCCGTGGTGAGCCGCTCGCTGGAGCTGGACCTGACCGCGCCGCTGTTCACCGAGCCGCTGGTCAGGACGGTGGTCGTCACCACCGAGGACGCCCCCGCGGAGCGCCGCCGGGCGGTCGCCGGGGTGGCCGACCTGGTGCTCGCCGGCACCGGTTCGGTGGACCTGCGGGCGGGCGTGGCGGCCCTGGCCGAACGGGGCTGGACCAGGCTGCTGACCGAGGGCGGCCCGCGCCTGCTGGGGCAGCTGGCGGCGGCCGGCCTGCTGGACGAGCTGTGCCTGTCGCTGGCTCCGCTGCTCACCGGCGGCGACGCGCCGCGCATCCTGCACGATGCCCGAATGCCTGACGTGCAGCGGATGCGGCTGGTCTCATTGATCGAGCAGAAAGGATTCCTCTTCACCCGCTACCTGCGTCACCCCGGTTCGGACAACCCCGTGACCCCCTGATCGTGATCCCGTTATGGGATGCCGGGGCCCGGGGGCCGGCCACTGGAAGGGACTCACGTGTTCAAGACGGTACTGATGATCGAAAAGGCTCTCTCCGACGCGGACGTGGAGCTCGTCACCACGCTCCACGGCGAGGAGAAGGTGTCCTTCGTCGTCCTGATGCAGCCGCGCGGCCGGCAGGACGAACTGCTGCGGGCGCTCGACGACGTCGCCCTCGGCCACCTCGACAAGGTGGTGCACGAGCACGACGAGTCCGAGAGCGGTCCGACCGTGGCCGGCGAGTCGCTGGAGCACAGCCTGCGCCACCTGCGCTCGGCCGGGGCCGAGGCGGTCGGCGAGCTGGTCGGGGAGAAGCCGCTGGAGCGGCTGCGCGCGGTCGTCGGGGAGCAGCGGGCGGACGAGGTCGTGGTGCTCACCTCACCGCACTTCGTGGAGGAGTTCTTCCACCGCGACTGGGCCTCCCAGGCCCGGCACAAGGTGGGCGTCCCCGTGCTCAGGCTCTTCGCCAGCGACTCCTGACCCGACCGGCCCGGCACGCCGGTGGTGCAGAATCGTCCTTGCGGTCCGCCCGCGAGGACGATTCCGTCTTCCCGACCCGTCCGCCCGCCCTGTCTGCCCCCGCCCCTACGGAGCCACGCCTTGAACGACGCCGCGCACGACCTGCACGCCCCGCACTTCATCGGCATCGGCGGCGCCGGGATGTCCGGCCTGGCGAAGATCCTCGCCGTGCGCGGGGCCAGCGTCTCGGGCAGCGACTCCAAGGAGTCCGAGACCGTCCTCGCGCTGCGCGCCCTCGGCGCCACCGTGCACGTCGGCCACGCCTCCGAGCACGTGCCGGACGGCACCAGCAGCGTGGTCGTCTCCAGCGCGATCCGGGCCGACAACCCGGAGCTGGTGGCCGCCCACGAGCGCGGCATCCCGGTGGTGCACCGCTCCGACGCGCTGGCGGCGCTGATGGGCGGGCGCCGGGCGCTGGCGGTGGCCGGCACCCACGGCAAGACCACCACCACCAGCATGCTCGCCGTCGCCCTCGGCGAGCTGGGCCTGGACCCGTCCTACGCGATCGGCGGCGACCTCGACGCGCCCGGCTCCAACGCCCACCACGGCACCGGCGAGATCTTCGTCGCGGAGGCGGACGAGAGCGACCGCAGCTTCCACAAGTACGCGCCCGAGGTGGCGATCGTGCTCAACGTGGAGCTGGACCACCACGCCAACTACGCCTCGATCGAGGAGATCTACGAGTCCTTCGAGACCTTCGTCGGCCGGATCGTCCCCGGCGGCACCCTGGTGGTCTCGGCCGACCACGACGGCGCCCGCGAGCTCACCTCCCGGGTGGCCGGCCGCGAGGGCCTGAACGTGGTGACGGTCGGCTCCGCCGAGGACGCCGACCTGCGGGTGCTCTCGGTGGTCGCCCACGGCATGACCAGCGAGGTCACCGTCCTGCTGGACGGCGCCGAGCTGAGCTTCACCGTCTCGGTGCCCGGCCGCCACTACGCCCACAACGCGGTGTCCGCGCTGGCCGCCGGCGTCGCGCTGGGCGTCCCGGCCGCCGACCTGGCCAAGGCGCTCGGCGCCTACACCGGCGTGCGCCGCCGGCTCCAGCTCAAGGGCGAGGCCGGCGGGGTCCAGGTGATCGACTCCTACGCCCACCACCCCACCGAGATGACCGCCGACCTGGAGGCCATCCGCGAGGGCCTGACCGGCGGGGGCCGGGTGCTGGTGGTCTTCCAGCCGCACCTGTTCAGCCGCACCCAGCAGCTCTCCGAGGAGATGGGCCAGGCCCTGGCGCTGGCCGACGCCTCGGTGGTGCTGGACATCTACCCGGCCCGCGAGGACCCGATCCCCGGCGTGACCAGCGAGCTGATCATCGACGCGGCCCGCCGGGCCGGCGCCGAGGTCACCGCGGAGCACTCCTTCGCCGCCGCCCCCGCCCTGCTGGCCGGCCTCGCCCGCCCGGGCGACCTGCTGCTCACCATGGGCGCCGGTGACGTCACCAACCTCGGCCCGGAAATCCTGCGGCACCTCGCGAACGTTGCTTCCAACGTCTGACGTACGTCCGTCCGACGTCCACCGCGACCGGGAGCCCGTGATGAGCTACGAGATCGAGAAGACCGAGGCCGAGTGGCGCGCCCAGCTCAGCCCCGAGGAGTACCACGTGCTCCGCGAGGCGGGCACCGAGCGGCCGTTCACCGGTGAGTACACCGACTCCAAGACCGTCGGCGTCTACGGCTGCCGGGCCTGCGGGGCCGAACTGTTCAGCTCCGAGACCAAGTTCGACAGCCACTGCGGCTGGCCGTCCTACTACGCGCCGCTGGCCGGGGACCGGGTCCAGTACATCGAGGACACCTCGCTCGGCATGCGCCGGGTCGAGGTGCGCTGCGCGCGCTGCGGCGGGCACCTCGGGCACGTCTTCGAGGGCGAGGGCTACGGCACGCCGACGGACCAGCGCTACTGCATCAACAGCGTCTCGCTGACGCTGAAGCCGGCCGAGTAGGGCCGGATACGCGCGCGGAGGCCCGGACACGTACGGTGTCCGGGCCTCCGCGCCGTCCGGGCCCGTCCGGGCCTACCCCTCGACCGGTGCGAAGCGGACCGGGAGGTGCGTCAGGGCCCGGTGGAACGGGCCCGGGCGCCAGAGCAGGTCCTCGGCGGGGGTGGACAGTTCGAGGTCGCTGAGGCGGCTGCCCAGCTGCTCGATGGCGGTGATCGCGATCAGCAGGGCCGGGTCCCGGGCCGGGCAGGCGTGCGGACCGGCCGCCCAGGCCAGGTGGGCGCTCTCGCCGCTGCGCAGCCCGCCGCCGTCGGTGGGCGGCGCGGCCTGGGAGTTGGCGGCCGCGTACGAGACCAGCACCAGCGTGCCCGCCTTGATCTCGCGGCCGTGGAAGGTGATGTCGTACCGCGGGTAGTGGGCCGAGAGGTTGGCCATCGGCGGCTCGTGCCAGAGCACCTCGTCGATCGCCTGGTGGGCGGTCATCGCCCCGCCGAACAGCGAGCCGGCGTAGCGGGCGTCGGTGAGCAGGCGCAGCAGGGCGTTGCCGATCAGGTTGGTGGTCGGCTCGTGCCCGGCGATCAGGGTCAGGGTGATCTGCCGGATCACCTCGTCGTCGTCCAGTCCGACCGGGTGGGTGACGTACATCGAGGTGAGGTCGTGCCGGGGGCGCTCGCGGCGCTCGGCGACCATCGCGGTGACCACCGCCAGGAGCTTCCCGTACGAGGCGCCGGCCCGCGCGGTGGACTCGATCAGCCCGGTGATCGCGTCCACCACCTCCTCGCGCTGCTCCTGCGGCACGCCGAACCAGGTGGTGAGCGCGAAGGCGGGAAGCCGGCGGGCGTACTCGGCGATCAGGTCGGCGTGCCCGACGGCGGCGAAGCGGTCGATCAGCCGGTGCGCGGTCTCGGCGACCTGGCGCTGGAGCCGGTGCGGTTCGAACAGCGCGAGGGCGTCGGTGATCACCGCCCGGTAGCGCGCGTGGGTCTCGCCGTCGCTGAACAGCGCGGTCGGGCGGTAGCCGAGCACCGGCAGCAGCGGGGAGTCCGGCGGGACGGTCCGCTGCCAGGCCCGGGAGTCCTTGGAGAAGGTGTCGGTGTCGCGCAGCAGGTCCAGCGCGGCCTGGTAGTCGGTGACCAGCAGGGCCTCGACGCCGGGCGCGATCTCCACCGGGGCGACCGCGCCGTGCCGCCGCAGCCGCTCGTAGACCAGCTGGGGGTCGGCGGCGAAGACCGGGCCGTGGATCGGGGTCGGGCGGGACTCGACGGTCACGGCTGCTCCGGGGTGGCGGGGTCCGAGGTGACGGGGTCCGGGCCGGCGGGGTCCGGGCCGGCGGGGTCCGGGCCGGCGGGGGCGGCGGGCAGGGCGTCCAGGACGTGCTCGGCCAGCGCGATCAGCGCGTCCAGGCTGCTGTCGCGCTCGCGCGCGTCGCAGAGCAGCAGCGGGGTGGCGGCGTGCAGGTCCAGGTGGGTGCGCAGCACCTCGACCGGGTGGTCCGGCGCGTCCGGGAAGCGGTTGACGGCGACGGCGTACGGCAGGCCCTGCTCCTCGACCATGTCCATGATCTCGAAGGAGTCGGCCAGCCGGCGGGTGTCGGCGAGCACCAGGGCGCCCACCGCGCCGCGGGCGATGTCCTGCCAGAGCGGGAAGAAGCGGCGCTGGCCGGGGGTGCCGAACATGTAGAGCACCACGTTGCCGGGCAGGGTGAGCCGGCCGAAGTCGACGGCGACGGTGGTGGTGGACTTCCCGGGCACGCCCGCCAGGTCGTCCACCGGACGGCCGGTCTCGGTCATCGCCTCCTCGGTGTGCAGGGTGGCGATCTCGGAGAGGGTCCGGATGAGGGTGGTCTTGCCGACCCCGAACGGGCCGGCCACCACCAGTTTCATCAGCGTCTGGTCCTGGTCGGGCAGGTAGCCCACCCGGCTCTGGTCTTCCGGTTCCGGCCGGGCGGCCGGGTCACCGGAGCGCACGGAGTCCAACGAGGAGCCTCTCGACGATGGAGCGGTCGGTCTGCTGGGCACGCGGGATCGGCGCGCGGGCGTGCAGGCAGCCCGCCTCGACCAGGTCGGCCGCGAGGAAGACGGTGGCGCTGACCGGCAGGCTCAGGTGCGCGGCGGCCTCCACCACGGTCAGCGCGCCGGGGCGCAGCAGTTCCCAGAGCCGGCGGTGTTCGGGGTCGAGCGCCTCCGGCGGGTCGGCGCGGTCGGCGAACAGCACGGTCAGCCGCTCGAAGCCCTTGGTGCCGGGGCGGCTGCGGCCGCCGGTGGCCAGGTAGGCGGGCACCATCCGCCTGCGGGGGACGGCGGTCATGACCGGACGTCGTCGTCCTGCCGCCTGGTCGGGCTCGCGAGCGCGCGACCGAGGGCGGCGACCTGCAGCTGCATCTGGTAGGCGACGTTGCCGAGTTGGGCGTCCGGCGAGGTGAAGACGGCGAGCGAGGTGTTCTCCCCGGCGGGCACCACGACGGCGTAGCCGAGGTCGGACTCCACCACGGTCTGGGCCAGCCGGGGCCGCTCGACGTCGGTGAACGCGGCGGTGAAGGCCCGGGCGGCGGCGTGCACGGTGGCCGTCATCGCGGCGACCCGCTCGGCCGAGGCGCGCTCCAGGCCGCCCGAGGCGCCCTCGACCAGGCCGTCCCCGGTGGCGATGACGGCGTGCAGCACCCCCGGGAGCTCCAGCAGCGGGGTCAGCACCCACGAGATCTCGTCGGTGGCGGTCGGGCTGGGCGTGCTGCTCACTGCTCGGCTCCTTCTGAGGTCGGACCGGTGCTCGGGTCACCGGGGTCGCGGTCGGCGGTGGTGTCGCCGGGGGTGGTGGCGGTCCTGCCGCCGGTGGCGCTCATGCCGGTGGTGCCGGTCGTGCCGGTGGTGCTGTCGCTGTTTCCGGGGGCGGTCCGGCCGGGTGCGGCACCGGCGGCCTCCTCGCGCTCGGCCCGGGCCACGGCTGCCCGGCCGGAGTCGGTGCCCTGCTGCAGCGCCTGCCAGTGGGCGGCGGCCTGCTCGGGGGTGCGCGCGGCCGCGCGGGCGGGGGCGGGCTTGGCGGCGGCCGGCCGTACGGCGGCGGGCTGCTCGGCGGCCAGCGGACGGCGGCGGCGCCGGGTCGGCAGGCCGGTGCCGTCGTCGGCCGCGGACGCGTCCGTCGAGGGGGTGTCCGTCGCGGGGGCGTCCGGGCCGGGCTCGGCCGGGACGGACGCACCCGCCTGGCCCTCCCCCGCCTGGCCCTCCCCCGCCGGGCCGTCCGCGACCGGGCCGTCCGCGACCGGGTCGGGCACCACGCGGATGGCCGGGGCCGGGTGCGGGCCCGGCTGGTTGTGGCGGTCGGCGAGCCGCGGGCCGTCCTGCTCGTCCGCGTCGCGCATCGGCGGGACGGCCGCGACGGTGGGCGCCGGGGCCGGGCCGGAGCCGGCCCGCAGCGGCAGCGGGGTGAGCACCGACAGCGGCTGCTCGTCGTCCACGACGGTCACCAACGCGGCCGGGATGCGCAGGATGGTCCGCATGCCGCCGTACGGCGAGGGCTCGATGTGACAGGAGAAGCCGTACTGGCGAGCCAGCTTGCCGATCACCGCGAAGCCGGTCTTGGGCGGGTTGCCGAGCTCGGTGAGCAGCATGTCGGGCGGGCCGGCCAGCAGCCGGCGGGCGCGGCGCAGCTGGTCCTCGTCCATGCCGATGCCGCTGTCGTCGATGATCACCAGCGCACCGCGGCCGCCCTGCTGGACGGTGACCGGGACGTCGGTCTCCGGGTGGGAGCAGGCGGTGGCGTTGGCGAGCAGCTCGGCGATGGTGACGGCGATCGGCTCGGCGGCCCGGGCGACCACGGCGAGGCGCTGCTCGCGCAGGTGGTTGGCGACCTTGATCCGGGCGTAGCCGGGCACCCGGGAGAGCGCGCCGACGACCACCTCGGCGAGCGGCGAGTCGGTGCGGGCCAGGCCCGGCCAGGCCTCGCAGAGCACCGCGATGGTCTGGATCCGGCGCAGCGCGACCTCGTTGCGGAAGTCGACCTCCAGCAGCCGGGGGTCGTCGTTCTCGTGCTGGAGCTGCTGGACCAGGCTCTGGATCTGGTACAGCAGGGTCTGGATCCGGGAGGTGGCGCCGCGCATGGCGGCGCGGGCGGCGGCGTCCACCCGCTCGCGCTCGTCGGCGAGGGCGGCCTGGGCGGCGTCCAGGACGCCCTGCAGCGCCCGGACCGCCTCCGGGCCGACGGCCTGCGGGTCCAGCGGGCCGACCAGCGGGGCGTTGCCGTGGGTGAGCCGTACGGCGGTGGCGGCGACCCGCTCCTGGGCGAGGTGGCCGATCTCGGCGAGCAGCGCGGTGCCGCGCGCCTCGGCCTCGGCGAGCGCGCGCTCGGCCTGCTCGGCCCGGGCGGTCGCGGCGGAGCCCTGCTGCATGGCGTCCCGGACGGTGTCCTGCGCCTGCCGGGCCGCCTCCTGCGCCTCGCGGACGCTGTCCTCGGCGGCCCGGGTGCGCTCCTCCGCCCGCCGGGCCTCCTCGGCGGAGCGCCGGGCGGCCTCCTGCGCGTCGCGCTGCTGCTGCTCCGCGCGGGCGAGCCGGCCCTCGGCGGTCCGGGCGCGCTCCTCGCCCCGGCCGAGCGCGGTCTCGGCGGCCGTCGCCCGGGTGACGGCGACGGCCCGGCCGCGGGCGAGCACGGCCGCGGCCGCGGCGGCGACCAGCGCCAGGACGATCAGCGCGATCTGCGTCATCGAAGTCCTCGGGGGTGCTTGCGGGGTGGACCGGGTGGTGCGGCCGGGACGACCGGGCGGCGGGCCCGGACGGGGTCAGGGCCGGGCGGTGCCGGGCCCTGGCGGGGTCAGGACCGGGCGGTGCGCGGGCGCTGGGCGCGGGCCTCGTCCTCGGCCAGTTCCCGGGCCACCAGGGCGACCTGGCCCAGGGCCTCCAGGGCACCCGGGGCCGCCGAGCCGTCCAGGTGCCGGTACTCGGCCGCGACGGTGATCACCAGCCGCTCGGGCAGGCCGAGTTCGGGGTGGCGCTGCTCGGCTATCACCCGCCGGGCGGCGTCCAGCGCGGGTATCCCGGCGGCGTGCAGGGCGTGGGCGCGCTCGCGGACGTAGGCGAGGTAGCCGATGTGCTCGCGGACGCCGTCGCGGTCGAGCACCGGGCCGTGGCCGGGGACGAAGATCTCCGCGCCGGTGGCCAGTGCCTGCTCGCAGGCGCCGATGACGTTCTCCAGCGGTCCGGCCCAGTGCGAGGGGTGGTCGCCGGGTTGCTCGGGCGTCGAGGAGAAGATCACGTCGCCGGTGAACACCGCGCGCTGGTGCGGGAGGTGGACCAGCAGGTCGCCGCCGGTGTGGGCGGCGGGCAGGCTGGTGATCCGCACCGGGTAGCGGCCGACGGTCAGTTCCAGCTCGCCGGTGAAGACGGTGTCGGGGCGCACCGGCTCGGTGCCGGACCAGTCGAACTGCCCGAAGTGCTCCTTCAGGTAGCCGCCGAGCGGCGAGTCCGGGTCGCTGTTGGTGACCAGCGCGTGCTGCTGCTGCGGGGTGGGCTCCCAGTGGATGTGCTCCAGCGCCTCGCGGGTGGCGATCACCTCGGCGTCCGGCAGCACTCCGGCGCCCCACAGGTGGTCCCCGTTGGCGTGGGTGACGACCACCCGGTCGACCCCGACCCCGTCCGGCAGCAGCCGCCGGCTCGCGGCGAGGAACTCCCCGGCCATCGAGGGGTCGTACGGCGTGTCGATCCAGAGCGCGGTGGTCTCCGAGGCCAGCAGGCCGCAGTTGGCCAGGCCCCACCCCCGCTTCGGCGGGAGCCACACGTACAGGTCCTCGGCAATCGCGCTCACGTTCGCACGGCTGATCGTCATGTGCGCGATTATGCCCAGGTCGTGACAGGAGTGGAGCAAAACCATTACAGTTCAAGCCACTTCGCGCCCGAAGCAGCCCGGGCTGTCCCGATTCGTCCCACGTGGTCTGGACCACATCTGGCCGAAGTGGCCCGGCCCCGGCCCCTGTCGAAACCGGGGGCGAAACGGGCACGGCTACAGGTACGGGCGCGGGCCGCGTCCGGGGACGCGGCCCGGCGGCGTCAGGTGTCCTGCTCCGACGGCCGCCCCAGCCGCTTGATCCCCTTGCGCTCCCCCGCGCAGCGCTCGTAGCCCAGCCAGGCGTTGATCGCCAGCATCGGCCCGTTGGTCGTGTCGTTGCTGGTGTACGCGTGCCGGCAGCCCGCCGCGGCGGCGAGCCGCAGGGACTCCAGCTTGGCCGACTTGGTCAGCCCGCGGCCGCGGAACTCCCGGTGGCAGGCGGTGAACGCGGACCAGTAGCGGTCCACCCCGTCGGTCTGCGCCATGCTGAACGCGGCCGGCCGGCCGTCCACCACGGCGACGACGCTCAGGGCCAGGTCCCGGTCCGGCCGGTTCCAGTCGTCGCGCAGCCAGTCCTCGTACTCCAGGGCGTCCATCGGCACCTCGCTGCCGGGCTCGTCCAGGATGGCGTCCGCCTCGACCAGGAACACCGGGTGCGGGTCGGCCGCCCAGTCCGCGGCCGGGCGCAGCTCGACGCCGGGCGGCAGTACGGGCGCCGGCGGCAGCGGCAGCGCCAGGTCCCGTCCGGCGAACTGCATGGTGCGCCCGAGCCGGTACCCCCGGGCGGTGGCGAAGGCCACCGAGGCGGGCTCGTCGTCCATCCAGGTGTGCAGTTCCGTCACCCCGTGCCCGACCAGGTGCCGTTCGGCCGCCGCCAACAGCGCGGTGGCCGCGCCGCGCCGCCGGAACCCGGGCAGCACACTGCCGTTGGCGTAGCCGACACCCGCGACCGACGTCCCGAGCACCACCCCGCAGCGCACCGCGCCGACCACCCGGCCGTCCAGCTCGGCGACGAAGGTGCGGAAGTGCTCCTCGGGGCTCGGCCGGCCGTTCAGCCAGAGCAGGGTCTCGGCGGAGAGCACCAGGTGCTCGCGCCCGGCCCGGTGGGCCGCGGCCACGGCCTCGGCGTCCCCGGGGCGGAAGTCCCGGATCGTCAGGGGGGAGGAATTCGAAGAAGTCATGGATTCCCACGCTAGCCGCGCCCACCTGCCGGCGCCTCCGATTTATCCGCCGGAGGGCACCCCCACCTGCGGGGGACGGCCCGGGCTCGGGACCCAAGTCCCTCACGACCGGAACGACATGCTCAAATAATGCTCTGAGAAGACCGGGTGAGGCTTGGCAGCCACCCCACCCGGGGACATCCTCAGCAACACGGCCGCACGGGTCCGGCGACGACGCCGCACCGGTCGACGGCCCTCCCACCCGGCCCTCCGAAGGGGGCGAACCGATGACTTCCCCTGCCCTGGCCACCGCACCCCTGGCCACCGCGCCCCAGGACGCCGCACCGCTGGCGACCGCGCCCCGGGACACCGCGCCCCGCCTGGGCGTCGGCCTCGGCTGGCGCGGCGAGATCGACACCGTGGTCGAGCGCCAGCCCGGCCTGGACTGGGTCGAGGTGGTCGCCGAGAACATCTGCGCCGACCACCTGCCCGACTCCCTGACCGTCCTGCGCGGACGCGGCGTCACCGTCGTCCCTCACGGCGTCGGCCTCGGCCTCGGCGGCGCCGAGCTGCCCGACCCCGGCCGGCTCGCCCGGCTCGCCGAGGCCGCGCTGGCGCTCGGCTCCCCGCTGGTCACCGAGCACCTGGCGTTCGTCCGGGCCGGCGGCCTGGAGGCCGGCCACCTGCTGCCCGTCCCCCGCACCCGGGACTCGCTGCGGGTGATCGCCGAGAACGTCCGGATCGCCCAGGACCAGCTGCCGGTGCCGCTCGCCCTGGAGAACATCGCCGCCCAGCTCGCCTGGCCGGACGACGAGTTCACCGAGGGCCAGTTCCTCGCCGAACTGGTCGAGCGCACCGGCGTCCGGCTGCTGATCGACGTCGCCAACCTGCACACCAACCGGGTCAACCTCGGCATCGACCCGGCCGCCGAGCTCGACCGCCTGCCGCTGGAGGCGCTCGCCTACGTCCACGTCGCGGGCGGCACCCTGGTCGACGGCGTCTGGCACGACACCCACGCCCACCCCGTCACCGAGCCGGTGCTGGAGGTGCTGGCCGAGCTGTGCGCGCGGACCGCCCCGCCCGGGGTCCTGCTGGAGCGGGACGCCAACTTCCCGCCGCCCAGCGAGCTGGCCGGTGAACTGGACGCCATCCGCCGGGTGCTGGAGGGGAGCACCCGGCGATGACCGACCCGACCGGGACCGCGCGGGACACCGCCGACCAGGACCTCGCCACCGCCCGGCGGCGCCTGGCCCGGCGCCAGGAGGAGCTGCTGGCCGCCCTGGTGGCCGACGGCCCCGTCCCGCCCGGCTTCGACGAGCGGCAGGTCCGCGCCCAGTCCACCGGCCTGGCCGCCAAGCGGCGGGACACCACCGCCAAGGTGGCCCCCGACCTGCCCCGTACGCTCGGGGCGGGGTACGGGCCGCTCTTCCTCGACTACGCCCGCTCCCACCCGCAGACCGGCGGCTACCGGGCCGACGCCCGGGCCTTCGCGCAGTGGGTGCTCACCGACGGCGGCCCGCTCGCCGCCGACCACCGCCGGGCCCTGGAGCAGTGGCTCCACCCGGCCCCCGTACGACCGCCGGGCCCGCTCACCCGCCTGCGCCGGGCCCTGCGCCGGTAACCGGTAGCCGGTAGCCGGTAGCCGGTAGCCGTCGACTGTCGGACACCCGGCCGGCCGTCGGCGACCGCGGGGCCACCGGGCCCTGACGAACCATCACCACCTCGGGGGGAACCGCCCATGTGGCACAACAGCTACTTCATCGTCCCGGCCATCCTGCTGGCGGCCGCCGCGGTCCACGCGGTCCGGACCCGGCAGCGCATCGGCCAGGTCCGGTACGCCAAGGGCCTGCCCGGCCGCGGCCTGCCGCTGCTCGACACCGCGTTCCTGTCCGGCGGGCCGGCGCGGGTGTTCGACACCGCCCTGGTCCGGATGCACATGAGCGAGCAGGCCGTGGTCAGCCGCTCCGGCCTGGTCACGCTCACCGGCGCCAAGCCGTACGACGCCGTCGACAAGGCGGTCCAGGACGCCGTCGGACCGACCGGGAGCCGTCAGCTCGGCCCGCTGCGCCGCACCGTGATGCGCTCCACCGCCGTCCAGGAGATCGGCGACCGGCTCGCCGACCGCGGCCTGATGCGCCGCCCCGAGCGGCTGCGGCGGGCCCGCACCGCCCGCCGGCTGCTCTGGCTCGCGCTGCTCCTGGTGGCGGCCTCCATGGTGGCCGCCCCGCTGCTCGACGACGGCGCCGCCGGCCACGAGCGCCCGAAGCTCTGGATCCCGGTCATCCTGCTGATCGTGGGCGTCGTCTCGCTGCTCGTCACCCCGCTCGTCAAGAGCCGGATCACCCCGGCCGGGCAGCGCCAGCTGTCCCTGATGCAGGGGCCGTGGAAGCCCAATGCCGGGGTGTCGCCGCGGCTGGCCGGCGGCGCGCTGCTGGGCGCGCTCGCGCTCGGCGGTCTGGCCGCCGCCGGGCTGGGGGAGCCGGAGCTGGAGGCCGCGATGCTGGCCGCGTCGACCGACGACGAGGAGTTCTTCCGGCAGGCCACCGCCGCGAACGGCTCCGCGACCTCGTCCTCGTCCTCGTCGTCGTCCTCCTCCTGCTCCTCCGGCTCCGACGGCGGCTCCGCCGCCTGGTGCGGCTCCTCCGACTCCGGTTCCTCCGGCTCCTCCGGGTCCGGCTGCGGCTCGTCCGGCTGCGGGTCCTCCTCGGCGAGCTGCGGCTCCTCTTCCTCCAGCTGCGGCTCCAGCTCGTCGAGTTGCGGCTCCTCGTCGTCCTCCAGCTGCGGGTCGAGCTGCGGCGGTGGCGGCTGCGGCTCCTGACTCCGGCGGCACCCGGCGGATGTCACAGTTCGGTATCGCGAACCGGGAAGGCGTTCCGCGCGCAGTCGGCACAGGCATACAACAAGCCCATGTGGTTGCTGTTCCTCATACCGGCCTGTGTCGCGGCTGTCCTGTCCTGCGTCCGACTGGTCCGGATGACCGCCACCGCCGACGCCCTCGCCGACCAGAACGGCCTGCGGCCCCCCGAAGCCGTGGGCATCGGCCTGTACGAGACCGCCTACCTGGCCGGCGGCCCGGGCCGGGTGGTCGAACTCGCCCTCGTCCTGATGGCCGGCCGCGGACGGCTCCACCTGGCGCACACCGGCTGGACCACCGTGGTCGACCCCAGGGGCCGCAGCCGCCTGGAGCGGGCGGTCATCGCCACCGTCGGCCCCGAGGGCCAGTGCCGCACCGACGAGCTGCGCCAGGCGGTCGCCGAGCACCCCAACGTGCTGGAGATCGGCGCCCGGCTCGCCCTGGCCGGCCTGGCCACCCCGGCCCTGGTGCAGCGCAACACCGTGGTGGTGATCCGGCAGGTCCGGCACGCGCTGCTGCTGTCCCTGCTCCTGCTGGCCGCCTCGCTGGCCCTCGACGGCTTCACCGGCGGTGACACCCTCGCCCCGCTCGCCTGGTTCTCGCTGCCGCTGGTGCTCACCTCCGGCACCCTGCTGATGGCCCGCGTCGACGTCTACCCGTACACCCGCTGGGCCTCCCCGATCGGGCAGGAGGTGCTGCGCGAGGTCCGCCCGGCCCGCCAGCGCGGCCTGGCCGACGACGAGGAACGCGAACTGCTCACCGCCGTCGCCATGAACGGCCCCGCCGCCCTGCCCGACGCCCGGCTCCGCGCCGCCCTGCGCCCGCACCGCGGCTAGGGCCCTCGGGCCAAGGCCGGGAAAACCGGCTGCGCCGGCCCCTCCCACCAGGGCAGACTCCCGCCCATGGACCAGCACCACCACGCCGTACTCGACCGCGCCCGGGCCGAGGGCCGGCTCGTCCGGCTGCACCGGACCCTCCCCGGCGCGGACCGGCTGGAGGGCTTCGTCCTCGGCACCGGCCCGGTCTGGACCCTGCTCGCCACCTGTACGGACCACCGCCTCGACGGCTGGAGCGCCGTCCGCACCACCGACCTGCGCAAGGTCCGCGACCGGGGCGGCGAGGAGGGCCTGACCGTACGGGCGCTGCGCCGCCGCGGCCTGTGGCCGGTCCGCCCGCCCGGCGCCGACCTGCCGCTGGACGACCTGCCCGGGCTGCTCACCGCCGCCTGCGCCGAGTACGGCCTGATCACCCTGCACACCGAACAGCTGGATCCGGACGTCTGCCGGGTCGGCACCGTCACCGGGCTGCGCCCCCGCTCACTGCGGCTGCACGAGGTCGACACCGAGGCGCGCTGGTACCCGGAGCCGACCAAGTACCGGCTCCGCGACGTCACCCGGGTCGGCCTCGGCGACCACTACACCTCCGTGCTGCGCGAGTTCGCCGGTCCGCGACCGGACCGCGACGGCACGGAGGCCGGTTCCCCCGTGTGACACGGGGGAACCGGCCTCCGGGAGCCGTGGGCCGGTCAGACCAGGCCGTTCATCAGACCAGGCCGTTCAGCAGCTCGCTCACCGGCTTGCGGCGCCCGGTGAAGAACGGCACCTCCTCGCGGACGTGCAGCCGGGCCCGGGACGGGCGCAGGTCGCGCATCAGGTCGACGATCCGGTGCAGCTCGTCCGCCTCGAAGGCGAGCAGCCACTCGTAGTCGCCGAGCGCGAACGAGGCCACCGTGTTGGCCCGCACGTCCGGGTAGCCGCGCGCCATCTGGCCGTGCTCGGCGAGCATCGCGCGCCGCTCGGCGTCCGGCAGCAGGTACCACTCGTAGGAGCGGACGAACGGGTACACGCAGACGTAGTCGCGCGGGCGCTCGTCGGCCAGGAAGGCCGGGATGTGCGACTTGTTGAACTCGGCCGGGCGGTGCAGCGCCATGTTCGACCAGACCGGCTCCAGCAGCCGGCCGAGGCCGGTGCGGCGGAAGCGGTTGTACGCCTCCTGGAGGTCGTCCGAGTCTTCGGCGTGCCACCAGACCAGGATGTCGGCGTCCGCACGCAGACCGGAGACGTCGTACGTACCGCGCACGGTCACGTCCTTGGCGTCCAGCTGCGCGAACAGCTCGTCCACCTCGGCGGCCAGGGCGGTGCGGTCCTCGGGCAGGCCGCCCTTGAGCTTGAACACCGACCACATGGTGTAGCGGATGACCTGGTTCAGGTCGCGCGCCTTCTTCTTCTCGGGCCGCTGCTCCGGCTCCCGCTCAACGCTCTCAGTCATGCGCCCATTGTCCTCTCCGTGGAACCTTCCCCGGTCGCCGGGGTCAGCAGTCTGTCGACGGCGGCCGCGGCGGCGGCCGCCGAACCGATGCACGCCGGAATGCCCACCCCGTCGTACGCGGCGCCGCACAGCGCCAGCTTGCCCACCCGCCCCGCCGCCGCCCGCACCCGGGCCACCCGGTCCAGGTGCCCCACCGGGTACTGCGGCAGACCGGCCGAGAACCGCGAGACGAAGGTGTCGTACGGCCGGGCGGTCAGCCCGATCGCCTCCCTGAGATCGGCCAGCGACCGCGCCACCAGCTCCTCGTCCGGCAGCCCCAGCGCCTCCTCCTCGCGGTACCGGCCCAGCGAGGTGCGCAGCAGGAACGCGTCCGGCGCGGAGCGCTCCAGCCAGCCCCACTTGTTCGAGGAGAAGGTCGACGCCTTGATCTGCCGCCCGTCCACCGGCGGCACCAGGAAGCCGCTGCCGCTCGGCGGCTCGGCCAGTTCGGCGCGGCGGAAGGCCAGGGTGACCAGGGCCATACCCGCGTACTCGACGGCGTCCAGCTCGGTGGCGGCCGCCGGGGCGTCCTCGCGCAACAGCCGGGCCGCGGCGGGCGCCGGGACGGCCAGCACCACGGCGTCCGCGTGCAGCACCTCGCCGCCGGTCACCACCCGCCAGCCGTCGGGGGTGCGGCGCAGCTCGTCCACCGGGGCGTCGGTGCGCAGGTCCACCCCCGCCCGCACACAGGCCGCGGCGACCGCGCCGGGCAGCGTACCGAGACCGCCGCGCAGGCCCTGGAACACCGGGGTGCCGACCACCTTCGGCCGCGAGGCCAGCTCGTGCACCCCCGCGACCAGCGAGCCGCCGTCACGCGCGATCGACAGCAGCTGCGGCACGGCGGCGCGCAGCGAGATCTCCTCGGCGCGGCCCGCGTAGACGCCGCCGAGCAGCGGCTCGACCAGCCGGTCCACCACCTCCTGGCCCAGCCGGTCGGCGACGTAGCGGCCGATCGCGACGTCCTCGCCGACCTCGGTGCTCCGCTCGTGCCGGGCCCGCTCCAGGCCCTCGTCGGTCAGCACCCCGGAGGCGGCCAGCGCCTCCAGGTCACCGGGAACGCCCATCACCTGCCCGCCGGGCAGCGGCCGCAGCGCGCCGCGGGTCCAGATCGCGGCCTTCGCGGTGGTCGGCGGCTCCAGCTCCCCGCCGAGCCCGACCGCCCGCGCCAGCTCCACCGCCTCCGGCCGCCGGGCCAGCACCGACTCGGCCCCGAGGTCCACCCGGACCCCGCCGACCTCCCCGCCCCACAGCTTCCCGCCGACCCGCCCGGACGCCTCCAGCACCGTCACCCGCGCCCGCGCCGGCCCCCCGGCCGCCCCGCTCAGGAAGGCGGCCGCAGCCAGCCCCGCGATCCCACCACCGACGACGACGACCTGTGCATCCGACATGCTCCGCAGTCTCGCAGACCCTTACACCGGACCCTCAATCCGCTGCACGTCGGAGATCGATCGTGATCGGGAACGGCACCGGACGTTCCAGCGTCCTGCGGAAGATCCCGGCGGGCACGTACGAGGAGGTCACCTCGTCCAGCTCGTAGACGTGCACGGCCGCCCGGCCGCCCTCTTCCTCCTCGACGATCCAGTAGTGCGGGATGCCGGCCTCGGCGTACTTGCGGAACTTCACCCCGCGATCGCGGTGCTGCGACTCGCGCGACACCACCTCGACCACGAGCAGAACCTCGCCCGGGGCGTACCCGGTGCGATCGGGATCGAAGGCCGCGCGGGACACCAGCACATCCGGCTCCAACCGGTTCCGCTCGTCCAGCGTCACCGTCATCCAGCTCTCCGCCAGATCACCCTCCGGGGCGATCCGCTCCAGCGCCGAAGTCAGCCGCGACGTGACCCGGTTGTGCCACGAGCGCTGCGGCGTGAGCCGAAAGACCAAGGCGCCGTGCAGCAGCTCGGTGTGCGGTGGCGCCTGCGGCAGGTGGTCGAGATCGTCGGCGAACCACCCCTCCATGCGGGGCGCGTACATCCAATCCGGAAGTTCACTCATCATCCTGCACGAACGAGTTCATCTCCCCGTCGTTACGCTCCTGCCATGGAACCGATCGTGGTGAGCGCGTGTCTGGCCGGGATTCCCTGTCGGTACGACGGGCGGGCGAAGACCTCCGACGGCGCCGTGCGGCTGGTCGAGGAGGGGCGGGCCGTGGTGGTGTGCCCGGAGGGGGCGGGCGGACTGCCGACGCCGCGGCCGCCGGCGGAGATCGTGGGCGGGGACGGCGCGGACGTGCTGGACGGGCGGGCCCGGGTGGTGGACGCGACGGGCGCGGACTGCACCGCGGAGTTCCTGGCCGGTGCCCGGGCGGCGCTGTCCGCCGCCGAGGAGGCGGGGGCCCGGCGGGCGGTGCTGATGGCGCGCAGCCCGTCCTGCGGCTGCGGCCAGGTGTACGACGGGACGTTCTCCGGGGAGCTGCGCCCCGGTGACGGGGTAACGGCGGCGCTGCTGCGCCGGGCCGGGATCGAGGTCACGGCCGGGTAGTGGACCCCCGGAGACCGGGGGCCCACCACCGGGGGTCAGCGTGCGCTGGCCTCGTGGACGAAGGCGACGAGGCGGCTGAGCGCGTCCGGGTCCATGGACGGCAGCACGCCGTGGCCGAGGTTGAAGATGTGGCCGCTGGTGCCGAGCGCCTGGGCGGCGTGCAGCACCTCGCGGGCCTTGGTCTCGACGACCTTGGTGGGCGCGTACAGCACCGCCGGGTCGAGGTTGCCCTGGAGGCCCTTGCCCTGGCCGACCCGCTCGGCGGCGACGTTCAGCGGGACCCGCCAGTCGACGCCGACGATGTCCGCGCCGGCCTGGCCCATCAGGCCGAGCAGCTCGCCGGTGCCGACGCCGAAGTGGATCCGCGGCACGCCGTACCCGGCGACGGCGTCGAAGACCTTGGTGCTGGACGGCATCACCGAGCGGCGGTAGTCGTCCGGCGCGAGGGCACCGACCCAGGAGTCGAACAGCTGGACCGCGGAGGCGCCGGCCTCGATCTGCACCTTGAGGAAGGCCGAGGTGATGTCCGCGAGCCGGTCCACCAGGGCGGCCCACAGCTCGGGCTGCCCGTACATCATGGCCTTGGTGTTCTCGTGGTTCTTGGACGGGCCGCCCTCGATCAGGTAGCTGGCCAGCGTGTACGGCGCGCCGGCGAAGCCGATCAGCGGGGTCTCGCCGAGCTCGTCCACCAGCAGGCCGACGGCCTCGGTGATGTAGGGGACGTCGTCGGGCTCCAGCGGGCGCAGCCGCTTCAGGTCCTCGGCGGTGCGGATCGGGTCGGCGATGACCGGGCCGATGCCGGGCTTGATGTCGACGTCGATGCCGACGGCCTTGAGCGGCACCACGATGTCGCTGAAGAAGATCGCGGCGTCCACCTTGTGCCGGCGCACCGGCTGGAGGGTGATCTCCTTGACCAGCTCGGGCCGCATGCAGGACTCCAGCATGGGGATGCCCTCGCGGACCTTCAGGTACTCGGGCAGCGAGCGGCCGGCCTGGCGCATGAACCACACCGGGGTGTGCGGCACGGGCTCGTGCCGGCAGGCGCGCAGGAACGCCGAGTCGTGCGCGGCGCCGCGGCGCCCGGGGGTGGTCGGGCCGTCGTGGGTGGCCGCCGTGCTGTCTGCCGTAGTCTCGCTCACCGTCAAATCTTCGCACGCGTGCCGGGCCCGGTTTCCCGGCCGGTCTCGTCGGTTCCTCCAAGATCTGTCCGGGTTTGCCGTTCCGGCACGCCGCTGGGAGAGAAGTTGCGGCGATAACCCCGTCCTTCGACCTAGTCTTCGGGACATGGCAGCGGTCGGAGGGCACCCCGCACAGGGTGGCGGAGCAGGTGGCGGAGCGGGTCGCGAGGGGGCGCCGAGCGAGTTCCGGGCGGCCGTGGCGGCCCTGGACGGGGCCCGGTTGCGGCCCGAGGTGCAGCTCTCCCCCGCGCCGGCGCCGCGCCGGCTCGCCCCGTACTCGTTCGCGGTGACCGCCTCGGTCGAGGTGGACGGCGAGGAGCTGGCGGACGGCCGGCTGGTGCTGCTGTACGACCCGGCCGGGCAGGAGGCCTGGAACGGGGAGTTCCGGGTGGTCACGATGACCCGGGCCGAGCTGGAGCCGGAGATGGCCGGCGACCCGATGCTCTCCGAGGTGGGCTGGGCCTGGCTGCTGGACTCCCTGCAGGCGCACGCCGCCGGGTTCGCGGAGCCGTCCGGCACGGTGACGCTGGCCTCCTCCCAGTACTTCGGGGGCCTGGCGGACCGCCCGTCCTCGACGGAGATCGAGATCCGGGCCTCCTGGACCCCGGCCGACGGCCGTTTCGAGCGGCACCTGGCGGCCTGGGGGGACCTGCTGTGCGTCAGCGCCGGCCTGCCGCCGGCCGCCCCGGCTCCGCAGGGTCCCGCCGAGGTTCCTTCACTCGGTGGAGTGGTCCCGATGCCGGCCCGGCGACGCCCGCGGTCGCACTGACGGGTGGTGTGCGGCTCCGGCGGCACCCGGGGGCCGGACGCCACCCCCAGGGCTGACGGAGTGTGACTTCGGACCCGCTCTGCGTCAATTCACCGGTCGATACCGACCGATCGGCACCGAATCTGATCGATTTTGTGCGAATACCAGGCATGTCGCATCAATCATTTGCGCGATTTGTCCGTATTGTTACTCACTAGATCGTGATCTTTCGCTAAAGCCGGGCACGGATGCTGCCGAAGCAGTCTGTGACCCTTTCCCAACGCGGAACACTCCGACCGCCCCCATCGGGGTTCCGTCCGCCACTCCCCGCAGGAGGCCTGGTGTCGGTCCTTCTTGAGCACCCCGCAAACGTGGTCGCCTACCGGCCGACCAAGCCCACCGCCATGGTGGTCATCGCCGATCCCCGTGTCCGAAACACCGTCACCCGCCACCTGTGGGCCCTCGGTGTCCGGGACGTGATCGAGGTGTCCTCCATCGCCGAGGCCCGCCCACGGGTCTCCACCCCCCGCGACATCTGCGTCGCCGACGTCCACCTCCCGGACGGCTCCGGGCTGACCATCCTCGCCGAGACCCGCGCCGCGGGCTGGCCCAACGGCCTGGCGCTGTCCGCCGCCGACGACATCGGCGCGGTCCGCAGCGCGCTGGCCGGCGGCGTCAAGGGATACGTGGTGACCGGCACCCGGACGAACGTCGCGATGCCGGGCCGCCCCGGGATGCCGCTCGGCGCCGCCGGGCTGGCCGGCCGGATGCGCCGCCCCGGGATGCCGGGCATGCCGGGCGCGGCCGGAGCACCGGGCGCCCCCGGAGCCCCTGGTGCGCCCGGCACGCAGCAGGCCGCCTACCGCGAGCTTTCCGGCCGCGAGGTCGAGGTGCTGCGGCTGGTCGCCGAGGGCCAGTCCAACAAGGCGATCGGCGTGGCGATGGGCCTGTCGGCGCTCACCGTGAAGAGCCACCTCGCCCGGATCGCCCGCAAGCTGGGCACCGGCGACCGCGCCGGCATGGTCGCGGTCGCGCTGCGCACCGGCATCATCCACTGAGCCGGACGCTCCGGACCGCTGCGGCGGCCGAGGAGGAACGTTTCCTCCTCGGCCGCCGCGGCGCTGTTCCGGGGCCCGCCGTCGAACTCCCGTCGTCAACCTCCCGCCGCCGAACTCCCGTCACCCCCGGAGGGCCCGCGGCGGGCGAACCGCGCCCCGGAGCGGGGCGGGCCGCCCCCGGGCGATCAACAGTCTGACCAGTCCGACAACACTCCCGGCCGCGAGGACCGTCGTACCCTTGGGGGGTGACCGACGCCGTAGCAGCCATCCCAGAAGAAGCAGCCCCGGTCCCGCTCCTTGAGCCGAGGGAGGGGATCCCGCCCGTCGTGGCGGACGAACAGGCGCTGGGCGCCGTCGTCGCCGCCTTCGCCGCGGGCACCGGACCGGTGGCCGTCGATGCCGAACGGGCCTCCGGCTACCGCTACGGGCAGCGCGCCTACCTCATCCAGCTGCGCCGCGCGGGTTCCGGCTCCGCCCTGATCGACCCGATCGCCTGCCCGGACCTCAGTGCGCTCGGCAAGGCCGTCGAGGACGCCGAGTGGGTCGTCCACGCGGCCAGCCAGGACCTGCCCTGCCTGTCCGACGTCGGCATGAGACCCCAGCGCCTGTTCGACACCGAGCTGGCCGGGCGGATCGCCGGCTTCGCCCGGGTCGGCCTCGGGCCGATGACCGAGAACGTGCTCGGACTGAGCCTGTCCAAGGAGCACTCCGCGGTCGACTGGTCCACCCGCCCGCTGCCCGAGCCGTGGCTGCGCTACGCCGCTCTGGACGTCGAGGTGCTGGTCGAGCTGCGCGACGCACTCGAACAGGAGCTGGACGCCCAGGGCAAGCTCGGCTGGGCGATGGAGGAGTTCGCCTCGATCGCCGCCGCGCCCCGCCCGGGCCCGCGCAACGACCCGTGGCGCCGCACCTCGCAGCTGCACAAGATCCGCCGCCGCCGTCAGCTGGCCGTGGTGCGCGAGCTGTGGCTGGTCCGCGACCGGATGGCGCAGGACCGCGACGTCTCCCCCGGCCGGGTGCTCGCCGACGCGGCGATCGTCAACGCCGCGCTGGCCATGCCGCTGAACATCGCCTCCCTGCAGGCCGTCCAGGGCTTCGGCCCGCGGGTGCACCGGCGCCAGCTGGAGCAGTGGCTGGCGGCCGTGCAGCGCGCCCGGGAGATCCCGGAGAACATGCTGCCGCCGGCCACCGCGCCGCACGACGGACCGCCGCCGCCGCGGGCCTGGGCCGAGAAGGACCCGGTGGCCGCCGCCCGGCTGTCCGGCGCGCGCGCCGCGATCAGCGAGCTGGCCGAGCGGTACCACGTGCCGGCCGAGAACCTGATGACCCCGGACACCGTCCGCCGGGTCTGCTGGCACCCGCCGACCGAGCCGGGCCCCGAGGCCGTGGCCGCCGCGCTGCGCGGGTTCGGCGCCCGGCAGTGGCAGGTGGACCTGGTGGCGCCGGCGGTGGCCGCCGCGTTCGCCGCGGCCGCGGCCCAGGACTGATCACGGCAACACGTGGAAGGGGATGTCATCCGTACGGGTGACATCCCCTTCGTCGTACCCGTCCGTCGCGCCCGCCCGTCGTACCCGTTCGTCGCACCGTTCGCCGCGCCCGGGAACGACGCTCCTGGTCGGACGGGCCGGGGAACGTGTCGGGGGACACATGGTCGGATCCCTCCGAGGGGCCTGGGCAGGTTGGTTACCGGCGGGTAGCATGGCGGTGATGCGGCGCCGCTCGGGTCTTCGACGGCGGCAGCCCGCCCAATCGTCATGTTGGTCCCTGGGAGGAGAGCCCCCGTGCCTCGTACCGCGAGGGACGTCGTCTTCGTCGATGGCGTCCGCACCCCGTTCGGCAAGGCAGGCCCGAAGGGCATCTACCACGAGACGCGCGCCGACGACCTCGTCGTCAAGTGCATCCGGGAGCTCGTGCGCCGTAACCCGAACCTGCCCGTCGAGCGCATCGACGAGGTCGCCGTCGCGGCCACCACGCAGATCGGCGACCAGGGCCTGACCATCGGGCGCACCGCCGCCCTGCTGTCCGGCCTGCCGAAGTCCGTCCCCGGCTACGCGATCGACCGCATGTGCGCCGGCGCGCTGACCGCCGTGACCACCACCGCCGGCGGCATCGCCTTCGGCGCGTACGACGTGGTCGTGGCCGGCGGTGTCGAGCACATGGGCCGCCACCCGATGGGCGAGGGCGTCGACCCGAACCCGCGCTTCGTCTCCGAGAAGCTGGTCGACGAGTCCGCCCTGTTCATGGGCATGACCGCGGAGAACCTGCACGACCGGTTCCCGCACCTGACCAAGGAGCGCTGCGACGCCTACGCCGTGCGCTCCCAGGAGAAGGCCGCCAAGGCGTACGCCAACGGCGACATCCAGCCCGACCTGGTGCCGATCTCGATCCGCAACACCAACCCCGAGGTCGGCGAGACCGGCTGGGGCCTGGCCACCGTGGACGAGCCGCTGCGCCCGGGCACCACGATGGAGTCGCTGGCCGGCCTGAAGACCCCGTTCCGCCCGCACGGCAACATCACCGCGGGCAACTCGGCCGGTCTGAACGACGGCGCCACCGCCTCGCTGCTGGCCGCCGAGGACGTCGCCGAGGAGCTCGGCCTCCCGGTCAAGATGCGCCTGGTCTCCTTCGCCTTCGCGGGCGTCGAGCCCGAGGTCATGGGCATCGGCCCGGTGCCGGCCACCGAGAAGGCGCTGGCCAAGGCCGGCCTGACCATCGACGACATCCAGGCCTTCGAGATCAACGAGGCCTTCGCCGTCCAGGTCCTGTCCTTCCTGGACCACTACGGCATCGCGGACGACGACGAGCGGGTCAACCCGTACGGCGGCGCGATCGCCTTCGGCCACCCGCTGGCCTCCTCCGGCGTGCGCCTGATGAACCAGCTGGCCCGCCGCTTCGAGCAGCGCCCGGACGTCCGCTACGGCCTCACCACGATGTGCATCGGCTTCGGCATGGGCGGCACCATCATCTGGGAGAACCCGCACTGGAGCGGAGCGACCCAGAACACCGAGCTCGAGGGTGGTAAGTGACCATGACGAACACCACCGAGCTGCTGACCCGCGGCGCCGAGCTCTTCCCGGGCGAGGTCGTCACGACCGCGCACGTCCGCCACCTCGACCTGCCGCTGCAGGCCGGCCGGCTGGCCCTGATCACCCTGGACAACGGCTTCGACCACACCAAGCCGACCACCTTCGGCCCGGGCTCGCTGCTCAAGCTGAACGAGGCGCTGGACCAGGTCGCGGCCGAGGCCGCCGAGGGCACGATCGTCGGTGCCGCGATCACCGGCAAGCCGTTCATCTTCGCGGTCGGCGCCGACCTCAAGGGCGTCGAGCTGCTCAAGGAGCACGCGGACGCGCTGGCCATCGGCAAGGGCGGCCACGACGTCTTCCAGCGGATCGCCACGCTGCCCGTCCCCACCTTCGCCTTCTACAACGGCGCGGCGATGGGCGGCGGCGTCGAGGTCGGCCTGCACTGCGACTACCGCACGGTGTCGGCGGGCGTCCCGGCCTTCTCGCTGCCCGAGGTCTTCCTCGGCCTCGTCCCCGGCTGGGGCGGCTGCACCATCCTGCCGAACCTGGTGGGTGCCGGTAAGGCCGTCAAGGTCATCGTCGAGAACTCGATGAACCAGAACAAGCAGCTCAAGGGCAAGGACGTGTTCGAGCTGGGGATCGCCGACGCGATCTTCGAGCCGGCCGACTTCCTGGAGCAGTCGCTGCTCTGGGCCGCCAAGGTCGTCAAGGGCGACGTCGTCGTCGAGCGCGAGGCGATCGACCGCGGCAAGGCCTGGGACGACGCCGTCCTCTGGGGCCGCATGGTCGCCGACGCCAAGGTGCACGGCGCCGCTCCGGCCGCCTACAAGGCGCTGGACATCATCGCCGCCGCCAAGGACTTCGACCTCGCGGACAAGGCCAGCCTGCAGGCCGGCTTCGACGCCGAGGACGCGGCCCTGGCCGACCTCATCATGAGCGGCGAGCTGCGCAGCGGCATCTACGCCTTCAACCTGGTGCAGCGCCGGGCCAAGCGCCCGGTCGGCGCGCCGGACAAGTCGCTGGCCCGCCCGGTCACCAAGGTCGGCGTCGTCGGCGCCGGTCTGATGGCCTCGCAGCTGGCGCTGCTGTTCGCCCGCCGTCTGGAGGTGCCGGTGGTCCTCACCGACATCGACCAGGCGCGCGTGGACAAGGGCGTCGGCTACGTCCACGCCGAGATCGACAAGCTGCTCGGCAAGGGCCGGATCGGCCAGGACAAGGCCAACCGGCTCAAGGGCCTGGTCTCCGGCTCGCTGGACAAGGCCGCCGCCTTCGGCGACGCGGACTTCGTCATCGAGGCCGTGTTCGAGGAGATGGGCGTCAAGCAGGCCGTCTTCGCGGACCTGGAGAACGTGGTCTCGCCGACCTGCGTGCTGGCGACCAACACCTCCTCGCTGTCGGTCACCGAGATGGCCTCGAAGCTGAAGCACCCCGAGCGGGTCGTCGGCTTCCACTTCTTCAACCCGGTCGCGATCCTGCCGCTGCTGGAGATCGTCCGCGGCGACTCGACGGACGACGCCTCGCTGGCCACCGCCTTCGCGGTGTCCAAGAAGCTGAAGAAGACCTCGGTGCTCTGCAAGGACCGCCCCGCGTTCGTGGTGAACCGGATCCTGACCCGCTTCATGGGCGAGATCCAGGGCATCATCGACGAGGGCACCCCGATCGCCGACGTCGAGAAGGCCGTCGAGCCGCTCGGCCTGCCGATGTCCCCGATCGTGCTGCTGGAGCTGGTCGGCCCGGCCATCGCCCTGCACGTCTCGGAGACCCTGCACGGCGCCTTCCCGGAGCGGTTCACCGTCTCCGAGAACCTCGCCAAGGTGGTCAAGGCCGGCAAGCGCGGCTTCTACACCTGGACGGACGGCCAGCAGGTCCTCGACCCCGAGGTGCTGGAGCTGCTGACCTTCGGCGACTCGGTGCTCACCGGGGAGCAGGTCCGCGCCCGCGCCCTGGAGGCCGTGGCGCAGGAGATCGGCCTGATGCTGGAGGAGGGTGTCGTCGCCGAGGCGCAGGACATCGACCTCTGCATGATCACCGGTGCCGGCTGGCCCTTCCACCTGGGTGGGATCACCCCGTACCTGGACCGTGAGGGCGTCTCGGAGCGGGTGAACGGCAAGGCCTTCCTCGCCCCCGGCGTGGCCTCGGTGCCCGCGTAACGCAGCACCCGAACACGGAGGAGCCCCGGTGACCATGCGGTCACCGGGGCTCCTCCGTGTGTACGGGGCTGCCGCCCGGACGCGGCGTGTACGGCGTTTCCGCCCGAGGTCCTGTGTACGGCGCTGCCGCCGGGAACCCGGCGTGTACGGCGTTGCCGCGAGGAAACCGGGTACGGGCCGCCTCAGTGCTTGAGGCGGTACACCACGGTGTCGGCGAAGACGCCGACCATCTCGTAGTGGGTGTCCAGCAGGTTCTCGATCCGGGGGACCATGACCGGCTGGTACGGGGCGATGCCGGAGTCGTCGACCACGACCTCGGGCAGGCCGTTGGCCAGCTCCTTGTCGAAGGTCTGCCAGGCGTTGGAGACGCTGAACTGCTCGCCGACGTTCTGGTTGCCGTCCTTGCCGCCGCTGTAGTTGGTGAGGAAGCCGGCGGTCAGGTAGCGGGTGGCGGGCTTGCGGTCGGCCAGCCAGTACAGCTCGGGGTGCATGCCCCAGACCAGCACGGTGTCCTTGGGGGTGGTCTGGGCGGCGACGGCGGTGGCGACCTCGGTGGTGCGGTTGAGCCGCTCCCCCGGCCAGGCCAGCGCCAGGCTCCAGAACACCGTGGCGGCGGCCGTGGTGTACAGCAGGACGGGCTTCCAGCGGATCGCCGAGGTGGCGACCGCCCCGGTGCCCAGCAGCACCAGCGGCGGGATCAGCTGGAGGTAGTAGTGGCCGAAGAAGTGGAAGCCCACGCTGACGGCGACGACCGAGGAGAGCAGCCAGACCCACAGGTCGGTGGTCGAGCCGTGCTCCTCGCCGGCCACCGGCAGCGGGCGGTGGCGGTGCTTGAGCCAGAGCCGGCGTCCGACCGGGAGCAGGAAGCCCAGGCCGGCCGCGGCCAGGATGGCCGAGTTGCCGAAGGCCCGGCCGAGCATCTGGAGCCAGGCGCCGCCGAAGGAGGCGTAGTCGCCGCTGCCGGTGACCACCCAGAAGAGGAAGCCCTTGGGCTTGGTGAGGATCACCGCGACCAGCGCTATCGGCAGGGTGAAGCCGAACCCGATCTTGAACAGCGCGGGCGGCCAGCGCACCCCGCGCCGGCGGGCGTCCTGGAACAGCATCCAGAGCACCGGCAGCAGCACCGCGCCGCCGGTCTGCTTGGTCAGTGAGCAGAGGGCGACCGCGATGCCCGCGGCCAGCCAGCGGCGCCGTTCGGCGTACCGGAAGGCGGCCACCATGGCGGGCAGCATGAAGACCTCGAAGGTCGCCGCCTGGGTGTCCTCCGGGGAGAGCCCGATGGAGACCAGCAGGTAGAGCAGTCCGGCCCCGGCCCCGGCCCGGTTGCCCCAGCGGCCGCGGGCGATCGAGGCCAGCAGGATCGCGGTGACCAGGTGGGCCACCACCGCCAGGGTGCGCAGCGGCCAGAGCGAGGCGGAGCCGAAGACCGCGAAGCAGGCCTGGTAGAGCCAGGGCAGCAGCGGTGGTTTGCGGTCCACCACGGTGTCGTACAGCACCCCGCCGTCCGCCAGCATCCGGGCCTGGGTGGCCAGGAAGCCCTCGTCCGGGCTCCAGACGGGCCGGGCGAAGGAGGGGATGTGGGTGAGCAGCGCGACCAGCGCGAGCACCGGCACCAGCCTGGTCCAGTACCCGGTGAGAACACGGGTACGGACGCGCTCGGGCAGGCGCTCGGCCAGTCCGGTGAGGCGGAGGCGGGTGGGGGTCGGCACGGGTGACAACCTACCGGGCGGGATCGGCGCCGGTGGCGCCGGTCCCGCCTTTCAGTGCGATTGTCAGCTTGTTCCGTGACGAACTGTTACGGAGTTACGACAAACGGTCGTCTGCGGAACGGGTGACCGCTCCCCCGGACGGCCTCCGGTCAGGCCTTGACCGGCGCCGCGTCCAGCTTGGCGACCAGAGCCGTCACCTTTCGGGCGATGTCCGGGGCGTTCAGGCCGATCTCGGCCAGGATCTCGGCCCGGCTGGCGTGGTCCAGGAACTCCTGCGGGATGCCGAAGTCGCGCACCGGCAGGTCCACGTCCGCGTCCCGCAGCGCCTGCGCCACGGCGGCGCCGACGCCGCCCACCCGGCCGTTGTCCTCGATCGTGACGACCACCCGGTGCTCGGCGGCCAGGCCCGGCAGGGCCGCGTCCACCGGCTTGACCCAGCGCGGGTCCACCACGGTGGCGGTGACGCCCTGGGCGGCCAGCAGGTCGGCGACCTCCAGGCTGGTGGGGGCCATCGCGCCGACCGAGACGATCAGCACGTCGGCGCGGTGGGCGCCGGAGGGCTCCTCGGCGGCGCGCAGCACGTCCATGCCGCCGATCCGGCCGACCGCGGGGACGGCCGGGCCGACCGTGCCCTTGGAGTAGCGGACCACGGTCGGGGCGTCCTTGACCTCGACGGCCTCACGCAGCTGGGCGCGGACCTGGTCGGCGTCGCGCGGGGCGGCCAGCCGCAGGGTCGGGATGATCTGCAGCATCGACATGTCCCACATGCCGTTGTGCGAGGCGCCGTCGTCGCCGGTGACGCCGGCCCGGTCCAGGACGAAGGTGACGCCCAGCTTGTGCAGGGCGACGTCCATCAGGACCTGGTCGAAGGCCCGGTTGAGGAAGGTCGCGTAGACCGCGAACACCGGGTGCAGGCCGTTGGTGGCCAGGCCGGCCGCGCTGGTAACGGCGTGCTGCTCGGCGATGCCGACGTCGAAGATCCGGTCCGGGAAGGCCTCGGCGAACGGGGCCAGGCCCACCGGGTGGAGCATCGCGGCGGTGATGCCGACGATGTCCTCGCGCTCGTGGCCGAGCGCGACCATCTCCTCGGCGAAGACCGAGGTCCAGCTCCGGCCGCCGCCGCTCGTGATCGGCAGGCCGGTCTCCGGGTGGATCTTGCCGACCGCGTGGAAGCGGTCCTCGTCGTTGTTCTCGGCGGCGTGGTAGCCGCGGCCCTTCTCGGTGAGGCAGTGCACGATCACCGGGCCGCCGAAGCCGCGCGCCTTGGTCAGCGCGGACTCCAGGGCGGCCATGTCGTGGCCGTCGATCGGGCCGATGTACTTGAGGCCGAGGTCCTCGAACATGCCCTGCGGGGCGATGAAGTCCTTGAGGCCCTTCTTGGCGCCGTGCAGCGTCTCGAACAGCTGCTGGCCGACCACCGGGGTGCGCTGGAGCGCGTCCTTGCCCCAGGACAGGAAGCGCTCGTAGCCCTGGGTGGTGCGCAGGGTGGCGAGGTGGTTGGCCAGGCCGCCGATGGTCGGGGAGTACGAGCGCTCGTTGTCGTTCACGACGATGACGAGCGGGCGGTCCTTGGCGTCGGCGATGTTGTTGAGCGCCTCCCAGGCCATGCCGCCGGTGAGCGCGCCGTCGCCGATCACCGCGACGACCGGGTCGTTCTTGCCCAGGATCTGGTTGGCCTTGGCCAGGCCGTCGGCGTACGAGAGGACCGTGGAGGCGTGCGAGTTCTCGATCACGTCGTGCTCGGACTCGGCCCGGGACGGGTAGCCGGACAGGCCGCCCTTCATCCGCAGCCGGGAGAAGTCCTGGCGGCCGGTGAGCAGCTTGTGGACGTAGCTCTGGTGGCCGGTGTCGAAGAGGATGCGGTCGCGCGGGGAGTCGAAGACCCGGTGCAGCGCGATGGTGAGCTCCACCACGCCGAGGTTGGGCCCGAGGTGGCCACCCGTCTTGGAGACCTCGGTCACCAGGAAGGTCCGGATCTCCTGGGCCAGTGCGGCCAGCTGTCCGGGCGTGAGCCGGTCGAGATCGCGCGGTCCCCGAATGCGGGTCAGCAGGGCCACCCGTTCCTCCTCGTTCAGTGTTCGCGGACCACGGACGGTCCGACGGGCGTCGCTGCCCGGCCCGGCGGCAGTCCGACGGTCCGGCCGGTGGCGACCGGTCGAGTCTAATGTCCGCCTGCCGGACACCAAGCGGCGCGCCCGGTGCCACCGTTCGGTTACCGCCATTCCGGGAGGTCGGGCCGGGAAGCCGGGTCACCTCAGGTTGACGTACAGGCGTTTGAATACGCGGGCGGGCCGGACGGCGGTGTCAGGCGCGGCCCAGCGCGCCCGACTCCCCCATCTCGCTCATCACCAGGGCCAGCGCGCCGAGCACCTCGGCCCGGCCGCCGAGGGTGCCGGGGACGACCGAGAGCTGACGGGCGGCGCTCGGGATCGCGTACCGGGCCACCGAGTCCCGGATCGGGGCGAGCACCAGCTCACCGGCCTCGGCGAGGTCCCCGCCGAGGATCACCCGGCGGGGGTTCAGCAGGTTGCAGAGGGTGGCGACGCCGGTGCCGATCTGCCGGCCCGCGTCGGCGATCACCCGGCGGCAGCCGAGGTCGCCCTGCTGGGCCAGCTCGACCACCCGGGGCAGGCTGAGGTCCTGGCCGAGGGTGGGGGCGAGCAGCGAGAGCAGGTAGCGGGAGCCGACGAAGGTCTCCAGGCAGCCGCGGTTGCCGCAGCGGCAGACCGGCCCCGCCTCGTCCAGGGTGATGTGCCCGATCTCACCCGCGGTGCCGCCCGGGCCGCGGTAGATCTGGCCGTTCACCACCAGCCCGGCGCCGACCCCGCTGGCGACCTTGATGTAGGCGAGGTCGCTCAGCCCGCGGCCGGCGCCCCAGACCAGCTCGCCGAGCGCGCCCAGGTTGGCGTCGTTGTCCACGTGCACCGGCATGCCGAGCCGCTCGGCCAGCTCCCGGCCCGGGGCGATGCCCGTCCAGCCGGGCAGGATCGCGGTGGAGCCGAGCGCGCCGGTCTCCACGTCGATCGGGCCGGGCACGCCGAGGCCGACGCCGATCACCTTGTCGGAACGGAAGCCGGCCTGCGTCAGCAGCCGCTCGACCATCGCCTCGGCGCGGTCGAAGCCCTGCTGGGCGGAGACGTCGACGTCGATCGGGGCGCTCTCCTCGGCCAGCACCCGGTGGGCCAGGTTGCCGACCGCGACGCGCAGGTGGGTGTGGCCGAAGTCGATGCCGACCACGATGCCGGCGTCCCCGCTGAGCGAGACGCTGCGGGCGCGGCGGCCGCCGGAGGAGGTGTCGGCGACCACGACGGTGCCGCTCTCCTTCAACTCCCGCACGATGTTGGACACGGTGGCCGCGGACAGTCCGGTGCCGCGGGCGATCTCGGCCTGGGTCAGCGAGCCGGCCATCCGCACCGCGCGGAGCACCCGTTCCAGGTTCGCCCGGTGCAGCGACGACTGCGAGCCCGGTGTGTCCGTCGACATGATCCACCCTCCCAGGGCGGGGACCCCTCCGCCGGGCGTCCCCTTCAACTCCTGAAGGGTACGGCCCGGGGGCCCGGGCGGGGATCCCGGCTGCGGCGGGCGGGCGCGCAGGGGGGCGCGGACGGCGGCCGCCCGGCGCGGGCCGGCGAGCGGGGGCGCGCAGGTGGGGGCGGGGTGTTCGGGGGGTGAAGGTGTTGCGCGGCCCGGGCCTGCGGGGACGGGGAACCGCTGTCCTGGCGACGGCCGAAAACCACGCACCACTAACATGGTGCCACTTCTCACCCGTCCCATCGGGGCCGTGGACGGCACCGCCAGGGGGACGCATCCAGACATGACGGGGAATCAGATGGCAGGGGATCACCCTACGCCGGGTGCAGGCGAAACGCCCGGCAGCGGTCCGCAGGACAACCGGGGCGTCTCGTTCGGGCGCCCGCCGGGCGGCGGTGTCGATCCGGCCGCCGTCGCGGACCAGATGACGCAGCTCGACGGCGCCGCCGTCCCGGGGCAGGTCACCCCGGGCCCGGTCGCGCCCGCGGGCCCGCCGCCCGGCCAGCCGCCGGCACCGCCCGTGCAGCCGCCCGCGCAGCCGTCGGTCGGCAGCCCGGAGTACGCGGCGTACGCGCCGACCGCGCCCGGGTTCCCCAGCCAGGCCCCGCCGCCGCCCGGTGCCGCGCCGGTCGGCCCGTACGACCCGGTCCCCGGTGCCCCGTACGGCGCCCCGGACGCCGGGCAGGCCTACAACCCGGGCGGCTACGCCTACCCGCAGCAACCCGGGTACGGCTACCCCGTCGCGCCGGTCGCGCCCAAGCAGCGCAACCCAGTGATGCTGTGGGGCGGGATCATCGGCGGTGTGCTCGCGATCTCGATCGTGGTCGCCCTGGTCGTCCTGCTCAAGGACCCCAAGCCCGCCCCCGACCCGGGCCCGGACCCGGTCAGCACCGGCACCACCGACAACGGCGGGACCAGCAGCGGCCCCACCCCCGCCCCCGCTCCCAAGGGCGCCACCTTCAACGTCGCCTGGAGCGCCCCCAAGCCGGCCAACGCGGACAGCTCGAACCAGATGCTCGGCGTCTGGGGCACCGACAAGCTCGCGGTGCGCGTCGACAGCTCCGGGATCAGGGCCTTCAACCTGACCGACGGCAAGGAGGCGTGGACCATCGCCGCCCCGGCCGGCAGCAAGGAGCTGTGCACCGCCTCGTACGCCGCCAACTCCAAGGGCGTCGCCGCCGTCTCCTTCAACACCGGTGACAGCGACTGCTCCACCGTCGGCGCCATCGACCTGACCCAGGGCAAGCTGCTCTGGAGCGTCAAGGTCTCGGCCGACCGGATGTCCTCGCCGACCCTCAGCGTCACCGAGAACGTCGTCGCCGTCGGCGGCAACGCCGTCGCCGCCCTGAACATCGCCAACGGCCAGCCGGCCTGGCAGTACCAGCCGCGCGACAAGGACTGCGTCCTGCGCGGCAAGGCGGCCGGCGCCCAGATCGCGGTCAGCGACCGCTGCTACGGCACCAGCGGCCCGAAGTCGCAGCTGGTCATCGTCAACGCCGAGACCGGCAAGCCGGCCAGCACCCCGATCACCCTCACCGGCAACATCGAGGAGGTCGACTCGGTCGTCCAGGACAAGCCGCTGGTGCTGCTGATGGGCAACGGCCCGCAGGGCGACTACGTCCTGCCGTTCGACAAGGACAACAAGCCGGGCACCCAGATGTCCGTCAAGGAGCCCGGCGCGGACAGCCTGCGCCTCTCCGGCCAGAACGAGGCCCTCACCCGCAACGTGGTCAGCGGCACCACGCTGTACGTCCAGGTCAGCGGCGGCAAGCCGGGCATCAACGCCTACGACCTGAACACCGGCAAGCGGCTGTGGTCGGCCAACTCCGGTTCGACGAGCAACGACATGCGCCTGGTGGCCGGGACCGACAAGGACGGCAAGGTCCGCGCGATCGTCGACCAGGGCTACAACAAGCCGGCCCGGCTGGTGACGCTCTCGCCGACCGACGGCTCGATGTCCGACCTCGGCACCATGACGATGCCGAGCAGCATGGGCATCGGCAGCAGCACCTCCGAGTACCTGGTCTCGGACGACGGCGCCGCCGTCTACGCGTTCCGCCGCTACAGCGCCAGCGACGGTCCGCTGACCAAGTGGAAGAAGTGACGCCGGGGCGCCTCCGGGGCTGATCCCGGGGGGCGTGACCCCTCGTCGCGGGCCGCGCGGCGACCGACACGGGCGGGGCGGGCACGGGCTGATCGCCCGGGCCCGCCCCGCCTGTGATTTTTCGGCCGCCCCGTCCGTTGGACGTGCGAGGATTCGGACCATCAGTCTGACAAAGGAGTGCAGCGAGTGCCCGGCACAAACCTGACCCGTGAGGAGGCCCGCACCCGGGCCGACCTCCTCCACGTGGACGCGTACGACATCGAGCTCGACCTCGGTTCGGCCCGCGAGGGCGGTACCTTCCGGTCCACCACCGTGGTCCGGTTCACCGCCACCACCCCGGGGGCGGAGACCTTCATCGACCTCGTCGCCCCGAGCGTCGAGGAGATCACCCTCAACGGCGTGCGGCTCGACCCGGCGACCTTCGCCGACAGCCGCATCCCGCTGCCGGGCCTCGCCGCCGAGAACGAGCTGCGGGTCGTCGCGAACTGCGAGTACACCAACACCGGTGAGGGCCTGCACCGGTTCGTCGACCCGGTCGACGGCGAGACCTACCTGTACACCCAGTTCGAGGTGCCGGACGCCCGCCGGGTCTTCGCCAACTTCGAGCAGCCCGACCTGAAGGCCGCGTTCGCGTTCACCGTGACCGCGCCGGAGGGCTGGGTCGTGGTCTCCAACTCGCCGACCCCGGAGCCGGTCGGCGAGGGCGACACCCGGGTCTGGACGTTCGAGCCCACCGGCCGGATCTCCACCTACATCACCGCGCTCGTCGCCGGCCCGTACGTCGGGGTCTTCGACACCTACGAGAACGGCGAGCAGAAGGTGCCGCTGGGCGTCTACTGCCGGCCCTCGCTGCGCGAGTTCCTGGACCCGGAGGCCGTCTTCGAGGTCACCAAGCAGGGCTTCGACTACTTCCAGGAGAAGTTCGACTTCCCGTACCCGTTCGCCAAGTACGACCAGCTCTTCGTCCCGGAGTTCAACGCCGGCGCGATGGAGAACGCGGGCGCCGTCACCCTGCGCGACCAGTACGTGTTCCGCTCCAAGGTCACCGACGCCGCGTACGAGGCCCGTGCCGCGACGATCCTGCACGAGCTCGCCCACATGTGGTTCGGCGACCTCGTCACCATGGAGTGGTGGAACGACCTCTGGCTCAACGAGTCCTTCGCGACCTACGCCGAGGCGGTCTGCCAGGCCGAGGCCCCGGGCTCCAAGTGGCCGCACTCCTGGACCACCTTCGCCAACCAGATGAAGACCTGGGCGTACCGGCAGGACCAGCTGCCGTCCACCCACCCGATCATGGCGGACATCAACGACCTGGAGGACGTCCAGGTCAACTTCGACGGCATCACCTACGCCAAGGGCGCCTCGGTGCTCAAGCAGCTGGTGGCGTACGTCGGCCAGGACGCCTTCTTCCAGGGCGTGCAGGCGTACTTCAAGCGCCACGCCTGGGGCAACACCCGGCTCAGCGACCTGCTCGGCGCCCTGGAGGAGGCCAGCGGCCGCGACCTCAAGGCCTGGTCCAAGGCCTGGCTGGAGACCGCCGGCATCAACGTGCTGCGGCCGTCGATCGTGCTCAACACCGACGGCGAGATCGAGTCCTTCGCGGTGCTCCAGGAGGCCCCCGCGCTGCCCGCCGGCGCCAAGGGCGAGGCCGTGCTGCGGCCGCACCGCATCGCGATCGGCCTGTACGAGCTGAACGGCGACGCGCTGGTGCGCACCGACCGGATCGAGCTGGACGTCGACGGCCCGCGCACCGAGGTGCCCGAGCTGGTCGGCCGGCACCGCCCGGCCGTCGTGCTGCTGAACGACGACGACCTCTCGTACGCCAAGATCCGGCTGGACGAGGACTCGCTGGCCGTCGTCACCGAGCACCTCGGCGGCTTCACCGAGTCGCTGCCGCGCGCGCTGTGCTGGGCCTCCGCCTGGGACATGACCCGCGACGGCGAGCTGGCCGCCCGCGACTACCTGGCGCTGGCGCTGTCCGGCATCGGGCGCGAGAGCGACATCGGCGTGGTGCAGTCCGTGCACCGCCAGGTCAAGCTCGCCCTCGACGCCTACACCGACCCGCAGTGGCGCGAGCAGGGCCTCGACCGCTGGGCCGCCGCCGCGGAGGAGCACCTGCGCGCCGCCGAGCCCGGCAGCGACCACCAGCTGGCCTGGGCCCGCGCCCTCGCCTCGGTCGCCCGTACCGACGGTCAGCTGGGCCTGCTCGCCGGGCTGCTGGACGGCTCGGTCGAGGTCAAGGGCCTCGCGGTGGACACCGAGCTGCGCTGGACCCTGCTGGTGCGCCTCGCCGCCACCGGCCGGGCCGACGAGGCCGCCATCGCCGCCGAGCTGGAGCGGGACAACACCGCGGCCGGCCAGGAGCACGCGGCCACCTGCCGCGCCGCCCGGCCGACCGCCGGGGCCAAGGCGGAAGCCTGGGCGTCGGTGGTGGAGTCCGACAAGCTGACGAACTATGTGCAGGAGGCCGTCATCGCCGGCTTCCAGCAGTCCGACCAGCGCGAGCTGCTCGCGCCGTACGCGGCGAAGTACTTCGCGGCGGTCAAGGGCGTCTGGGAGACCCGCAGCCACGAGATCTCGCAGCAGATCATCGTCGGGCTGTACCCGGCCCTCCAGGTGACGGCCGCGACCCTGGAGGCCACCGACGCGTGGCTGGCCTCGGCCGAGCCTGCCCCGGCGCTGCGGCGCCAGGTCGTCGAGGCCCGGGCGGGCGTCGAGCGCGCGCTCAAGGCCCAGGCGGCCGACCGTGCGGCGGGCGGCCGCTGACGGTCTCCTCGCAACCGCGAAGGGGCGCCGGACGGGATCGTCCGGCGCCCCTTCGGGGTCTTGCGGGCCTTGCGGGTGGTGCGGGCTCTGCAGGTCGTACGGGACCTGGGGGCCCTGCGGGTCGTGCGAGTCCTGGGGACGTCTGCGCGGGTGTTACTTCTTCTTGCCCTTGCCGTAGGGCAGGCCCGCCAGACCGGCGATCACCGCGAAGGCGACCAGCGGGAGAAACACGTACAGGCCGAGGGTCTGGCCCACGCTCAGGCCGGAACCGGGGTCATCACCGTCGTCCCTGGTGAAGGCCATGGCGGGCGACGACAGCAGCATCATCAGCGTGACCGTTGCGGAGACCGCGCCGGCTCGCAAAGCGTTCCTCTTGTCCACGTTTCCAACTTACCCGCCGCTTACGGGGGCGCGCTCGTCGGGGTCGGTCGGGCGGGACGGGAGGACGTGCCTCGGGGCCGACCCGGCGGAACCGCGCGGGGCCAGGAGCCGGGCGAGCAGGCCTGCGGCGGGGGCGGTGGCCAGCCGTTCGAGGGTGACCGGGTCGCCGGAGCCGTCCGCGACCGGCAGGCGCCAGTTCGGGTACTGGTCCCAGGTGCCGGGCAGGTTCTGCGGGCGCGGGTCCCCGACCAGGTCCGGCAGCCAGACCCCGACCAGCTCCGCCGGGGTGGCCCGCAGGAAGCGGTACAGCACCGGCATCGTCAGCGGCTCGCCCTCGGCCAGCAGCCCGAGCCGGCCCAGCTCGGCCCGCCAGTCCGCCAGCTCCGCCGCCGCCTGCCCCTGCTCCTCCCCCAGCGGCCGGGCCAGCAGGCCCAGCCGGTGCCGCAGCTCGACGTGCTCGCCGGAGAGCCGGGCCGCGGTGCTGGGCAGGTCGTGGGTGGTGAGGGTGGCCAGGCAGCCGGACCGCCAGCGGTCCGGGCCGAGGATCGCGCCGTCGCCCCGCCAGTCCCGCTCGAACCAGAGCACGGACGTGCCGAGCACCCCGCGCGCCGCCAGCTCCTCCCGCACCCCCGGCTCCACCGTGCCGAGGTCCTCGCCGATCACCGCCGTCCCCGCCCGGTGCGCCTCCAGCGCCAGCACGCCGAGCATCGCCTCGGCGTCGTAGCGCACGTACGCGCCCTCGGTCGGCGGGTGCCCCTGCGGCACCCACCAGAGCCGGAACAGGCCCATCACGTGGTCGATCCGCAGGGCCCCCGCGTGCCGGGCGGTGGCCCGCAGCAGCTCCGCGTACGGGGCGTAGCCGGCTTCGGCGAGCGCGTCCGGGCGCCAGGGCGGCAGGCCCCAGTCCTGGCCGTGGGCGTTGAAGGCGTCCGGCGGGGCGCCGACCGAGATGCCGCCGGCCAGCACGTCCTGCAGCGCCCAGGCGTCCGCGCCGTCCGGGTGGACGCCGACGGCCAGGTCGTGGATCAGGCCGACCGGCATGCCGGCCTCGCGGGCCGCCCGCTGGGCGTGGGCGAGCTGCTGGTCGACCTGCCAGGCGAGCCAGCGGTGGAACTCGACCCGCTCCTCCAGCTCCTTGGCGGCATGCTCGACCTGTGGGCCGTCCGGGTGACGCAGCCCCTTCGGCCAGTGGCGCCAGTCGGTGCCGTGCTCCTCGGCCAGGGCGTTCCACAGCGCGTGCCGGTACAGCCACTCGCCCTCGCGGAGCCGGTACGCGTCGTACTCGGCCTGCCGCCCGGGGCCGCGCGGCACCTCGTGCAGCAGCTCCAGGGCCTCGCGCTTGAGCTGCCAGACGGCGTCCCGGTCGATCAGGGCGTCGTGGACCAGCACCTCGTCGCGCAGCCGGGCGGCCCGCCGGGTCAGCTCCTCGGCCTGCTCGCGCCCGGCGCCGGTCAGGTAGGCGTACTCGGGGACGGCCTCGATCCGCAGGTGCACCGGGTCGGCGAAGCGGCGCGAGGACGGGCGGTACGGGGACGGGTCGGAGGGGGCGCCGGGCAGGGCCTGGTGCAGCGGGTTGATCTGCACGAAGCCCGCGCCGAGGCCGGCCCCCGCCCACCGGGCCAGCTCGACGAGGTCCCCGAGGTCGCCCATGCCCCAGGAGCGCTCGGAGAGCACGGAGTACAGCTGGGCGAGGAACCCCCAGCTGCGGCCCGGGAGTTGCGGCAGCCGCTCGGGGGCGACCACCAGCGCGGCCCGCGCGGTCCTCGTGCCGGTTTCCGCCACCAGGACATGCATTCCCAACGGCAGGTCCCCCGGCACCCAGTGCGAGTGCCCCCGGGGCAGCTCCCAACTCCCGCCGTCCTCCAGCTCCACCCGCAACCGGGCGTCCGCCGGCACGTCCAGCGCCGTTCGCCGCCCCTGCCGGACCACCACGCACGGCGGCAGCAACCGGGCCCGCTGCTCGGCCCGGTGACGCTCCAGCGCCTCCCCCACCTCCTGCGGCGACCCGGCCGCCACCCCCATCGCCCCCAGCACCGCCACCAGCGTCCGCGCCCCCACCGCCTGCCCGCCCGGCCCCGGGTACCGGACGTCCACCCCGTACGCCCGCGCCAGCGCCACCAGTTCGGCGGGCGGCGGCGGGGCATCCTGCGCCGGTACCTGCTCGGCTCCGTCACTGTCGTGGTAAGCGGCCACTCGCGGCTCCTGCGATGTCTCGGCAACGCCCGTTCGGGACAGCCACAGTCCTACCCGCGTGACACCACGATCACCCAGCGCGACACGACGCCGGCGGGCGGACCCTCGGGGGCGGGGGCGGGTCGGCAGGACTTCAGGGTGTCGGTGTGGAAGGTGTCGGCGTTCGTCGTGGTCGTGTCGCCGCCCTCCTTGTCCATAGGTGAGGACCTCGCCGTCCTTCAGCCGCTCCGGGCCTGGAGCAGGGCTGCGGCGGCGGCGGCAGGCGACGGGGGGTCAGCACGGGGGCCGACCGTACAGGCTGGGGACGGCCGCCGCCCGGGATGTGCCGTGAAGCCCGGTGCCCGCGGGTGTTTCCGGGCTGGTCCGACATGCAATGAAATGGCGCAAAACGGTCATAGCAGTCGGCGGCGTTGACACCGGATCGGCCAGCTGGTGGGGTTGCGGACGATGTGGTCGTGGCCTGGCGAGGAGGCTCCTGTGCAAGCCCGAGTGTCCGTAGCGGCCGGGCGGCGGCTCAGGTCGCAACTGGAGCAGAGTCCGGCGTTGCGGGAGGTGCTGCAGCACCCCGCGGCGGAGGCGGCGCGGCGGGCCACGGCGCGGACGTGCCGTCAGTTGGCGCCGCGGACGGCGGACCGGCTGATCGCCGATCTCAAGGGCACCGAGCCGCTGTTGGCGTCGGTGCGCGAGGAGCGCGCGGACCGGGCGGACCGGGCCGGGCGGCCGGGGCGGCGGGCGATGCAGATCGCGGCCGGGGTAGCGGCCGCGGCGGTGGTCGGCGGGCTGCTGGCCGGCTCGCTGCCGTCGGCGGCGTACGCGGCGGCCACGGCCGCCTCGACGGCCTCGGACGTGGTGAGCACCGCGCCGCAGACGCCGCTGGGCAGCGTGACCGACCCGAAGGTGTTCCCGAAACCGCAGCAGCAGACCGTGGCGGGCAAGCCCGTCGCGGTGCCGTCCGCCGTGACGCTGGTGAGCGCGCCCAAGGCGGACATCGGCACGGTGCGGGCCGTCCAGGAGGTGCTGGAGGTCGCCGGGGCGGGCGAGGTGACGCCGCGTCCGGACGGCGGGACGCCGGCCGCCGGGACGCTGGTGGTGTACGTCGGCGGGCCCGCCGAGGGCGCCGGCGGCGAGGTGGACCGGGTGCTGCGGCAGCTGTCCGCCGCCGCGGGCGGCAAGGACGGCGCCGGGCCGACGACCGCGGGGATGCCGGCCGGCGGGTACGTGCTGTCGGCCGGTCAGCTGCCCGCCCAGGGCGGCGGGACGTACGGCGCCGTGGTGCTGGCCGGCGTGGACGCCACCGGCACCTTCTACGCCGCGCAGAGCCTGCGTCAGCTGCTCGCCGCCGTACCGGCCGGGCAGGGGCAGGCGCCGGGTGCGGCCGGGCTCGGCCTGCCCGGGATCACGCTGCGGGACTGGCCGACCGGCGCCCCGGTGCGCGGCGTCACGGAGGGCTTCTACGGCACCCCGTGGACCGCGCAGCAGCGGCTGGAGCAGGTCGACTTCCTGGGCCGCTCCAAGCAGAACTTCTACCTCTACGCGCCCGGTGACGACCCGTACCGGCTCTCCCGCTGGCGCACCGCCTACCCCGCGGCCCAGGCCGAGGAGCTGCGTGAACTGGGCTTCCGGGCACGGCAGAACCACGTCACGCTCGGCTACGCGATCGACCCGGGGCAGTCCCTCTGCTTCAGCTCCGGCAAGGACGTGGACGCCCTGGTGAACAAGCTGGACGGGCTGCGCAAGCTCGGCTTCACCGCCTTCCAGCTGCAGTTCCTGGACGTCAGCTACGACGAGTGGCACTGCGGCGACGACCGCGACGAGTACGGCACCGGGCCCGCCGCGGCCGCCAAGGCCCAGGCCGAGCTGGTGAAGAAGGTGCAGGACCGGCTGATCGCGAGGAACCCGGGCCTGGCGCCGCTGTCCGTCGTCCCCACCGAGTACCACCAGCAGGGCTCCACCCCGTACCGCAAGGCGCTGGCGGCGGCCCTGCCGGAGGGCGTGCAGGTGGCCTGGAGCGGGGTCGGGGTGATCCCGGAGAAGATCACCGGCGCCCAGGCCTCGGACACCGCCGGGCTGTACGGGCACCCGCTGCTCACCATGGACAACTACCCGGTCAACGACGCCACCCCGGACCGGCTCTTCCTCGGCGCCTACACCGGGCGCGACCCGGAGGTGGCCACCCGCTCGGCGGCGCTGCTGACCGGCGCGATGCAGCAGCCGGTGGCCTCCCGGATCGCCGTGTCGACGGCCGGCGACTTCGCCTGGAACCCGGCCGGCTACAAGCCGGACGAGTCCTGGCAGGCCGCCGTGCGCTCGCTGGCCGGGCCGACCGGCGCCGCCCCGACGCCCGTCGGGACGGCGCTGTCCGCCGTCACCGCGCTGGCCGGGAACAGCACCTCCTCCCCGCTGTCCAAGCAGGAGTCCGGCTACCTGGCACCGCTGCTGGACCGGTTCTGGGCGGCCGCCGAGCCGACCTCCGGCGCCGCCCCCGACCTCGCCCGGCTGATCGAGGCCGCCGCCCCGCTGCGGGACGCCTTCGCCACCATGGCCACCGCCCAGCAGACCCTGGCCGGCACCCCGGCCACCACCCAGCTGGCCGGCGAGGCCGCGCCCTGGCTGGGCCCACTGCGCGACTACGGGCTGGCCGGGCAGTCCGCCCTCGACATGCTGCTGGCGCAGCACGGCGGCGACGGCGCGGCGGCCTGGAAGGCCCGGGTCGAGCTCAACCGGCTGCGCGAGCAGCTGGACCGGGCCCCGGCCACCGTCGGCGCCGGGGTGCTCGGCCCGTTCCTGGACCGTGCCGTGCGCGCCGCCGACAACTGGTCGGGCGTGGGCGGCGGCGCCGCCACCCCGACCACCACCCTGGGCACCGCCCAGGACCACCTGCCCGCGCTGATGACCGACGGCGTGGCCGACACCTTCTACTGGAGCTCCGCTCCCCCGCAGCCCGGCGACGCCGTCGGCCTGGACCTCGGCGCGGGCCGCCCGGTCAGCGGCGTGACCGTGCTGATGGGCGGCTGGGGCAACGGCCCGGACGCCCGGACCGCCGCCGACGACTACATCCGCGACGGCGTGCTGGAGTACTCCACCGGCGAGGGCGGCTGGAAGCAGCTCGCCGTGGTGAAGAACCAGAAGACGGTCAGCGCCCAGCTCCCGCCGGGCACCGTGGTCCGGGCGGTGCGGCTGCGGGCCACCGCCGCGCAGAAGACCGCCGTCGCGGTGCGCGAGTTCACCGTCACCGCCCCGGACGATTCCCCGGCCAGCGTCAGCGGCGGCCCCGACGCGGTGCCCGGCTCCTCCGCCGCCGCCGTGCTGGACGGCAACCCGGACACCGCGTACCGGGCCGCCAAGGCGCCGACCGCGATGGACGAGCCGCTCACCGTCGAGCTCGGCGCGGCCCGCCCGCTGGACCGGCTCACCGTGCTGACCGACCCGTCCGTGCGCGCCACCGCCACCCTCGCGGTGCGCCGGGCCGACGGCACCTGGGCCGACATCGGCACCGTGCAGCCCGGCTACAACGAGCTGTCGGCCGGCGGCCAGCCCGCCGACGCGTTCCGGCTGACCTGGAAGCCCGGCGGCGACCCTCCGGTGGTCAACCAGGTGATCCCCTGGTACGCGGACGCCCCGGCGGCCCGGCTCAGCCTCTCCGACCCGGCCCTGGACGTGGTCACCGGCGCCTCCGCGCCCGTGACCACCCGGGCCACCGTGGAGGCCGGCCGCCCCGAGGGCACCACCGGCGAGCTGCGCACCGAGGTGCCGGCCGCCGCCAAGGGCCTGACCGTTGCCCCGGCCGGCCCGGTGACCGTGCCGCGCGGCGGCCGGGTGGGCGTGCCGCTGCTGGTCAGCGCCACCGCGGAGACGCCGTCCGGGACGTACCGGGTGCCGGTGCAGTTCGTGGCCGGCGGCACCACCGTCCGGCAGGTGCTCCAGGTGCACGTGGTGCCGCCCACCGGCGGCCCGGACCTGGCGCTCGGCGCCAAGGCCGCCTCCTCGGGCGACGAGACGGCGAACTTCCCGGCCTCGGCGGTCACCGACGGCGACCCGAAGACCCGCTGGTCCTCCCCGGCCAAGGACGACGCCTGGGTGCGGCTGGAGCTGCCGCAGGCGACCAGGCTGGGCTCGGCGGTGCTGCACTGGCAGGCCGCGTACGCCGCCTCGTACAAGATCCAGGTCTCGGCGGACGGGAACACCTGGACCGACGCCGCGACGGTGGACAACGGCAAGGGCGGCGACGAGACGGTGCGCTTCGACGCGCCCAACGTCCGGTACCTCCGGGTGCAGGGCGTGGCGCGGGCGACCAAGTACGGCTACTCGCTGTGGGGCGTCGAGCTGTACGCGGTGACCCCGCCGGCCGCGCCGCAGCCCCCGGCCGGCCAGGGAGGCGGCCAGGCCGCCCAGCCCGGCGGCGCGCCCGGGACGCCGGCGACACCTCCGGCGGCGGCGGGCGGGACCGCGCCCAAGCCGTAGCCGTGGCCGTGGCCGTGGCCGTGGCCGTGGTGGCCGTTGCCGGGCCCGGTCACGGGTGGGCGGAAACGCGGCGGGCCGCCGGCTCCCCGGTGCGGGGGGCTCGGCGGCCCATGAGGCGCGTACCGACGGTGTGACGGGCGGGCCCTTGTGGAGCTGTGGTCAGGCGGAGAGCGGTTCGGGCTGCTCACCGCGGCGGACGGGGGCGGGGTGGCCCGAGTGGGCCCGGCCGAGCGGGACCGGGTGGACCGGCTGCTCGGTGCGGTCGTGGTGCTCGTACTCGCCCCACTGCGGGGCGCGCAGCTGGTCCGCGCCGCCGTAGGGCTCCAGGTAGGGCCGCCACCGCGGGTCCTTGATCCCGGTGCCGATGATGCGCCAGGCCAGGCCGCTGGGCGGCGCGGGTGGTCGTTTCATCCGCCAGCCGAGCTCGGTGAGGTGGCGGTCGGCCTTGGTGTGGTTGCAGCGGCGGCAGGCCGCCACCACGTTGTCCCACCGGTGCTGGCCACCGCGGCTGCGCGGGATGACGTGGTCGACGCTGGTGGCGGCGGCCCCGCAGTAGACGCAGCGGCCGTGGTCGCGGGCGAACAGGGCCCGGCGGGTGAGCGGGACGGGCCCGCAGAACGGGACCCGGACGAAGCGGGTCAGACGGACGACGGACGGCGCCGGAAGGGCGCTGGTGGCGCTGTGCAGAGTGACTTCCGAGTCCTCCAGGCTGACCGCCTTGTGGTTGAGGACCAGGATGAGTGCGCGGCGCATCGATACGACGCCGAGTGGCTCGTAGGACGCGTTGAGGACCAGGACATGCGGCACGGATGCCTCCTTGGACGCCTGCGGCGCGTGGCTCGCGCCGGGACGAGCGGTTGGATCGCGCCACTCGTGCGCGATCTCCCCCAGTGTCGCCTTACGCCTTTGTACGGCGCCACCACTCCTGTGTAACGGACCTGACGCGAACTCCGGGTGTGGTCTCTGTCATAGCCGGTATGCCCGGGGGAAGGTCGGGTTGCACCCGGGTGGCGGTGCGACGGGTCCCGGTGACTCCGGCGGGTCGCCCGCCGGGGGCACGGTTCGGCCGTCCGGAGCAGCGCCCCTCCTGCCCCGGACGGCCCCGGAGCCCCGGTTCGGGGGGAGCGTACGGGGGCGTTGACGGGGCGTTCGACACGCTCCGTACGCCCTTGGGCACACCCGTGCGGGGTTCCGGCGTGTCCGGGCCAGCCCGCGGCGGCGGATAGGCTGACGCCCACGGTCCGCGGGCCGCTTGCCGGCGGTGCGGGCCCACCACGCACCCCAGCCAGGAAGGTCCGCACGTGTTCAGCTCCGGTGCCACCGGTCCGTCCGACGCGTCCTCGACGCTCGCCAACCCGACCCCGGCCCCCAGCCCCACCGCGCAGCTGCCCGAGCTCGACCTGCGGATCCCGACCAGCGCGCAGGAGGTCTCGGACACCACCCGGCAGGCCGCCAGCTGGTTCGACACCCACTGGCAGGGCTGGGTGGCCTCCGGGCTGCGGATCGTCTTCATCATCGTGCTCGCGCTGGTCCTCCGGGCCGTCGTGCGCAAGCTCATCACCCAGCTGATAGGGCGGATGGCGCGCACCTCCGAGCACCAGGAGGAGAGCCGGCTGGGCGGGCTGCTGGCCAACACCGGGGTGGTGAACACCGAACGGCGCCAGCAGCGCTCGGAGGCGATCGGCTCGGTGCTGCGCAGCGTCGCCTCCTTCAGCATCCTGGGCACGGCGGCGCTGATGGTGCTCTCCGCGCTGGGCGTGAACCTGGCGCCGCTGCTGGCGAGCGCCGGTGTGGCCGGTGTGGCGATCGGTTTCGGCGCCCGGAACCTGGTCACCGACTTCCTCTCCGGGGTCTTCATGATCATGGAGGACCAGTACGGCGTCGGCGACGAGATCGACACCGGTGTCGCCACCGGCACGGTGCTGGAGGTCGGCCTGCGGGTCACCAAGCTGCGCGGCGGGAACGGCGAGATCTGGTACATCCGCAACGGCGAGGTGAAGCGGATCGCCAACATGAGCCAGGGCTGGGCGACCGCCTCGGTGGACGTCCAGGTCGGGTACAAGGAGGACCTGATCCGGGTCGAGGACCTGATCCTGGCGACGGCCGAGGAGATGGCCAAGGAGGCCCCGTACGACGAGCTGATCTGGGCTCCGGTGTCGATCCTGGGCGTGGAGTCGGTCGCCTCGGACTCGGTGGTGCTGCGGGTCGAGGCCAGGACCGCCCCGGGCAAGGCCGCCTCCGTCTCCCGGGCGCTGCGCCAGCGGCTGAAGGTGGCCTTCGACGGGGCCGGGATCAAGGTCAAGGAGGAGGTCGCCGCAGTGACGGCCGGGGCGACCGGCGTGGTGATCGCCCCCTCCCCGGTCCCGGCCGCCGAACAGGCCGCACCCGCCGACCGGGTGGCCGAGCCCGTTCCGGCCCAGGCCCCGGTCCCGGCGGCGGCCCGGGCGGCGGACGACGCGTCGAAGCCGTAGCGGTTCGGCCGCACGGACACGGACGAAGCCCCGCTCCCACCACAGTGGGGGCGGGGCTTCGTGGTGTCCGGCCAGAGCCCTCCTCGCACTCTCGACACCGGACCGGAGCCGCTGGACTCCGACCGCCGACGCCCTCGGTCTGCCGTGCCCGCGATCGGGCGGCCGCGGGTACGTCTGGCTCTGATCGGACGTCAGATCGAGTGGGTGGACGGCTCCGTCGGCGCTGGTATGTTCCAGGCGTGAACCGCGACACCAGCGATCTCGTCTCCCGCCTTGGCCGGCCTCTTCGACTGATCGTCACCGGCGGTGGAACGGGCGGCCACACCTATCCGGCCCTCACCGCGATCCGCGCCCTGCGCTCGCGTCTCGCCGGGGTCGACGGCGCCCTGGACGTGCTGTGGATCGGCACCGCCACCGGCCTCGAGGCCAAGGTCACCGCCGCCGAGGACATCCCGTTCAGGACCGTCGCCACCGGGAAGATCCGGCGCTCCGCCAACCCGCTCAAGCTGGTGTCGCCCGCCAACGTCAAGGACATGGGCCGCGTCCCCCTGGGCGTCGCGCAGGCCCGTTCCGCGATCGCCGGGTTCGGCCCGGACGTGGTGCTCGGCACGGGCGGCTACGTCGCCGTGCCGGTCGGGATGGCCGCCCGGATGTGCCACCGGCCGCTGGTGGTCCACGAGCAGACCGTCCGACTCGGCCTGGGCAACCGGGCCCTGGCCCGGATGGCGACCCGGGTCGCGGTCTCCTCCGAGTCGACGCTCCGGTACCTGCCCGAGTCCGCCCGTGCCACCGCCGTGGTGACCGGCAACCCGGTCCGCCCGGAGGTGCTGACCGGGCAAGGTGAGAAGGCGATCCAGGCGCTCGGCCTGTGGGGCTTCGACCGCGCCCTGCCGACCGTGTACGTCACCGGCGGCGCGCAGGGCTCCCAGCAGATCAACGAGCTGGTGAGCGAGATCCTGCCGTGGCTGCTCGGCCACGCCAACGTGGTCCACCAGTGCGGGCCCAGCCACGAGGCGGGGCTTCGGGAGCGGGCTGCGGCACTGCCGGAACACCTGCGCGCCCGGTACCTGGTGACCGGCTTCGTCGGCCCGGAACTGCCGGACGTGCTCGCCCTCGCGGACGTGGTCGTCTCCCGCAGCGGCGCGGGAACACTGGCCGAACTGACCGCGCTGGGGCGGGCCGCGGTGTTCATCCCGCTGGCGACGTCGGCCGGGAACGAGCAGGAGCACAACGCCCGCCACCTGGCCGATGCCGGCGCGGCGGTGGCCCTCCTCGGCCGGGCCGCCCCGGACACCCTCCAGGCGGCGATCGCCCCGCTGCTGACGGACCCGGCCCGCCGCGCGGACATCGCGCGACAGGCCGCCGAGCACGGCCGGCCGGACGCCGCCGACCGCCTCGTGGACGTACTGCTGTCGGTCGTGGGCCGCTAGTCCTCCAGGTCCGGCAGGTGCCGGACGGCGCCGGCCTGGATGGTGTCCACGCACACCTGGTAGGCGGCGTAGTCGCTCTCCCAGGGGTCGGGCACGTCCTCGCCGCTGACGTAGAGGTCGAGCTTGCCTGCGGCCGGGGTTCCGTCCGCCATGGTCCTGAGTTCGGCGAGGACGGCGTGGTCCATGGCCAGCACGGCGTCCGCCCAGTCGAGCATGCGGTGGTTGACCTTGACCGCGCGGTGGTCACGGATGTCGTACCCGGCGTCCTCGGCGGCGCGGATCGCGTTGCTGTGCGCCGGACCGCCGACGTGGCGCTCGCGCAGCCCGGCCGAGCGGACCTCGACCTTCTCCCCGCCGGTGTGGGCGAGGACCGCGGCGGCGAGCGGCGAGCGGTTGTGGTTGCCCAGGCAGACCACCAGGATGCGGTGGCGCTTCGGGTGGCGGAACATCTCACTCATCTTCGGCTCCTTGGTGTCGGTCACGCGGCGGCCTTGATCGCGTCGGCGAGCGCGGCGACCGTGTAGCGGACGCTGTCGTGGGTCATGGCGGGGTGGAACGGCAGGCCGAGGATCCGGCCGGCGACCTGTTCGGTGACCGGCAGGTCCCGGTGCCAGGCCGAGAACGCGGCTTGGGTGTGGTTGGGCGGGTAGTGCACGGCGACGCCGATGCCGTGCTCCCGCAGGTGGCGGAAGACCTCGTCGCGGTGGTGGTCGAGGACCACCACGCAGTTGAACGGCACGGTGTTCACCACGTCCACGTCGACCAGGTGGGCGCCGTCCAGGCCGGCCAGTTCGACCTGGTACGTGCGCCACAGGTGCTGGCGGTGTGCGGCGGTCTGCGGGAAGTGCTTCAGCTGGGCGACGCCGATGGCGGCATTCAGCTGGGACATGTCGAAGCGCATCCCGGGGCCCTGGACCTCGTAGGAGGTCATGGCGGCCCGGGCGTCATTGGACTGGACGATTCCGAACAGGCGCAGGCTGCGGAGGGTGTCGGCTTCCTCACGGGTGCGGGGAATGATCGTGCCGCCCTGGCCGGTGGTGAGGTTCTTGATCGGGTCGTGGGAGAAGCAGGTCAGCACGGCGGGGTCGGCGCCGACCATGGTTCCGTCCGGGCGGCGGGAGCCGAAGGCGTGGGCGGCGTCCTCGATGATCTGGATGCCCCGGTCGGCCAGGTGGTCGCGGATCGGGGTGAGGTCCACGGCCCGGCCGCCGTACAGCACGGGCATGACGGCGCGGGTGTTCGGAGTGAGGGCTTCGAGCACGGTGTCCGGGGTGACGGCCAGCATGCGGGGGTCGATCTCGGCGAAGCGGGGTGCGGCGCCGCTCCAGGTGATGGCCTGGACGCTGGCGCAGAAGGTGAGGGAGGGGAGGACGACGTCGTCACCGGGGCCGATGCCGATCGAGCGCAGAGCGAGGTGGAGTGCCGTGGTGCCGGAGTTCACGGCGACGGTGTGGGTGACGCCGATCAGGTCGGCGACTCCGGCTTCGAACTGGTCGGTGGCCGGGCCGTGGCCCCACTGGCCGCCGGGGAGGACGGCGGCCAGTGCGGCGGCTTCGGTGCCGTGCAGCAGCGGCGCGGCGTTGCGCTCGACGCCCGGGGGCCGCGTGGTGGTCGAGGCCAAGGCGGGTACTCCTTCGTCAGAGCGTGCCGGAGACAGCACGGGACTCGGTGGACATCACGGCGACGTACTTGGTGAGGAAGACGCCGCCGCGGTAGGTGAGCCGCCGATGGTCGACGGGCTGCCGGAAGAGGCCGTTCAGGGTCTGCCGGACCAGGTCGGCTCCGGCTTCCTCGGCGAGCAGGAATCCGGCGGCGAAGCGGGCGTTGATCTCGGTGATGACCACGCGCGGGTCGGCGCCGTCGGTGATGAAGCCCTGGACGTCCACCGGGCCGACGGCGCCGATCGCCCGGATCGCCTCGGCGACCCGCTTGGTGGCCTCCGGGTCGTCGATCGTGACAGCGACCATCGACATGCCGGCCTGGACCATCAAGCGCCGCCGCAGGATCGCGGAGGTGCGACCGCTGCGGTCCGTCAGGCAGTCGGCGGAGAACTCCACGCCCCGGACGCGCTGCTGGACGATCGGGGCGGGCACGAGTTCGCACAGCACGCGGGCCTGTTCGCGGGTCCGGCAGAAGTGCACGTCCTTGGAGCCCTGGCCGCGGCGCGGCTTGACGACCAGCTCGGTGCCGTCGGGGGTCTGGCCGATCCGGTCGGGCAGCCAGGTCTGCGGGGTGGGCACCCTCGCGGCGCGCATCGCCTGGTGGAACTCCCACTTGTCGCCCGCGGTGGTGACGCTGGCCACGGGCGGCAGCCAGGTTCGTACTCCGGCACGTTCCAGATGGCCGCGCAGGTGGACCAGCTGCGGAAGCTCGTTCTCGACGCAGCAGATCAGGGCGTCCGGCTTGAGGTCGTGCACCAGCTCCATCAGGTCCGCGGCGAACAGCGGGCTGTCGGCGCGGGCGATGGTGCGGGTGGTGATGCCGGGGGCGAGCAGGCCCGGCGCGAGGGGGTTGGAGTCGGTGCCGATGACCTCGTGGCCGAGCTTGAGGAGGGTGAGCGCGAGGTCGAGGCCAGGGGCCCCGCCGATGCCGGTCACCAGGATGCGGCGGAGCTCCGCCGGGTCAGGGGTGTTCACCTCGCGGCCTTTCACGCGGCGGCCCGCGCGGTGGCGGTCTGCCACCAGTCGGGGTTGCTGCGGTACCAGTCGACGGTCTCGGCGATGCCGGCCGCCAGGTCCTGCCGGGGCTGGTAGCCGAGCTGGGCGAGCTTGCCCCAGTCCATGGAGTACCGGATGTCGTTGGCGGCCCGGTCGGGCACGTAGGTGACCTGGTTCCAGGTGGCGCCGGTGGCACGCAGGAGCATGCCGGTCAGCTCGATGGTGGTCAGGTCGGTTCCGCCGCCGATGTTGTACGCCTGCCCGGGGATGCCCTTGTGGAGGACCAGCTCCACTCCGGCGCAGTTGTCGGTGACGTGCAGCCAGTTGCGGACGTGCTCGCCGTTGCCGTGGACGGTGGCCTTCTCCCCGGCCAGCAACCTGGTGACGAACAGCGGGATCAGCTTCTCCGGGTACTGGCGGGGCCCGTAGTTGTTGGAGGAGCGGGTCACGCACACCGGCACGCCGTAGCTGGAGTGGTAGGCCAGGGCGATCATGTCGGAGGCGGCCTTGGACGCCGAGTACGGCACGGTGGGGTTCAGCGGATCGGATTCGAAGGCGGTTCCGGTGGGCAAGGAGCCGTACACCTCGTCGGTCGAGATGTGGACGAACTTGCGCGTGCCGATGCGGCGGGCGGAGTCGAGGAGCGTCTGCGTGCCGAGCACGTTGGTGGAGACGAAGTTCCCTGCATCGGTGAGGGAGCGGTCGACGTGGGACTCGGCGGCGAAGTGGACCACGGCGTCGTGGGTCTCCATCAGGGCGTCGACCAGGGTGCGGTCGAGGATGTTGCCCTGGACGAAGGTGAACTTCTTGGAGTCGGTGATGCCGTCGAGGTTGCCGAGGTTTCCCGCGTAGGTGAGGGCGTCCAGGACGGTCACCTTGGCGATGTCGTCGGCGTCGACGAGGCGGCGGGCGAAGTGCGATCCGATGAAGCCGGCACCGCCGGTGACGAGGATGTTCTCCATGGGAGTCACCAATCTGGGTGAGGTATGGCGAGGGTCAGGCGGAGTAGGCGGGCAGCAGGTTGCGGTCGAGGGCCTCGACGAGGCTCAGGCTGTTGCCCACGACGACGGAGGCGGGCTCGGGCGGCCACTCGATGGCGAGGTCCGCGTCGAGCGGGTCGATCGTCAGGAACTTCTCAGGACGGTGCAGCTCGCTGAGCAGGTAGGTGACGCTGGAGCGGTCCGCCAGAGCGAGGGTGGCGTGCCCGACGCCGGGCGGCACGAACAGCGAGGTCCGCCGCTCGGCGTCGAGGCGTTCCAGGTGCCAGCTGCCAAATGCGGCCGATCCGGTCCGCAGGTCCACCAAGGCGTCGAGGACCGCTCCGTCGGTGCAGGTGAGGTACTTGGCGTGGCCGGCGGTGGCGACACTGATGCCGCGGAGCGCGCCGAGGCGGGACACGACGGTGTTGGCCTGGGCCAGGCGGAATGTCCGGCCGGTGGCTGCACGGAACACGTCCTCCCGGAAGAACTCCTGGAGCTCGCCGCGGACGTCGCGGCAGGCGTTCGAATCGAAGGCGAACGCCCCGGGGACGGCGAGTGGACGGGCCCTCACCGGCGGCCGTCCTCGACGAACCAGTCCGGCGCGCTGGTCGGGACCGCCCCTTCGAGGTGGGTCTCGGCGTGGTGGACCAGCAGTCCGAGCACACCGAGGGCAACGACGTTGAGTGCGGCCCAGGACACGGTGAGGAACGCCCCGAAGCGGTCGTGGTCGGCGGGAACAGGGCGCGCGGGACCGCACACACCGCTGGTCAGGGTGGTACCGGGCAGAAGCACCGGGCCGGCGAGCGGGTCGGCGGCGATCCGAGGCATGGGTGAGAAGGCGGTGGCGAGTACGCGCATGGCGAGGAAACCCTTCGAGGGGCAGGGTCGGACGGGAGGCGTCAACGGGCCCGGGGTGGGGAAAGCCAAGGGCTTCGCTCGACGGCCCGACTTACTGATAGACAGTCAACTCCTGGATCCACCAACAGCGCTGGCGCCATTGAAGGGGCCATTTTCTCCGCGGGGGCCGCTTAGGGGGGCCAGGTTCGGGCACTGGACGGTCAGATGCGCAGGGAGCAGGCATGATGGCACCGGACGGCATCGGCGTACTGCTGCGGGAGCGCCGCGAAGCCACTGGCCGTTCGCGCGAAGAGCAGGCCCTGTTCCTGGTGCGGCTCCAGGACGGGGAACCGTTCGACGCGGGGAACTTGAAGCGGTGGGAGAAGGAGAAGCGGCTTCCGACTCCCCGGTGGTACCAACTGCTCGCCGAAGGCTACGAACTGACGGTCCAGGAGATCGTCCGGGCGGTGACCGCCTCCAGGCGCTGGCGCAGGGCAACCCGTCATGCTGACGGCGTTGACGGAGAGGAGGAGACAGCGGTGAAAAGGCGGAGCTTTCTCAGTGTGGCAGCACTGGCAACGGGAATCACGGCGGTGCCCGGCATCGCCGAAGCGCGGACGGGTATCAATGCGGGACTCTCCGGCTCCGATGCCGGCGACCTCGCCTATCTCGACGGGGCCTTCGAGCGCCACCGCGGCGGCTACCACGGGCGCTCACCAGTCGTCGTCCTCGACCAGATGAAGGCCGACCTCAACCTCCTGCGCGACGTACTGGGACGCCCGCACCCCGCCGGCATCCGTACCGACCTCGCACTCACCCATTCCCCGTCGATCATGGTCCGGGCGCTCCTGGAGATGGACGCCGCCACGTGCCTGTGCTCCGACGGCGACCCCACCAGCGCCGTGGACAAGGCCGTCGATGTCTGGGAGAAGCTGCCTCCCGCGTACCGCGGCGGATTGATCCGCACCCGCGCCGAAGCCCTGCGGCAAGTCCTGCCCGGGGCAGCACATGACCGCCTCGAGGAGGCCCTGGCCACTCCGTAGTTTCCGCCGTGCCGCGCCGACCGGCTCGTCGGCACTTGGAACGGTCAGCCGCTGCGGTCTCGCACCGGGACCAGGACGCCCCATTCCTCATCTGTTCCCTGTTCACCCCGCATTGGTTCCGTTCCGCCGCGATCGTGATCGCGGCGGAACGGCACAAGAAACTGCGGTCTTCTCACGCTTTCTTGCCTTCTGCACAGGAAGTCGATCGGGCCGACTTCCTGTGCAGAAGGCAAGAAATACCGCCACCCCGGCCCTGTTGTGCCACCCCTATCCAGCACTTTCTCTGGGTTCCGCTCCTCGACATGTCGAGGAGCGGAACCCGGATTCTCATCTTCATTCCTCAAGGAATCCGCAGGCCACACCTCATCGAGGCAAGCCACCGCACCTGTTCTCAATAGCCGGCATGCCTTTTGTGTTGCCCGCCTCGCCACCCAAGCGAGGCGGGCAACACAAAAATCCTTCTCTTTCCCGATCTTGTTGAAGCATTTCCCTTCCGGTGTGGCCCCTCGAATCATCGAGGGGCCACACCAGAATCTCCGCTGCTTGCAATCCTGATTCATTGGCGCGTCACCCTCCTCTTCCGGGGAGGGTGACGCGCTTGTTTTTCTTCCTCATACGGATTTTCGTGTGGGGCCGGGTGGGTGTCGGCGCCGCTCCCACCACGGTGGGGGCGGGGCTTCGTGGTGTCGGGTAACGCTTCGGCATCCTCCGCTCCGCCCACCATTGACACCCCTACGACAGGGCGCTTACGGTCCTTCCCTAGCGACTGGAAAGTTTCCTAACAGTTCGTCCGAAACCCGCCCGCTCCCCACGCCGGGGACACCCGCGGGACGTCGACGACCAGCCGGAAGAGGAGGATGCCGGGCATGACCAAGAGCACCGCCAAGGCCCCCCTCGCCGGCACCCCCAGTCTGCTGCGCGCCATCAACGACCGCGCCGCCCTCGAACTGCTGCTGGAGAACGGGCCGCTCTCCCGTACCCAGATCGGCACCCTCACCGGGCTGTCCAAGCCCACCGCCTCCCAGCTGCTGGCCCGGCTGGAGGCGGCCGGGCTGGTCCTGCCGGTCGGTACCACGGCGGGCGGGCCCGGTCCCAACGCCCGGCTGTACCAGGTGAATCCGGCCGCCGGGTACGTCGCCGGACTGGACGTCACCAACAGCGGCATCGAGGTCGCCGTCGCCGACATCACCGGCACCACGCTGGCCGGGCACACCGTGCCGACCAAGGGCGTCCCGGCGGCCGCGACCGTGCCCACCGTCGCCGCCGCGGTGGCCGAGGCGGTCCGGGCCGCCGGTCTGCCCGAGGGCGCCCTGCGCACCGTCGCGATCGGGGTCGGCGGCGCCCCCGACCCGGTCACCGGCAAGCTGCGCTACGCCTCCCATCTGCCGGGCTGGCACTCGCCGCGGCTGGTCGAGGAGCTGACCGAGGCGATCGGCGCGCCGGTGTCGATCGAGAACGACGTGAACCTGGCCGCCGTCGCCGAGCGCTCCTCGGGCGCCGCGGCCGGCTTCGAGGACTTCGTCCTGCTCTGGGCCGGGGCCGGGGTCGGCGCGGCGATCGTGATCGCCGGGCGGCTGCACCGCGGCTTCACCGGCGGCGCCGGGGAGGTCGGCTACATGCCGCTGCCCGACTCCCCGGTCGAGTGGGACGCCCGCCGCCGCAAGTTCGGCGGGTTCCAGGCGCTGGTCGGCGCGCCCGCCGTCCGGTCGCTGGCCCGTGAGCACGGGCTCGGCGCGGCCACCGCGCAGGAGTCCATCGCCAGGGCGCTGGCCACCCCCGGCGCCGGCGACGCCTTCCTCGCCGAGCTGGCCGGGCGGCTCGCCGTCGGGCTGGCGGTGATCGTCGCCGTCGTCGACCCCCAGCTGGTGGTCCTCTCCGGTGTGGTGCCGAGCGCGGGCGGCGAACGGCTGCGCGCGCTGGTCGAGGACGAACTGGCGCGGATCTCCATCGCCCGGCCGGAGGTCCGCAGCACCGCCCTGTCCGGCTCGCCGGTCCTGCTCGGCGCCCTGCAACGTGCCCTGTCCGACGCCCGCGAGGCGGTCTTCTCCACCCACTGACGTCCGCCCCCGATCAACTCGACGCACCCACTGACGCTCCCCCTGTCACCTCGCCACCTGCACCCACCTCTCCCCAACCCCCGAACGCGGGACCCGAGGCAACGAGGCCTGCCCGCGCACCCCCAGGAGGATCCCGAAGTGCACGCCACCACCTCCCGCAGAGGCCGCCGCACGATCGCCGCCGTCGCCGGCAGCGCCGTCCTGGCCCTGCTCGCCTCCGCCTGCACCGGTTCCAGCGACTCGGGCGGCTCCGACGACTCGGCCAGCGGCAAGGACGTCACCATCACCTTCTGGCACGGCTGGAGCCAGGAGAACGAGAAGAAGGCGATCAACGACAACATCGCCGCCTTCGAGAAGGCCCACCCCAACATCCACGTCAAGTCCGTGGACGGCCTCGAGGACGACAAGGTCAACCAGGCCCTGCGGGCGGGCGGCTCGGACGCGCCGGACGTGGTCTCCTCGTTCACCACCAACAACGTCGGCATGTTCTGCTCGACCAAGGCCTTCGTCGACCTCAAGCCGATGCTCCAGAAGAGCGGCATCGACCCGGTCAAGACCTTCCCGGCCGCGATGCTCAACTACACGCAGTTCCAGGGCAACCAGTGCTCGCTGCCGCTGCTCGGCGACGCGTACGGCCTGTACTACAACAAGAAGGCCTTCGCCGACGCCGGCATCGCCAACCCGCCGAAGACCTTCAGCGAGTTCGCCGAGGACGCCGCCAAGCTGACCGTCGCCGACGGCGACTCGTACAAGCAGCTCGGCTACATGCCGCTGTACCACGGCTACGAGTCCACCACCGAGCACTTCCTCGGCCAGTACGGCGCGACCTACTTCGGCGCCGACGGCAAGTCGAACATCGCCACCGACCCGAAGGTCGCCGCGATGTTCAAGTGGCAGAAGGGCCTGGTCGACCAGCTCGGCGGCTACGACAAGCTGGAGAAGTACCGCGCGACCTTCGGCGAGGAGTTCAGCGCCAAGAACCCCTTCCACACCGGCCAGGTCGCGATGGCCCTCGACGGCGAGTGGCGCACCGCCTCGCTCGCCAAGGACAAGCCCGACTTCGAGTGGGCCACCGCCGCCTTCCCCGTCCCGGACGACCAGGCCGACACCTACGGCCGCGGCTACCAGACCGGCACCATCATCGGCATCGCCAGCACCAGCAAGAAGCAGGCCGCCGCCTGGGAGTTCGTCAAGTACCTGACCACGGACACCGACGCGGTGGTGAACTTCTCCAACGCGATCCACAACGTGCCGAGCACCTTCGAGGCGCTGGACTCGCCGAAGCTGGTGAGCGACCGGAACTTCAAGACCTTCCTGGACGTCGCCAAGAACGCCCACTCCGGCACCACCCCGCCGGCCGTCAACGGCGGCAGCTACATCATCACCCTGCAGAACCTCGGCTACGACTACGAGTCCGGCAAGCAGGGCGACCTCCAGGCGGGTCTGGCCGCCACGGCCAAGCAGATCGACACCGACATCGCCCAGGCCAAGTAGGCCGGGGAACGGTCCACGGAGCTCCCATGTCACTCGCGTTCGGCACCCGCAAGGGAAGCGACGAGGCCGACGCGGGACCGACCGGCCCGGCGGCGCCCTCCACGCAGCACCTGCTGCGCCGGAAGCGCCGCCGGGAGGCGGCCCGCACCCTCGCCTTCCTCTCCCCCTGGCTGATCGGGTTCAGCGTCTTCTTCGCCTACCCGCTCGTCTCCACCGCCTACTTCTCCTTCACCTCGTACAACGGCTTCGGCGCCCCGACCTTCAGCGGCCTGAAGAACTGGGACTACGTCTTCAACCACCTGCCGACCTTCTGGCAGGGCCTGCGCAACACCCTGTGGCTGGTCGTCGTGATGGTGACCCTGCGGGTCGTCTTCGGCCTGGGCATCGGGATGCTCATCACCAAGGTGAAGACCGGCGCCGGCTTCTTCCGCACCGCCTTCTACCTGCCCTACCTGGCCCCGCCGGTGGCCGCCACCGTCGCCTTCGCCTTCCTGTTCAACCCCGGCACCGGCCCGGTCAACCACCTGCTGGGCGAGCTCGGCCTGCCGCAGCCCGGCTGGTTCGCCTCCGCGGACTGGTCCAAGCCCGCGCTCACCCTGCTCGCCATGTGGGGCGTCGGCGACCTGATGGTCATCTTCATGGCCTCGCTGCTGGACGTCCCCCGGGAGCAGTACGAGGCGGCCTCGCTGGACGGCGCCGGCCCGTTCCAGCGGTTCCGGTACGTCACCCTGCCGAACATCTCGCCGATCATCATGTTCGCGGTGGTCACCGGGGTGATCCAGACCATGCAGTACTACACCCAGGCGATCGTCGCCGGGAAGGTCGCCAGCGGCATCGCGGGCGGCTCCGGCCAGCCCTTCGAGCCCGGCTTCCCGAACGGCTCCACCTGGACCCTGCCGCAGATGGTCTACAAGCTCGGCTTCCAGAGCTTCAACTACGGCGCGGCCTGCGTCGTCGCCCTGGTGCTGTTCGCCATCTCGATGGCCGTCACCTCGATCCTGCTCCGCCGCCGGTCCGGCTTCATGGCGAGCGACGACTAGCGGCCCGTGAGGACCTGATCATGACTCTTGGCTCCACGCTCACGAGGGCACCGGCCGCGGCCGGCCCCTCCCGCCCCGGCGGACCCGCCGCCCGGGCCGCCCGCCGCCGCGCGGCCCTCAACTGGGTGGCCGTGCACGCGCTGGCCATCGCCGCCGCGCTGTTCTTCCTGCTGCCCTTCGTGTTCGTCTTCCTCACCTCGGTGATGTCGGACCGGCAGGCGCTCACCACCGACTACTGGCCGACCAGCTGGAACTGGGGCAACTACGGCAAGGTCTGGGACACCCCCGGCTTCCTCACCTGGTGGCGCAACACCCTGCTGTACGCCGTGGCCGGCACCGTGCTGACCGTGGTCTCCAGCCTGCCGGTGGCCTACGCGCTCGCCAAGTTCCGCTTCCGCGGCCGCAACCTGGCGCTGATGGCGGTCATCGCGATGATGATGCTGCCGCCGCAGGTCACCGTCATCCCGATGTACCTGTTCTGGTCCAAGCAGATGGGCCTGAGCAGCTCGCTCTGGCCGCTGATCATCCCGATGGCCTTCGGCGACGCGTTCACCATCTTCCTGCTGCGCCAGTTCCTGATGACCATCCCCAGGGAGTACATCGAGGCCGCCCGGATCGACGGCTGCGGCGACCTGCGCACCCTGCTGCGGGTGGTCCTGCCGATGGCCAAGCCGGCCATCGCCGCGGTCGCGCTGTTCCAGTTCTTCTACTGCTGGAACGACTACTTCGGCCCGCAGATCTACGCCAGCAACAACCACGACTCCTGGACGCTCAGTTACGGGCTGGAGTCCTTCAAGGCCGCCCACCACACCAACTGGAACCTCACCATGGCCGCCACCATGATGGTGATGGCCCCGGTGATCGTCCTCTTCTTCTTCGCTCAGAAGGCCTTCATCGAAGGCGTGACACTGACAGGGGTCAAGGGCTGATGTCCGCACTGAAGTTGGCAATCGTCGGCGGGGGTTCGACGTACACTCCGGAGCTGATCGACGGCTTCGCCCGGCTGCGCGACACCCTGCCGGTCGGCGAGCTGGTGCTGATCGACCCGGCCGCCGAGCGGCTGGAGCTGATCGGCGGCCTGGCCCGGCGGATCTTCGCCCGGCAGGGCCACCCCGCGGTCGTCACGGTGACCACGGACCTGGCGGCGGGCGTCGCGGACGCCGACGCCGTGCTGCTCCAGCTGCGCGTCGGCGGGCAGGCGGCCCGCAACCAGGACGAGACCTGGCCGCTGGAGTGCGGCTGCGTCGGGCAGGAGACCACCGGCGCCGGCGGGCTCGCCAAGGCGCTGCGCACCGTCCCGGTGGTGCTGGACATCGCCGAGCAGGTGCGCCGGACCAACCCGGACGCCTGGATCGTGGACTTCACCAACCCGGTCGGCATCGTCACCCGGGCGCTGCAGACCGCCGGCCACAAGGCCGTCGGGCTGTGCAACGTCGCGATCGGCTTCCAGCGCAAGTTCGCCGGGCACCTGGGCGTGGACCCGGAGCTGGTCCGGCTCGACCACGTCGGGCTCAACCACCTGACCTGGGAGCGCGGGGTGACCCTGCTGGACGCCCCGGGCGCCACGACCGGGCGCGAGGTGCTCCCCGAGCTGCTCTCCTCGCACGGCAAGGAGATCGCCGAGGACCTGCACCTGCCGCAGGCCGTCATCGAGCGGCTCGGCGTCGTGCCGTCCTACTACCTGCGGTACTTCTACCAGCACGACGCCGTGGTGGCGGAGCTGAGGGAGCAGGGCTCGCGGGCCGCGCAGGTCGCCGAGATCGAGCGGCAGCTGCTGGAGCTGTACGCCGACCCGGCCCTGGACACCAAGCCCGAGCTGCTCGGCAAGCGCGGCGGCGCCTTCTACTCGGAGGCGGCCGTCCAGCTGATCGCCGCGCTGCTCGGCACCGGCGGCGGCACGTCCGTCCAGGTGGTGAACACCCGCAACGACGGCGTGCTGCCGTTCCTGCCGGACGACGCCGTCATCGAGGTGCCGGCCGAGGTGGACGCGCGGGGCGTGCGCCCGCTGCCGCAGCGGCCCGTCGAGCCGCTGTACGCCGGACTGGTCGCCGCCGTCACCTCGTACGAGCAGCTCGCCCTCGACGCCGCCCTGCGCGGCGGCCGCGACCGGGTCTTCGACGCCCTGCTCGCCCACCCGCTGGTCGGCCAGATCGAGCTGGCCGACCAGCTCACGGACCGCCTGCTCGCCCACAACCGCGAGCACCTCGCCTGGGCCTGACCCGGCCCGCTCCGCGCCGTCCGGCGACCGCCCCCGGTCGCCGGACGGGCACCGCGAGGAGACCGTCCACCCCCGGCCGGGGACCTTTCGGCCGGGCCACCCGGCCGGGACCACCGCCGGGCACCCGGCCGACGACCAACGGCCCGGGCCACGTACGAGCCGCGGGGACCTGATGACCCACCAGCCCGAACCACTCCTGCCCGGCGTCCTCGCCATCGACGCGGGGAACTCCAAGACCGACGTCGCCCTGATCGGCACCGACGGCAGCATCCTCGGCACCGCCCGCGGCGGCGGCTTCGAACCGCAGAAGATCGGCGGCGCGGCGGCCGTCGCCGGCCTCGCCCCGCTGGTCGAGCAGGCCGCCGCCGAGGCCGGCCACCCGTCCTGGAGCGGCGTGCTCACCGGCCACGTCAGCGCCTGCCTGGCCAACGCCGACCTGCCGGTCGAGGAGGAGGCGCTGCGGGTGGCGCTGGAGTCCCACCCCTGGGGCGCCGGCAACACCGTCGTCAACGACACCTTCGGCCTGCTGCGGGCCGGCACCGACGGCCCGCGCGGGGTCGCGGTGGTCTGCGGCGCCGGGATCAACTGCGTCGGCCTGCTGCCGGACGGCCGCACCGCCCGCTTCCCCGCCCTCGGCGAGCTCACCGGCGACTGGGGCGGCGGCTCCGGACTCGCCGTCGCCAGCATGTGGCACGCTGTCCGCGCGGAGGACGGGCGCGGCGGGCCGACCGGGCTCGCCCGCGCCATCGCCGAGCACTTCGGCCTGCCCGGCGCCGGCGCCGTCGCCGAGGCCGTCCACCTCGGGCACCTGCCGAACGCGCGGCTGCACGAGATCGTCCGGGTACTGTTCGCCGTCGCGGACGAGGGCGACGAGGTGGCGCGGGGGCTGATCGACCGCCAGGCCGACGAGATCGTCCGGCTCGCGGTGGTGGCGCTCCGCCGCCTGGACCTGCTGGACACCCCGACCCCGGTGGTGCTGGGCGGCGGCGTGCTCGCCTCCCGGCATCCGCTGCTGCTGGACAACGTGACCGCCCGGCTCGCCGAGGCCGCGCCGCTGGCCGAGCCGCGCGTCGTCGTCGCCCCGCCGGTGCTCGGCGCGGCGCTGCTCGGCCTCGACCACCTGGCGGCGGGCGCGCGGGCGCAGGCCCGGGTGCGCGAGGCGTACGAGGCGGACCGGCCGGTGGCCGCCTGACGGCCGCCACCTGCTCCCCTGCCGCCGCCTGACGGCCGCTCACCGGCTCCCCTCCCCCGCCGGATCCGCACATCCGGCGGGGGAGGGGCCCTGGCGGGAACCACGGGCCGGGCCCCGGTCGTGTTAAGCGGGTACCGCCAACCGCCGCCGCCCGGGGAGACTTGTGTCATGGCCACCCCCCGCATGCTCCTCGCCGCCGCCCTGCTGGCCTGCGGCGCCGCCGCCCTCACCGGCTGCACGCCCGCCGACTCCGGCCCCACCGTGGCCGCCGCCTCCGCCGCCGCGCTGGCCGACGAGGGCGCGGACGACCTGCTGGACGAGGACGACGGCCTCTTCTACGAGGAGGAGGAGTACTACTCCGGCTCGGCCGAGCCGTCCGCCGCCTTCTCCTCCGCCTCGCCCGACTCGTCCGCTTCGCCCGACGTGCCCGCCCCGCCGGACTCGCCGGACGCGCCCGCGTCTCCCGACGAGCCCTCCGCCGAGCCCTCCACGGAGTCTTCCGCCGGGCCCGGGTGCGCCGTTCCCACCGGCCGCCCCGGCCACGAGTTCCTCGTCGTCGTCTCCGCCGGACCGGCCGAACTCACCGCCCGGTCCGCCCGCTTCAGCTGCGGCTCCGCCCGCTACGAGCCCGTCGGCAGCCCCGTCCACTACGGCTTCGCGGGGGCGGGCGTGGCGGCGACCCTGGTCGACGTCACCCACGACGAACCGGCCAGGACCGTCCCCCTCGACGAGCTGATCGCCCACATCGACGACTGCCTGGCCGAGCGCGAACCGGCCGACCCGTACGGCTGCCACGGCAACGCCTACGACGTGGTGCTGGACTCGCACGGCCGGATCATGCGGATCGGCGAGGTCGAGGGCCCCTGAGTCGGCCTTCGGCGACGACCTGACGGCGCATACGGTGTAGAAGCGCCTCTCAACTGTTGGCATTCGGCTGCGCTACGCGCATCAACCCACGTCCAGCTGCGGGCTTTTGACGTTCGCTACGTCCGCCCGGGCGTTCCTTGGGGCGGGTCTTACCCTTTGCGTGCTTGAAGCGGTTTCGGCGGCGGTGCTTTGCTTCCGGCGGTCGGCAGTGAACCGGTCCCCCATCCCACCCCGCTGGTCGTCCCTGACGGGCCGCCGGCAGGTCCGGCTCGCCGTCGTCGTGCTCCTCCCCCTTCGTCCCCCACCGTGCCGCCGCGCCGTACCCGGCCGCGGCCGGCACCAGAGAGGAACCCTCACGATGGGCATCTCCCCCACCTCCCGCCGGATGCGACTGCGGGCCCTGACCGGGCTCAGCGCCCTGGCGCTGGCCGCCGCCGGCTTCGCGGCCGCCCCGGTCGCCCAGGCCGCCCAGGACAACCGGCCGGCCGGCGAGTTCGCCGGACAGCCGCACCCCTACCGGCACGGCGCGCACCCGACCAAGGAGGCCGGAAACTCCGCGAAGGCGGCGGGCAACAACCTCAGCTACGGCGGTGGCGTCGACGGCATCGGCGTCACCACCGGCGCGCCGAAGGTCTACCTGGTCTTCTGGGGCTCCCAGTGGGGCACCCAGGGCACCAACTCCAGCGGCTACACCACCCTGACCGGCGACCCGAAGGGCGAGGCCGTCCGGGCGCAGCAGCTGTTCAAGGGCCTCGGCACCAACAGCGAGACCTGGTCCGGCGTCATGACCCAGTACTGCGAGGGCGTCGCCGCGGGCGCGACCAGCTGCCCGACCGGTTCGACGCACGTCGGCTACCCGACCGGCGGCGCGCTGGCCGGCGTCTGGGTCGACGGGTCCGCCGCCGCGCCGGGCCAGGCCAGCGGCAACCAGCTGGCCGCCGAGGCCGTCAAGGCGGCCGGGCACTTCGGCAACACCACCGCCGCCTCCAACCGCAACGTGCAGTACGTGGTGCTGTCGCCGACCGGCACCCACCCGGACGGCTTCAACACCCCGAACGGGGGCTTCTGCGCCTGGCACGACTGGAACGGCGACACCACCCTGAGCGGCGGCGCGGCCTCCTCCCCGTACGGCGACGTGGCGTTCACCAACGACCCGTACGTGACCGACATGGGCAGCTCCTGCGGCCAGAACTACGTCAACAGCGGCAGCGCGGGCACCCTGGACGGCGTGACCATCGTGTACGGCCACGAGTACTCGGAGACCATCACCGACCAGAACCCGGCGGGCGGCTGGACCGACTCGACCGGGTACGAGAACGCCGACAAGTGCTCCTGGAACGGGGTCGGCGGGACGGGCGGCGCGCAGAACGTGACGTTCGCGACGGGCTCGTTCGCCATGCAGGGCACCTGGTCGAACGGCGTGAGCGGCTGCCAGATCTCGCACGCGGTCGTCCACTGACGACCGGGTGAGGCGAGCGCCGGAGTGGGCCGTGCGGGCCCGCTCCGGCGCTCTCGCGTGACGCGCTCTGCATGCTTTTCGCGCGTTACGCGCCTTACGCGCTTTTACGCGCTTCACACGCTTCTACGCGCTGACCAGCCCGAACTCGTAGGCCTGGATGACCAGGTGGACCCGGTCGCGGGCGTCGAGCTTGGTGAACAGCCGGGCGACGTGGGCCTTGGCGGTGGCCACGCTGATGGTGAGCTCCGCGGCGATCTCGGCGTTGGACAGGCCCCGGCCGACCAGGGTGAGCACCTCCCGCTCGCGCTCGGTGACGGCCTCGGCGACCGGCCTGCGGGGCCTGGCCGCGGCGTCGGCGTCCGGGCGGGCGGCGAACTCGCCGATCAGCCGGCGGGTGATGCCGGGGGCCAGCAGGGCGTCCCCGGCGGCGACCACCCGGACGCCGTCCAGGATGGTCTCCAGGGCGAGGTCCTTGACCAGGAAGCCGCTCGCCCCGGCCCGCAGCGCGCCGTAGACGTAGTCGTCGTCGTCGAAGGTGGTGAGGACGAGGACGTGGGTGGGCAGGTCCGGGTCGGCGGTGATCCGGCGGGTGGCCTCGATGCCGTCCATGCCGGGCATCCGGATGTCCATCACGGCGACGTCGGGGCGCAGCCGGGCGACCAGTTCGACGGCCTCGGCGCCATTGCCGGCCTCGCCGACCACCTCCAGGTCGGGGGCGTCGGCGATCAGCACGCGCAGGCCGGTGCGGATGAGCGGCTGGTCGTCGACCAGGACGACACGGATCACGGTCCCACCTCCACGGGGGTCTCGACGGCGGTCCCGACGGCGGTCCCGACACCGGGCTCGCCGGGGGTCTGCACGGCCGGGGTCCGCACGGCCGGGCTCTCGGGGAGCGGCAGCCGCGCGGCGACCCGGAAGCCGCCCTCGGGGCGCGGGCCGGCGGCGAACTCGCCGTCCAGCAGGGCGACCCGCTCGCGCATGCCGGCCAGCCCGTAGCCGGTACCGGGGGTGCCGGTCGCCGCGCCCGCGCCCAGGTCGACGACGGTGACGTCGAGTTCCCGCGGCCCGTACCCGACGGTGACGTGGCAGTCCCGGGTGCCGGAGTGCTTGACCACGTTGGTGACCGCCTCCTGGACGATCCGGTAGGCGGCGAGGTCCACCTCGGACGGCAGGGGACGGGCTTCGCCGCGGCGGGTGAGCGCCACCCGCACCCCGGCGCCCGCCGCCTTCTCCACCAGCCGGTCCAACTCACCCAGTCCGGGCATCACTTCGAGCGGCGCCGGCTCCCCCTCGACCTGCCGCAGCGCGCCGAGCATCCGGCGCAGCCCGGCCAGGGTCTCCCGGCTGGTGGCCTCGATCGCCTCCAGGGCGGCCCGGGTCTCGGCGGGCTGGGTGTCCATGACCCGGCTGCCCATGCCGGCCTGGATCGCGATGATGCCGATGTTGTGGGCCACCATGTCGTGCAACTCACGGGCGATGCGCAGCCGTTCGGCGGTGATGGCCTGCTCGGAGGCCCGGCCGCGCAGCGCCTCCGCGTGGGCCCGGCCCTGGTGCACGGTGTTGCCGATCAGCCAGGCGATCAGCACGGTGGCCGCGAAGCCCCCGTAGGCGAGCGGGTTGACGGGGTAGTCGTTGACGGCGCCCCAGAGCAGCAGCCCGGCGAGGGTGGCGAGCGGCAGCGCCAGGGCGGTGAGCGAGACCCGGCGGGAGCGGGTGGCCGCGCAGTAGCCGACCACCGCGTCGGCGATCAGGAACTGGAGCGGCGCCGCCTCCGGGACGCCCCACATCCCGAGCGCGAACATCCCGCCCCCGAGCGCCACCACGATGGCGAGCAGCGGCAGCCGGACCAGCAGCGTCGCGACCAGGGTGGTGACCACCGCGGTGACCACCATCGGCATGTCCTCGGGATTGCCGTGGTAGTTCAGCAGGTGGTGCAGCTCGTTCTCGCGCGTGAAGAAGCGGAACACGACCAGGGCCGTCCACAGCGCCCCCACCCACACGCCCGCGGGCAGGCGCCTGAGCAGCGGCGGACGGGGTTCGGTGATCATGACGCGATGGTAGCGGCGGCCCGGACGGCGGCACATTGGCCCGGGGGCGTAATCCCCTGGACCAGTGCGGCCGCCCGCGGTTGTGGCCCGCGGCCCGATGCCCGGGCGGGGCCCGACCGGCAGCGTTGTCCCCGTGATCGAGATCGAGCGACTGACCAAGCGGTACGGCGCCACCACGGCCGTCGACCAGTTGACCTTCACCGTCCGGCCCGGCACCGTGACCGGCTTCCTCGGCCCCAACGGGGCGGGCAAGTCCACCACACTGCGGATGATCCTGGGCCTCGACACCCCCACCGGGGGGAGTGCCACCGTGGCCGGGGTGCCCTTCGCGAACCGGCCGCGCGGCCTGCGGCACGTCGGAGCCCTGCTGGACGCGGGCGACGTGCACGGCGGGCGCAGCGCCCGGGCCCACCTGTCGGCCCTGGCCCGGAGCAACCGCATCCCGCTCCGGCGGGTGGACGAGGTGCTGGCCGAGGTCGGGCTCGCCAAGGCCGCCGGGCGCCGGATCGGCGGCTACTCGCTGGGCATGAAGCAGCGGCTCGGCATCGCCGGCGCGCTGCTCGGCGACCCGCCGGTGCTGCTCTTCGACGAACCGCTCAACGGGCTGGACCCGGAGGGCGTGCTCTGGGTGCGCGGACTGTTCCGCCGGCTCGCCGCCGAGGGGCGCACCGTCTTCGTCTCCAGCCACATGATGGCCGAGATGGAGCACACCGCCGACCGGCTGGTGGTGATCGGGCGCGGCCGGCTGATCGCGGACGAGAGCCTCGCCGAGTTCTCGGCCCGCAACGCGGTCTCCTCGGTGGCCGTCCGAGGACCCGAACTCGCCTCGCTGGCCGGGGTCCTGCGCGCGGAGGGGGCCGAAGTACGGCTGACCGAGCCGGGGTTCGGGACCGTCACCGGGATGCCGGCCGAACGGATCGGCGAACTCGCGCTGCGGCACGGCGTGGTGCTGCACGAACTGGCCGCCCGGACGTCGTCGCTGGAGTCGGCGTTCATGTCCCTGACCGCCGACAGCGTCGAGTACCTGGCAGGAGAAGCCCGATGAGCAGCATGGCCCTTGGTTCCACCGGTTCCACCGGTTCCGGCGGTTCCGGCGGTTCCGTCGCCGAGCCGGCCCCCCGGTTCCTCGACCTGCTCGCCGCCGAGTGGATCAAACTGCGCTCGCTGCGCTCCACCTACTGGGTGCTGGCGCTGGCCTCGCTGGTGGCGATCGCGGTCAACGTGAACGCCGTCCACACCGACCTGACGTACATCGACCACCCGCCCGCGCCGATGCCCGGGCGCTCCCCGTACACCTACGACCCGCTGTTCCACGGCCTCGGCAGCATCGCGAGCGACCTGATGGCGGTCGCGGCCGGCAGCCTCGGGGCGATCACCGTCTTCGGCGAGTACACCACCGGCCTGATCCGCACCACCTTCGCCGCCGTCCCGGACCGGCGCGGCGTGATCGCGGCCAAGGTGCTGCTGATCGGCGGGATCACCGCGCTCGCCGGGCTCGCCGTCTCGGCGCTCTCCTTCCTCACCATCAACGCGATGCTGGCCTCCCGGCACGTCGGGCTCTCCATCACCGACGAGGGCTGCCTGCGGGCCGTGCTCGCCTACGCGGCGATCGTGCCGGTCTGCGCGCTGATCGGGATGGCGCTGGGCGCGCTGCTGCGGCACGCCACCGCCTCGATCGTGTCGCTGGTGATGCTGATGTTCATCCTGCCGATGATGTTCGGCGGGGACCGCTACCGGTGGCTGAAGGAGATCGGCACCCATTTGCCGCTGGCCACCGTGCAGCGGCTCACCATCACACCGAACTCCAGGACCACGATGGGGAAGTACGCGCCGAGCGTGCTGGACTCGTGGATCACCATGGGGGTGTGGGGCGCGGTGGCGGTGGCGGTGACGGTGGTCGTGGTGCGGCGGCGGGACGTGTGAGGCCCCGGGTCGCCCCGGGCCTCGGGCCGCCCCGGGGCCTCGGGTCACCCCAGGCCGAGGCGCCGTGCCGTCGCGGCGGGCAGCGGGTACGGGCGCTCGGGCGGCAGCAGCCGCTGCGCCTTCGCCGCCTGCCCGCCGCGGACCAGCGCGGCGATCCGCTGCACCTGCGGGGTGAGGTCGGTGAGCCCGACGACCCACTCCTCGGCGTAGCGGCGGACCAGCGACCGGCCGACGCCCACCTGGATGCTGTAGTGGTTCAGCGCCGCCCCGCGCAGCGACCGCTCCGGGTCCCACTGCACGTGGACCTCGGCGCGGGCCACCTCGTCCGGGTGCGCGGTGGTCAGGACGGCGCGGGCGAGCGCCTCCTCCCAGCCCTCCCGGGTGATCCGGACCGCCAGCACCCTGGTCTGGCCGGGCTTCTGCGCCCAGTTGCTGCGGTGCATCAGCCAGCGGAACGAGGGCTTGATCCACGTCATCCGGTGGAAGCCGAACGGCGCCGTGAACCGGCCCGCCGCCAGCGCCGCGTCGGCGATCGCCGGCGGGTAGGCCTGGTAGAGCACGATCGTCCGCCCGTCGTGGTCGGCCCGGATCTCGCGCAGAGCGGTCATCCCGCGCCACCCCCTTCCGCCCCGGCACGCTGCCCGCCCGGCCACGCTGCCAGCACCGACGGCACGGCGCAACGGGATTAGGGCACGCCAACGGGCGCGGCGCGACGGCCCCCGGGGTCAGGCCGCGGCGGTGCCCGCCTTGGTGCGGAAGGCGCCGAGGGTGGCCGCCGGGACGCCGCAGGAGGGGAGGAAGGAGGCGGCGCCGCCGTGGTGGGTGCGGACGCGGTCGAGGAAGACGGACATGGCCTCGGCCGGGGCCTCCAGGAGGGGCGCGGGGATGGTCAGGTTGCGGCCCCGGGAGTCGGTGACGCGGGAGGTGGTGCGGTCGTTGAGGGCGGTGCGGTGGCGCTCGGCGAGGCCCGCGAAGATCTGCGGGAGGGCGTCGGCGGTGCGGGTGTAGTCGGCGACGATGCGCTCGGCGGGGACGCCGAGGAGGTCCAGCAGGAGGGCGGTCAGCAGGCCGGTGCGGTCCTTGCCGGCGGCGCAGTGCAGCAGGACGGCGCCGGGGCGGACGGTGGCGTCGACGGCGGCGGCCACCGCGTCGGGCGCGGACTCGGCCAGCAGGACGTAGAAGTCGCCCAGGTCGGCGGCGGTGGCCATGGTGCCCATCCGCGCGGTGAGGGCGTCGGTGGCGGGGTTCACCGGGGCGGCGACGACGGATATCCCGGCGGACTCGGCGGCGGCCCAGTCGGCGGGGTCGGTCTCGCGCGGGTCGCGCAGGTCCACGATGGTGCGGATGTCGCAGCCGCGCAGCTGGGCGACGGTGGCCTCGTCGGCGGCCGGGAACGGCTGGGCGGAGCGGTACAGCACACCGGGGCGGACCCGCCGGCCCTCGGGGTCGCCGAGGGCGGCGGCGTCGCGGAAGTTGACCAGGGACATGCGGGAGGCCTTTCGGTGGGGCCGCACCCGGGAGGAGACGGGGAGATCCGGAGGCGGAGACATCTAGACGTCTAGATGTGTAACCCCTCGGGGGGCCGCCGGGCAAGCCTCGGTGGCGCGGGTCTCGCCGACGCGGGCCTCGATCGGTACATCCTTCTATCCCACGCCCATCGCCCGCCCACGGCGACCCGGGGGCCGCGGTGTCCCGTACGGCACGGCGCCCGGGCGGCCCGAGCGGTGACGAGGGGCGCAGGCGGCACAGGCGACACAGGCGGCCCGAGCGGCGCAGGCGGCCCGGGCGGGCTCCGTAGGATCGGGCCCGTGGCGACGAACCCCCCGGACACCCCGAGCTCCCCGAACACCCCGGTGTACCGCCGCCTGGCCCGCCGGCTCCAGGAGCGCGTCGACGCCGGCGCCTACCCGCCCGGCACCCGGCTGCCCAGCGAGCCCGAGCTGAGCGCCGAGTTCGGCGTGAACCGGCTGACCGTACGGCAGGCGGTGGCGGAGCTGGAGCGGGCCGCCGTGGTGGAGATCCGCCGGGGCGTGGGCACCTTCGTCCGCCCGCCCGCCGTCCGGGTGTCGATCGCCGTGGACCCGCGCAGCCAGCGCTTCGACCTCGGCAGCGTGCCCACCGCGCTGCCGAACGACGAGTCCACCGACGGCGAGTTCGTGGTGGCCGCCCCGCCCGTCACCGGCTCGGCGCAGGACGCGGAGGCGGCCCGCCAGCTGGGCCGCACTCCCGCGGAGCTGTCCCGGGTGGACTCGGTGATCCGGCTGGGCGGGCGGGCCCGGGCGGCGTGCAGCTACTGGGTGCCGTTCGGCCCGCTGCCCGCCGAGCTGGTCCGGCCGGGCCGCCCCGGGAACCTGGTGCCGGACCTGGCGCGGGCCGCCGGGGTGGAGCTGGAGTACGACTGGCGGGCCTTCGGCGCCGTCGGCGCGGACCTCGCGGACGCCGAGCTGCTGGGCGTCCCGCCGGGCACCGCGCTGCTGGTGCGCGAGGGGGTCAGCTGCACCCCGGACGGCGCTCCGGCGCTGTACGTGCGGCGGCGGATCGACGGCAGCAGCGCCCGCTTCGTCCTGCACTTCCGGGACCGGTAGCGGGGGCCGCCGCGGCGGGCGGCAGCGGCCGGTGGCCGGGGCCTCCTCGGCTGGTGGCAGGGGCCGGTGGCCGGGGCCTCCTCGGCTGGTGGCAGGGGCCGCCGCGCCCGTTCCCGGCCGGAGCGCCCCTGATAAATTCAGCGCCGAAATACCGGGCCGCACGGGGGTTGGCAGGACAGGGTGACCGAGGAGATCGACTACGACATACCGACCGAGCTGGCCGAGGTCTACCTCGTGCTGCTCGCCGACGTCTCCCGCACCGGCCGGCTGCTGCGCCGCGAGGAGCTGGAACGCCTGCGAAGGCTCGGCGAGCACTGCGCCGAGGCCGGGCACGGGCTGCGCGAGGTGGTCGCGCACTGCCTGGCCGCGGCCCGGCGGGCCTGGCAGACCCTGCCCGGGACGACCTCCGCGAGCAGCGTCACCGAACTGCGCCGGACCGGCGACGCGGTACTGGCCGCCACCGACGCCGCGCTGGCCGCGCTGGGCGAGGGCCACGAGCGGGCCCAGCGCCTGGCCGTCCGCCAGGAGGAGGCCGCCCGGCGGGAGTTCATCGACGACCTGCTGTTCGGCCGCAGCGACCTCGGGCTGCTCGCCGAGCGCGCGGAGCGGTTCGGGCTGCGGCTGGCGGGCGCGTACACGGTGGCGGTCGCGGTGGGCGACGAGCCGTTCGCGGACGTCCATCCGCTGGTGCACCGGGTGGAGCGGGAGCTGGCCGGGCGGTTCGGCGAGCGGGACGTGCTGCTGGCCAGCAAGGACGGCCGGCTGGTGTGCATCGCCCCGGACTCCGAGCGGGCCGTGCTGGACGCCTTCGCCGAGCTGACGCTGCGCCCGGGGAGCGGCCGCGGCTACCAGCCGGTCCGGCGGGTGGCCACCGGCCGCCGGCACTCGGGGCCGAGCGGGGTGCTGCGCAGCTACGAGGAGGCGCTGGACGCCCTGGACTACGCGCAGCGGCTGGGCCTGCCGGCCCGGCAGCTGCGGGCCGAGGAGCTGCTGGTCTTCCCGGTGCTGATGCGCGACCGGTCGGCCATGGCCGACCTGGTGCGCACCGTGCTCGGCCCGCTGACCGAGGCGCGCGGCGGCGCCCGTCCGCTGCTGGACACCATCGCGGTGCAGGCGGAGGCCGCGTACGTGAACGCGGAGGCGGCGCGCCGACTGGGCCTGAGCGTGCGCACCCTGGGCTACCGGCTGGAGCGGATCAAGGCGCTCACCGGGTACGACCCGGCGGACGCGCTCCAGCGCTTCACCCTGGAGACGGCGGCCATGGGGGCGCGGCTGCTGAACTGGCCGGAACAACCGCTGTAGTGCGCGGGACTACCGCTGTAGTGCTCGGAACAACCGTTGTAGTGCGCGGAACTACCGCCGCGGTGCGCGGCGTTACCGCCGTGGTGCGCTGGACTACCGCCGTAGTGCGCGGCACGACGGCCGTAGTCCCCGCCGCCCAGGGAAGGGCCGCCGCGGTCCCGCCGCGCGAAACCCGCGCGGCGCCGCTGCGACCGTCCGGCGCCCGTCCTGTTGCCTGGTTGTTGCAGTGTCACGCGGGCCGCGTGTACCAGGGTGTCAAGAGGGCGTAAAGATTGCCGGATCCTGGCAATGTGCGACGGGCCCCGGCGCTGTCATGATCTCCCCGGTGCCGAAGCGCGGCGCCGGTGGAGAGGCGGGGGAGGGTGGCCGGGATGGGGGGATTCTTCGCGGCCGCGCTGGCCTTTCCGACGGCGCTGTTCAGCTTCGCGCTGGTGGTGGTGGTCGGGTACTGGTTGCTGATGCTGGTCGGCGGCCTCGTTCCCGGCGCCGTGCACGGGGGGCACGACGCCGGGCACCACATGGACGTCGGGCACGCGGGGCACCACCTCGGTGCCGAGCACGGGGGGCACGTCGGACACGGGGGGCACGGTGCCGGGGGGCACGGTGCCGACGGGGGACCCGACCGACCCGGTGCGGGCCACCACACGGGCGTGCTGGACGCGCTGGGACTGGGCGGGGTGCCCGTGACGGTGGCGGTGTCGCTGCTGGTCGCGCTCGCCTGGTTCGTCAGCCTGGCCGGCACCGTCCTCACCTCGGGGGCGCCGGCGCGCGGCGGCGTGTTCGTCGTCGCGCTGGCCGCCTCCTGGGCGGGCACCCGGGTGCTCGTCCGGCCGCTGTCGCGGCTGTTCCCGCAGGACCGGCCGGCCACCCGGGGGGACTTCGTCGGCCGGGTCTGCGTGATCCGGACCGGCCGGGTGACGGCCGACTTCGGGCAGGCCGAGGTCACCGCGGAGGACGGCTCCACCGCGACCGTCCAGGTCCGCACGGCGGAGCCCGAACCGGGCCTGACGGCCGGGCGGACCGCCCTGATCTTCGACTACGACGCCGTGGGCGAGCACTTCCTGGTGGCGCCCTTCGAGCCGCCGTCCACCGGCGTCTGATCCCCGGCCTCCCGTTCCCCGGCCGGCCCTCCGCCACCGCACTTCCCTTTCGCACCACCTCTTCCCATCGACTCCTCGCACCACCTCTTCGCTCCAACTCGCCATCTCGTCAAAGGACTCCGTGATGGACACCATCGCCGTGGGTTTCGGCGTGCTCGTCGCCGTCGTGCTGCTCATCCTGCTCGCCATGCTGCTGTTCGTGGGCCGCCTGTTCCAGAAGGTCGAGCAGGGCAAGGCACTGATCGTCTCCCGGACGAAGAAGGTGGACGTGACCTTCACCGGCGCGATCGTCCTCCCGGTGCTCCACAAGGCGGAGTTGATGGACATCACCGCCAAGACGGTGGAGATCCACCGGGCCGGGCGGGACGGTCTGATCTGCCGGGACAACATCCGCGCGGACATCCGGATCTCGTTCTTCGTCCGGGTCAACAAGACCGTCGAGGACGTCATCAAGGTCGCGCAGTCGATCGGCACCGCCCGGGCCAGCGATCCGCAGGCGATCCAGGAGTTCTTCGCCGTCAAGTTCGCCGAGGCGCTCAAGACCGTCGGCAAGCAGCTGGACTTCACCGACCTGTACACCCACCGGCACGAGTTCCGGGACCAGATCATCGCGGTCATCGGCACCGACCTCAACGGCTACACCCTTGAGGACGCGGCGATCGACCACCTGGAACAGACCCCGATGAACCAGCTGGACGCCGACAACATCCTGGACGCCCAGGGCATCCGCAAGATCACCGAGCTGACCGCGATCGAGCACGTGCGCACCAACGAGTACCAGCGCACCGAGGAGAAGGAGATCACCCGGCAGAACGTGGACGCCCGGGAGGCCGTCCTGGAGCTGGAGCGCCGGCAGGCCGACGCCGAGATCCGCCAGCGCCGCGAGATCGAGACCCTGCGGGCCAAGGAGGACGCGGTGATCGCCCGGGTGCAGGAGGAGGAGCGGCTCAACGCCCAGACCGCCTTCCTGCGCACCGAGGAGCTGCTCGGGGTGCAGCGGGAGAACCAGGCCCGCGAGGTCGCGGTGGCGCAGAAGAACCGCGAGCGGGTGATCGCGGTGGAGAACGAGCGGATCGAGAAGGACCGTCTGCTGGAGGTCGTCGGCCGCGAGCGGGAGACCCAGCTCGCCACGATCGCCAAGGAGAAGGAGCTCGAGTCCGCCAAGCGCGAGGTCGCCGACGTGGTCCGCGAGCGGGTCGCGGTGGACCGCACCGTCGCCGAGCAGGAGGAGGCCGTCAAGACCCTGCGCGCCACCGAGGAGGCCGAGCGCGTCCGCAAGGCCGTCGTGATCCAGGCCGAGGCCGAGGCGCAGGAGAAGCTCGTCAAGGACATCAAGGCCGCGGAGGCCGCCGAGCAGGCCGCCACCCACAAGGCCCGCGAGGCGCTGGTGCTGGCCGAGGCCCGGCAGCAGGCCGCCGAGCTGGACGCGGCCGCCAAGATCCGGATGGCCGAGGGCGTCCGGGCGGAGGCCGCGGCCGAGGGCCTGGCCCGGGTCCAGGTCCGCGAGCAGGAGGCCGCGGCGGTGGAGAAGGTCGGCCGTGCCGAGGCCGTCGTCCAGGCGGAGAAGGCCAAGGCGGCCGCGCTGGAGATCGGCGGTCGGCTGAAGGCCGAGGCCGAGGGCCTGACCGAGAAGGCCGCGGCGATGGCCAAGCTGGACGAGGCCTCGCGCGGGCACGAGGAGTACCGGCTTCGGCTGGCCGCCGAGAAGGACGTCCGGCTGGCCGGGCTGGACACCCAGCGGCAGATCGCCGAGGCCCAGGCGGCGCTGGTCGCGGCCGGGCTGGAGAAGGCGAAGATCGACATCGTCGGCGGGGACTCGGTGTTCTTCGACCGGCTGGTGCAGTCGGTGTCGGCCGGCAAGAGCGTGGACGCCTTCGTCGCCCACTCGCAGACCGCGCAGACTCTGGCCGGGCCCTGGCTGGACGGGCGGGCGAGCTTCACGGACGACCTCACCCGGGTGCTCTCCTCGGTCTCCACGGCCGACGTGCAGAATCTGACGGTGTCGGCCCTGCTGATGAAGCTGATCGGCTCGGGGGCCGGCGACCAGGCCGGTCAGCTGCGCCAACTGCTGGAGTCGGCACGGAAGCTGGGCGTCGCGGAGACCCCGATCGGGGCGCTGGCCGGCGGGCTCGCCTCGGCCAACGGCTCCAAGTGATCCGCTGAGCGGGCACGCCGACCGCGCTGAGCGGGCACGCTGACCGCGGCTACCGATCCAACCGCATCGATCGCGGCAACCGATTCGACCGAGTCAACTGAGGAACGTGACCGTGACCGTGGACGCCCTCGACGCCCGGCTCGACGCCGGCACCTACGAGGTCCTGCGCGACCGGCTCGCCCGAGCCGCCGCCGAACTCGCCGACCGGGCCCAGGCGTTGAACGCCCGCCGGGTCGCCGAGTTCGGCGGCGGGGAGCTGCGGCTGGCCGGCACCGGACGGCTCACCACCGACCGGGCCTGCCTGCCGCAGGACCTCACCGCCGCCGGCGGGCTGCTGCTGCTCGCCACCCGTCCGACCGAATCCGCCGACGGCGCCGGGGACTTCACCGACGTCCTCGGCCTGCACCACCCCGACCTCTCCCCCGCGCCCGCCGAGGGCACCCTGCTGGACGACCCGCGGCTGCGCCAGGACCTCGCCGACCTGCGGCGCTACTTCCGCGACGCCCGGCTGGAGCGGCTGCGCGCGGTGGACGGCCGGCTGCTCGCCGTCTTCCGCACCGGCCCGACCGCCGCCGACGTCCGGGTGCTGCGCTGGCGCCTGGACGACGGCCTCGCCGACGACGCCCAGCCGTCCTACCTGGACGGGCGCGGCGAACGCGACCACACCCCCGCCGACGGGCAGCAGCTGCCGTGGACCGCCCTCACCCGGGACGACCAGCTGCCCGCCGGCCCCGGCCGCCCGCCCCGCGCCGACCTGGCCGGCGAACTGCTCGTCGGCGTCGACGGCGGCCGGCTGACCATCACCGCCCCGGACGGCCGGGAGCTGCACCGCGAGCCGCTGGCCGAGGCCCTGCAGACGCTCGCCGACGCCCGGATCGCCCACGCCCGGCTCGGCACCCTGCTGCTGGTGCGCGTGCGCCCGTACCAGGAGGAGACCGAGCGGCACCTAGTGGTGCACCTGCCCACCGGCACCGTCACCCGGATCGACGCGCTCGGCCAGGCCTGCCTGCGGCTGCCCGCCGACCAGGGCGTGGCCTTCCCCGGCGGCTGCCACCTGGTGGACGGCACCGTGCGCACCTTCGACCAGCCGGTCGACGGCCTGCGCTACGAGCGCACCCTCCTCTCGCCCAACGGCGAGGACGTGCTGTACGAGTTCCGCTCCCCCGCCGACGGCCGCGCCCTGCTCCAGCCGTACAACAGCGTCCGCCAGGAGGCCGCCGCCCCGCTGCCCTGCCAGGGCTACGCGCTGCTCGCCGACGGCACCCTGATCGCGCTGCGCCCGGCCGAGGACGGGCCGACCCGGCTGCACCCCGTCCAGCTCTGGCAGACCCCGTTCACCAGCGAGCGCTTCGCCGCCGAACAGCCTTCCGGCAGCGGGCCGTTGGCCCGGATCGGCAACGCCGACCTGGTCCGCGGCCTGGCCGACTGCCTGGCCCTGGCCCGGCTGGCCGCGGCCGGCGCCGGCACCCCGGCCGGCCACCAGGCCGTCCTCGCCGCCTGCACCCGCACCGCCGACCGGCACCACTGGCTCGGCCAGGACGGCCTCGGCGACCTCGCCGCGCCGCTCGCCGAGATCCGCGACACCGCCCGGCAGGTCGTCGCCGAGTACGAGGCCGTCGCCCAGCTCACCGCGCACGCCGCCCGGCGGACCGACGAGGCCGCCGAGCACGTCGAGGGCCTGCTGCGCACCGCCCGCGGCGAGACCCTGGCCGACGCCGCCGAGTGGGTCGACCGGCTGGCCGGACTGCGCCGCGCCCAGGGCCGCGTCGAGGCGCTGCGCGACCTGCCGCGCGCCGACCCGGAGCGGATCGACGGGCTCGCCGCGCACCTCGCCGAGGGCCTGGCCGAGGCCGCCGACCGCGCCGTCGGCCAGCTCGCCGAGCCGACCGCCTTCGAGCCCCACCGGCAGCGGGCCGGCGAGCTGGCCGAGCGCTGCGCCGCCATCGCCACCGCCGCCGAGGCCGAGCCGCTGGGCCTCGAACTGGGCGGCCAGAGCGAGGCCCTGCAGACCGTCTCGGAGCTGGTCGGCACCCTCGACCTGGCCGACGCCACCACCCGCACCGCGATCCTCGACCGGCTCGCCGACGTGCTCGGGCTGCTCAACCGGGCCCGGTCCGCGCTGACCGTGCGCCGCCGGGAGCTGCGCACCCGCGAGGCCGCCGCCGAGTTCGCCGCCGAGACCGCCCTGCTCGGCCAGGCCACCACCGCCGCGCTCGCCGCCGCCGACACCCCCGAGGCCTGCGACGAGCAGCTCGGCCGGCTGCTGCTGCGGATCGAGCAGCTGGAGACCCGCTTCGCCGACGCCGACCCGGCGCTCGGCGAGCAGCTCACCGCCCGCCGCACCGAGGTCCACGACGCGCTCACCGCCCGCCGCCAGCACCTGCTGGAGGAGCGGGCCCGGCGCGCCGACCGGCTGGCCGCCTCCGCCGGACGCGTCCTCGACACCCTGCACCGCAGGCTGGCCGGTCTTGACACCGCCGCCGAGATCGACGCCGCCCTCGCCGCCGACCCGACCGCCGTCAAACTCCGCGACCTGGCCGGGCAGTTGACCGCGCTCGGCGACCGGGTCCGGGCCGAGGAGCTGACCGGACGGCTGCGCGCCGCCCGCGGCCGCGCCCACCGGGCCCTGCGCGACCGCGCCGAGCTCGCCGGGGACGGGCCCGGCACCCTGCGGCTGGGCCGGCACCTGTTCGCCGTCACCACCCAGCGCCCCGAACTCGCCCTGGTGCCCTGGCGCGGACGCCCCGCCTTCACCCTCACCGGCACCGACTACCGCTCCCCCGTCACCGACCCGGCCTTCGCCGCCACCGAGCGGTACTGGGACCGCCCGCTGCCCTCGGAGACCCCGCGGCTGTACCGCGCCGAGTACCTCGCGGCGAGCCTGCTGCCGGCCGTCGAGGCGGCGGCGCCGCTCACCGACGCCGAGCTGCTGGAGCACGTCCGGCGGGCCGCCGAGCAGCGCCCGGACGAGGGCTACCAGCGCGGCGTGCACGACCACGACGCCGCGCTGCTGCTCCGCGCCCTGCTCCGACTCGACGCCGAGGCCGGGCTGTTGCGCCACCCGGCGGGCGCCCGGGCGGCCGCGCAGCTGTACTGGGCGCACGGCGCCGACGAGCGGCAGCGGCTGCTCTGGCACACCCGGGCCCGCTCGCTGGGCCTCGCCCGGGACGCCTTCGGGGGCGCCCCGGCGCAGGCCGCGCTGGACGCCCTCGCCCGCGAACTCTCCTCCGCCGTCGCCGACTTCGTCCCGGGAGCGGCGCCCGCCGGGCCCTACCTGGTGGCCGAACTGGCCGCCGCCGCACCCAGCTTCGCCCACTCGACGGGCGCCGCCGCACTGCTCGACAAGTTCCGCGCCGCCCCCGAGTCGGCCGGTCTCACCGAGGCGCTGGCCGCACTGCCCGAGGAGCCCGAGCTGCTGCCCGTACGGCGCCAACTCGCCGCCGCCTGGCTGGAGTCGGGCGCCGTCGACGCCGATCCGGCGGACCTCGCCGAGGCCGCCGCCGCGCTGCTCTGCCCGTCCCTGCCGCGCCGCCCCGCCGAGGGGGCCGTGGGCGCCCGGATCACCGGGCTGCTCGGCGACCACCCGCGGCTCGCGGGCGGAGCGCTCGACCTCCGGCTGGACGAACTGCTCGCCCGGGTGGCGGAGTTCGAGCAGGTCGAGGTGCCCGGCTACCGGGCCTACCAGCGGCTGCGCGGCGAACTGCTGGCCGCCGAGCACGCCCGGCTGCGGATCGACCAGTACCGGCCCGCCCCGCTCAACGGCTTCGTCCGCAACCGGCTGATCGACCAGGTGTACCTGCCGCTGGTCGGCGACAACCTCGCCAAGCAGCTCGGCACCGCCGGGCCCGGCGGACCGGTCGACCGCAGCGGCCTGCTGCTGCTGGTCTCCCCGCCCGGCTACGGCAAGACCACCCTGGTCGAGTACCTCGCCGAGCGGCTCGGCCTGCTGCTGGTCTCCGTCAGCGGCCCCGCGCTCGGCCACCGGGTCACCTCGCTGGACCCGGCCGAGGCCCCCGACGCGACCTCCCGGCGCGAGGTCGAGAAGCTCAACTTCGCCCTGCACGCGGGCGACAACGTGCTGCTCTACCTGGACGACGTCCAGCACACCTCGCCCGAGTTCCTCCAGCGCTTCATCCCGCTGTGCGACGCCCAGCGCCGGATCGACGGCGTCTGGGACGGCGAGGCCCGCGAGTGGGACCTGCGCGGCAAGCGCTTCGCCGTGGTGATGGCCGCCAACCCGTACACCGAGTCCGGCCGCCTCTTCCGGCTGCCCGACATGCTCGCCAACCGCGCCGACGTGTGGAACCTCGGCGACGCCGTCGCCGGGCGCGAGGACCTCTTCGCGCTCAGCTTCGTCGAGAACGCCCTGCCCGCCAGCCCCCACCTGGCCCCGCTCGCCACCGCCGAGCGCGCCGACCTGGACACCCTGCTCGCCCGCGCCGGCGGCCTGCCCGGCGGCACCCTGGCCGGCACCTGGCCCGCCGCCGAGACCGAGCGGATGACCGCCGTCCTCGCCGGCCTGCTCCACCTGCGCTCCACCGTCCTGGCCGTCAACCGCGCCTACCTGGCCTCCGCCGCCCAGGACGACCGCACCCGCACCGAGCCCCCCTTCCTGCTCCAGGGCTCCTACCGCAACATGGCCAAGCTCGCCCAGCGCCTCGACCCCGCCCTCACCCGCCCCGAACTCGACGCCCTGCTCACCGACCACTACCGCGCCGAGGCCCAGCCCCTAGGCGCCGACGCCGAGGCCCAGCTCCTCAAACTCGCCGAACTCCGTGGCACCCTGACAGAGGATCAGGCAACCCGCTGGGCGGAGCTGAAGCGCTCGTGGTCGGAGCGCGGACGAACCGGCGAGCGTCCTTGACCTGAAGGGCGCTTGAGCTCCTACCGTCGTCCGCATGACCTTCACCGCGCGCGAACGCGCCTACCTCACCGGCCAACCGCTGGCCCGCCTGGCCACCACCGGCCCGGACGGCTCCCCGCAGGTCCGGCCGGTGGGGTTCCGGCTCAACGAGGACGGCACCATCGACATCGGCGGACCGGACAACGCCCGCAGCCGCAAGTACCGCAACGCCCGGGACCGCCCCGAGGTGTCCGTCCTGGTCGATGACATGGCGCCCGCCGACGATCCGGTCGCGCCCGGCTGGGGCCGCGGCGTGGAGATCCGCGGCCGGGCGGAGGTGCTCGTCGTCGACGTCCCGCCGGTGGCGCCAGACCGGTTCAGCCGGGACGTCATCCGGGTGCACCCCCGGCGGATCGTCACCTGGAACCTGGAGGCCCTGGGCTCCGCCGCCCGGGACGTCGACTGACACCTCGGCGGGCCCGACTCCCCCGCTGCCCGCCCTCCCCCGCCCCACCGATGGAACGATGACCGCACGATTCACTCCATCGGGGTATCCGCGGGCGGCGGGGGTAGGTGGCGTCGCGAGCCGGGTAACCCGCTGGCATGAGCGCTCAGGGACTCGATCTGGCCGGGCTGCGCAGGGTGTACGGGCGGGCGGGGAGCCGGTGGTTCTACACCCGGGTGGCGCGCAACGCGCGGCACTGGGGATGGACGGAGCCGGGGCAGTCGAAGTGGCGGTTGTGGCGGGCGCAGCGGCAGTTGGAGGACGTGCTGGGGCGCAAGCTGGCGCTGCCGGCCGGGGCGCGGGTGCTGGACGCCGGGTGCGGGGCCGGGGTGGTGGCCCGGGCGATGGCCCTGCGCTTCGGGCTGGCGGTGACGGGGGTCGACGTCCTGGACTTCCACCTCGCCGAGGCGGCCCGGCTCAGCGCCCGGGCCCGGATGGGCGACCGGACGGTGTTCCGCTTCGGGGACTTCCACCGGCTCCCCTTCGACGACGGGGAGTTCGACGGCGCGTACTCGATGGAGACGCTGGTCCACTCCTACGACCCGCCCCGGGCGCTGGCCGAGCTCCACCGGGTGCTGCGCCCGGGCGGCCGGCTGGTGCTGCTCGGCCCGATGAGCACCGGCCCGCTGGACGAAATGGAGCCGGGCGCAAGGGCGTTGATCGAACCGTACCTGGACGCGATGACGATGACCGGCTCCAAGGTCTACCACGCCGGCAACCTGTCGCGGCTGCTCGCCGAGGCCGGCTTCGAGGTCGAGGAGGCGCTGGACGCGACGCCGTACTACCTGCCGACCTCGGAGGCCGTGTACGCGTACTTCCGGCTGCCGTGGGAGATACTGCGGCGCTTCGGCGATCCGGCCAAGTGGCTCAATCTCCGGTCCACGGTGGAGATGTACGGCGTTCGGGAGCACGTCGCCTGGTACGTTCACACGGCTGTCAAGCCATCGAGGTGAACTCCGCGTGGACGAGCGCTCCGCCCCCCTGCCGTACCCCAGTGGCTGGTTCTGCGTCGGCCGGTCCCGGGACCTGCCGCCCGGGCGGGTGCGCACGGTCCGGCTGATGGGCGAGGACGTGGTGCTGTACCGGACCCGCCGGGGCGCGGTGCGCGCGGTCGGCCCGCACTGCCCGCACCTGGGCGCGCACTTCGGGGCGGGCGGGAAGGTCCGGGGCGAGGAGCTGGTCTGCCCGTTCCACGGCTTCGCCTTCGGCCCGGACGGCTCGTGCACCGGTTCGCCGGACGGCATCCGGTTCCGGGGCGCCCTGGCCGGGCGCCGGCTGTGCGAGCGGGACGGCGCGCTGTTCGTCTGGTGCGGCCCCGGCGGCGGCCCCGGCAACGGTTCGGGCGGCGGTCCGGACGGCGGCGCACCGGCCTGGGAGCTGCCGCCGGCGGTCGGGGTTCGGCCGCTGGCGTGGTGGAGCGGGGACGTGCTCTCCCACCCGCAGGAGGTGATGGAGAACAGCGTCGACTTCCGGCACACCCGGGTGCTGCACGGCCTGGACACCCGGGAGACCGCCCCGCCCGAGGTGGCCGGGCCGCTGTTCACCGTCCACCAGCGCACCACGACCCGGTTCCCCGGGCTGGGCGCGGTGAGCCTGGAGCAGCCGGTGACGCTGTTCGGCCTCGGGCTGATGCGCATGGAGGTCGAACTGCCGCAGGTGGGCGGCACCTTGCGGGTGTGGGTGCTGCCGACGCCGGTCGCGCCGTGGCGGACCAGGGTGCGCTTCGCGGTGACCGCCACGGTGCCGGTGCCGGGGGTCGGCGCGGCGCGGGCCGTCGACCGGGCGGCCTCCTGGGCGGCGCTCCAGGCCTCGGTGCGGATCATCAAGCAGGACCGCCCGGTCCTGGACCACAAGCGGTACCTGGCGCGGCCCCGGCTCGTCCCCGGGGAGCGCTCGATCGGGCTGTTCCGCCGGTGGGCGCGGCAGTTCTACCCCGGGCTCCACCCCGAGCCCGCCCCCGGGTTCCACCCTGACCCCCGCGCCGGGCTCCAGCCGGAGCCGGACGCCTCCTGAGCCCCGGTCGGCGCGGCCGGCGCCTCCCAGTCCGGGTCGGGCAGCCCGGGGACGGCCCGCCCCTCGGCCCGCCAGCGCCGGGCCAGTTCGGCGTAGATGGGCGTCTCCGGGCCGGGTTCCGCCACGGGTTCCGGCACGGGCGCCGCCCACGACTGCTCCGGCGGCCGCTCCGGCGGTCTGTCCGGAGCGCCGTGCAGGATCGTTTCCTCAGCCAGCCGCCGTTCCGGTTCCGGCAGCCTCCCAAAACCACTCACACCCGGCCAACGCGCCCCGCCCGTACCGGGACACGGCCACGTCAACCCGGCTCCCCGCAGGTCAACCCCCTGCGGGGAGCCGCCGGTGCGCAGGAAGTCGGCCCACCCGACTTCCTGCGCACGTCCTGTGCCCCCCCCCGCCAACCCCCGGTCGAAAAAACGCCCCAACCCCGCCCCCCCCCCCCCACCAGCACGGCCACGGTGGCCGGC